>JBOGWX010000089.1:0-5137 GCA_050694055.1 Actinomycetota bacterium
CACCACCCTTGCGATCAACAACGCGTCCAGTGAGTCGTTCTTGCCCTTGGCAAGTGCCCGTCGAATCTGCTTGACCAGTTGTCCGGGGACCTCCTTGACGTCCCAGCCCCTCGCGACCAAGTGCTGAGCGAGCGCAAGCCCATAGGAGCCAGAACATTCGATGCCAACTCGAGTGGCGCCCACCCGCAGCGCGAACCGCTCGATCTTGGCAAAGCCTCTGCCGTCGTTGGCTGCCGTGATCGAGTTGACCTCCCTTCCCAGCTCGTCGACCGCGCTACAAGTCAGCGTGGCCTTGTGCGCGTCGATCCCGATGACGCTTGTCATCACCACCTCCCTCGTCCAGATGCGGCATGATGCGGGTCACCGGTCCGACAACAATCCCTCGAGCAGCACACGCCTCTATCAAGCCAGGACCGATGGCCCTGAGATCGGCGGGGGACGCCTAAGAAGCAAGCCAGCAGCTCAGAAGAGCTTGCGACATAAAGTCAATGAGCCACCCCGCCGGTCCAGGGCCACCCTCTCATCACGAGAGGATCTCGCGCCCCGAGTAATGACACGGAATCCGTGTCAAGCGGCAATCTGGAGCCGTGTCGCGTCCGCCATCATTCGCCGGTACACGACCTTGGCGAGGTGTCGCTTGAGGCAGCGCATAGCCTCCTTGAAGGACATGCCCTCGGCGCGCTTTCGTTCGATGTACGCGTGCGCCGCGGGGTGCGACCGATATTGCACGAGCGCCATGTAATGGAGCGCATGGTTCAGTTGACGATTGCCGCCGCGGTTCAGGCGATGTCTGCTGGTCGCTCCCGAGGACGCTTGCAGCGGTGCGGTCCCAGTCAGCATGGCGAACGCGCTCTCGGAGCGGATCTTTGTCACGTCACCTGTCTCAGCGACGAACTTGGCTGCGATCAGGACTCCGATGCCGGGCAGATCGGTCAGCCTCGTTTCCGAGCGCGCGACCGCGCTGGCGATCTCTGTCTTGTTGGCGGTGAGCTCTTGATCGAGGCGGCGCAGTTGCGAGATTCTGCGCCGGGTCAGCTCGGCCCTGACCGAACGGTCGCCTCGCAGAAGCTTCGCGGCTTGTGCGACGTTCTTCTTCGAGCGCAGATCAGAAACGTGCTTCTGATACCCGGGGTGGACCACGACGAGGTCGCGGTGGATGCGATGGGAGAACTGCGTGCGGACGCGAACGAGCTGGTCACGGTAGTCAACGAGTAGCTTGAGATCGTCCCAGACCGCCGTTCGGCGGGGGGATGACAGGGCGCCTTCGCGCACCACCACACGAGCGATCGCGACTGCATCGACGGGATCAGACTTGCCATGGGAGCCGTTGCGGCAACGCTCCCTGAAGGTGAGGGTGGGAGGCACCTCCCTGACGTCCTCGCCGGCCGCCATCAGGGCCCGGGCAAGGGCGGCACCGTAAACCCCCGAGCCCTCGATCCCGATCCTCGTGACGTCTGGGTTGGACTGCACCCACGCGAGCACCTCGTCGTGGCCCGTGCTGTCGTTCGCGAACCGGCGCACCTCGAGCGTGCGTCCGAGTTCGTCGACGGCCGCCGCGGCCACCGACTCTTTATGGGAGTCGACGCCAACTACCACACCCATGCTGGTCTCCTTCCCTCGACCGGCCTACGATGTGGACAAGCGGAGGACACACAGGCGTTGGGTTAGCTCCAACTTCTAGCAAGTCACTTCCGCTGGTCCGGTTCCGGCCGGGGAGACGGTCAAAAAGAAGGTCAGAGCCGCAGGGTTCTGGCCCGACATGTTGGATGAGAGTCATCCCCGGTCGGCTACCGGACAACTCTCGCCTAGAGCGAGATCCCACCTTCGGATTAATACGCCTGTTGGATTTCGCGCCGCGCTGAACGTCTGTTCGCATCGCCAAATACTTCGAAAGCGTGCGTTGACCGGCTCGTTCGCGTTGTGGGCGGTGACGGGTTCGAACCGCCGACCCCTGCGTTGTAAGCGGATTTCGGGCTGTTTTCATGGTGATGGTGTCATTCCTGATCACCGGCAATTTCCGACTGTTTCCGCTGGTCATCCCCACTCTTCGGATTGCCCTGGGTAAGACCTGGTTGGACTCCTTGCCACTTCTCATGCTCCACATTTGCTCCACGGCAAGAAGGGTCCGCGGGACCCGATCACTTGGTGGCAGTCATGCACGCGCCGCCCGCGACCAACGGATTATGAGCTAGCTCTGTAGCGTTCTGCTTGACCCTGAGTGAACCTGACGGGACCCGATTTCTCCAGGTCGGCGGCCGTCCACGATCCTGATTACTCCTGTGTACAACTGTCTCGTCCCGACCCATCCATTAGCGCCGATTCTTGCGCAGCGAGTTCGACCCCAACCTGTCACTCGAACTCGAATCGGAGGGTGCGCCCCTCCCACCATGGGACTGCGACCTCGGGGACGTTGGCTTGGCGTAGGACTGGCGAGTAGGTCCGCCGGTTGAGTCGCACGAGGATCGACTGGCCGTTGTTGATGACGTGGCCCCCGGTGGACAAGAACCGCCCGTTGCAGGGTGTCGGGGGTTGCGTTGTGGTAGCCGGTGAGGCGGCGGCGCAGTGAGGCGCAGACGGCGCCGGCGAGCACGGTCAGTGCGACATCGAGGTCGACTCCACCCAGGTGGCCGCGTGGGTCGAATCGATCAAGGCCGGCCGGGTGCTGCAGCCCGACTACGGCGTGTGCGAGGTGTGCGACCGGCTCCACGGTGAGCGCGACACGTTCGGCGAGCTGCGCAGCGTGTGCCGGGGCCGTCTGATCGAGCTGCTCGAGAACGGGATCGTGGGTGAGCAGCCGTGAAGCAGCTCGTGGCTTCGGGGCAGTGGGCCGCGATGCTCAGGGTCGCGGCCCGCTTCCACCGCTACAGTAGTGGCGGGATCACATATTCAAAGTTGTTGAATCCAAGTTGCTCATGAACTTTTGCGCTCTTCATCTGGGGTGAACGAGGCGGGCGAGAGATGGACCTTCGAGCATCCGGGGATGTTCCTGATCTCGCTCGACGATGCCTTCCAGCTCGGAAGGTTGACCGACGAGACCGTGATAGGGAGATAGGTTCCCCGGTTCCCCGCTTATCGTGCGCCGCACCCTGCGGACGTCAGTGAGATCCGAGACGAATGATGCGTCGTTCAACCGCGGTGGCCACCGCCTCAGTGCGGTCGTCGACGCCCAACTTCACTTCGGTGTGTCGAGCGACATCGGGGCACTCGTCGCATCTCTTGAGCAGGTCGGGTTCTCGATCTCGAGCGTGACGACGACCGGATAGGTGGAGAACTTGGGACCGTCATCGCATCCTTTTCCCGCCGGCCAACTTCGCCGCTCGCGTAGGATCGCGGCGGCTTAATGAAGCGCGCGGCGCTCGTGGTTGGCCTCGTCTACCTGGCCTTAGCTCTTGGTAGTGGATAGAGACCACTACGTAGGTGGTGCTATCTTCTCCGCCTCGTCGATTGCGGAATAGATGTCGTCCATGATGTGTCCCTCCGCTCTCATCTCTTGAGCACGACGACGCCGTCGGAGACGCGCACCCAGATCCGGAACCACGCCGGCAGATCCGGGCGCACAAACGACACGATCCGGTATCTGTCGCCTTCCACCTTCTCGGTTCCCATCACGCGCGCCCCGGTCGCGTCCCTCCAGAAGGAGCGGTAGTACTTCTTCGGCCACGTGAAAGGTGAACCTGGCCAGTCTGATTTGCGCCAGCGATCATCCTCGTCGGCTTTCCGATACTCGGTATCGCCGATGATGATGCGGTGGCTCTCGTTGACCCTGATATCCATCTTGTCGGGTGCCTCGAACAGGTAGCGGCTGATGATCGTCGGCCCCCCGACCCTGCCGCTGAGATCCTGGCGCATGCGCGCCGACCGGAGTTCTTCCATTGCGGCGATCGCCCCCTCTAGCTCGTCGCGTCCTTCGGGTGTCGGTAGAGGGAGCGTCGCGTTGAGCCCCACGCGACCCCGATTGGAGACGATAGAAAGCGACATCCGCCACTCGCCGGTGGCATCGACGATCCCGTTGCCCTCGAAGCACCCGAGTCCGCACGGCGAGAGCGGCACTTCGAGCTCGGAGCCGGAACCACTGAGTCCGCGCACCTCTGCTTCCCGTAACGCGTCGCCCGGCTCGACGCCCAGGACATCGACCCGGAAATCGACCGGACCCGGCCGCGCCGGTGCGAGCGACAGCCCGACCACGAAGGGCCCAGATCCCTGGGCAACGGAGACCGCATCCTGCCGGACGAACTCGGCGATTGAGCTCCCTTCTTCCGGACGCTCGGCGGCCTCAGTCTCGCGCGGCGGATTGGGAAAACCCACGAGCACGGTCGCGAGTGCTAAAGCAATCAGGGTGACGCTGGCCTCCGCCCGAAGTGGGAACTTCAACCGTCTCGTGCTCGGTGTGGGCATGCGGCGAAGGACATAATGGCTCAGCCCGAACCCGGCGATAACGACGAACGCCGCGGTCTTCAACAGAAGCGTCCGCCCATACGCGGTCGAGAAGGCATCCCCAGGCGCGCTTAGCTCAAGGACCGCGTTGCCGAGGCCGGTGACCGCGACCGCAACGGCAGCCCCGACCGCGAAGGGCGTGAACGTCGCAAGCGCGCTCCTGAGGCGTTCCGTCGACAGCATCGAGGCGACGATCGCGAAGCCCCACGTTCCCACCGCGAGCAGATGCACGGAGAAGGAGATCGTCGCCACCAGCGGAGCCGGCGATGAGGCCGCATGGCCCGAGGCGGCTTCCGACACGAGCGCCACCGCCACCAGCAGTCGCTGGGCACGTGCACGACTTGGGCCGACGATGCCCCCCACGAGCGACGCGGTGACAAGGATCGCTCGCCACCGCCCCGACGACCCGCCGAGCAGGACATCGCTCGCGCCCGCAATGGATCCGGAGGAAACCACCGCCGAGGAGATGACTGCCGTCGCGGTCCCGAGAAAGGCGAGCCAGGGCAGCAGGCGAGTCAGCGACTGCGACCTGCGGCTCGGCACCTTGGCCCGGACAGCCACCCTGGACAGCAACGCAGAACCAGCCCACAGCGTGAGGCCGACGAGCGCGACGAATCGGCCTATGAGCCCCAGCCACCCCTCGGAATCGATGGGGCTGGCCCGGACCGACTCGTTGGCCGACGCCGACGTCCCGATGCCGAAG
>JBOGWX010000090.1:0-3145 GCA_050694055.1 Actinomycetota bacterium
TCTCCGCCAAGATCGATCCGTACTTGAGACCGTTGTACGACTCGCTCTACGAGATGCTCGAACCCGAGACCTTCCATCGCCACGTCGAGCAGGGCACTGTGGAGATCGCGCCGCTGGCGTTCATGCGCGGTCGCACCTTGAACGACTCGTTCATCATCCTGGACGAGGCCCAGAACACCACTCCCGAGCAGATGAAGATGTTTCTCACCCGCCTCGGGTTCAGCTCGAAGGCGGTCGTCACCGGCGACGTTACTCAGATCGATCTCCCGTCGGGTGCCCGCTCCGGGCTGGTGGTGGTCCAAGAGATCCTGGGCAAGATCGCCGGCGTCGGGATCGCCAATCTGGATGGTCGCGACGTCGTCAGGCACAAGATCGTGCAAGACATCGTCGAGGCCTATCAAATCTACGCGGAGGGCTCCGCGGCCGACGAAGGACGTTAGTCCATGGACGTCTTCTTGGCCAACGAGCAAGGGCTTCCCGTGGACGAAGCGAGACTCTCGGCTCTGGCCCGCCACGTCCTCAGCTCTGAGAACGTCGACGACGAGGCAGAGTTATCGATACTGGTCGTCGACGGTGAGCACATGCGCAAGCTGAACGCTCGCTTCGCCAACAACGACTACGCAACGGACGTGCTTGCCTTTCCCATGCTCGAAGGTGACGAGGATTCCCCGATGGTCGGTGACGTGGTTCTTTGCCCCGACGTCGCGAAGTCCAATGCCGACAAGATGGATCACTCATTCGAGCGCGAACTCGAGCTGTTGCTCGTGCACGGGACCTTGCATCTGCTTGGATACGATCACAAGGTGGATTCCGAGAGGGACCGTATGAACCGGCGTGTCACTGAAGTGCTCGACGACTTCAACCGGGCCAAGACCTAGTGCTCCGGCGCGTAAGTAACGTCCGCTCGAAGGCGCCGGTACCTTACGCCGCCGGGCACCTCATGCGAGAAGGCAGATGGCAACCGGACTGACGATCGCAGGCATCGTCGTTCTGGTGCTGCTCGCAGGCTTCCTGACGATGGCGCAGACGGCCCTCGACCGCGTGGGTAGGGCGAAGGCTCACCACCTGGTACAGGAGAAACGAGCAGGGGCCGGGCACCTCCTGCGAATCGTCGAGGATCCGCCTGGCTACATGAATGTCCTCTGGTTGCTGATGCTGGTCAGTCAAGTGGCTGTGGCCGTGCTCGCGGCCGGCTGGGCAATCGACAGGTGGTCCGGAGGCGGCGAGCTCGTCGCCGCCGTAATGGTAACGGTGCTGCTCTACGTCGTTGCGGTGCTACCGCCGAAGACACTTGCGGTGCAGCACACGGAAGAGTGCGCGCTTCTCGCGGCTCGACCGGTGGTTTGGCTCGGCCGGGCGCTTAGACCCGTCAGCCGCATCCTGATCATGGCTTCGACCTTCGTGATGCTGTTGCTGCCCGGGCGACGCATGCCCGACGGGCCGTTCGTCACAGAGGAAGAGTTACGGCATCTGCTGGGCACGGAGGACGATGAGGACGTCGAAGTGGAGGAGCGTGAGCTGATTCACTCCGTCTTCGAGTTCAACGACACGATCGTCAGGGAGGTGATGGTGCCACGCCCCGACATGGTCGTGCTCGAGGCCGGGGCAACCCTCGGACAAGCCCTCGAGACCATCACCGAGGCCGGTTTCTCACGCATTCCCATTTATGAGGGTGACACCGACAACATCGTCGGAGTTCTCTACGCAAAGGACCTCCTCAAGAAGTCGTCTGCGGACCAGTCGATCAAAGCCGCCTCGGTCGCGCGGCCCCCTTTGTTCGTGCCGGAACAAAAGAAACTGGCGGACCTTCTCCGCGAGATGCAGCAGCATCACGTGCATATGGCGATCGTGGTCGACGAATACGGAGGTACTGCGGGCCTCGTGACGATCGAGGACCTGGTCGAGGAGATAGTCGGCGAGATCGTTGACGAATACGACCAGGAAGAACCGCTGGTCGAGCCGTTGAGCGACGGCGCCATCCGGGTCGACGGAAAGATGCCGATCGACGAGGTAAACGAGTTGCTGGGTATCGAGCTCCCGGACGACGACTGGGACACTGTCGGAGGGCTCGTCTACGAGCTGACGGGCCGGGTTCCCTTTCCCGGAGAGACCGTGCGTTACGCCTCGACCGAGTTCCAGACCGAGCTCGTGACCGGCCGGCGTATCCAGAAGGTCGTCATCCGCAGGGTCCCCGTTCCCGTCGAGGAGGGCGCCGAGTCCTCGTGAGCGATAACCCGAACGAGCTCCCAGCAGCCTTCCGGTCGGGATTCGCGGCCGTGGTTGGCAGACCCAACACCGGTAAGTCGACACTTGTGAATCAGCTGGTCGGAGGAAAGGTCGCAATTACCTCGGACAAGCCTCAGACCACGCGCAGTGCAGTACGCGGGATCCTCAACGTCCCCGGCGCCCAGGCCGTTCTGATCGATACGCCCGGTTATCACAAGCCCCGCACGTTGCTCGGTGAACGTCTGAACGAGGTGGTGCGCCAGGCGTGGTCGGACGTGGACCTGGCGTTGTTCGTGGTGGACGGCGCTTCGGGGATTGGTCGGGGAGACGAACGAGTGGCGAGCGATCTGCAAGGCGCCGAGTTGCCCACGATCTGCGTCGTGAACAAGGTGGACATCATGCGGCGCGACCAGATCGCCAGGTCGTTGTCGGCCGCCGCGCGGCTCGGCGACTTCGATGAGTTCGTGCCGGTGTCGGCCATGACGGGTGAGGGGATGGAGATCGTGCGTGATCTCGTTCTCCAACGGCTCGAGATCGGGCCTATGTTTTATCCACCGGGAACGAACACCGACCAACCACCTCCGGTCTTCGTCGCCGAGCTGGTGCGCGAGAAGCTGCTTCGCCGAACCCGCGACGAGGTGCCGCACTCGATTGCCGTGGTGACCGAGGAGTACGAGGAGCGAGACGACGGGCTTCTCGAGATTCACGCCCGCATCTTCGTGGAGCGCGATTCGCAGAAGGGCATCGTGATCGGGCACCGCGGCGAGACCCTGAAGGCGGCCGGTACCGAGGCACGCGAGGAGATCGAGGTCCTATTCGGCCGCAAGGTGTTCATCGACCTGCGGGTGAAGGTCGAAAAGAACTGGCAACGCCACTCGCACGCACTTCAACGTTTGGGTCTCGGCCCTTAGGGCCCGCC
>JBOGWX010000091.1:0-29354 GCA_050694055.1 Actinomycetota bacterium
TCCATGCGGTCCATGCGGTCCATGCGGTCCATGCGGTCCATGCGGTCCATGCGGTCCATGCGGTCCATGCGGTCCATGCGGTCCATGCGGTCCACTCGTGCACCGCATGTACCAGCCGTTTTGGCGATTCTCCAGCGCACACCCATGCGGGGAGGAGTCCGCGCTCAACTTGCGAACGGTAAGCAGGCGGCGCCCCATCCCGGCATGGTCCGGCCGGAGGACCACTCGAGCGGAACAATTCATGCCCCTGTGGGGTTGACACCTTCAGGAATGAAACCTGACAATAGAGCACTCAGATTTTCTCTTCTTTTGTCGTGAGGTAGGGGTATGAATATCAACAAACTCACAATCAAGTCGCAGGAGGCTCTGGCGGTGGCTCAGAGGCTCGCCGGCGATCTCAACCACCAGCAGGTCGAGAGCGCACATCTCTTGAGGGCGCTGCTCGGTGAGCCCGCGGGCGTCGTGTACCCGCTGCTCCAGAAGCTGGGGGCCCAGCCCCAGGCTCTGCGCGCGCGGGTCGACGCCGTGCTCGAGGGGCAGGCGAAGGTCTACGGCCACGTCGAGATCTATCTCGGCGCGAGCCTGAAGAGCGTGCTGGCGGAGGCCTTCAGCGAGGCCGCGAAGCTCGGTGACGCCTACGTCTCGACCGAGCACCTGCTCCTCGCGCTCCTGGAGCAGGGCGACGACACCGCCGCGGTTCTCGGCGAGGCCGGCATCGACCGGAAGCGGGTGCTCGAGGCGCTCCGGCAGATCCGTGGCTCCCAGCGGGTCACCGACCAGAATCCCGAGGACAAGTACCAGGCGCTCGAGCGCTTCGGACGCGATCTCACCGAGGCCGCGCGGCGCGGCAAGCTGGATCCCGTGATCGGGCGCGACGACGAGATACGCCGGGTGATCCAGGTCCTGTCCCGCCGCACGAAGAACAACCCGGTGCTCATCGGCGAACCGGGCGTGGGTAAGACCGCGATCGTGGAGGGTCTCGCCAACCGCATCGTTGCGGGGGACGTTCCGGAGTCCCTGAAGAACAAGCGAGTGGTCGGTCTCGACATCGGAGCGATGGTCGCGGGCTCGAAGTACCGAGGCGAGTTCGAGGATTCCGAAGGCGAGGTCGTGACCTTCATCGACGAGCTGCACACGGTGGTTGGAGCCGGTGCCGCCGAGGGTTCGATGGACGCCGGCAACATGATCAAGCCGATGCTCGCGCGCGGCGAGCTCCGGCTGATCGGAGCGACGACGCTCGACGAGTACCGCAAGCACGTCGAAAAAGACGCGGCGCTCGAACGACGTTTCCAGCCCGTGCTCGTCGGCGAGCCCGCCGTCGAGGACACCATCGCGATCCTGCGCGGGCTCAAGGAGCGTTACGAGGTTCATCATGGAGTGCGCATCCAGGACGCAGCGCTCGTCGCCGCCGCCGTTCTCTCCGACCGCTACGTGACCGGACGCTTCCTGCCCGACAAGGCCATCGACCTGGTGGACGAGTCGGCCAGCCGGCTGCGCATCGAGATCGACTCGATGCCCATCGAGATCGATGTGCTGGACCGCAGGGCAAAGCAGCTCGAGATCGAGAAGGCCGCGCTGTCGAAGGAGACCGACGAGGTGTCGCGCGATCGCCTTGCGAAGATCGAGGAACAGCTCGCCGCACTCCACGAGGAGATGGACGGCATGAAGGCGGCGTGGCAGCAGGAGAAGGACAAGATCGACGATCTGCGCGCCCTCAAGGCCGCGATCGAGGAGCTGCGGGGCGAAGCCGAGCGCGCCGAGCGCGACGGCAACCTGCAAAAGGCCGCGGAGCTGCGCTACAGCAAGCTCGTCGAGGCCGAGCGGAAGCTGGGCGTGCTCAACGAGGAGCTGTCCGCGCTGCAGAGTGAGCGCAAGTTCCTCAAGGAAGAGGTGGACGAGGAGGACATCGCCCAGGTCGTGTCTCGGTGGACGGGTGTGCCCGTAACCAAGCTCATGGAGGGCGAGGTCGCCAAGCTCATCGAGATGGAGGCCAACCTTCACGAGCGGGTCATCGGCCAGGACGAAGCAGTGAGCGCGGTGTCGAACGCCATCCGGCGCTCCCGGTCCGGGCTCGGCGATCCGAACCGTCCGATCGGTTCGTTCATGTTCCTCGGTCCCACCGGAGTGGGGAAGACCGAGCTGGCTCGAGCTCTCGCCGAGTTCCTGTTCGACGACGAGCGCGCCATGGTGCGCATCGACATGAGCGAGCACATGGAGAAGCACACGGTCAGCAGGCTGGTCGGCGCGCCTCCCGGCTACGTCGGTTACGAGGAGGGTGGTCAGCTTACCGAGGCGGTGCGGCGTCGCCCCTACTCGGTGCTTCTGCTCGACGAGATCGAGAAGGCTCATCCCGATGTCTTCAACGTGCTCTTGCAGATCCTCGAGGACGGACGCCTGACGGACGCACAGGGACGCACGGTCGACTTCAAGAACGCCGTCATCATCATGACGAGCAACCTGGGTTCGCAGTGGTTGTTGACCGGTGATGGGGATGAGGAGCTGAGCGACAAGGTCCTCGACGCCGTGCGCAATCACTTCAAGCCGGAATTCCTCAACCGAGTAGACGAGATCCTCGTCTTCCACCGGCTGAGCCGCGACGAGCTTGCAGAGATCGTCGATATTCAGCTCCGGGGGTTGGTGGGCCGGCTGGCAGGGCGCGGCATCACTCTGGTAGTGGGCGACCAGGCGAAGGGGTACCTTGCATCGACGGGCTATGACCCCGCCTATGGGGCGCGGCCGCTCAAGCGGCTCGTCCAGCGCGACCTCGAGAACCCGCTCGCGTTGAAGCTGCTGGACGGATCCTTCGGAGAGGGAGACTCGATCGAGGCCGGCGTCGAAGACGGACGCCTCGTCTTCGCGCCGGCGAACGATCGTTGACGCATTAGCGGTAGCGTGGGGCGATGCCCTACGAGTACACGCTGGTCGTGCTGACGTGCGATAACTGCGGCAACGTCTTTCCGCTGCACCAAGAGGACGAGAAGGTGTGCCCTCTGTGCAACAGCGATGAGGTGCACCCGGCAGGCGAGCCGTTGCTTTGAGCTCGGTGCTCCGGGTCGCCATCTTGCCCAGGGCGACGGGGGACCTCGAGCGCGCCGTAGCCGAGGGCGGCGGATCGCTCGTCGAAGTGGCCGGTGCCAACGCCCTGGTGTGGACCGATCCCGTCAACCCGGGCGCTCTCAAAGAGGTTCTCGATTCCCATGAGGTCGACTGGGTGCAGCTCCCGTTCGCCGGCATAGAGTCGTTCTTCGCCGCCGGCGTGATCGATCCGGGCATCACGTGGACTTGCGCCAAGGGGATCTACGGACCGGCCTGCGCGGAGCACGCGCTCACCCTCATGCTGACCGCGGCTCGGCGAATGCACGTGCATGCGCGGGCGAAGAGCTGGAGCAGCGAGGGCCTCGATAGCCCGGAGTTCCGACTCGATCGGAGGGTCGCAGTCGTGGTCGGCACCGGAGGCATCGGGTCCGCGCTCGTGCCGATGGTCGTGCCGCTGGGTCTGCGAGTCATAGGCGTGAACCGCTCCGGCCGGGCGCTCGAGGGGGCGGAGCGCACCGTCGAGGTCGAAGAACTGGGCGACGTGCTGCCCGAGGCCGACTTCGTGGTGGTCGCCGCGGCGCTCACCGAGGAGACGCGCAATCTCTTCGGCAAGGAGATGCTCGCCCGGATGAAGCCGGCGGCGTGGATCGTGAACGTCGCGCGCGGGGGGCTCATCGACACCGACGCTCTCGTGGACGCGCTCGAGGCGGGGGTGGTCGGGGGAGCGGCGCTCGACGTGACCGAGCCGGAGCCCCTGCCCGACGATCACCCCCTATGGCGGATGGAAAGCTGTGTGATCACGCCTCATGTGGCCAACACCTGGGCGATGGGCTTAGAGGAGCTTCCGCATCTGGTGCGTCGCAACGTGGCCGCTTACGCCGCGGGCGAGCCGCTCGAGGGTACGGTCGACCCGGAGCTCGGCTACTGACTTTGCCTGGCTTCGCACGTACAGCCTCTGCAACGATGGAGGCAACCGATCCGGGAGGAACTCATGAGCCAGCAACCACCAGAGCCGGAGGGGCCCAGGCCCACGCACGACCCCCCGCCCCAGGGGGCTCCCGGCTACCCGCCGGGGGAGCATCCGACCGGCCGGCCGGCCCCACCGGGGGGTCCGGGAAGCCAGCAGGAGCGCAACTGGGCCATGTTGTGCCACATCGCTTCCTTCGCCGGTTTCATCGTCCCCATCGCCGGGAGCATCGTCGGTCCCCTGGCGGTGTGGCTCCTCAAGCGGGACGAGTTCCCCCTCGTGGACGACCAGGGCAAGGAAGCGCTGAACTTCCAGCTCAGCCTGCTGCTCTACGGGCTCATCGCGTTCGTCCTCGTGTTCGTCCTGATCGGGTTCTTGCTGCTGGCCCTGATCGCCGTGTTCGACGTTGTGATGGTGGTGGTCGCCGCCATCCAGGCGAGCCAGGGCAAGGCCTACCGCTATCCGCTATGCATTCGCTTCGTCCGGTAGCCGCAGCAGTTCTCGACCGGCTCCCACCACCATCCCGCAGGGAGGGTTCGAGTTTGTGAGCAAGGACTCGTAGAGTGGTTACTCATGAGATATCGAGTCGAGGAGCTGGCGGGCCGAGCCGGCACCAGCGTCGACACCGTGCGCTTCTACCAGACCAGGGGACTACTCGCGCAGCCCGAACGTGAGGGCCGGGTCGTCTTCTACTCGGACGAGCACGTCGAGCGCCTTCACCGGATCCGCGAGCTGAAGGACAAGGGCTTCACGCTGAAGTCGATCAAGGGCCTGCTCTCGGGCGAGCTGGACGCGGCCGACGAGGCGCTCCTCGCCATGGTGGACCGTCCCGGCGACTCGACCGGAGAGGGACGCAGTCTGACCCTCCAGCAGCTCGCTCAACGAACCGGGATCTCGGAGTCGCTGCTCCAGGCGCTCGAACGTGAGGGCCTCATCGTGCACAAGGAGCGCGACGGCGCAGCCTTCTACACCGACGCAGACGCCGAGATGGTCTCGGAGGGACTCGCTCTTCTCGGTGCAGGGCTCCCGCTCAGCGAGCTGCTCGTCCTTGCGCGCGAGCACGACCATGCGATGCGGGCGGTGGCCGAGCGCGCGGTCGACGTGTTCATTCGCTTCGTGCGCGACCCGATCCGAGCGCAATCGGAAAACGAGGAGGAGGCGGCGCAGCGACTGGTCGGGGCCTTCAGCACGATGCTCCCGGCGACCAGCAAGCTCGTCGCGCGTCACTTCGAACAGGTGCTCCTTGCAGTGGCACAGGAGCGCATCGAGAACGTCGCCGTCGAGGACGCACCGTGACGGATCGAACCGGCCTCCCAACGGGGGCCGAGAAGGCGCGCACGGTTCAGGCGATGTTCGACCGAATCGCACCTCGTTACGACCGGCTGAATCGCATCATGACCTTCGGCATGGATGCGGGTTGGCGCCGCAAGTCGATCGCGGCGCTGGACCTGCCCGCGGGGTCGCACGTCGTCGACGTCGCCTGCGGCACCGGTGACTTCTGTCGCGAGTTGCAGAGAGCGGACCTCGACCCGGTCGGATTCGACGTGTCGTTCGGAATGCTGTCGATGGCCTCCACCGACGCTCCACTGGTTCAGGGCGACGGCCTGCGCCTCCCGTTGCGGGACGGCAAGGCGGACGGGCTGACCTGTGGCTTCGCGCTGCGGAACGTCGTCGACCTTAAGACCTTGTTCGAGGAAAGTGCACGCGTACTGCGGCCGGGGGGCAGGGTCGCATTCCTCGAGACGGCGCAGCCCGACAACCCCGTCCTGTCGTTCGGTCACAAGGTCTACTTCCACATGATCGTTCCGAGGATCGGAGGCTGGCTATCCGACAAGGACGCCTACAGCTACCTGCCCAAATCGACGGCCTACCTTCCACCGAAAGCCGAACTGATCGCGCTGCTCGGGGGCGCGGGCTTCGATGAGGTAGACGTTCGTTTCTTCG
Organism: Actinomycetota bacterium; assembly: GCA_050694055.1. GTDB lineage: Bacteria > Actinomycetota > CADDZG01 > CADDZG01 > WHSQ01 > WHSV01. The sequence goes on from JBOGWX010000091.1 coordinate 5,948, forward strand.
GGCTCGGCGCGGTGCAATTGCTCACGGGTACGAGGTCGTGAAAACCGAGGGACTCGGGGTCGTCACGATGGATTTCGAGTCACCGAACCTACTCGAAGAGCTCGAGGATCCAGGTGGTTTCGCCTGGGTGCATCACGGTGAGGGGCTGGTCGCGTGGGGCCAGGCGGCACGAGTCGACATCGAGCCGGGGGCGGATCGGTTCGAGCGAGCGACGAATGTGCTGAACGAGATGTTCTCGACCTTCACAGTCGACGACGAAGTCGGCGTGCCGGGAAGTGGCCCCGTGGCGTTCGGTGCGTTCACCTTCGATCCCCTGGAGGCCGGCTCGGTGCTCGTCGTCCCCTCGATCATCATCGGATGCAGCAACGGCCGTTCGTGGATAACACGCATCGGCCGGGAGCCCAAGATCGACAAAACCGAGCCTCCTCAGGACGACCGCATCAGGTACTGGGGATCCTCGACCCCCGAGGTGTCGTGGCTTGACGCAGTGGCAGCGGCCGAAAGGGCGGTTCGCAACGGCCAGCTCGAGAAGGTCGTTCTCGCGCGCGACATGCGCGTGTGGTCCAAGGCGGCGCTCAGTCCCCGTAGGTTGGTCAAACGACTCGCGCAGAGATTTCCCGAGTGCTATGCGTTCTCGGTCGATGGTCTGATCGGAGCGACTCCGGAGCTGCTGGTGCGCACCGAAGGCAGGCACGTGAGCTCACTGATACTCGCCGGATCCATTCGACGAGGCCGCGACGAAGCGGAGGACGAAGTGCTCGGGCGACGATTGCTGGACTCGACCAAGGACGCGGTGGAACACGAGATTGCCGTGCGCTCGGTCACGGAACTGTGGCCTCAGTTCTGCGAGACGATGTCGATGGCGTCGAGCCCTCGGCTTCTCAAGCTCGCCAACGTTCAGCACCTCGCCACCGATATCCGGGGTGGGATGCGAGAAGGCCACAGTTCCCTCGAGATAGCCGGCGCGCTGCATCCGACCGCCGCCGTGTGCGGCCTGCCGCGCAACAAGGCGATGGACATGATCCGAGAACTCGAGGGCATGAGCAGAGCGCGCTACGCGGGCCCGGTCGGGTGGGTCGACGCACAGGGCAACGGCGAGTGGGGGATCGCATTGCGATGCGCCGAGCTCGACGGGGGAAGCGCGCGCCTGTTCGCCGGCGGCGGCATCGTTGCGGGCTCGACCCCGGAGGGTGAGCTCGACGAGACTCGGATCAAGCTCCTCGCGATGCAGTCGGCCCTAGGCTGAAGGGCCCTTGTTCGTCTCGATCCACTCGTCGATGGCTGCCCAATGCTCGAACAACCAGTCGATCCGCTCCTCGTCGCCGTCGGGTAACTCCTCCTCGGGAACGATCCACCAGCGGACCTTCAGGGTCTTGTCCATGGGGATGCCCCGCCAGATGTCGACCACGCTGTCCAGGTGGTCGAGGCCCGTGTGCGCCACGAACATGATGTCGGTGATGGGCGTGGCGGCAATCGCCGCGAGCGCGCCGCCCGGCTTCGGAGGGAGCACGTTGCGCATGAGCGAGGCCTTGTCGGCCTCGTCGTGATGACCCTTGTGGCGTAGCCGCTCGATCGCCTTTACGCGCCGTCGTGCGGTGAAGTTGCCGCCCTCGGGAAAGATGATCAGCGCATCGCGCTCGTTCATGACTTCGGCAAGCTCACCGATTGCCTCGATGATGTCTTCCCCCGCCTTCGGATTGGGTGTGATGAAGCGATTGGGAAGCCGGCCCAGGACGATGTCGATGCAGGGATCGAGCCGCAGGGTGTCCTTCAGCACGATGCGCGCGTTGCGATGAAGTTGCACGAGCACCCCGTACGCGATGAGGAATGAATCACCGGGGCCCGCATGACGTGCAAACACCAATAAGGGTCTGCGGTGGATACCGCCGAGGTCGAGCGAGGCACCCGGCATGTCGAGCTCGACCTCGAGCTTGAACAGTCGAACACCGACTCGATACAAGCCGGTGAGGAACCAGCGCATCAACTCGTAGTGCTGCTCCTGAATCGAGTCCGACTTCATCCTGGCCCCGAAGCCGCTCCGCACCCACATCCCGGTAAGAAGGATAATCCCGATGGACTCGTAGACGAGATAGACGAGGGCCATGGCTAGAAGGCGGAACACGCGCCACCGGCCCGGGACGAACGGCGTGGCGACCAGCGCAACGAACAGCCACAGGGGGAGAGTCGTGAGCGCCAGGAAGGTCCCAACGAAAATGACAGGAGCGATGACGAGACGGCGAACAACCTTAGGAGGGACGTTCACTCCGACCCTGATCCGATTTCCTGGAGATAGCTCGCCGAGGCCTCGTAGGCGCGATCGATGCGCTCGGCCGTCTTGGACATGTTTCTGTAACGAAGCTGCGCCAGGTCGTTGAAGCGAACCTCCTCGCCCGTCGGCAGGACGTGCACGCCGACGGACTCCGGGAGGTCGCTCATCTGACGGGCGAAGCGATGCCGCCGCGCGATCTCGAAGGCGACGAGAGCGACCTCCCACGGCTTGGTGGGTTTCGTAAGGGGCTGCTCGATCCGGCCTACTTGGAGCACGTAGATGGTGGCTGCCCCCATCGCCACCGCTCGGTCGACGGGGATGCTGTTGACCAGGCCGCCGTCGAGGAAGTTCTCATCGCCCAACTCGACGGGAGGCAGCAGTCCCGGCACCGCCGAAGAGGCCAGAACCGCGTCCACGATCGAGCCCTCGGTGAACCAGTGCTCGGCGGCGCGTTCGATGCTTGCGGCGACGCACTGGAAGGGAACCGCCAGTTCCTCGATGAGTCGGACGGGCAGAGCGCGCTCCAGTGCTTGGCGCAGGGGTTCGTTCGGGTGGGCATGGGTGCGCGTGCGCGCGAAGGTGCCGAGCCGGGCCAGCATCCCCCCGCTGAAGATGCCGGCCTCGTCGGCCGAGGTCCACAGTTCCGTCAGCCTTTCGACCGATGCGGTGGTGGGATCGGAGGCCAGCACCGCGCCGTTGACGGCGCCGATGGACGTGCCCAGGATGACGTCGGGGACGATGCCCGCCTCGAGCAGAGCTCGGAGCATCCCGACCTCGTTGGCTCCGAGAACGCCGCCGCCCCCGAGAACGAAGGCCACGGAGCCCTCACCGACTTGTGTCATTGTCGGTGATTGTCGCGCGCCTCATGACCACAGGTGATTCAACGCATGGTCTACCGCCGCGTACATGCCTTCGTGCACGGCCACGTTGTCGGGCCGGTCGGTCCGGACCTCGATCAGGTGAACACCGCCGAACTCTAACCGGGCGACCACGGAGTCTCTCAGGACCGTCGCCGTCTCGACGCGCTCGTAGCCGCATCCACCCACTCGGGCGACGGCTTCGAAGTCGGCTCCGTGAGGAGTGCCGAAGACGCGCTCGAAGTGCTCCGGATAGTCGGCCTGTTCCAGAAACGAGAAGATGCCTCCGCCGTCGTTGTTGACGACGATCAAGACGCAGGACGCCGACATGTCGCGCGTTGCGAGGAGTCCGTTCTGGTCGTGCAGCAATGTGAGGTCGCCGCAGAGCGCCGCGGTCGGCTTCCCCGAGGCAGCTGCGATGCCGAGGGTCGTGGACACGAATCCGTCGATGCCGTTGGCGCCGCGGTTGCCGTAGATATCCACTCCGGTTCTCGGCTCCATGACCGCATCGAGGTCTCTTACCGGCATGCTCGAACCCACCACGAGATTGCTTCCGTCGGGAAGGACCGCCGCCAGTTCGCGCGCGGTGCGCGGCTCGGTCAGTAAGTCGTCCATCTCGAGGAAGTCGCTCAGCGCCTCACTCGCCGCGCCGTCGGCCGCGGCCCACGCTCGCAGCCATTCGCCGCCACCGCGCTCGGGCGCTCTATCGATGAGCGCCTTGCACAGATGCGAGCCCTCGCCGTGAAGCAACCTGCTTGCGAGACGCTGCGGGTCGATCCACGTGCCGGGGCGAACGAAGCCGATGTGCTCGCGGCAACCGTCGAGGTAGCGGCCGAGCGCGCGCGACAATCCCGTCTTGCCGAACCGCAGGACCAGCTCGGCCGGGTGTCGCTCGGCAAAGTTCTGTGAACGCAGCAGTGCCTCGTAGTGAGCGATCGCGGGTTCCCCCGTTCGTGCGTTCGATGCAGGCTCCGCCAGCACTGGGTAGCCGGTCCGGCGCGCGAGTTCTAGGAGAGCCACCGCGGGGGGTGCGCCGGCTCCGGCGACGATGACGCCGCGTTCGCTCTGGGCGGCCAGCTGCGCGATGGCATCGATCTCGCGCTCGGGGGTGAGGAACGGAGTTCCCGTTGTCGTGGTCCACGGTCGACCGTCCGGGCGGCCGGAGGTATCCAGCTCGAAGCCCGGCAGGGCCTCGGGGACGAGCGGCTCTCGCAACGAGACGTTGAGGTGGACGGGACCGGGAGCTCCTCCCATCGAGCCGGTGGCCTCCGCCCACGCGCGGCAGGCCGTCGAGCGCCAATACGCAGGCTGACTCGGGTCCGTTGCCGGCGCGCCGACCTCTGAGAACCACCGCACCGAGTCGCCGTAGAGCTTGAGCTGGTCGATGGTCTGGTTCGCGCCGGTCCCTCGCAGTTCGGGGGGCCGGTCGGCGGTCAGCACGACGAGAGGCACCCCGTCGTTGAGCGCCTCTACGACGGCCGGAAGGAAGTTGGCCGCAGCCGTGCCCGAAGTGCATGCAAGCAGAGCCGGCCGGCCGGTGGCCCGCGCGCAACCGAGTGCGAGAAACCCCGCAGAGCGCTCGTCGATGCTGACGTGAAGATCGAGCCGCTGCTCGGCCGCCAGGGTTAAGGCGAGAGGAGCGGAGCGCGAGCCGGGAGCGAGCACGGCATGGCTCACACCGTTGCGCACGAACTCGTCGACGAGCGTCATGGCGAGGGCCTGTGAGGGGTTGACGGCCGTCACAGCAGGGCCTCGGCGGCTCGGAGGTGTGCGATCGCACGCTCGCTCGTGTCGTCGTCGGCGCGCCACCGTTGGAGCAGCTCCGCGTCCGGTTCGGGTCGTCGGACGGGGATCGACCCGTCGACGGGCAGGAGGGACTCGGCGGCTACGTCCCCTTCGAGCAGCTCGACGGTGGCGAGTCCGCAGGCGTAGGGGAGGGCGGGCAAGCACGCGGCGAGGGCCAGGCCGGACGCGATGCCCACCGACGTCTCGACGGCCGACGACACCACGCACGGGAGCCCCGCGGCCTCCGCGACTTCGAGCGCGCGTCGAACGCCTCCCAGTGGTTGGACCTTGAGGACCACGATGTCGGCCGCCTCCAGTCCGGCCACGCGCAGCGGATCCTCCGCGGTGCGGACGGACTCGTCGGCCGCAAGCAAAACGTCGACGCTCCGCCGGAGCGCGGCCATGTCCTCGAGTGTGGCGACGGGCTGTTCGACGTACTCGAGCTCGTAGCGATCGAGGGCCTTGATCGCGCGCTGCGCCTCGTCGAGGGTCCAGGCACCGTTCGCATCGACGCGCAGTTTGCCCTGGGGGCCGAGCGCGTCGCGCACCGCTTCGACGCGCGCCTCGTCCTCTCGCAGGGGACCCGGCTCGGCGACCTTGACCTTCGCCGTGGAACACGATGAGTTGCCGGCTATATCGTGGGCGCGCTGCGGGTCCACCGCCGGCACGGTGACGTTCACGGGAATCGAGTTGCGCAGTGGTTCGGGCCATTCGCTAGTTGCGGATTCGATGGCGCACCGGAGCCAGCGAACCGCAATGTCCGGACCGTAGTCGGGGAAGGGTGAGAACTCACCCCAACCGTGCGAACCCTGGAGGAGGACGCCGGTTCGCTCGGTCACGCCACGGAAGCGCGTCCGGAGCGGGATGCGGAAAACGTGGGTTACGAGATCCATAGCCCCACCGCCAAGCCGATGCCAAGAGCGAGCTGAGCCGCGCTCGTCGCCCCGAGGGCCGGGACGAGGTCGGCTCCCTGAGCTCGATCGACGATTCTGCGCGCTCGTTCGAGGGGCAGCGAGCAGACGAGGCCGAGGAGCGGCCAGACGTCGTCGTCGACGGTCGACGCGACGAATGTTCCGATGAGAACGCCCACGGAGAGGATCGTGAAGAGGAGTCGTGTGCGCCGCTCGCCGAGCCTGACCGCAAGCGTTCTCTTCCCCGCCGGAGCGTCGGTCGGTATGTCGCGCAGGTTGTTGACCACGAGAATGGCGACCGCGAGGAGACCGACGGGAAGCGCGGCCGCAACCGCGACTTCGGGGATCGCTTCGTCCTGCACGTAGGCGGAGCCGATGGTCGCCACCAGCCCGAAGAACACGAACACGAAGACCTCGCCGAGCCCGGCGGACGCGTAGGGTCGCGGCCCCCCGCTGTACGCGAGCAGCGCGGCGAAGCAGGCGAGCCCCACGACCAGCAGCCACAAAGTGGTGGCGAGGGCGAGCGCAAGCCCCGCGACGGCGGCGACCCCGATCGTGATTGCGAGGGCGACCTTCATCCCCTGGGGCGAGACGAGCCCCGAGGCCACCGCTCTGCGGGGGCCGAGCCGAGCTTCGGTGTCCACCCCGCGCTGTGCGTCGAAGAGGTCGTTCGCGAAGTTGACGCCAACCTGGATGCTCACGCCGACGACGAGGGCAGCGACGAAGCGCCAGGCGATGAAGCGGTCGGCGGCCGCGGTGCCGACGAGCACGGGAGTGATGCCCGCAGTGAGCGTCCGTGGGCGAGCGGCCTCGACCCAAGTCTGCATGCGACTAGGGACGCTTGGGGAACTGATCGAAGTTCGGCTTCCGCTTCTCGAGGTACGCGTTGCGGCCTTCCTGGGCCTCTTCGCTGAGGTAGTACAAGAGCGTCGCGTCGCCCGCGAGTTGCTGGATGCCTGCGAGTCCGTCGGTGTCGGCGTTGAAGGCGGCCTTCAGCATGCGCAGCGCCAGGGGGCTCATCTCGAGGATGCGGTTGGCCCACGCGACGGTGGCCTCCTCGAGCTCGTCAAGGGGCACCACCTTGTTCACCAGGCCCATGCGCAGGGCCTCCTCGGCGTCGTACTGCTCGCAGAGATACCAGATCTCGCGCGCCTTCTTCTGACCGACCATGCGAGCGAGCAGGCCCGCGCCGTAGCCACCGTCGAAGCTTCCGACCTTCGGTCCCGTCTGGCCGAAGCGAGCGTTGTCCGCGGCGATGGTGAGGTCGCATACGACGTGGAGCACGTGGCCTCCACCGATTGCGAAGCCGGCGACCATCGCGATCACCGGCTTGGGCGTCCTCCGGATCTGGACCTGCAGGTCGAGCACGTTGAGCCGCCCGACGCCCTTCTCGTCCTGGTAGCCGTCGTCTCCTCGGACCCGCTGGTCGCCGCCGGAGCAGAAGGCCTCGTCTCCGGCCCCCGTGAAGATGATGGCTCCGATCCTCGGGTCGTCCCGGGCGACGTCGAAGGCGTCGCTGAGCTCGAACAGCGTCTTGGGCCTGAAGGCGTTGCGGACCTCGGGCCGGTTGATGGTGAGCTTGGCGATCCCGCCGCTCGTCTCGTAGATGATGTCCTGGTAGTCGCCGCTACGGTCCCAATTCATCGAAGTGATTACTCCTAAAGTGATCTCTCGAACCTTCGATCAACCGTAGCAGTTCCTAATCCCGTGCACCGATCATGACCTCGAGGCCACCGAGGCCCGCTGGGTCGCCGAGGGCGTTCAGCGCGTGACGGCGGGAGAGGGCGCGCACGGCCGCGGCCCCCCTTCCGCTTGCCGCCAGGTCTCGCTGTCGCTCGACGACGGACTCCTGCAGGTCTCCGAGGCCCAGTTCCTGCAGCACGGATCGCTGCGGAGTGGGTCCGCTCACGCGGCAACCCGCCCCCTCGAGCGCCGCGCCGACGACGTCCCAGTTCGCGTGCGAGGTGATGTCCTTGTCTCCGGGCCGCTCGAGCACCTCGTCGTCCGCTCCGGTCGACGAGTAGCACACCAACGTTCCCGAGGGTCGCCGCTCGAGCTCTCGCCACGTGACGCCGTAGTCGATCAAGAACACCCTTCCGCGCGCGATGGCCGCGGCACAGGACTGCACGAAGTCCACGGCGGCCACTCCGACCTCGACCCGGCCCCCCTCGTCCGGGCGCAGGATCCCGGAGGCGAGCTGCGACACGCGCGAATCGGAGAGCGCCCCTCGCACGAGCTCGAGGCCTGTGCCGGAGGCACCAACGTAGAGCTCGACGAGCTCTTCCCCGCCCAGCTCGACGAGATGAACCGGCAGGTTGTCCAGCACCTCGTTGGCCGTCACACACCCGTGCGACACGGGCGACACCTCCTCGATGGAGGTGGACCAGACGACGTTGTCGAAGGTGCCGAGCAGACTCATCTGCCGCTCGGTCAGAGCGGGGATGCGCTCGACCAGCCGGTAGGTCAGAGCGTCTCGGAAGTCGTCCCGCACGGCGCTCAGTACCGCGTGGGCGAAGCCGCCCTCGCCGGGACCGATCTCGATGACCTCGAAGTCGGCGGGCCGGTCGAGCTCCTCCCAGACGCGCCGGAAGCCGACCGCCCACAGGGCGCCGAAGGCCGGATCGAGTTCGGCCGAGGTCAAGAAGTGGCCGTGCCACCCGCTTCGTTCACTCTGCGCGTAGTAGCCGAACTCGGGGTGGTACAGCGCCGTCTCTTGATATTCGGCGAAGGTGATGGGCCCGTTCGAGGTGATCCAGGAGCGGAGCAGGCCCTCGAGCTGGTTCACGGATGCTTCCGGGGCGCCGCCTGAGGAAGCCGCCCGGCGGCCTTGAGCGCCTCGACGCGCGTCTGCTCGTAGAAGGCTCGCTTGTCCTCGTAGGTCTGAACCTGAGCCAGAGCGGCCTCGGCGACCCGCACGACCTCGCGGTGGCGCGCCTGCTGCTGGTAGAGCGCGATGAGGCGATCGTACGGCCCCGAAGAATCGAAGCCGGCCTCGACGATCGACTCGTGCATCGCGATGGCCTCGTCGACCCTGCCCACCTGCTCGAGGTTCTGAGCCTTGAGGAAGCGCTTGACGAGCTCAACGTTGTCGGCGGCCACGCCCTTCATGGAAACACGGCCCCAAGGAGGTCGAGGAACGCAGACTGCGTCAGAGAACTGTGCGGGTAACCTCAGGGTGGAGATGCAGCGCGTATATCCGCACGGCCCGACTCTCAGGAGGTCCGACCTATGACGCTCGGCTACGAAGGCAACCTCTATATCCTCGCCTTTGATCACAGAGGCTCGTTCCAGAAGAAGATGTTCGGGATCTCCGGCGACCCGACCCCCGAGGAGAGCGAGACCATCTCGGACGCCAAGAACGTGATCTTCGAGGGCTTCCGCAAGGCGGTGGAAAAAGGCGCCGCGGGTGGGCGAGATGACCTCAAGGACGGTGCCGGTCTGCTCGTGGATGAGCAGTTCGGCGGCGACATCGCCCGCACCGCGAAGAAGGAAGGTCTGATGGTCGCCATGCCCGTCGAGAAGTCCGGGCAGGACGAGTTCGACTTCGATTACGGAGCCGACTTCGGCAAGCACATCGAGGAGTTCGACCCCACCTTTGTGAAGGTGCTCGTGCGTTACAACCCCGACGGCGACTCCGCAATGAACGAGCGTCAGACCCAGCGCCTCGAGAAGCTCTGCGATTGGCTGCACGACAACGATCGCAAGTTCCTCTTCGAGTTGCTCGTTCCCGCCGAGAAGGCGCAGCTCGAGTCCGTCGGCGGTGACGCGGACCGATATGACAAGGAGCTTCGCCCCGAGCTCATGCTGCGAACGATCGAAGCGCTCCACGCCGCCGGAATCCAGCCCGACATCTGGAAGATCGAAGGCATCGACAAGCGCGAGGACTGCGAGCGCATTGCGGAGCTGACGCGCTCGGACGGGCGCGACAACGTCGTGTGCGTGGTCCTGGGACGGGGCGCGAACGATGCCGCGGTGGACCACTGGCTGCACCAGGGCGCGGGAGTCCCCGGCTACGTCGGTTTCGCCATCGGCCGCACCATCTGGTGGGATGCGCTGAAGGGCTACCTCGACAAGGGGCTCGAGCGAGAGGCGGCGGCCGAGCAGATCGCCGCCAACTACCTCCGCTTCATCGACGTCTACAACCAGGGCTGACCGCCGGACGGCGGCAGGGAGCGCGGGCGGGATCGGGGAGCGATGAGACGACTGCTGCTCGCCGGGGCGGCTCTGGCGGTGTTGGTCGCGGGGGCCTGGTGGGCGTCGGGCTCGGACGAGCCGCCCCGGCCGCCGCAGCCGAGCGAGGCGTCTCCCTCGCCGAGCTCGAGCAAGACCGAGGAGCCTCCCGACCCCTTGACGGCGGCGTCGGACCTGCTGACCGAGCGCGCACAGGCCGTGCGCGACGGTGACTCGGCGGCGTTTCTCTCCTCGATCGATCCCGCCGCGAAGAGGTTTCGTAAGCAGCAACACAGGATCTTCCGGCGAGTGCGGACGTTGCGCTTCGAGACCTACGACCTCGATCTCCAAGTCTCGGAGAGCGACCTCGCACGTCGCAAGCACCGTCGTCGCTACAAGCGCGCCGAGGACGTCTTCATTGCGCGCGTCGAAGAAAGCTATCGCTTCAAGAGATACGACGACGCCGACTTCGTCGGCGACCTCTTCTTCACCTTCGTGCTCCGCGACGGACGCTGGCTGATCGCAGCCGACGACGATCTGCGTGGTCGCACGACCACGGCGCGGAACCTGTGGGACTTCGGGCCCGTGAAGTGGACGCGCAGCAAGAACGTCATCGTGATCCAGCACCCCTGCCGGGCGACCGCCTGCGTCGAGGTCGGGGATTCTTTTCTGCAGCTCGCGGAGAACGCTCGGAGGAGGGTCATGCAACGCTGGCGAGAACGGTGGAACGGTCGAGTGGTCGTTCTGGTGACCTCTTCCAGGAAGGAGCTTCGCCAGGTCATCGACGTCGACTTCGCCATCTCCAACTTCGTCGCCTTCGCCTACACGCCCCACCGAGCGCGCGGCTACAGCCCCGCTCGGATCGTGGTGGACCGCGAGACCTTGAACGGCCGCTCGTCCGGCATCGTCGAGATGGTGCTCACCCACGAGCTGGTCCATGTTGCGACCAGGCGGGCTTCGGGTCCCAACATTCCGCTCTGGGTCGAGGAGGGACTTGCCGAGTGGGTGTCCCGCACCGCCGGAGACGACGCCGATCTGTACTACTCGTCTCAGGTAGCGTCGGGGGCCGTCCGGGCTCGGCTCCCAAGGGACCGCGACTTTCGCAGAGGCGACGCCGAGCGGCTCTTCCTCCAGTACCAGTCGAGCCGCACCGCGGTCGAGTACTTCATCGAACGCTTCGGCTACCAGCAGTTCGTCCGCTTCTACAAGAGGTTGGGCGACTCGCACGACGAGCCCGGCACCCGCGCCGAGCAACTCGGGTCGGCGATGCGCCGTATCACCGGGCTGAGCATGAGGCGATTCGAGAGGCAGTGGGCGGATAGCATCTAGGCGATGAGCATTCGAGTGGCCCCCGACGGCACCAAGGACGGCTTCGCCCTCGCCAAGGAAGCAGCGGCCAGCGCGCCGGTCATTCTGGTCGTGGACGGCAGGCAACGAGACCTCGCCCACGTGCCCGACGCCGGTGCGGACGTCGAGGTGGTGACGATGGACACCGAAACCGGCCGTGAGGTCCTTCGTCATTCGACGGCTCACGTCATGGCGCAGGCCGTGCTTCGTCTCCGGCCCGAAGCGAAGTACTCGATCGGCCCTCCGATCACCGACGGCTTCTATTACGACTTCGAGGTCGACCGTCCCTTCACCCCGGAGGACGTCGAGGCCATCGAAGCGGAGATGCGCGCGATCGTGAAAGCGAATCAACGTTTCGAGCGCTCCGAGCTGAGCCGCGACGAGGCACTCGAGCTGTTCAAGGATCAGCCCTACAAGATCGAGATCATCGAGGGCGTGGCCGAGGGGGCCGACGCACTCGAGCAGCAGGGGGCCGAGGGCGAGGTCATCTCGATCTACACGAACACGGAGCGAGATGCCGATTCGCCGGCGTTCGTCGATCTGTGTCGCGGCCCGCACCTCCCCGGCACCGGTCGCATCAAGGCCTTCAAGCTGCTTCGTACCGCGGGCGCGTACTGGCGCGGCGACGAGAACCGGCCCATGTTGCAGCGCATCTACGGAACCGCATGGGAGAACAAGCAGGCGCTGGAGGCGCATCTGCACCGGCTCGAGGAAGCCGAGAAGCGCGATCACCGCAAGCTGGGCCGGGAGCTCGAGCTGTACTCGTGGCCCGAGGAGGTCGGCAGTGGTCTCGCCGTGTGGCATCCGAGAGGCGCCATCGTACGCAAGGAGCTCGAGGACCTCGCCCGGCAGATGCATATCGACTTCGACTACGAGCCGGTCTACACGCCGCACATCGGAAAGTCGAATCTGTGGGCCACCTCGGGACACCTCGGCTTCTATGCGGAGGGCATGTTTCCTCCGCTGACTGCGGACGAGTCCGACTACTACCTCAAACCCATGAACTGCCCCTTCCACGCCCTCGTTTTCCGCAGTAAGACGCGCAGCTACCGCGAGCTTCCCGTGCGCCTTAGCGAACTGGGAACGGTTTACCGGCACGAACGCTCGGGCGTGGTGCACGGGCTGCTGCGGTCGCGCGGCTTCACTCAGGACGACTCACACATCTTCTGCAGGCCGGATCAGGTCGTCGACGAGATCGTGGGAGTAATCGAGTTCATGCGAGCCCTGTACGGAGCGGTCGGTTTCGAGCCCGAAAGGGTCAGGTTCTCGACCCGGCCGCCGAAATCGGTGGGGGCCGACGAACAATGGGAGCTGGCCGAGAAGGCGATTCCGGAAGCTCTGGAGAGAGCGGGCCTCGACTACACGGTCGACGAGGGTGACGGGACGTTCTACGGCCCCAAGATCGACGTCGACGTGCGCGACGCCATCGGGCGCTACTGGCAGCTCGCGACCATCCAGGCGGACTTCCAGACTCCCGATCGTTTCGGTCTCTACTACACCGATGAGTCCGGCGAGCGCGTGCGCCCCGTCATGATCCACCGGGCGTTGTTCGGCTCGGTCGAGCGCTTCGTGGGCGTCCTGGTCGAGCATTTCGCCGGCGCCTTTCCAACCTGGCTCGCGCCGCTTCAAGCTGCCATCGTCCCCATCGCCGATAGGCACATCGACTACGGAAACGAAGTGCTGCGGCGCCTGAAGGCACACGGCGTGCGCGCCGAGGTCGATACCTCCGACAACACCATGGGGGCCAAGATCCGCAACCACCAGTTGCACAAGGTGCCCTACATGCTCGTGGTCGGTGACGACGAGGCGGAGTCCGAGACCATCTCGGTGAGACGCCGGACCGGTGAGGAGTCGCGTGGCGTGAAGGTCGACGATGTCGTGGAATCGCTGGTGAAGGAAATCGCCGCACGCTCGGTCGAGCTCACCATCTGAACAGGATCTCGGGCATGGAACGCCTATGGACACCGTGGAGGAGTGAGTACGTGACCACCGCCGGCGAGGGCGACGGCTGCATCTTCTGCGACCATCTCGAACAGCGAGACGACCACGCGGCGCGCATCCTGTACCGAGGCGACCGAGCCTTCGTCATTCTCAACGCCTTCCCTTACAACACCGGTCATCTGATGATTGCGCCGATGCGTCACGTCGGCGACATCTGCGAGCTGGAGGACGACGAGCAGGCGGAGCTGATGTCTCTGACCTCGAGCTCGGTGGCGATCATTCGCGCGGCGATGAACGCGCACGGCTTCAACGTCGGGATCAATCTCGGCAATGTCGCGGGGGCCGGGATACCGGGCCACATCCACATGCACGTGGTTCCTCGCTGGGGCGGTGACACCAACTTCATGCCGGTCGTGGGGCAGACCAAGGTGCTCCCCGAGATGATCGAGCAGACCGACGCCAAGCTCCGCCCGCTGTTCGCCCGACTGTCGTCCTGAGTCGAACTCCCCCCTTACTGCACCGCAACTCAGGCCTTCGGCATCGGCATCCGGTTTTTCGTCTCGTCAACCATCGCGATCCGGCAAAGAGCTCGCTACGGACCAAACGCCGGATCTCGTTTCGCTGCCCAGCTAGTTACCGCCAGAGCGATGCGGTTACGAGTGTGCCTCGGCCCTGGCCGCCCTGGCCGCCTCGAGGATCTTGCCGGCGAGGTCGTGCGGGACCTCCTGGTAGTGGCTGAAGCTCCACGAGAAAGTCCCCTGGCCCCCGGTGAGCGAGCGCAGATCGGTTGCGTAGTGGGTCGCCTCCCCGAAGGGGACCTTCGCCCGGACGATCTGCCGGCCTCCACCGACGGTGTCGATGCCCTCGGGAATGCCGCGCCGCTTCTGGAGGTCACCCATCACGTCTCCGGTGGACCCCTCGGGAACCATGACGTCGAGCTGCCAGATCGGCTCGAGCACCACGATTCCCGCCTTCTCGGCCGCGTTGCGCAGCGCCAGCGATCCCGCCATCTGGAAGGCGAAGTCGTTCGAGTCGACCGTGTGGTACTTGCCGTCGTAGAGCTCGACTTTGATATCGATCATCGAGAAGCCGGTCCCTGCGCCCTGCTCCATCGCGGACTTGACGCCCTTTTCGACCGAGGGAATGAACGAATGGGGGATCGACCCGCCGAAGATCTTGTCCTCGTAGACGAAGCCCTCGCCGCGCGGCAGGGGCTCGACCCGCAGGTTGCAGATGCCGTACTGGCCGTGACCCCCGGACTGTTTGACGTGGCGGCCGAGGCCCTCCGCCTTGGCGCGCACCGTCGTCCGGTAGGGGACCTTGAGCGCAACCTCCTCGACCTCGACCGAGAACTTGTCCTTGAGCCGGTGAAGGATCACGTCGAGGTGGGCATCGCCCATTCCCCAGAGGATGGTTTGGTGCGTCTCGTCGTTGCGTTCGAGCCGCAGCGTCGGGTCCTCCTCGATGAGGCGCTGCAGCCCGATCATCAGCTTGTCCTCGTCGCCCTTGGTCTTGGGGGCGATGGCCTTGGGCAGGAGTGGCTCGGGCGGCTCGATGCCGGGAAACACGACCGGTGAGCCCTTGTCCGAGAGCGTGTCGCCGGTGCGCGCATCCGCGAGCTTGGCGGCCGCGCCGATGTCGCCCGCGACGATCTGGTCCACCTGTTCCTGGTTCTTGCCGCGCATGGTGAAGACGTGGCCCGTGCGTTCGTCGGTGTCCTGGGTGGCGTTGTGGATCGCGCCTTCACCGGTCAGCGTGCCGGACAAGACCTTGAAGAAACTGACCTTTCCGACGTAGGGGTCCGAGAGGGTCTTGAAGATCAGGGCCGACATCGGACCGTCGGGCTTCGGCTCCCTGACGGCCCCGTCGGCTGCTTCCGCCGCGGGCCGGTCCAGGGGCGATGGTCCCGCCTTGACGATGACGTCGCACAGGCGATCGATACCGATCAGCCGGGTCGCGGAACCGACCATGACGGGAAACATCTCGGCGTCGTCCACGCCCTCGTGGATCGCGGACACGATCTCGTCACGCGTGATCTCGCCGCCCTCGAGGTAGCGCTCCAGCAGGTCGTCGGAGGTCTCGGCGACCGAGTCGAGAAGGTCGGTGCGAACCTCGTCGAGTCTGGCCTTGCGATCGTCCGGTACCTCGGCGTGGCTCGACCGGCCCTTGTCGTCGTAGTCCAAAGCCTCCGCGTCGACGACGGAGATGATCCCCCGGAAGTCGTGCTCCCGGCCGAGCGGGAGCGAGAGGGGGGCGACGCCCTTACCCCACAGCGCGCGCATCTGGTCGAGCGTCCGCCGGAAAGAAGCATTCTCGCGGTCCACCTTGTTGACGAAGATCATTCTCGGAAGGCCGAGTTCCTCGGCGTAGTTCCATGCGACGGAGGTCTGGACCTCGACGCCCTCGACCGCCGAGACCACGAAGACGGCAAGGTCGGCGACTCGCAGCGCGGACCGCATCTCGCCGATGAAGTCGGCATACCCTGGGGCGTCCAGCACGTTGATCTTGGTCCCGTCCCACTCGACCGGCAGCAGCGAGGTCGACACCGAGATCTGACGGCGAATCTCCTCGTCGTCGAAGTCACTGATCGTGTTGCCTTCGGAGATCTTTCCCAGCCGCGTGGTCGCTCCCGAGCGGTGCAGCAGCGCCTCGGCCAAAGAGGTCTTGCCCGACCCCCCATGGCCCACCAGCACGATGTTGCGGATGTTCTCCGTGGTGTAGCTCTTCACGCGACTTCTCCTCTTCCCTCACGTTGCGCCACCCTGCCGGGTGGCTCCACTCTCGCCGCCGCCCGGCGGCGCCGTCGGGTAATGCTCGCGATCGTCGAGACGATCGCTGCTTCCCCCCGTTTCACAAGAAGCCTTGATCTCGAACGGTCATGGTAATCGCAGGTCGACCGGGGGCAGGCGCTCGGGGGGCGAACTAGGATGCGGCCGTGCTCAACGCAAGGATCCGTGGCATCTGGGACAGGGGCATGAGACCGGTGGGCGGCTTCGTGGGCCGCAGCGGAATCACACCGAACCAGATCACCATCGCCGGCGTCACAGTTCAGGGCGTCGTCTCATATCTCATCGTGATCGACCGGCTGGTCGAAGCGGGCCTGGTGCTCGTCGCCGCAGCCCTGCTCGACACCGTCGACGGCGCCGTGGCGAAGGCCCGCGGTCTCACCACGAGCTTCGGCGCGCTCCTGGACTCGACGATGGACCGGCTCTCCGACGCACTGGTGTTTCTGCCAATCGCGTGGCTCTACCTCGCCGATCCCACACCCGAGCGCGCCGACCAGCAATGGGTCGCGGCCCTCGCTCTGGTCACTCTCGTCCTGTCCTTCCTCGTGAGCTACACCAAGGCGCGGGCGGAGGGACTCGGGTACGACTGCAACGTCGGGCTCATCGAACGCGCCGAACGGCTCATCATCATGATCTTGGCCCTGGTATTCAACGCGTTGCTCCCCCTCGCGCTCCTGCTGCTGGCGCTGGCTTCGCTCCTGACCTTCGGTCAACGGATCCTGCACGTGCGCAAGCAAACCAGTGTCCGGTAGCGCCCGACGGCCACCGGACGAGGGCCGG
The DNA here is from genome assembly GCA_050694055.1 of Actinomycetota bacterium. Classification (GTDB taxonomy): domain Bacteria; phylum Actinomycetota; class CADDZG01; order CADDZG01; family WHSQ01; genus WHSV01. The sequence goes on from JBOGWX010000091.1 coordinate 22,794, forward strand.
CTGCTGCAGCTCGTGTACTACGCCTACGTGGCCTTCAGCCGAGTCGCGCTCGCGGTTCCCGAAGCGTGGGCCTACCGCCTTGCCGGCGTGCTCGGCGGGCTGGCGGCGCGCCGCAACAAGAGGCGGGAGCAGGTAGCGCGCAATCTCGCGCGCGTTACGGGGGAACCGGCCGACTCGGACGAGATAGACGCCCTGGTCGTCGCGGCGTACCGTTCCTACGCCCGCTACTGGCTCGAGACCTTCCGTCTGGTGCGAGAGGGCAGGGAGTTCTTTCTCGAGCGCTTCCAGGCCACGGGCGATGACAACCTCGACCGAGTCCTGGCGCGCGGCAAGGGGGCCGTAGTGGTGGTCGGGCACCTCGGGAACTGGGACGCGGCGGGGGCGTGGGTCGGAGCGCGCGGGAACCTCCTGGTGACGGTGGCGGAGATGCTCAGGCCGCGACGCATGTTCGATTTCTTTGCCGACCACCGCGCCAGCCTCGGCATGCGAATTCACGCGGCCCAGGCCGGCGTGACCCGCACCCTGATCGAGGAGGTCCGCAACGGGGCGGTCGTGGCCATAGTCGGCGACAGGGACCTGAAGGGAACGGGAATCGAAGTCGATTTCTTCGGCGAACCCGCGACGCTGCCGGGAGGCGCCGCATCCATCGCGCTGAAGGCGGGCGTACCGCTGATGGTGGCCGGTGTCTACGGCGAGGTGCTGAGCGACGGTCGCAGGGGGTGGTCGGCGGACATCTCGGCCCCCATCGAGCTGCCGGATGATCGGGGGCCGGAGGCGGTGGCAAAGCTCACCCAACAGGTGGGGGAGCGACTCGAGGAGTACATTGCCCGCCGGCCCGAGGAATGGCACGTTTTTCAGCCGTTTTGGATCGCGGACCGCAAGAGGGCGGCGACCAAGTCGTGAAGATCGCGATCGTTTGCCCCTACGCGTGGGACCGCTTCGGTGGTGTCCAGACGCACGTCCGGGCACAGGCCTCCACGTTGCGTGAGCGGGGTCACGAGGTCACCGTCATCGCGCCGAGGACGTGGCTGGCGCCGCGTCCGCCCGGCGACCTCGAGCAGGTCGACGAGGCCGTTCGCATCGGCCGGGCGGTCTCCATTCCGGCCAACGGCTCGCTGGCGCCGATCACCTTCGGCCCGGTCGCAGCCGCCGGGATCCGGCGGACCCTGGGCGAGCTGAGGCCGGACGTCGTTCATCTCCACGAGCCGCTCATCCCCAGCCTCAGCGGTCTCGCGCTGCTGAACGCGAGCGCGCCCTGCGTCGGCACCTTTCACGCTTCGTCCGAGGCCAGCATGGCCTACTGGACGGCGCGTCCCTTTCTCAAAGGAGCGATCGACCGTCTGCGGGTGCGGATCGTGGTATCGGAGGCGGCCCGGGATCTCATCGCCCGATACTTCCCCGGCTCCTACGAGCAGATCCCGAACGGGGTGGAGGTGTCGCGCTACCGGGCGTCGTCGCCCGTCGATCTCGGTGCGGGTCGGACGGTGTTGTTCCTGGGCCGCTTCGAACGGCGTAAAGGACTCGAGGTGCTGATTCAGGCCATGGCCCGTCTGCGCGATCTCTCCGCCAAGCTCGTCGTCGTGGGCACCGGGCCCGAGCGACGAGCCTGCCGCGCCCTGGCCGAGCGCCTCGAGGTGGAGGTGCAGTTCATCGGCGCGGTTCACGATGACCTCAAGGCCGGCATCTTTCGCTCGGTCGACGTCTATTGCGCGCCCGCCCTCGGCGGCGAATCCTTCGGCATCGTCCTCATCGAGGCGATGGCGGCGGGAGCGCCGGTAGTCTGCTCCGACCTGCCCGGCTTCAGGGCGGTTGCCGGGGATGCCGCCCTGCTCGTACCTCCAGACGATGTGGGCGCACTGGCCGTTGCCCTGCGGGCGGTGCTGGCCGACGTCGAGCGAGCGAGGACCATGAGCGCCGCGGGCCGGGCCGTAGCCAACCGCTTCGACTGGCGGCTGCTGGGCGAGCGGCTCGAGGACGTCTACGTCCGGGCCGCCTCCGGAGCCGGCCGGTGAGCGAGCCCCGCAAGGAGCAAGCATTATGAAGGACATGGAACGCAGCGGGTCGAGCATCTCGTTGCCCGACTGGGGTCGGCAGGAACTGCGGGTACCCGGGCGGGGGGCGCGCGCCGGGAGAATCGTGGCGCTCTTCGCGCCGGTGCCGGTGCTGCTCCTGCTCCTGGTGCCCACGGGGTGGCCCGTTCTCGGCATCGCGCTGATCGGCGGCCTCTACGCCGTGGCGGTCGGGGTGTGGATCACAACACAGGGCCGCAGAGCACTGAGCTCGCTGGGCGCCAGACCGGCTCGGTCCGGCGAGCTCGCCCGGGTCGAGAACCTAATCGAGGGCCTCTCGAGCGACCTCGGTATCGACGCACCGGCGCTCTTCGTCATCGACGAGCCGGGCCCGAACGCGCTGGTGGCCAAGCGCTCGGGTCACGTCATCGCCGTCACGTCGAGCCTGGTCTCGGAGTTCAGCCGCACCGAGCTGGAGGCGGTGCTGGCCCATTGCCTCGTTCGCATCGCGTCACGTCAGGTGGCCGCGGCCCAGACGGGTCTGGCCCTGGGGCGCCTGGGTCGGGGGCTGGGGGGCACGACGGGCGTCGCCGACGACGTCGCGACGGCCAGCGTCACGAGGTATCCGCCCGCACTCGCCTCGGCCATCGAGCGCTGTGTGCCGCGCTCGGGGACCCTCGCTCCACTGTGGTTCGTCGCCGAGAGCCCCTCACACGTCGCCGCCGAGCGGCGCAGCGCAGCGCTGCTCGACCTCTAGTCCGGCGGCGGACGGCGCGCCCGGCAATGCCGTTCGGGCGGGCTCGGCCGTGATAGCTTGCAGCGAGCCGACCGGCGCCACGGTGTTCGGGAATCGGCCTGCTGCGCACGAGGCTCATGCCGGGTCGCAGCCCGAGACGCGGCCGCGCGTGGCCGACGTCCGACATCAGTGAGTAGATCTGAATCGAGGAGGACGCGCGGGTTGTCCACTAAAGTCAAGGCCGGGATCATCGGCCTCGTTGTCGTTCTGGTTGCGGGCGGTGCCTATCTCGCCCTGGCGAGCAAGGAGGACATCCCTCTCATCGGCGAGGCCCTGCGCCCCGCGACCTGTCCGCTTACCGGCGGGAAGCCGAGAAACGAGAACCTCGTCGACCGCCCGGCCGTCGCCATCAAGGTCGAGAACGATCCGGTCGCCTATCCGCTGTCCGGGCTCGAAGACGCCGACATCGTCTACGAGGAGCTCGTCGAGGGCGGCGTAACGCGTTTCATGGCCATCTACCACTGCGGGGACACTCGCAAAGCCGGACCCATACGCAGTGCTCGCATCGTGGATGCTTCGATAATGTCGCCCACGACGAGGATTCTCGCCTTCTCGGGAGGCAACCAGTCGGTGCTGGACAATCTCTCGGACCACGAGATCGTCCAAATCGACGAGAGCGCCGCCGGCGGAGCGATGCAACGCGTCCCACGCGCGGGCCTGGCGTCGGAGCACACCCTCTACGGCAACAGCGCCAAGCTCAGGAAGGTGGGCCAGGACGACTACGACGACGCGCCGCCCGGCGGGTTCCAGTTCGGAGACATCGAGGACAACGGCCGGACCAGGCCTGCTCGCAACGTGACCATCGACTTCTCCGCTTCGACGTCGGTCGGTTACGAGTTCAACGGCGAGCGCTACGCACGCTCTCAGGCCGGGGCGCCGTTCGAGTCCGAGGGGCACGGACAGATCGGGGTCGAGAACGTCATCGTCGAGGAGCACACGGTCAACCTGAGCGAGATCGTCGACGTCACCGGCACCCCGTCGGTCGAGTTGGCGGACGAGACCGGTAGCGGCAAGGCGACGCTGTTCAGGGACGGCCGCGCCATCCAGGGCACCTGGGAGCGCGAGAGCGTCGACGATGCCGTGGTCTTCAGGACCAGGGCGGGCGACGACATGGTGCTCGCCCCCGGCTCGACCTGGATCCATCTCGTTCCCAACGCCGAGAGCGAGGTGGAGGGGTCCTTTGACTTCGGTCGGTAGGCGCGGCGCACCGCTTGCGGCTCTCCTCGGTGCCCTGGTCCTGGTCGGCGCATGCACCAGCGACGAGCCCCCGACGCGCGCCCAGGAGCCCGAGGTCGAAGAGGACGTGGCCCCGATCTGCCCGCTGACGGGTGAGGATCCGCCCAAGGGTCTCGACCTCTCCCGCCCCGGCGTTGCGGTGAAGATCGAGAACTCCCCGGCGGCTCGGCCTCAGAGCGGGCTCGACCAGGCAGACATCGTCTACGAGGAGATCGTCGAGGGGGGAGCGACCCGGTTCATGGCCATCTATCACTGCCACGACGCGGCGGAGGCCGGTCCGGTGCGAAGCGCGCGCTTCGATGATCCCAAGATAGCCAATCCCTTCACCCGCATCCTGGCCTACTCGGGCGCCAACGACATCGTCGAGAAAGAGCTCAAGGAGCAGAAGCTCATCGCGCTCGACGAGATGAACGCGAAGGGGGCCCTGTTTCGGGTCCCACCGGGAAGCACCGACATCCACAGCGTCTTCGGCGACACACTCAGGCTGAGAAAGCTGGGGCGCAAGATGGGGAAGAGCGCCCCGCCCGGGAGCTCCTATTTCGAGTTCGGCGGCCTGCCCGCGGGCGCGAAGCCGGCCAAGTCCGTAACGATCAACTTCAATCCCAACAACGAGATCGCCTGGCGGTTCAAGGGCGGGAAGTGGGTTCGCTTCGAGGCCGGCGCGCCGTTCGATTCCGTGGGGGGCAAGCAGATCGGGACCCCGAACCTGCTGGTCCAGGAAGTCGAGGTCAACGACTCCCACAACATCCGGGACAGCGCGGGCAACCCCTCGCCCGACATCAAACTGGACGACAAGGGAAGGGCCTTTCTCTTCCGCGACGGCAAGGTCGTGGCGGGAACCTGGAAGGCCGGTAAGGACGGCGTGCCCTCCTTCAAGACCAAGAAGGGCGATCCGTTCACCTTCGAGGTCGGTTCCACCTGGATCGAGTTGGTGCCGTCGAAGAAGGGCAACGTGAAGGGCTCGATCAAGATCTCGAAGAAGTAAACCGGTGGCCGGGTAATGCTCTTCAACTCTCTAGAGTTCGCCGCATTCGCCACCATCACTCTGATCCTCTACTGGATGCTCCGCCTACGCGGTCAGAACGTGCTACTCCTGGTTGCCTCTTACCTCTTCTACTGCGCGTGGGACTGGCGCTTCCTCTCTTTGCTCATTTTCCAATCTCTTGTCGACTACGTGGCGGGGCTGGGAATCGGTCGCTCGCAAGACGATCGAGTCAGGAAGCGTTATCTGATTGCCGCGATCGCCATCAACCTCTTGGTGCTCGCCACCTTCAAGTACTTCGGATTCTTCATCGGCTCGGCGATCGGACTACTGCGATGGCTCGGGCTCGAACCGAATCCCCCTCTCTTGGAGATCATCCTTCCGATTGGAATCAGCTTCTACACGTTCCAGTCGATCACCTACTCGTTCGATGTCTACAGGCGTCGCCTGCCGCCGACGACCAGCTTTCTTAACTACGCGGTGTTCGTCGCCTACTTTCCTCACATGGTGGCGGGTCCGATCCAGCGGGCGAACCATCTCCTGCCGCAGATCGAGCGACCAAGAACCCGCCCGACCAGCCAGCAGATTCGCTCCGGGCTGTTCCTGGTCGTGATGGGTCTATTCAAAAAGGTGGCTATTGCCGACGCCGTAGCAGGAGTAGCGAACGAGGCGTTCCGAATGGGGAGCAGCGCCGGCTCTGTAACTCTGTTGGTCGGCGTTGCTGCCTTCGCTTTGCAGATCTACGGGGATTTCGCGGGATACTCGGATTGTGCGCGCGGGGTCTCGCGATTGTTTGGCATTGAGTTGACTCGCAACTTCGAGCAACCGTATCTTTCGCGCAATATCACCGAGTTCTGGCGTACGTGGCACATCTCCTTATCGAGCTGGTTGCATGACTACCTCTACATCCCTCTAGGTGGAAACCAGCGCAGCAAACTGACCACCTACAGGAACCTGATGCTGACGATGTTGCTGGGTGGGCTGTGGCACGGGGCCTCCTGGACCTTCGTCATCTGGGGAGGGATGCACGGATTGCTCCTGTCGGTCCACCGTGCGCTGGGAGGCTATGCGCAACGAGGTCAACCCTCAACACCGCGAGGGCGGGACGTGCCGTCGATTCTCGCGACCTTTGCGGGGGTGTCCTTGCTGTGGGTCTTCTTCCGGGCAGGGACTCTGACGCAGGCGGTCGACTACCTCGGCGGGCTGTTCAGCTTCACTTCGGGACCCGTTGACTTGGACCACCTGATTCTGGTTCTCGTCTCTGCCCTGATGGTGTTGATCCTCGATCTGGGACAGCGGATTACGGGGGATCACTCGGTCGTGCTGCGGTGGAGTCCACCGGTTCGGGGTGCAGCCATAGGAGTACTGTTGCTGGGCGTTTTGATGTGGAGCGGTGGGGATGCCCAACCATTCATCTACTTCCAGTTCTGAGATGAGAAGACGCATGCGCGCGACGGTTGTGACGATGGTGAGTTTCCTCGCGGTCGTGGTCGGGGCAGAGGTGGCGGCGCGCGTGTGGCTCCCGACCATTCCTCCCG
>JBOGWX010000092.1:0-7336 GCA_050694055.1 Actinomycetota bacterium
CTCTCCTCGCCGACCGAAGGGGGCACGATCTAGGCGTAGAACTCGAAGCCCTGCACAGGTCGGTGCTCACCCTTCGGTTGGCTGAGAAGTCACCTTCTCATGAGGTGATGTAGGCCCATTAGCACCCTTTGGAAGCGCTGACCCCCGAAACCGGTACACGTCGAAATCGGAATCAAGCGTAAAGATTCGCTTGAGCCCCACCGCTCGGCTGCCGCGACGAGGCTCGCGCCGGCTACAGGACATGGGTGCCGATTCCGGGAGGTACCTTCGAGGTCCGGAGGTAACTGCGGAAATGACCCGACATTCCGAGGAGAAGAAGTCGGACATTGTCGTCTTCTGGGTGCGGCGAGACACCGCATGTTCCGACTGCGGAGAAGAGCTCTTGTCTCCTCGTGGAGGAAGCGGCACTGCAAAGAGCGGAAGGGGAATGTGTCGCCGACGCGGAGAGAACGGGCGGCCCAGCGCGAGCGCGCGGCGGAGTATCGAGCGCGTCGGGACCTCCAATACGTCCAGGAGTTCATACGCGCGATCCGGGAGCGCTACCCCGGCTGTCCGGCCGGCATCGCCAAAGAGCTAGCGCTAGCAGAGCACGCCTGCGCGAGGCACAGCGGGCGTATCGGTCGGCAGCGCTGCGGCCAAGGCTCTATCGACCGAAGCCGTCGATCTCGCCGTGCGAGCACACGTGCGACACCGGCATACGCCCTACGACGACCATCTCATGTCGGGCTGGGATCGAGATCTCGCCAGAGATGCGGTCGCCGCCGACGTTGAGGACATCCTCGTGAGATGGCGGACCGAACGACGAGCGTAGTGTGGGCGGGGATGAGTCGAGAGCGGCTCGAGATCGAGTTTGGCCGCCACGCCGGCTGGATAGTCGAAGCGATCGAGACCTTGGGCCTCGACGCGCTGCCGGCGGCGTGTCGCGGCGCGGGTGATCCCACGCTGTTCGGACTTCTCGCCGATGCCATGGAGGCGCGGCCCGGCGCGCTGGTGCTGGACGTAGGATGCGGTATCGGCGGACCCGGTGCCTGGCTGGCGACCGAGCGGGGCTGCGAGGTCGTGGGTATCGATGTGATGAAAGAGCCGGTGCGCGGGTCGAGGCGACTGTTCCCTCAGATTCGCACCCTTGTCGCCACCGCTCGGTCGTTACCCTTTCCGACCGCGACCTTCGACGCGAGCTGGGCGATCGGAGTCCTCGAGACAATCGCACACAAGAGCGAGGCGCTAAACGAACTGGCGCGGGTTCTAGTCCCTCAGGGTCGGCTGGCCGCTTACACGTTTGTCTCGGCCACCAGCGGGATCGTCGATTCCCCGATGGCGGATCGTTTCCAGCCGCTCGATACCTTGGTAGAGGACTTCAGACGCGGCGGCTTTACGATTCTCACGGTCGAGCCCTCCACGCTGGCACGCCCGCCGGCCGACTGGCGTAAGGCTCAGGAGTTGGTACAAGCGCATGCAAGTCGGTTGCACCGCGACGATCCCACGCGCGAGGTCGTGGACCGGGAACTACACAAGTTCGGGCGATTGTACGCAACGGGAGAGATTAAGGCATGGGTGATCGTCGGAGCGAAGGAGGACTCATGACCGAACTCGCGCAAGAGCATCCGCACGAATATCCCAAGGGATCCCCGGCACTCACCGCGGATGAGGTCGCCGAGCTCGCTCCCCACGCGCCCGAGTGGACCGTCAGAGAGGGGAGGCTGACACGGACCTTTACCTTCGAAGACTTCCACGCGGCCTTCTCGTTTCTGACGCGCGTGGCTCTGCTGGCGGAGGCCGAGGGCCATCACCCAGACATGTTCTGTTCCTGGAACCGCGTCGATCTTTCCTTTTGGACGCACACCGTCACCGGTCTCACCCGGAACGACTTCATCATGGCCGCCAGAGTCGATCGGTTCTCATAGCCACCTTGAAGCTGCTGCCCTCGCTGGGCCGCGCGAGCTACTTGGGCCAGTCCGTCTTGTTGGTAGTCCTCTTATAGGGCTCCATGCCCGGAAGCCGCCCACCGCGCACGGGCTTGCCGTCGCCGACACGCCGCTCGTCGCCCCCAGACCTCGGGGGGTACGTCGCTACTGGTTCTTGCAAGCGACCGACGACGCCCTAACCAGGATATATCGGCTATCGGTATATGCTGGGGACGTGTTGCGAGAGCCGACGTTCTTGATCCTGGCGGCAGTGGCCCCCGCGCCGCTCCACGGCTACGGAATTCTCCGTTCTGTCGAGGAGCTATCAGAGGGTCGAGTCAGGCTCCGCGCTGGAACCCTGTATGCCGCGCTCGACCGACTCGTCAAGGACGGTTCGTTGATCCTCGATGGCGAGGAAGTGGTCGAAGGCCGGCTGCGTCGCTACTACCGAATCACCGAAGCCGGCCTCGAGGTCCTTCGTTGCGGTGTCGAGAACCTCGAAGCCAACGTCTCGGCCGCACGTGGCCAGCTCGCCCGACGTCCGGATCGGGGACCGGTGTGAATCTAGAGGACAAGTACCGCCGATTGAGTCGTTTGTTCCCGGCTGAGTGGCGCGATCAGAACGAAGAGGAGTTGATCGGCACGCTGCTCGATGCCGCCGAACCTGGGCGCGAGTCGGTTTCGGTCGCGGAGGGTCTTGACCTCGTTCGCGGCGCGCTCGTTCTGCGATTTCGGTCATTGTTCGCCGGGTCATTCGTGCTCCGCGTCCCGGGCTTCGTCCGCCGGGCCAGGTTGGTTGGTCTGGCGTTGGCGTCGGCATGCGCGGTCGCGTTGGCTCTCCGGTTCTGGATCAGCGACGTCTCTATCGAATTCTTGCTGACGTCGCTTGTAGTGGCACTTGTCCCCGGCACTGGGGTGGTCTACACGGTCTCGAGCTCGATGAGTGGGGGCTGGCGACGCGGATTGTTCGCGGCCATCGGCTGCACCTTCGGCGTCGCTCCACATGTGTTGGCAGCAATGCTCGGCCTCTCCGGAGTCATGCAGGCCGGGGCGGTCGCGTTCGAGGTAGTTCGGTGGGCGGGAGTCGTGTACCTGATCTTCATGGGCGCGTCGATGATCCGCGACGGCGGCGCCCTGTCGCTAAATGATGATCGTGACGCCCAGCCCGAACCCATGGGGCAGGTCGTGCGGCGCGCGGTTCTGTTGAATCTTCTGAATCCGAAGTTGACCGTGTTCTTTTTCGCCTTCCTCCCTCAGTTCCTCGACACGCCACCCGGCCTGCTCGATCCGCGACTACTCGGGCTGGGTGGAATCTTCATGCTCCTGACCTTCGCTGTCTTTGTGGTCTACGCGTACGCGAGTGCGGCGGTCCGCGACCTGGTGCTTGGTGCACCTGCGGTTGCTCGGTGGATCCAGCGATCGCTGGGCACGCTTCTCATCGGATTGGCCGCCCGACTTGCGGTCACGGATCGGTGAGGTAATCGCCATCCTGTTCGCCTACGACGGCGCAGTCACCCAGCGATACCCTGCGATCCGGGCGGGAGTCATCCATGCAACCAAGCTGGTCAACGGGCCCAGCTCGCCGGAGCTGCTGGCGGAGTACCGAACCGAACAACAGGCAACCTGCGAACGATTGTCCGCCACCACGATTGCCGATTGTCCGTCGATCGCCGCGTGGCGGCGCGCTTTCACCCTCTTCGGCGCGAAACCGACCCAGCACCGCAACGCTGCCGAGGCGCTACTCCGAAGGCTCGTCAAGCATGGCGACCTCCCCACCATCAGCACGCTCGTCGACATCGGCAATCTCGTCTCGATCCGCTACGCGATGGCCGTTGCGGTGTTCGACCAGACCACCATCGTCGGCTCCACCACGGTTCGTTTCGCCACCGGCACCGAGCTCTTCACCGACCTCGGATCAACCGACCCTGTGCACCCAGTCCCCGGCGAGGTCATCTTCGTTGAACGACGCCAGTGTTGCGAGCGCGCGACGCTGGTGCTGGCGCCAGAGCGCCCAGAGTGCCACCGGCGCAACGACCGTCGACGCGCTCGTCGTCGTCGAGGGTCAACACGAGACTGCCCGCGAAGACACGGACTCGGCACTCGCCGACCTCGGCTCGCTGCTCGACTCACACCAGCCCGACAGCCAGACCCAGGTTTATCGGTTGTCGCCGGACAATGCCCGCGCCGTGCCCAGCGGAACGGAGCGGTAGTAGGTGCGGGCGGTAGGGCTCACAAAGTCTCGCGCTCTGCGCCTGGGGAACGATAGAGCGGCCCCTAAACTCTCGCGTAGCGTGTTCATGCGAGCGTTGCCTGCTTAACTACAGGTCACGCTCCCTGGGTCGGTCTGGGTCCGTCTCCGCGGCTTTGCGCTCGAGTTCTATTGCGCGTTCACGCTCACGTTCGGCTTCCTCGGCGTGTCGTCGAGCGGTTAGTTCGGCTTCACCCGCTCGCTGTGCCGCACCTTGAGCTTGTCCCCGATTTTCAGCCGCTTGTTCGCGCTGCTGCTCGAGCTTTCTCGCCTTCCCGCGGGTCGTCCAGTAAATGGCGGCGGCGATCACGATAGCCACGATGACGACGAGCACGATTACAAGTGAAATGTCCAACGGAACCTCGCTTTCTTGACCGCCCTTTCCTACCCTGCCAGAGGTGCCTCAATCAGACGGCTCTGCAGCCACGGAAGGGTATTAACGACTGGCTGCGCAGGCCGGCGAAAGGGCGTGAGCATAGAGGGTGTGCTCATGGAACGTCGAGGCGCCCCGTGGCGAAGTGGGTGGTCATCTCACCCATAACGCTTCCGGCCACTTGGCGTCCGGCCCCTCCGTAATAGGCGTCGCCTTCCTATTGATGGCCGCCGCCGTCGCGCTGACAAGGGCCGGCCTCTAGGTGACCTGCGCGCAGCTAAGCCGTTGTTGAAGGGGACCGAGGGTGCGAGAATTGCCCTCACCGAACTAACAACGAGGTCGTCTATGAGTCAGGTGATCGATCGTTCTCCGCTGGAAGCGGGGAGAGAAGCCATCGTTAAACACGAATGGCGGGAGGGCTTCGATCTCTTGAGCGAAGCCGACAAAACGGGGGATCTCGGACCCGAGGATCTGCAGCTATTGGCGGAGGCGGCCTGGTGGAGTGGCCGCCTCGAGGACTGTATCTCGGCCCGCCAAAGAGCATTCTCTGGATACATGGAATCCGGCCGTCCGCGATCGGCAGCTCTGATGGCACTCGCGTTGTTCGACGACTACCTCGATAAGAGAGCCGGTTCGATAGCCGAGGCCTGGTTCAGCCGTGCCGAGGGCATCTTGCAACAAGAGCCGGAGAGCGTTGAGCATGGTCTGCTCGAGGCCCAGCGTGCTCACAGGGCAATGCTGAATGGTGATCTTGATCAAGCGAGTAAGGCCGCGGATAAAGCGCTCGAGCTCGGCATGCGCTTCGGCAACCGAGACGTCCAAGCATTCGGCCTCCTATTGGGCGGCAATATCTTGGTGAATCGGGGCGACGTCGACGGAGGCCTAAAGAAGCTCGACGAGGCCACGATCGCAGCCGTCGGCGGAGAGTTGAACCCCCATACCGCGGGGATGGTCTATTGCCTCGCAATCGCCACCACCGCGCAGATGGCCGACTACGATCGCGCAGGGCAGTTGACGGAGGCCTCGATGCGTTGGTGCGAGCGCCAGTCGATTTCGGGATTCCCAGGAATCTGCCGGGTGCACCGGGCCGAGATCATGAGGCTGCGCGGCTCATGGTTGGAGGCCGAGCAGGAGGCACGTCGTGCGCTGACGGAACTTCGGGATTTCAATTTGGAGTTTGCGGCTGCGGGCTTCTACGAGGTGGGGGAAATCCGCCTGCGAATCGGTGATCTGCTCGGTGCCCAAGAGGCATTCAAGCAGGCACACGAGTTGGGGCACGAGCCGCAACCTGGCCTTGCTCTTCTCCGACTGGCCGAGGGCCAGGCGCGAGCCGCGTTCTCTTCCCTCAAGAGGGCCCTCGAAGAGCCGCTGAGTAAGCTCGATCGAGCGCGCCTTCTCCCAGGCATGGTGGAGATAGCAATCGCCGCGGGTGAGCTGGGTGCTGCGCGCGCCTCCGTATTGGAGCTCGAGACCATCATTGAGACCTACCACAGCCACGCATTACGGGCGGCGCATCTCTGCTCATTGGGTGCCTTGCTGCTGGCGGAAGGCGACGCAGCGGGCGCAGCCAAGACGCTGAAGCAGAGTTGGAGGCTGTGGGCTCAGGCCGACCTCCCCTACGAGGCCGCCAGAGCGCGGCTTGCCTATGGAGCGGCTTTGCGAGCCGAAGGCGACGAGGACGCCGCCCTGCTGGAGATCGGCGCGGCGAGAACCGCGTTTCAGAAGTTGGGGGCGGAGCTCGATGTCAGACGCGCGAGCGACATGCTGGGTGAGGAAGTCTCCGATTCGCTGCCCATCGGTTCGGCTCCCGGTGCCCGCATGGTCAAGACGTTCATGTTTACCGACATAGTTGGATCCACGAGGCTGGCCGATGCCATGGGTGAGAGACCCTGGAGCAGGTTGCTCGCCTGGCACGATCGCGCGCTGCGAGAGCTCTTCGAGAAGCACCGCGGTGAAGAGGTCAAGCACCTCGGCGATGGCTTCTTCGTGGCATTCGACGAGCCCAGTGACGCAGTCGAATGTGCGGTGAAGATCCAGCTTACCCTCGATGAGCACAGTGAGACCGCCGGCTTCGCGCCGGACATCCGCATCGGCCTGCATCGCGCCGAGGCGACTCGCAAGGGCAACGATTACGAGGGCAAGGGCGTCCATGAGGCCGCTCGTGTTGGCGCCATCGCGGGCGCGGGAGAGATCGTCGCGTCCGAGCCCGTGATCTTGAAAGCCGTCAGCCGCTTTCCCGTGTCGGAGCTTCGCCCCGTTAACGTGAAGGGCTTTTCGAAGCCGATCAGAGTGGCATCGATCAATCCTCGTTGATCGATGCCAGGGCGTCATGACAAGAACAGGGTTTTTATCGGGGGGAAGATGGCCAACAAAAGTCGGCGGGCGGTTAGCTCCCGGTGAGCGCTCGCCTCGAGAGAACGGCCGCGACGGAACATGCGAAGGCGACTGTGAGCAGTGCGCCACGCAGTCCCGTCAGCTCTGCGAGCAACCCGATGAAGGGTGGGCCTAGACGGAAGTTACGTCTGATCTAGGCCTCGTGTGGGGCCGAAAACGCAGGTAGGGACCGTGATCCGCCGTTTAGGGGGACCTTGTTTGTAGCCAGTAATAGGCTAGGCGTTACAGTCTCCTATTCTCGGTAGCGTACCGCGGCCAGCTCTGGGGAGGAACCGCAGGAGAGTGCCGGGGAGGAGGCGTTCAATGTAGCCAAGGAAAGCCATAGGTTCCTGGCCTCGGTGGGGTACGGTGGCACGATGGCGAGAAGATCCGGGGCCCTGCACGTGGCGCGCATCGTGAGCCGCCACAAGGAGCGCG
>JBOGWX010000093.1:0-13239 GCA_050694055.1 Actinomycetota bacterium
ACGCTCCGAAGCACCGGCAATATCATCGTCAGGGGCAAGCTCGTGATGCGGCCCGCGACGAAAAAAACTGTGCACAAAGTGATCTTTGCCGGCGTGAACGAGAGACGCTTCAGGGGCGGAACTATGAACCCGGTAGCTTCGGACGTCGGCTTGTGGGTCATGGGCAAGGGCGTACTCAATATCGCAGGCGCACCCAAGACCGCGTGGACGCGGACCGTCGGCGGCGTATCAGCCGGAGCGACAGAGATCCGGCTAGAGGTCAACCCGGACGGCTGGCGGGTGGGTGACGTTATCGCCATCGCTCCCACGAGGAAGCCCTCCGCCAAGGAGGCCGGCGCCGAGGATCACACCTCGTTCGACGTGGCCGTGGTGCGGGCCCTGGACGGGGACACGATCACCCTGGAGGAACCCACTAGGTTCGATCACCCGGCCGTGAACGTGGGCGGGAAGGTCTTTACCCCCGAGATCCTGAACCTCACGCGCAACGTTCGCATTCAGGGCACCAAGAAAGGGCGTTCCCACGTCTTCATTCGCTCGAGTCGTCCGCAGACCATCAAGTACGCGGCTCTGAGCCACATGGGCCCACGTAAGAAAGGAGAAAAGATCCTCGGCCGTTGGCCCCTGCATTTCCACCATTGTCACGGACGATCGCGCGGCTCGCTCATAGAAGGCGTCGTAATGAGGGCGGCCGGCTCACACGCCTTCGTGGCGCATGAATCCAACGGCGTCGTTTTTCGCGATGACATCGCCTACGACTGCCAGGAGTCGCCCTTCTGGTGGGACGACAAGACATTGAGCTTCGACACCGTCTACGACCGCTGCGTGGCCGCCAAGACCGACAACTTCGGCTTCGCGCTGTTCAAGGGCAAGGGCAATATTGTGGCCGATTGCGTGGCGGTTGGCGTCGTTCCGGTCGATCACACCTCGAATGCCTCAGGGTATCGCTGGCCGTCGGCCAAGAACGAAGGTCTGTGGACCAGCGAGAACTGCGTCAGCCACAACAATGCTCGTCACGGTGTTTTCTTCTGGTCGAACTCCGAAATCGAACACCACGTGCAGGGCTTCGATTGCTACCACAACGGCCGGTCGGGAACACTGCACGGTGCCTACAAGAACGGGAGTCGGTACACGGACTGCACTTTCACCGGCGGAGAGTTCCCCGTGCGCTTCAAAGCCTCCTCTAAGCTGGACAGGCGTCAGGAGTGGGTGCGGTGTACCTTCGATGGTGCCGGTGGGGCCTACGCCGGTTGGATCGAGAACCGACTCGTGCCGGGAGGTCAGCCGGTACTGGTTCAGGACTGCACGTTCGTGGGCAAGGTTCTGGTGGATGCCAAGAACACGGTGCCCATCACCTACGACTTTGTGCGCTGCGGTCTCGAGCCCAACGACTTCGACGTGGTCATGATGGCCAGAGAGAGTCTCATCCGAGTCCAGCGCGCCGATGGTACCGCTTTTCAGATCGATCACACAGGGTTGCCCATCCCCATACCGCCCTTCGCTCCGGCCTAGCAACCTCAGCGTCGAGGGGCGCCCGAGGTGTCATCGGGCTGCGATAAGACCGAGACATTGATCGCACTCTTGTCTAGCGCCTCGGAGTAGAGCGAGACCATCTGATCGGCGATCCTCTCGATCGCATAGTCGCTCATGAAGCGCGCCCGAGCGAGCCGTGCTCGCCGATCCGATTCGACAGGGTCGAACAGGGTTGCGCCGAGAGCTCTTGCCATGAGGTCCGGACTTTCCGTAGGGACGAGTCGGGCATGAGCCTGTGAGACAACTTCCCGTACGGGCGGAAGGTCGCTCGCGACGATGGGCGCTTCGAGCGCCATGGCCTCCAGCAACACGCTGCCGAGCCCCTCCCACCGAGAGGGAACCACGAACGCGTCCGCACCACAGATGAGGTCCGGCACATCCGAGCGGATTCCAAGGAATGTCACCGAGCCGTCCAGATCGAGGTTCCGGACCTGGCGCTTCAGCTCGTCCGTCTGATGACCCTCACGGCCGGCAATCGCAAGCCGGACGCCAGGAGCCACTCGTAGCACCTCGGGCAGAGCGTGCAATAAGACGTCCAGGCCCTTCTGGTACTCGTGACGCGCCGCGGCCACGATCAGTGGGGTGCCGGGCTCGATGCCAAGCGATCGGCGTGCAGCCTCTCGGCGTGCCTGGGTCCGAATCCCGAGCTGCTGGGGATCCCTTCCTCTGGGGACTACGGTGATCCGGTTCCTCGGTATGCGTAGGCGGGCCGCCATGACATCGGCGACGTGTCGTGTGATGGAGTGGAACCGCGCCACTCGTCGCGCGGTGAGCGCGTCCACGACTTGAGCGCCCCGTAGCCTCCAACTCTTCAGCCGAGGGTCGTTGATCTGCTCCGGCCCGTACTCCACGTTGACGAGGCTCGACACCACGGGTACGCCCACGACCGACGCCGCGATGCGGCCGGCGACATCCGCCTCGAACAGCGTCGTATGGACGAGGTCCGGTCGCCGGTGACGGACGAGCTGTGCGGCTCTGCCGGCCCATCCCAGCCTTCCTCCGGGACCCGCGAGGCAGAACAGTTGCGCTCCAGCATCGGTGAGGGCCTCTTGCAGTCCCGGCCGGTCGTGAAGGTAGGCGACCTCGAGTTCTATGCCGCGGTCTCGGTAGCGCGAAGCGAGCGCCGCAAGCGATTGCTCCGCCCCCCCGGGTACGAGGCTGTCGATGATGTACAGCAGTCGCAATTTCAGCCACTCTCCCGGCCGGTGATGCTTCGCTCTGGGTGGCCGGACCATCCACGCTCTCGTGGCTCGCTACCGCCGGGCGTGCTCTTCCGCATCGACCGCGCCAGATGGGCGACTGTCGATGCTTTCGGCCGAAGGCGTAACGATCTGACGAACGCCTCCCGCGCCGCGAGGTGGTGTCCGAGCCGCTGGTTCATGAGGCCGATGCGCTTCCATCGAAATGCCTGCGCTGGGGGGTGCGAGCGGAAATAGTCGTGGTGCTTCTCGAGCAGCAGGTGGCTGCATCGCACACGTTCGGCAAGCCCGTTACGGTTTCTGGGCCCGTCGTGCATCCGGTAGAGGAGGCCTACCTTCGGCGCGGTGGACACCGGTGCGCTACCCGCGACGCGAAGCCACCAATCCACGTCGGTAAGTGCGGCGAAGAGCTCGTCAAAGGACGGGGCCAGTTCCCTTTTGATCGCAACCTGCCCCAATTGCGGCGTCATCTGGTCGAGGATCGTGTCGTAGACGTTGCCCTCCAGCGTCCTCGCTCCGCCACTCGATCCATCCATGCCGCGTCGCAGGCACACGGACACCGGTGCGCGCTCGAGTCCCTCCAGGGCGATGGCCAGCCGGTCGGGAGTGAACAGATCGTCGTCGTCGACGAAGGTGACGTACCGGCCGTGCGCCGCGGCGAGGCCCGCGTTTCGTGCCGCCGGCTCCCCTCGATTCTCGCTCAGCCTCAGCAGGCGCAGGCGCGGATCATCTGGCACTGTCACCGGATGTGGACTTGCGTCATCGACGACGAGACACTCGAAATCGTCGACCGTCTGCTCCTGCACCGACCGGATCGTCTCGGCAAGGAGCTCCGGCCGCTCGTAGGTCGGCACGATTACCGTAAACATCGGATCGCTCACCGAAAGCCTCCGTGGTTGGGTTCTAGATGTAACCGAGATCGGCCAGCCGCTTTTCGATCTCTTGCTGATCTTCTTTGCTCAACGGGGTCTGCTCCTGGTCCCAGCCGGCCCACGACTCGACCGCGGCATCAAGCTCTCGCTGCAGTCGCTGGACAACTTCGGGCATCAACGACGAGATCTCGTTCTCTTCGTCAGGATCGGTCTGCAGATCGAAGAGGTCCTCGGTCCCGGTCGAGGAGCGGACGAGCTTGTAGCGGGAGTCCCTGACGGATACCAGGTTTCGGGCCAAGCCGGTGAAGTCGTACGAGGGGTTGCGTTGGGCGAGCCGCATCTGCTCGCGCGGAGTCCAGCAGCGCCATTCCGCGAACGCGTAGCCATCGTTTCCCGCCGGCTTGCCGTTCGCTTCGAAGAGATCTCGTCGCCGGTCGGACAGTTCCTGCGCGGGCACCTCCCGCCCCAGCAGGTCGGCAAGAGAGGGAAAGACGTCGACGAACTCGTACATGGGCTGCTTGGTGGCCTGGGGGATCAGCCCCGGCCCCCAGGCGATAAATGGGACTCTGACCAGATGGTCGTCCAGCGAGGCGTGGTGGTCGGCGAGGCCATGCTCGCCGATGTGCTCGCCATGATCCGATGTGGCCATGACGATGGAGCGTCCATCTTTCAGGTGGCCGGCGTTTTCCAGGATGTCCATGAGATTCGCGAGGTGAGCATCGACGTTCGCCAGTTCGCCGTCGTAGAGGGTGGAGTAGATGTCGAGCTTCCGCTCGTCGGCGCGCGCGATCGCCTCCCATGGACCGACGCTATCGGCGGTGCGAACCCTGTAGTTCAACCCCTCCAGAAAGTTAAAGCGCGGCCCCCCCATGCGTCTCTCGAACTTTCCCGGCGGAGCATAGGACCAGTGACACTCGAGGTAGTTGACGAACAGGAAGAAGGGTCGCTTCACCTCGCTGAGCTCTCGGCGGAGCCACGAGTTGACGATGTGCCCGCCCGAGTCGCCGCCGAGGAGCGCCTTCTTGGTGCGCCGGGCCGTCCTTTTCCAACCCCGTTCGAGATCGAGGCGGGCGGCGTATCTGTCGAAACCCCTCGCCAGATGCGTCTTGTTCGAGATGAGGCCGTTGCTGGTCGCGCACACGGTCTCGTAGCCAAGCGACCTGAGCCATTCGGCCATCGTCACCCGCACTCCGTCGCGCAGCCTCGGCCCCGTCTGCCACTGGCATCCATGCTGGCTGGGGTAGAGACCGGTGAACAGGCTGGCGTGTGACGGCAGCGTGTAGGGGCCGTTGGTCACCATGTTCTCGAGTTTGAGACCCGCGCCCGCAAGGGAGTCGACCGTCGGGGTGGTCGGACGGCTGTACCCGTGACAGCCGAAGCGATCGCGGCGCGCCGTGTCGAAGACGACCAGCACGATGTTCGGCAACTCGGTGTTGGTGGTGCTCAAGATTGTCACTCCCGTTCGCTAGGCGCCTGAGGTGGCTTGAAAGAGGCTGAGGGCTTCGAGCCGGTCAATCTTCGGTCAGCGTTGTCGGAGTCAGCCCGTAGAGCCGGCAGAGCTGCTCCGAGATGTGCGAAGGCTCGAAGACGGCCGCACGCCGCCTTCCTTCCCGTCCTAACCGGTGGCGAAGTTCCGGATCGAGCACGAGACGCCTGATCGCGGCCGCCGCAGCGACTGCGTCTCCCGGACGGAACAACAGGCCCGCGTCTTCCTCGCCAAGAAGGTCTCGGAGGGGCTCGATGTCGCTCCCCACCACCGGAAGCCCGTTCATCATTGCCTCCGCCGCAACCCGGCAAAAAGACTCCTTCAACGAGGGGCAGAAGACGATGTCGCATCGGGCATAAGCCTCACGTACGTCTTCTATCTTGCCCTCGATCGAGGCTCGGCTCGATGGCAGCGCGCGCAGCTGTTTCAACGTGTCTTCAAGCGGCGCGCTCGACCGCTCATTGCCGGTGAACAGGACCCAGCGAAGAGGAAGATCGGAGAGAGTTTGTTCGATTTCCGGCACGAGCTGCAATCCTTTGCGCTCGATCGCCGAGCCGAGAAAGGCCACTCTCACCACGTCGTCCGGGATGTGGCTCGTTGCCCTGATCTGCGCGGAGTCGATCGGGTTGGGAATGATGACGATTTCTTGGTCATTGCCGGCGATGCCGCTGTCGGTGAGAACGCGTCCGGCGGTGGGCGACACCGCAGCCCACCTCACCCGATGCGATCGCAAGACTCGCCCCCACATCGGACCGAGTCGCCGCATCCACGGCGAAACGTCGAAGGCGTGGATCCAGCCCACGAGAGGCACCCCCGCCACGAGCGCAGCGGGACCTGCAACGTTGATCTCCTCCGGGCCGTTGGCGTGAATCGCAACCAACTTACGCCGGTTGCGCCGGGCCCACAGAGCCAACCTCACGGCGCCGACGAACCTCTGCGCTCTCGAGTTACCGGGGCGATGTGAGTCCCAGATAACCAGGTGCGACTCGACGAGCCCCTCCCGCTTGGTAAGCGAGGGAAACTTTCCCGTGGAGGGTGCCGCGAGCACCCGTTTGACCCCGCCCGGGAGCAGGGCAAGTAGATTGGCGAGGCTCTTGGTCGAACCGCCGAGCGCCTTGGCAAAGCTGACGAAGACGACGGTATTCTGACCGGTCTCGCTCGGCCCCGAGACGCGAGCATCCACGCTCCGTGACGTCGTTGTCTTATCCGATACCAATTTGGAGTTCCTCCTGAGCGGACGCCCGGCGTTGAGCGCAACAATGTGGGCCTGTCAGTTAACGCGAGCGCGCAAGACGAGGGCGCCACGGGTAGCGATATCGGTGCAGAAGAGGCATGGCGATCGTCGTCGCGACCAGTCGCTGTGAGCGTGGCTGCAGTGCGACCCATTCGTCGTCCAGCCGCAAGGGCACGGGTCCGGTATGGAAACGGCCCGGATTGCCACCGGCCGTGTGGTTCCGCGTCAGCTTCACGGCGCCGTTCTCGTTCACGGGAAGCCGGGCGGGCCACTCTTCTACCATCTTGACGATTGATTCAAGCGCGTCCCTCGGGCCGGTGATCAAATCCTCGTAACGCACGAACAGGTATCTGTCGCGTCCGACCCGGCGCCGAATCGCCTCCGCGGTGACGTTGAGTCCGAGCCAGTTACGCGTACTGGTGCTCGGTTTGTAGGTCACCATCTCACCACGCGGCTCTGGGGTTGCCTTGCGCCGCTGCCATGAGTAGGCGACCGCGCGCGGATCCCGAACGAGGTGCACGTAATAAGGCTCGATGCCGTCGAGCAGCCGAAGCAGTGCCGCGTCGGCTTCGCGCTTTGAACTATCGACGATCACACGTGCTCCGGTGGCCTTTCCTAACGCCCGGTAGAGCGACACGACCGAGGAGGCGTATGTTTTCGTGTCGTCTCCTCCCGGGAGACCGTTCCCTGGGTGGCCCCGGAGTAGTCGGGGAGCATGACGGAGACGAGCGGCGGAGCGCTGTGCCTCACAGACAGCTTTGACGTCAATCTGCCCGAACCCTCTCCCCATCACGTCCTGCCAGAAACTGCACTCAGGAACTCTCTGGCCGCAGCCGCAAAGCCTGCCCCGCAGAAGTCCCTTTTCCCAGATGGTGCGGAGCTCGCCGGCGTGAAAGAAATCGTCGATTTCACCGAGCAGGTTACCCAGGAGCGTGCTCCCGCTACGGCCCCACGCCATTATGTAGATGACCTTTATAGGCGTGTTCGCAACGCTCACGTTCGCTTAACTCCTGCTTCGGTCACTCTCTTGGCCGCCTTTCCCAGCACTGAACGGCGGAGCCGCCTAATCGTTTTGGTCTTGTACCAAGTGCGTGTCTGGGCCAGTTTCTGCACGCGGGTCATGAGGGAGGGGCCAGCCAGTCCTGCGTATCTCATTCCGAGCTCCCTCGCTCGATGACGGTTGAAGTCGTCGATCGCTCGATTAACTCTGCTGCTCGGCGAAGCTTCGATGAATCCCCGTTCGTCGACGGCGTGGTGGTAATGGACAATGAAGGGGGGCCTGAGTTCGGAGCTGAACCGATGATCCAGAGGTGCCCCGGTCGAGAAATTGAGGCTCGCGGGAAGCTCACGCAGAGACAGGTTGCTCTCGCGAATCGCGAGGGCGAACGCGATCTGGTTCTCATGATGGACCCTTCCGAAGCGCTCGTAGACGGGCGCAAAATTCCCCAGAACATCCGTCCAGGTGGCCACGAGCTGGGCTGCCATCGCGCGCGGGATGGTAATGACACCGGTGTTGTAGTAGGGGTAGGTTAGCTGGCCCGTGATTCGCATCACGCAGTTGGGCTCGGGCGGCGTCAGGTCGAACAACTCGTAGACCGAATCCCATTCATCAAGGCTCATGAGATCCCTCCCTGCGGGCACGATGCCGATCTCGTCGGCCGGAACCAGCGGCGAAAGATCGCCCATCACCAGCACATCGCAGTCGAGTGCGATGAGCACGTCGAAATCTCGAGGCTCGTTGAACAGATCGAACATGCGCATCTTGTTGGAGAAGCGATAGCGCGATCCATAAGGAGGCACGACCTGAACATCAGCCCCGAGGTAAACGAGGGCCTTTTCGAACTCCGGTTTTACGCTTTCCACGAAGTTGACGACGACCGGAGCAGCCTTCCAGGTGCCGCCGAACTCGCGTAAGGACAACACGAGGTTGCGCGCCTTCTCGAACCACTCGGGCCTGTTCTCGGTAACGCAAGCGAATAGTGGATTGACTGCCTTCTGCATGAATCCTCCCGTACGGTCTCGTCTCAAACGCCGTCCCGGCGCCGGCACCTCCAACCGACGAACAGGGAGGGCCCAGCGACTACTTGCCCTCCGCGGAGCTCTTAACCCTGCGCGTGGCGGTCCTCCGCCGCCAATCCAGCTTCCGACTTGCACCTCGCGCAAGAGCCTCTGCACGTCGCAAACCGACCGCTCCGATCTCGAGGGAGGCCCCGATGCGGGAGGCGGTTGAAATGTGGTCGAAGCGACGTCCATAACCGAACTCTTCGAGCGTCTCTCCGGCTACCGCTTCGAAACGAGCGACGTCCTCATCACTCATCTTCGTGCGCCAGTCACGAAGTCCCTTGGTCGGGGGGCTGTAGAGGCCTTGATGGCGATGTGGATGCAATTCAAGGCTGAGCACCTCGGATGCGCGCTCGAAGTAGCGGAGCATCGATTCGTCAAAGCCCAGATCCACAAATGCGCACAACCGGCGGAGCTCGGATTCGGGATCGTCCACGAGCGCCTCATAGGTGACCTCTTGATATCGATTCTCGCCGAGGCGCCCGCCATCGCGCCGTCCGTGCTCGACACGCCTTCTCCAGTAAAGCGCAGCCTCGGTCACGCTCGACGGCCCCCACTCCTTGATGTCGACGTAGGACATCGCAACATTGCGACCATCCCTGATCAGATGAATGATGCGAGCCTCGGGAAACAACTGCGCGATCTGCGAGATTCGCAAGACGTGCGCTGGAGTCTTGTCTCCGAAGCGTTCTTTGCCTCGACTATCGGCGTAGACGCGGTAGAGACGCCGGATGAGGTCCGCAAAGCCGTCCGTGGGTGGATTCGCCAGCTCCCGTTGAACCAGACCTCGATCGAGACCCCACCGCTTGAACCTCGGGTGGGCGGTGAGCTCGGAGACGAACCGCCGGACATCGACGCCCCCACGGTTCTCGTACCGGTTCCGCCGCTGCCAGATGAAACCCGACTCTCCCGGGATCGCGATATCGGGATGCGAATCGAACATCGAGCGCAACATCGTGGTGCCGGATCGTCCGCACCCGAGAATGAACACAAAGGGCGTGTCGAGGGCGACGTCCGGTAAGTCATTCTTCATCCTGGCCCTCTATCATTCGATGCCGCCCGCGTGACCGGTATCTGTCCGCCGTGTCCGTTGGACCAGGCGGATGGAATCTCGACCGAGCCGAAGTCGTCCGGAAAGTAGTCGTGGTCTCGCTCGATCACGACTGCCCGGTCGAGCCGCCAGCGGTCGTGAATCGTGCCTTCCGGCGAAAGGATTCCCACGACGGGAAAGTAGATGCCGCTTCGGAAGCCGAGATTGTCGATGTTGCAGCTGACCGAGCCCCCGCCTTCGTGTAGCACCAACGGACGAGAAACCGCAGCGCCGAGCTCGCGGCCCGCTTCGTCGATGAACCCGATACAGAACACCGCCCGTTCGACATGAGCTGCCTCGTAAGAGATGGAGACCTTGACTCCGTTGTGCCTCGTCGGCTCTCCGACGTGCACCTCCAGCGCCCGCGCCCCGCCCGCACCCCATCGGTTCATTCCAGTCGCTTTCATGAGCTTGCGCGCAGCCGATCCGCCTTTGGTCCCTGGAACGGCGCTGGTTCGTCGCTCCATCGCCCGGGCGTAATCGGCGAGCACCTTCGAGGTTGGTCCTTCCTGCACGACTTGGCCGTGATCCAACCACGCGACCTGCTGGGTCATGTTGCGAACCAGACCGAGGTTGTGTGAAACGAACAGCAGCGTTCCGCCGCCCCTCCTATAATCGTCGAGCCACTTGATACAGCGATGCTGGAAGTTGGCGTCGCCGACTGCGAGGACCTCGTCGATCAGAAGGATCTCGGGATCGAGGGTCGCGATCGTCGCGAATCCCAATCGGGCCGACATTCCGGCCGAATATCTCTTCACCGGCGTGTCGAGCATCTCGTCGATCTCGGCGAACTCGGATATCCTCTGGATCCTCGTGCGCATATCGCGCCGGCCGAATCCGTGCATCGATCCGAGGTAGTAGATGTTCTCTCTGCCGGTGAGCTCCAGGTGAAATCCGACCATCGCGTCGATGAGGGCGGCAACTCGGCCCCGCACCTGGATTGAGCCCGCGGTAGGGGCGGTAACCCCGGCGATGACTCTCAGCAGAGTGGTCTTGCCGGCGCCGTTGTGACCAACGAGACCGAGCGACGACCCCGATGGGACCGTGATGTTCACGTCTTCGAGGGCGTTGAATGTGTTCTTGTACCACCACGACTTGAAGACCTTCGCGAGGCCCGTATCGAAGGGTGGAGGAATCATCTCGCGGATGCGGGCGCGCCCGACGCCGACACGATAGTTCTTCGTGACCGAGTTTGCGACGAGAATGTCCACGTCAGACCACATCCGCAAAACGGGTCTCGACGGACGAGAAATACCACGAGCCGATCGCGAGAAGAGCCATGGCACCGACCATCGTCGGCCAGAGAAGCCCCGGATCGGGAACCGTGCCGTGCACCAGAACGTCACGGAACGACTCGACCAGCCCGGTCATCGGATTCGCGAGCACGAATGCCCTCATACTCTCTGGTACCCCGCTGAGTGGGTACAGCACCGGCGTGAGCAACAACCACAGCTGGGTGCCGAGCGGGACCGCCAGCTTGATGTCTCGAGCGAAGACGTTCATCGCGCTCCCCACCAGCACCACCCCCAGAATCAACACCAGTTCGACGGCGAACAGAGCGGGGAACCACAGCGCTGTGAGGGGCAGGCCGTCGCCGACCGCGTAGGCAATGAATACGAAGATTGCTCCGGAAATGACGAAGTCGATTATCGAGATGCCGATGGTCCCCACCGGCAGCGCCGCCCGCGGGAACGGAATGCGTGTCAGCGTCGTCGAGTTCGACACAATGCTGGGGATCCCCGCCGTGAGGCTGGTGGCGAAGAACGTCCATGGTACGAGCGCAGCCATCGTAACGACGGAGTACTCCTCGTCGCCAGTGTCGACACCGGCAATACCCTTGAAGACCAGCATCCCGGCGGCCAGCGTGGCTAGCGGCGGGAGGATCGCCCAGGTGATGCCGACCATCGACTGGCGGTAACGGATTTGATATTGCCGCCGAACCAGTGCCAGAACGAGGCCCCGATGGGACCATAACCTTCGGAACAAATCGTTCTCCTTTTCTAGTTGTCTTTGCACCAGATGTGCCACCGATGAGTCATCGGTGGGTTCTGCGCAGCCGCCGCAGCGGCACGGCCCACCGCCGTCTGTACGAGGGCCTCTCCCCTTGGGGGGTGCGGGCCTCGAGGAACTCTCTAGCGGGGACGACGAGGTCGAGGACATAAGCGGCCTTCCGTCGAAGGCCGGGGATGGCGAGAAGCGTGAGCAGGGCAGTCTCTCCACGTCGTCGTCGTTCGCCGCAATACGCGCGAAGGGCACGGCGTTCGAGGCGCCCCTGCTTGGCCGCAGCGAGCCGTAGTGCCCCGTCGGGAAGGCCGACTTCGAGTTCTCGTTGAAGGTTTTCAACGGCGTGGTGAATCACCGGAACCAGTTTCCACACGGACGCCATCCGCCCTGCGAGGTCCCAGTCGACCTCCACGTTCCAGGAGATCTGCGCCACGTCTCTCAGCGGCAAGAGCAGTGGAGGCGTCCATCCCAGCGAGGCGTGGACGCAGGAATGCAGGAAGAGGTCGGTGTCCGCGAGCCGCCGCAGACGACGGCCTGCGAGCGTGAAAGTCGTCGCTCGACTGAGCATCTCCTCGGGATCGATCCACAACCCGAAGGGGCCGATGACAAGGGTCCGGTGGAGGTCGATCTCGCTGCCGTCGGACCCCACGTGCATCGCGGCCTTGCCGAATCTCTCGTCGAACCCGCGCCGTGGTTCGGGGAGTTTCCTGCGGTATCCCAGATCGCGCAGGACGGAGCAGGCCCGTCTCCATTCATGCGTCGCTACGAGGAGATCGATGTCTCCAAAAGCCCTCCATGCGGGGTCGGGGTAGACCTGGTGGGCAAGGGCCGGACCCTTCAGGACCACGGGCTCCAGACCCGCGGCCTCGAGCGCCTCGAACACGCCGATCAAACGGCGCTCTAGCTCCACTGCCTGAACCATCGCCTCGCGCTGACGATCGACAAGCTCCTGGGCCTGATGATCTTTCGGTTGTAGGAGGCCTGCCTCCATGGCTGCGACGGCGAAGCCGGTGAGTCGCTGACGAACGATGGAGTCGCGAAACGCCGTCCAGGAGTCGTCATCCGATAGGAGAGCCACGGGCCGCGGTTCTCGGCCCGGCAAACCGAAGGCGGCCACCTGCTCGACCGCGGTGAGCAGGTTCGCCCCCTCAGGCGCCATCGCATTCTCCCTCGACGAGATCTCGATCCAAGAGATCGGTGACCAGGCCGGCGATGTCGAAGGCGATCGAGCGTGGGGACGTATCGTAAAGGGCGGCAAGAAGCACGACCAACTCCGCCACGGTCCTTGGCTCCGAGAGGGCTCGCCAGCACTCAGCCGCCGTTCCGCAGAGCCGGTAACTGGATCCCTCCGTGACGCCGGACAAGACAACCTCGGAGGCCACGTTGCGTTCTAGCACCGAGGAAGCCTGCCGGTACCGTTCCGCGGCGACCATGATGGCGTCGTAGTCGCCGGTCTCAAAGGTCGTGATCATGCCGGTCACAGGGGCTGCACCATGCTCATCGGTTGCTTTCTCGATTGTGGGTCGGTTCTAAAGACGGACGACTTCGGGTCGACGGTCGTCGCCAAACGCATTGCGCCCGTCGAAAATCAGTCGAGCGTGATCCGCGATCCAGTTGAGGTCGTAGGTCGAGTGCGGTGTAAGGATCGCGACGCAATCGGCGGCCTCGAGTACGTGGTGCGTTAACTCGGTTCTGCCGCAGGGGACTCCGCCGAGGTCCAGTGTCTCGACGTAGGGATCGTGGTAGCTGACCGAGGCACCTCG
>JBOGWX010000094.1:0-54577 GCA_050694055.1 Actinomycetota bacterium
AACGAACCATCCTGGTCCAACCAGGCGACGCGGCCGAGTTCTCGACCATGGTCCCGCACGCCATCGGCGCTCATGACGGTCCCGTAGAGATCCTCACCCTCTTCGACCACGACGGGGAGCGTGCCCACCTGTACGCCTCGGACCACGCCCTGCAGCAGTAGAATCGAGCACCCGAAGCTGGGTGTACTTTCCACCCGGGGCCGACTCGGCTATCTCCTCCCACCTGGCCATCGCGTCAGCCGGCGTCGCGGCCGAATGTGAAGAGGACGACCTCGACACGCAGCGTATGTTCCGGATGTACGACACCGACACCGGGAGCTTCCAGGGGCGCTGGCTCCTGCCCCGGGCGCAGAGCTCGGTCGAGAACTGCACGCTGCACAACTACAACTTCATCCCGACGACCGAGGGCAGCGACCTCCTGGTGTCCGGCAACTACCAGGCCGGAACCTGGGTGACCGACTTCACCGACGTCAGCGACGGCATGACGCTAGACGGGACGACCGTCGGGTTCTCGGACCCCGACCCGCTCGACCCCAACAACCTGACGCTCGGAGGCGCATGGTCGACGTACTGGTACAACGGCTTCATGTACGAGACCGACATCACCAAGGGACTGTTCGTCTTCGAGCTCGACGACCCACGTACCGATGGTGCGGTCGAGTTCGACTTCCTCAACCCGCAGACGCAGATGGACACCATCGGACAGGTCATCAACTCGGAGTCGAGGACCAACCTGAAGCACACCAACAGGCCGCACCGCTTCAAGGGCACGGTCAAGTCCGAGGATGATCGTTGCGTTGCCGATCGCGAGGTTGACGTGAAGAAGCAGCGTCCCGGCAGAGACCGGATCGTAGCCAGCGACATCACCAACGCCGGTGGGAAATGGTCCGCCAAGCACGACAAGGGCGGAGAGGGTCACTACTACGCAGTGGTCAGAAACGCGACCTTGCAGGACGGCATCGACACGATCAACTGTCTCGCCGGCCGGTCGGCGACCAAGCACTTCGCCAGGTAAACCCCGCCCGAGAGAGGTGGGTAACAAGAGGGGGCGGCTCAGCGGCCGCCCCCTCTCGCGCGCCGTCAAGCTGGCTGAGGCTGGCTGGGACCCCGCTCATCCGGTGATTTCGAGGATGCCCGTCATGTCATCGGGATGGAACTTGCAGATGAAGTCGTAGGTGCCCGCCTCGACATCGGCGAGATCGATCGACACCGACTCGCCCGCCTCGACATCCGCGTCCAGGCCCGCCTCCTTCGACTGGAGGTTGTGTGGTGCCTCACCTTCGTTCGAAAGCTCGATCGAGTCCTCCGCCGCAACCGTCACGGTGCCGGGGGCGAACGAGAAATCGTCGGCCGTGAGCGTCACACTCCCGCCACCGCCCTCGTCGCCGCCGCTCCCCGAAGCCGAAGCTCCACCCGGGGCGGGTTCGTCAACTCCACAAGCTGCTCCCAGTAGAGCGACTACACCGAGGGCTGCCAGGATCCTCTTGCCGGTCATGCGATCTCCTTTCATCTGACTCTCACGGCTCCTTTCATCTCGGGGTGAATCGCACAGCGATAGGGGTAGGTGCCCGGCTGCCGGAACTCGAAGGCGAACGATTCTCCTTCGGACATCGGGTTCGACTCGAAGTCCCCGTCCGTCGCCGTGACCGTGTGCGGGGCCGCATCTTCGTTGTGCCAGGTGACCTTCGTGCCGGCATCGACTTCGGTCACCTCGGGCGAGAAGTCGAAGTCCACGATCGCCACCCGGCCGGGGTCACTCGGCGTCTTCTCCTTCACGAGTGGCGCGTCTGGGCGTACGTCCAGGAGGTCTTCCATCCCTCTGTCGTCATGGCCGTCCACGAGACACTCGATCTTGTAGACGCCTGCCGAGAGGTTCGCCTTCATCCGCGTCGACTCGCCGGGCTCGAGCAGCTCGGTCTCGGCTTTGAAGAGCGAGCCCGATCCGTGTCCACTGCTCTCGCCCTCGAGCTCGATCTCGAAACCGTGAGGCACGGTTCCGCGGTTGCGCACGACGAAGGTGACCGGTCCCGGACGTAGCGCCGCAGCCTCGGCGGTTATGGCCCACTCACCCAGTCCAATCTCGAACCCATCGCTACGCGGGTCGATGCGACCCCGTGCGTCACCGGTAGTGGACGATGGTCCTTGGTTGCCGCCTCCGGTCTGCTGCGACTTACCGGACGAGCTTTCGTCGCGGCCCCCGATGCCGGCCTGCTGAGTTGCCTCGTCAGCGCAGGCCGGCAAGACGATAACGGCGACAAGCATCGCCAGCTTGAGCCTGAGCACCAGCTTGCTCCCCCTTCGTCTCGCGGTCTTGTGGCTTCCTGACGCTTAACGATCAGCGTGCCCGAGCGTTACGGGCGGATTCGCGTGCGCCTCCAAGGGGCAAGCTCGCTCCGTGGACATCGGTGTCGTGGTGCTCGTGGCCCTCGCCATGGCGGTCGGGCTGGTCGGCACGCTGCTGCCGCTGCTGCCGGGCCTGCCCATCATCTGGGCGGCCGCGCTCGCCTACGGTCTCATCGAGGGATTCGAGCGCGTGGGTGCCGTTGCGTTCGCGGCTATCACTGTCCTATCGGTCGCCGGGATGGTGGCCGGTTTCGTGCTGCCGCACCGCCGGGTGGCGGCGAAGGGTGCCCCTGCCTCGACGGTGGCCGCCGGCGTGATGCTCGGGATCATCGGGTTCTTCGTCATCCCGGTCATCGGTCTCCCGCTGGGAGCGGTTGCCGGCGTGGTGCTGGCGGAGCGAGCTCGCACCGCAGACTGGGCGACGGCATGGTCGACGACCAAAGACCTGCTCGTCGGCTTCGGAATCGGTGTGCTGGTCGAGTTCACCGCCGGCGTCGTGATGGTCGGCTGCTGGCTGGCATGGGTGCTCCTGGACTAAAGACCTCGGAGATCGGCCTCCGTCAGGAGTTGCGGCGGCGGGATTCCCTGGTTCGTTCGTTGAGGTTCAAAGTGAGCTTGCGCAAACGCACATGGTTGGGCGTCACCTCGGCACTTTCGTCCTCTCGGAGGAACTCCAAGGCCTGTTCGAGAGACATTCTCCGGGGCGGAATCAAGCGCACGAGCTCTTCCCCGGTGGCCGAGCGCATGTTCGTGAGCTTCTTCTCCTTTGTCGGGTTGACGTCCATGTCTTCGCTGCGAGCATTCTCGCCGACGATCATGCCCTCGTAGACCTCGACCCCCGGCCCGACGAACATCGTCCCGCGCTCCTGGAGGTTAAGCAGCGCATAGCTGGTCGTCTGGCCGCTTCTATCCGCCACGAGGCTCCCCGTCGGCCGCGTGCGCAGATCGCCGTGCCACGGCTCGTAGCGATCGAAGACATGGTGCAGCAGGCCGGTGCCGCGCGTCTCGGTGAGAAACTCCGTGCGAAAGCCGATCAGACCGCGCGCGGGAACGAGGTAGTCCATGCGCACCCAGCCGGTACCGTGATTGACCAGGTGCTCGAGCCGCCCCTTTCGAAGGGCGAGCAATTGGGTTACGACACCCAGGTAGTCCTCGGGCACGTCGATGGCCAGGAGCTCGACCGGCTCGCACAACTTGCCGTCGATGACCTTGGTCACGACCTGGGGCTTTCCCACGGTCAACTCGAAGCCCTCTCGGCGCATCATCTCGACGAGCACCGCAAGCTGTAGCTCTCCCCGGCCCTGAACCTCCCATGCATCCGGCCGGTCGGTTTCGAGCACTCGAATAGAGACGTTTCCGATGAGCTCGGCGTCGAGACGGTTCTTGAGCAGTCGCGCCGTCATCTTGTCCCCGTCTTGACCCGAGAGCGGTGAGGTGTTGATGCCGAGGAGCATGGATAGCGAAGGATCGTCGAAGTGACTGACCGGCAGAGGTCTCGGGTCGCCGGGGTCCGAAAGGGTCTCGCCGATCGTCACCTCGGCCAGCCCGGCGATGGCGATGATCTCGCCGGGGCCCGCCTCGTCGGCGTCCACGCGCTCGAGAGACTCGGTAACGTACAGCTCGGTGATCTTGACGCGCTCGACGCTGCCGTCCGTTCGGCACCAGGCCACCTGGCTCCCCTTACGTATGGTTCCGTGGAAGACGCGGCAGAGCGCAAGCCGGCCCACGTAGGGGGACGAGCCGAGATTCGTGACCAGCGCCTGCAGCGGATGATCCTCGTCGTGCGTAGGAGCCGGGATGTGATCCAGCAGTAGCTCGAAGAGCGGCTTCAAATCGACGCCCTCCACCTTAGGGTCGAGCGACGCCCAGCCGGCGCGTGCGTTGGCGTAGACGATGGGGAAATCGATCTGGTCCTCGCTCGCATCGAGGTCGAGGAACAGCTCGTAGACCTCGTCGACGATCTCGACGATGCGCGCGTCGGGCCGATCTACCTTGTTGACCACGAGGATGACCGGAAGGCGCGCCTCGAGCGCCTTTCTGAGCACGAAGCGAGTCTGGGGAAGAGGTCCTTCGCTGGCATCCACCAGCAGGAGGACTCCATCCACCATGGTCAGTCCCCGTTCTACCTCGCCCCCGAAGTCGGCGTGGCCCGGAGTGTCTACGATGTTGATCTTGACGTCTGAGTATCGGACGGCCGTGTTCTTGGCGAGGATGGTGATGCCCTTCTCGCGCTCGAGGTCCATCGAGTCCATGACGCGTTCGTTGACGTCCTGATTGACCCGGAAAGCGCCGGATTGCCACAGCATGGCGTCGACGAGCGTCGTCTTGCCGTGATCGACGTGGGCGACGATTGCCACGTTGCGAAGGTCCTTGCGGGTGGACAAGAGCTGTTCTCCATCCTCGGCGTGTGGGGGGGCCGGCGCATCGAACGCACGCCTGCCACAGACTACGGGACGGCTGGGGGGCGCCGAGCCCGTCCGAAACACCCAAGGTCAGGTCTCGCCCCATTCACGTGCGCGCCAAATGGGAGACATGTCTACGTTCTTGCAGGGTGACGCGTTTCAGGGTTGCTATTAGCTATTTTTGCCGGCCGCTGTGAGACCACAACTGATTTCATTTGCCCCATATGACTACGTCACGACGCGCAGCCGAGCGCCGACCCAGAGTCAAAGCCCCAGCTAGACCCCCCTAAACGGCCGGTGGCGCGGGGTCCCACCGGACCCCCCCAAATGCACTAGTAGCCACAAACAGGCAAAACGCCCAGGTCAGCCACAATCCCCCAAACGAACAAACCACTTCTATCGTGCATAGGCCTTTGCAGGGGTGCGGGCAGGTGATATTTCAGTAGAGGGGCAGGTATGGCCGAGAGCTGGGGACGGTTCCGTCACTTCTACCGAGTGAAGGGCACATGGGCGAAGGTTTTCAACTTGCAGCACAGAGCGAAGCGACATCCTCGGACCTGGCGCGTTTTGTTATGTCCCTGCACGAACTGGTCACGACGGACGATCGGGATCAAGCCATCCGGTCCGCGGTTCGACTCTGTGGAGTTCAGTTCAATGCTCCCGCCGCGGCGTGGCAGGACTTGCCTGGTGGCCACGCGGCCGTGCTCCACGCCTCTTACGGATTCGACACCGATTCGAAGCCTGTGCTCGAGGGCGAGCTGGGGCTTGCAGCTAGCTCCAACGCCCCGACGGGCGATCTGCGCGCTCTGCGCAGGCGTTTTGGGACGATCGCAGGGCGATGCGATGCGATGGTGCTGAGGGCTCGCAGCGTCTTCATCCTGGTGGCCTCGAACGAAGCTGACCCCGAGCCTCCCCTCGGACTAGAGCCGCTCGTGTCCCAGACGTTCGACCTCGTGGAAGAGGCATCGCTAGCGCGCAAGCGAACAGAGAACCTCGACATGAGTCTCGCTCTCACGGCGCACGAGCTACGTGGACCCTTGCTGTCGGTAAAGGCCGCGCTCGAGACATCCTTGATCGACGAGGACGCGTCATCGAGGGGAGCCGCGCTCGATCGCGGCACCAATCTCACCGCACAACTGCTTACCCGAGCGCACCGGGAGTTGGGAAGCCTGGCCGAGACGTGCGAAACACTGTTGTTCTGGGCCGTAGATGACCGCTCGCTCGAGTTTGATGCCATTGGCCTCTCCAAGACTATGCAGACCGCAATGCGAGCCTGCAGTCACGAGCGCAACTACCACGCCATCGTGTTCGAACCTCCCGAAAACGAGGTGAGGATGCCCGGCAGCCCGAAGCATCTGCGTGTCGCCTTCAGCAATCTGATCCGTAACGCGCTCTATTACTCCCCGCCGGGAGAACCGGTGGAGATCGAGATCGAGCAACTCACGAATCACGTCCGCATCAGCGTCGCCGACAAGGGTCCCGGAGTGCCCATGGATCAGTGCAAGAGCATCTTCGATCCCTTTGTCCGTGGGCTCGGCAACATGTCTCCTCGCAGCGGCCGCGGGCTTGGCCTCTTCATTGCCAAGAGGGTTATCGAAGGACATAGAGGACGAATCTGGGTGGACTCACGGGGACGAGGCGCCAAGTTCGTTGTCGAGCTTCCTCGAACGAAGGAGTCCGCATAGTGACCAGAGTCTTGATCGTCGACGACCATGCGTTGTTCGCCGACGCCTTGGAGCGCGTGCTGAAGAATCAGAACATGGAGCTTCGGCTCGTGAACACCGCGACCGAGGCTTTGGAGCTGGCTCCGGTTTACAAGCCGAACATCGCCCTCCTCGATCTTGGACTACCCGACATGTCCGGCATCGAGCTCGGCGAGAAGCTGCTGGCCCTGCTGGACGGAATAAAGATTCTGGCCGTTACGGCTATGAACGAACCTCACACCCTGCGGGCCTCCATCAAGGCGGGCTTCCACGGCTTCATCACGAAGAGCATGCCCCTCCAGCAGTTCGTCGCCTCCATCGAGACCGCGCTCAGCGGGCAAATGGTGATGCCTCACAGACTCGCCTCTCCGGTGGCCGGTCAGATGTCGCCCGAGGAGAAGCAAACTTCTCTGCTGATCAAACAGCTCACCCAGCGCGAGATCGAGGTACTAACGCTTCTGGCGCGCGGCTCGAGCGGGGAAGAGATCGCTCAGGCCCTGAGCGTCAGCCGTAACACGGTACGAAGCCATGTCCAGAACATACTGACCAAACTGCAGGTGCACTCCCGGCTCGAGGCAGTCGCCTTCGCCGCTCGGCACAACGTGGTAACGGTCGCGCATTCCTCGCTTGAAAGGGCCTAAAGAAACTGATCAACGTCTTGATCGCCGACGAGCACTCCCTGTTTCGCCAAGCGGTGCGAGGCGCGCTGGAGACGGAACAAGATATAGCGGTCGTCGCGGAAGCCGCTGATGCGCGCGAGGCGGTGCACAAGGTCGAGCGATTCCGTCCCGACGTCGCCCTGATCGACGGCGAGCTCGCGAAAGGCAACGGCATCGATGCGATCCGCCTCGCGCGTGAACGCGTCCCGACGTGCAGGGTGCTAGTCCTGGCCAACGATCCGGACCAAGCGGCACTCCTCAACGCTATGAAGGCAGGCGCCAGCGGCTACATGACCAAGGCGAGTCCGCTCGCGAAGCTTATCGACGCGACGCGCGCCGTTCTACAGGGCGAGACCATCGTGCCGTCGTTGATGCTGGGCCCACTGCTGAATCAGCTCGTCCAATCGAGGGATCAACAGAACGACGTGCTGAGGCGGCTCTCTCGACTAACGCGGCGTGAACGTGAGGTACTGGCGCTTCTGGTCGACGGTGGAGACAACGAACTCGTTGCTAAGCGACTCCTCATAAGCCCGGAAACTGCTCGGACCCACATCCAGAACATCCTGAGCAAGCTCGACGTCCACTCGCGGCTCGAGGCACTCGCGCTGGTGCTCCGCAACAACATCGGGAAGGAAACGATCCTGGCCTAGCGGCAAGAGGTCCAGGCTAGCTGCTCCAGCGCTCCAGGCTGGTCGCGCGTATTTCTTCGAGGATCGTGTTCAGGTCGAGCGTCGGCGACCAGTCGGGATAGTGGGACTGAAACTTGGAGTTGTTCGCGATATACCAGACGGGGTCTCCCGGATGCATCACGCTTAGATACGACCACTCCATCTGCTTGCCGGTCATTGCCTGGACGCGTTCGATTGCTTCGACGATCGAGAAGTTGATGCTCCTCCCTCCTCCGATGTTGTAGACCTCGGCGGGTCGAGGTCTCTTCGCGTACTCGACGAAGGCCCCCACCAGGTCGGCTGCGTGCAGCACATCGCGCACTTGCTTTCCCTTGTAGCCGAAGACGGTGAAGTGCGTCCCGCTGATCACGCAGCGCATGAGATACGAGAGCAATCCGTGCTGGGCGGTGGCCGACTGTTGCTTTCCCGCGATCACGCCGCTACGAAAGCAAACGGTATTGAGCCCGAAAGTACGCCCGTACTCCTGCACCATGAGATCGGCGGCCGCCTTGGAGGCGCCGAAGACTGAGTGATGACAAGCATCGATCGTCATGTCCTCGCGTACACCATCGTAGTAGGTGTGGCCGGACTCGACCTCGTAACGAGTCTCTTGCTCAACGAGTGGAAAACCATTTGGCCCATCGCCGTAGACCTTGCTGGTCGAGGTGTGGATGAACGTCGCCTCCGAGGCGAACTCACGTGCTGCCTCCAAGAGGTTGAGAGTCCCCATGGCGTTTACGGCGAAGTCGGTGGACGGCTCCCTCTCCCCCCAGTCGCGCGACGGCTGGCCCGCCGCATGAACGACGATCTCGATCTCGCGCGCGTAGATGCGAAATACATCGCGCACGGCTTCTCGGTTTCTGATGTCGACGGAAAAGTGCCAGTAGCCGCTACCGATCTCACGCTCGAGGAGATCGACGTTCCATAACGTCGAGGCTTCGGAGCCGAAGAACAGACGCCGCATGTCATTGTCGATGCCGACGACGTCGTAGCCGGCGGACGCAAATCGCCGCGCCGCCTCCGAACCAACGAGACCCCCAGATCCCGTGACCACCACTACCGACACATGTGCCTCCCGTGGCGGGCGCTCAGCAGCGCCCGACCCATCGAACAAAGTCAATGCCGTAGCGTGCGGCCGTGCATCAGACGAAGTGCGTAGAAGGGCTACCGTCGGGAGGTGAAGTTTGCGCCGCCGGTGGTGGAAAAGGTGTGGACACGGGCAATCTTTCCCAACAAATGCCAGAAGCCTTGCATCTTCCTGTTACAGGTCGCCCTCTCAGAGCAACGCGGGAAGGAGTGCCGTGAGGCCCCTATACCGGCGGGGCGGGGTCGTACTGGATGTAGCGCCGCACCTCGCGGGCCCGCTCGACGGACTCGAGCCGGGCTACGAGATGCAGCGCCATGTCGATGCCTGCGGATACACCCGCCGCGGTTATGACATCGCCGTCGTCTACGAACCGGTCGTCGGGTCTGACTTGCACGGACTTGCCCAGGTCGGCAAGCCGGTCGAGCGATCCCCAATGGGTAGTTGCGGGACGACCCTCGAGGAGCCCGGCGGAGGCGTACACGAGGGAGCCGGTGCAGACGCTTGTCATCAGGGCGCCGTTCGCCGCGGTCTCTTTCACCCACCCGAGCACGGCCTCGTCGCCGATCTGTGGCCGCGTGCCGCGGCCTCCGGGGTATACGAGCACGTCGATCGGTGGAGCGGTGGCCCAAGTGTAGTCCGCCAGGACCTTCAGTCCCTTGGCGCAGGTGACGACCCCCTCGCGTTGGGCCACGGTGAAGACCTCGACTTCGTCTGCGGGATGATTCCCGGCCCAGGCGGCGAGCACCTCCCAAGGTCCCGCCCAATCGAGCTCTTCGGCACCATCGAAGAGGAACACACCTATGCGTGTGGTCATGAGCTCTCTTTACCAGAATCACTCGCAGGCGGGGTGAGGCTCCGTCGATTACGGTTCGACCCTCCCCTGCGATGAACCCGGCGATGAGAGGACGCGCTGTGACGGTCGATCTCGAGATCACGGACCATCGAGCCGATGTGGTCCTCAACCGGCCCGAGGTGCTCAACGCCATGGATTGGGACACCTTTGCTGCGCTGGCGGAGGCTTGCGAGGGGCTGGCCGCGCGCAACGACGTCCGGGTCGTGGTGGTCTCGGGCAAAGGACCCTCGCTGTCGAGTGGGATCGATGTGTCGTCCTTCTCGTCTCCCCGAGGATCGATGCAGGACATGATCACCCACGCACAGGCAGGTTTCCGAGGACTCGCGGGCCTGCCGATGCCGACCATCGCGGCGGTCAAGGGTCACGCCCTGGGAGCCGGGTTGCAGCTCGCGCTGGCCTGCGACCTCCGGGTCGCCGCCGGCGACGCGTCCCTCGGCCTCCTCGAGCACCGCTTCGGCATCCTTCCCGATCTGGGCGGCACCCAGCAGCTTCCTCGTCTGGTCGGACCGGGCCTGGCCAAGAAGATGATCTGGACACAAGAACGAATCGATGGGACCGAGGCGCAGCGCCGCGGGCTGGTCGAGGTCGTGGTCGAACCGGACGAGCTGGACTCCGCAGTCGATCAACTGGCCCGCGCGATCGCGTCGGCGCCACCGACCGCGGCCCGTCTGGTCAAACAGCTCGTCGACCTGTCCGGGCGGGTGGCCATCGCCGCAGGGATGGACGAGGAGGCGCGAGCTCAACTGGAGTGCTTCGGCTCATCCGATTTCGGTGAGGCGATCGCCGCCTTCATCGAGAAGAGCCCCCCAAGTTACGACTAGAACCTTCTCGAGTGATTTCGCCTACCCTCGTGAGCATGCCGAAGAACCAGACACAGGGGGAAAGAATGCCGAATGCAACCTTCGTAACCTCGGAGGGAACCTTCAAGGTCAGGTTGATGCCGGAACATGCGCCGATCACGGTAGCCAACTTCGTCGACCTCGCAAGCGGGAAGCGTGACTGGCGCGACCCTAGGGACGAGGAGCGGAAGTCCCAGCCGCTGTACGACGGCACCATCTTTCATCGCGTGATCCCGGACTTCATGATCCAGGGCGGAGACCCCGAGGGCACCGGTCGAGGTGGCCCGGGTTACCGGTTTGAGGACGAGTGCCCGCCGGGAGGTCCCGGCTTCGACAAGCCCGGTTTGCTCGCGATGGCCAACGCCGGTCCCAACACGAACGGTTCTCAGTTTTTCGTCACCGTCGCTCAGACACCGTGGCTCAACAACAAGCACACGATCTTCGGCGAGGTCACCGAGGGCATGGACGTCGTCGAGGCGATTTCGACCGTTCCGACCGCCGCCCAGGACCGGCCATCCACCGACGTGGTGCTCGAACGAGTGGAGATCGAAGACTAAGCTGCATAATTGGAACCTCATGCTGCAAGTACAGAATCTCAGCATCGAGGTTGGGGGGCGCGCCGTCGTCCTCGATGCATCGTTCACCCTTCATTCCGGCGACAAGGTAGGGCTCGTCGGGCGTAACGGCGCAGGCAAGACCTCGCTGCTCAAGGTGGTCGGCGGGGAGTCCGTCGCGGCCGAAGGTCACGTGGCCCGAAAGGGCGCGCTCGGCTACCTGCGGCAGGATCCGAGACTGCACGCGCAATCGGTGGAGAACACGGCCCTCGGCCACGTCATCGCCGGGCGAGGGCTGGACGAGGCGGCCCAGCGAATCGAAAAGCTCAGGCTGCGCATTGCGGAGAACGCGTCGCGCCGCAACGTCGAGAAGTTCGCCCGTGCCGAGGAACGCTACCGGGCCGAGGGCGGTTACTCGGCCGAGGCCGAGGCCTATCGGATCGCCCACGGCCTCGGGCTTCCCGACGATCGCCTCGAGCTACCGGTAGCGGCGTTATCAGGAGGCGAGCGCAGGCGCGTGGAGCTGGCTCGCATCTTGTTCGCCGGCAGTGACGTGCTGATCCTCGACGAGCCCACGAACCACCTCGATACCGATGCCAAGTCCTGGCTCATGAAGTTCCTTGCGACCTACAAGGGCGCGCTGCTGGTTGTCAGCCATGACCTCGTGCTGCTCGACAGGGCGATCACGCGCGTGCTGCATCTCGACGAAGGTTCGATCGTCGAGTACCGGGGCACCTACTCGCAGTACAAAGAGGCGCGCAAGCGCGACGAGGCACGGCTCGCGAAGATCGCAGTGCGCCAGGCCTCGGAGATCAAACGACTGGCTACCCTCGCCGACTCGATGCGGGGGCAGACGGAACGCCGGGCGCGCACGGCGAAGATGCTCGACAGCCGGGTGGTGCGGATGCGCGCCGAGCAGATAAGCGCACCTCGCGCCGAGCGGTCGATCGCCGTCCGCTTTCCCGACGCACCGCACTGCGGGAAGGTGGTGCTCACGGTCGATTCTCTGACCAAGGGGTACGGAGGACCTCGGGTGTTCGAGGACCTCGACTTCGACCTCGGCCGCGGTGAGCGACTGTTCATCATGGGACTGAACGGGGCCGGCAAGACCTCACTGCTGCGCATCCTGGCGGGCGAGACTGAGGCCGATCGGGGCGAAATCCGAGCCGGAGTAGGCGTATCGGTGGGCTACTACGCGCAGGAGCACGAAGGCATCACGCCGGGGCACGACCTGCTGTGGCACCTGCGCAACATGTCGGGAGCGCCGGACCAACAACTGCGCACGCTGGCCGGCATGTTCGGCTTGAGTGGCGACATAGCCTTTCAGGACGCAGGCACGCTCTCCGGCGGTGAGAAGACGAAGCTCGCCCTGGCCCAACTGGTGGCCGGCAAACACAACCTGCTGCTGCTCGACGAGCCGACCAACAACCTCGATCCTCCGTCGCTGACTGCGATCGCCGACGCGCTCAGTCGCTGGCCGGGAGCCATGGTGATCGTCAGTCACGACGTCGACTTCGTGCGCGCGCTGTCGCCCGACCGGGTGCTCTACATGCCGGAGGGCACGCTCGACTACTGGAGTGACGACCTTCTCGATCTGGTGGCAATGGCGTAAACGGTTCTTTCCCCGCACTTCATCGCAAGACCTCCCACAGGCTCCCAAGAGCCTCAAAGACGACCTTCTTCGTTCCCGCTTGTATTGGTTGGCTGCTTCTGTCTACATCCCTGGAGGCGGCGCGACTGAAAGGAGGGCGCTCTTGTCGAACTCGACGAGATTGTCTCGCGCACTGGTCGCAACTGTGGCTGCGGCAGTGCTCATCATCGGAGGGGCGGTATGGGCCTCGGCCGGGTCAAGTGACTCCGGAACCGAACGCAGCAATGCCCCGAGATCGGTTCGTAGCAGCGTTGAGTCGACGACGAAAGTCGGCGGTTCCAATGCACCGAAATCGCCGAGGGACGGCACCGCAAGCTCGTCAACCGGCGACGCCACCTCGACGGGCACCAACGCCCCCAACTCTCCGTAGGAGGAACGATGAGAACTCGTTTGCTTGCACGACGTGGGCCGATCATCATGCTGCTGTGCGGCGTGCTGGTCGGCGTAACCCTATTGGGTACGTCGCTGGCGGTAACTTCCAGCAGCTTCAAGTACTCGAAGGCGCAGAAGGGCGCCGTGTCCCTCAGCCCGATGGACTTCAGCATCGACGGCGCCACGGCCGGGAACTGGTTCAACTCCTGGGGCGGAAGCACGATCACCAACGACGACGACAGCCGCTGCTTCAACGCCGGCGTGCACCTGCCCCAAGGGGCCAAGGTCAAGAAGGTCACCTGGTTCTACACCAGCGGCCCTAACACCGACTTCTTCGGGAACTTCCTGCGTCAGAGGCCGGCCACCGCAAACGCCGTATCCCTCGCCAGCGTGCTCCCGGCCGACGACACTGCGCTGGTCGCTTCGGCCAGCGACACGGTCGCGGCGGCACAACAGAAGGTCAACAACAAGAAGTTCCAGTACGGCCTGGGTGCCTGTGTCGTCGACGACACGGAGTTCCACGGAGCGCGCGTGAACTACACCTACACCAAGGCAGGCGACTAGAAAGCGCCTCGATCGCGTGGGGGGCGGCGCAATCGGCCGCCCCCCAACCCGCACAAGCGGTGCTTGGGGATCGCCGGCACTCTCGGACCAATAAAGGCGCGTGAGCCGACACCTCAGGGGCCAGAAGCACGAGCCGCGCGGCGCGCCCGACCTTACGATGAGGCCGGCGTCGCGAGAGTGGCGGAATTGGCAGACGCGCTGGCTTTAGGTGCCAGTGTCCGAAAGGACGTGGGGGTTCGAGTCCCCCCTCTCGCACTCCGAATAGAATCATCTCGGCTGCGGCTTGCCGTTGGAGGACAGCAATCGCCGCAGAGGGCGCAACACCTCGAAGGCCGCCCGACATGGGTCCGGCCCTTCATTGGTTGCAGAAGCGCGGCGTTTTGTATCTGTTGACGCAGGCACCGATGATCGCCTTCATCGTCGGCTACCTCCTGGGCTGGACCAGCTTCTTGGTGGCTTCGGTTGCTTCCTTCGTCGTGCTGCTCCTTGGCCTTCCCCTGTGGGTGCGGTATCGCCTCGAACGCACCCGCGACCCGCACTACCCGGCTCGCCGTGCCGGACGATTCGCGTTGATGGCTCTGGTGCCCGTGGCCGTCTACGACTTCGTCCGAGTTCCCAACTTCTATCTGCTCGATAGTCCCTACTGGGATCGGTGGTTCGACTTCGGGCACGAGCTGATCGGCGCCCCGCCCGAATCGTGGGCCGCCCTGGTAGCCGGAACCCTGGTGCACTACCTGCAGGGATGGTCGCTGGCGTTCGGTTTCTACGTCCTGTGGCCGCGCCATGTCCTACCCGGAGCGCTCGTCTACCTTTTCGGGTTCCTCACCATTACCTACGTCGGCATGTTCGTGCGCTACGCCGGGTCGGAGCCGACCGCGTCGTTCGTCTACAAGGTGGGCTGGGATCACTTCTGGATGGCGGTTGCAGCCTGGGGGATGGCGAAGCTCGTGGAACGGCCCACGCGGCGGCCCTCTCTCGCGGCGGCCCCCGCCGCCTACGCGCTCGGGGCAATCGCGTGTCTCACGCCCTTTGCATTCGCCTTCTGGCAGGCGGCCTCCGCCATGGGCTGAGCCGGCGAGGTCTCGGGCCGGCGCGTGAACGCACGAGGTCACTCGGGGCGGCGGCTATCGTGGCGCGATGCCCGATTACTCGACCGAACTGCAGTTCGCCCTCGACGTCGCCCAGATCGGCGGCAAGATCGCCATCGAGCATTACCGAGCCGATC
Source organism: Actinomycetota bacterium (assembly GCA_050694055.1). Classification (GTDB taxonomy): domain Bacteria; phylum Actinomycetota; class CADDZG01; order CADDZG01; family WHSQ01; genus WHSV01. Next base: position 14,921 of record JBOGWX010000094.1, read on the forward strand.
CCCAGCGCAAACGGAAACCTGACGGCTCCTGGGTGACCGAGGCCGATCTCTCCACCGAGACGACGATGCGAGCACACATCGCATCCGCTTGGCCGGACCACAATATCCACGGGGAAGAGGAGGGCCTCAGCTCGGCCGGCGGAGGTGAACCAGTCGACGGCGCCCCGACGTGGGTCATCGACCCGATCGACGGGACGAACAACTTCATGAGCGATATTCCGGTCTGGGCCACCCTCGTCGCGCTGCGGATCAACGGGCGGAGCGTGGTGGGGGTGGCTCACGCGCCGGCGCTCAACGAGACCTACGACGCGGCCGAGGGGCTCGGCGCTCGTTGCAACGGTCATCTGATCCGGGTGGACGAGGTCGCTTCACTCGACAAGGCGACGATCTTCTTCGGCGGAGAGAAGGGCTTCTATCGTCACCACCTCGAGGGCCTGCAGGAGAGGCTCGTGCGAGAGGCATGGCGCACACGCGGATTCGGCGACTTCTGGGGACACGTGCTGGTGGCGCGCGGCGCGGGTCACGTGATGCTCGAGCCGCAGGTCTCGCTGTGGGACGTCGCCGCACTCGAGGTCATCCTCGGCGAAGCGGGGGGCAAGCTGACCCACATCGACGGCTCGCCGTTCGAGGTGAGGGGATCGTGTCTCTCATCCAACGGCGTCTTGCACGATGCCGTCGTCGCTATGGCGACAGCCGCTCGATGAGCCAGCCGAGCTCGGCCACTCTCCTATAGACCAGCCTGTCGTGCAGGCGATCGGGGCGCGCCTGCCAGAACTCGATCGTGTCGGGGACGAGCCTGAAACCACCCCAGAACGCAGGAATGGGAATGTCGTCGTCGTCTGGAAAACGCTGCTCGACGGCACGCATGTGCTCTTCCAGCTCGGCGCGGTTCACGATGACCTCGCTCTGTCGAGAGGCCCACGCGGCCCTTTGGCTTTGCGGGGGCCGGGTACGCCAGTATGCCTCCGACTCCTCCGCCGAGACCCTCTCGACGGAGCCCGCTACGTCGATCTGCCGCTCGAGCTCGGCCCAGTAAAAGACCAGCGCGGCGTGCCGGTTGTCCGCCAGGTGCTTGCCCTTGCGGCTTTCGTAGTTCGTGAAGAAGACGAAGCCGCGCGAGTCGACGCCCTTGAGGAGCACGATGCGCGCGGCCGGTTTTCCTTTGGCGTCGGCGGTGGCGAGCGTCATCTCGTTGGGCATACGCAGACCCGCGTCGAGAGCCGTGCGCATCCAGTCGTCGAACTGCACGAAGGGATCGGCATCGAGGTCACTTTCATCGAGCCCGCCGGCCGAGCGGGCCACCCTCAACTGTGAGAGAGCGCCGCTGAGATCGTCATGGTCCCGGCTCATGGCGGCGCGGTGCTGTCCTCGGGGTCGAGGATGAACGCGTCCCGCCGGAGCTGGGCGGCGAGCGCTCGAAAGGCTCGCCCCCGGTGGCTGAAGGCGAGCTTCTCGTCCAGTGGGATCTCGCCCATGGTGCGCGTCTCGGGCGCCCCGCCCGGGAGGACCGGGATGAAATGGGGGTCGTAACCGAAGCCCAAGGCCCCCCTGCCGTCGGGCGTGATGGTTCCCTCACAGCTGCCCTCGGCCACGAACTCTCTTCCGTCCGGTAGCACGAGCACGGCCACGCACCGGTAGCGGGCCGTGCGGTCGGCTTCGTCTACTCCCCTCAGAGCCTCCACGAGCTTGGCGTTGTTGTCCGAGTCGGCGGCGCCTTCGCCCGCGAAACGCGCCGACAGCACCCCGGGAGCTCCGTTCAAAGCGTCTACCTCGAGGCCCGAATCATCCCCCACCGCGGGCGCGCCCGTGGCCTTGACGACCGCGCGCGCTTTCGCCAGGGCGTTCGCCTCGAAGCTGTCGAACGGTTCCTCGAGATCGAGGCCGGGCGCGGCTTCGTCGAGCGGGACGAGCTCGAGGCCGACCAGCAGACGCTGGACCTGCTCCGCTTTGTGGGCATTGCGCGAGGCGAAGATCGCTTTCAATCCGCCTCCGGGGCCCCGAGCGTCATTTCCTGTTCTCCCGTCAGCTCTCCGACACCCTTGGTTGCAAGGTCCAGCAGCCGGTCGAGCTCCCCGCGGTCGAAGGTGCCGTGCTCGGCAGTGCCCTGCACCTCGACCAGCTTGCCGGCACCCGTCATGACCACGTTCATGTCGACTCCGGCCTGTGCGTCCTCGATGTAATTGAGGTCGAGGCAGGGGACTCCGTCGATGATTCCCACGCTTACCGCCGACACGGAGTCCGTCAGCGGCACGGAGCCGAGTGCGCCACGGTCCTCGAGTACCCCGAAGGCGAGCGACAGCGCCACGAACGCCCCCGTTATGGAAGCCGTGCGCGTCCCTCCGTCTGCCTGCAGAACGTCGCAGTCCACGATGAGACTGCGCTCACCCAGCGCGTCGAGGTCGGTGACGGCGCGCAAGCTGCGCCCGATGAGGCGTTGAATCTCCTGCGTGCGTCCCGACGGGCGGCCCCTGTCTACCTCCCTGCGAACGCGCTCGCCGGTCGAACGAGGGAGCATCGAATACTCTGCCGTCACCCAACCGCGCCCCTTCTTCGACATCCAGCGCGGGACGGTGTCCTCTATCGTGGCGGTGCAGATGACCTTGGTGTCGCCCATCTCGATCAGGCACGAACCCTCGGCGTTGGGCATGAAACCCGGCGTCATCTTCACCGGCCGCAGCTCGTCGGGGGCGCGCCCGTCGACGCGGACCATCACTCCACCTCCAGTCTCAGTCCATCCGTGGCGAGCACGACGTCGACCTCGGGCGCCGCACGGCGCGCCTGTTCGAGGGACAGTTCGCGGTCGCGGCCCGGACCCAGATGCGTGAGCACTAGGCGTTCTACGTTGCAACGAGCCGCGATGCTCCCCGCCTGGGTCGCAGAGAGGTGAGCCCACCACGGCTCGTCCGCATCCTGGAGCGTCGCCTCGCATATGAGGGTACTCGCCTCGGTCGCCAGCGCGTCGAGGTCGCCCTCCGGACCCGTGTCGGCGCTATAGGCGAGGGCAACGTCCGCATATTCGATACGCACGCCCAAGGTCACGGGCGGGTGCTTCATGCGCGCAAAGGACACCCTGGCCTCACCAAACTTCACTTCGCTGTCTTGGTCTATGGGAACCAGCTCGAAGCTCTCGGCCAGTCCTTCCTCGAAGGCGACGAGCCGGTCGATCGTCTCCTGTGGCGCCCACAGAGGGATCTTGGTTTCGGGTCCCTCGATATCGCCGTAGTGGCGGGCGTGAAAGAGCTGCCAGATGTCGATCGTGTGATCGGGGTGGCGATGGCTCAACAACACACCGTTGAGCTCACGGTAGTCGAGATGAGCAAGGAGATTGCGCCACGTACCACCGCCCGCGTCCATCAGCCAGCGGCCGTCGTCGACCTCGATCAGATATCCGGACGCAGCGAGGTCACGCGTCTGGTAGACGCCCGAGCAACCGAGAACCGTGACCGCGAAGCTCATGCGTTGGCCTTGTGGGGCCACGGGTGATGCTCGACTGCGCCGAACTCGGGGCCCAGGAAGCGGATGCCCAACTCGGAGAACGGGCCTTCGGCGCTCGACGAGATGAACCGGTGCACACCGAGCTTTGGCTGCTCGTTTACCAGATCGGCGTTGCGGAGCGCCGCAAACACGTCGGTTGCGGTCGCCTCAGCGGATGAGACCAGCACCACACTCTCCCCCATGACGTACTGAATGACTCCCGAAAGCAGAGGGTAGTGCGTGCAACCCAAGATCAGTGTGTCCACCTCCTGGTCCTTCAGGGGAGCGAGATAGTCGCGGGCCAGGGCGACGACTGCATCCGAGGTGGTCTCGCCGCGCTCGACGAACTCGACGAAACGCGGGCACGCCTGTGACACGAGAGTCACGTTGGCGCGCGTGTCGGCAACCGCTCGGTCGTAGGCCCGGGAGGTGACCGTGGCTTGGGTTCCGATCAGTCCGATGCGCCGGTTGCGCGTCGCCGCAACGGCGGCGTGCACCCCGGGCTCGATCACGGAGATGATCGGCACGTCGTAGCGCTCTTTGGCTGCGTCCAAGGCGACCGAGGCAGCCGAGTTGCACGCCACCACCAGGAGCTTCACGTCCTGAGCAACCAAGACGTCCATGATCTCGAGGGCGAACCGCCGCACCTCGTCGGACGGCCGGGGGCCGTAGGGGCAACGCTCGACGTCGCCGAAGTACACGAGGTCCTCGTGCGGCAGCAGATCGATGACGGCGCGAGCGACGGTGAGGCCCCCCACGCCGGAATCGAACATGCCTATCGGCCTGCGGTCCGGCATCTCTCTCCAGGAGTCTAGAAGTCAGGAGTCTAGAAGTCAGCGCCTCACCCTAATAGCGGACGTCCAGCGAGAAGCGCAGGGTTAGCCATATGGCCGAAGCTCGGATGCCACCAAGACCGGCAGCCGGAGGGCAGCTTGGGGGCTACCACCAGAGGACGGCTTCGACCTGCTCCTCGGCGGTTTCGATGTCCTGGGTCCAGGCGTCGGTGGAGAGGTACTTCCAGCCGCCGTCGGCCAGCAGGCAGACGATGTCCCCGCCCCCCTGCGAGCTCAGGCGCTCGGCGGTGCGCTGGGCGACCCAGATAACAGCTCCTGCGGAGATGCCGGCGAAGATGCCCTCCCGGGTCAGCAGCTTCCGAGTCCATAGGATCGACTCGCGCGCCTTCACCATGACCTTGCCGTCGAGCATGTCGGGATCGAAGATCGGCGGAATGTAGCCCTCCTCGAGCGAGCGAAGTCCGTAGACCAGCTCGCCCAGTTGCGGCTCCGCCGCGATGACCCGGATCGACGGGTCGTGTTCCTTCAACCTGCGGCCCACTCCGGTCAGCGTCCCCCCCGTCCCGAGGCCGGCCACGAACGCCTTGACCTCGGGCAGGTCGTCGATGATCTCCCCGCCGGTGCCGTGGTAGTGAGCCGTGACGTTGGCCGCGTTGCCGTATTGAAAGGGCATGTAGAACTTCTCGTCGGTCGCCATCTCCTGCGCCAGGGCGACCGAGCCGTTCGTGCCCTTGGCGCCCTCCGAGAACACGAGCTCTGAACCGAAGGCGCGCAGCAACGAGACTCGTTCTGGGGACGCGTTGTCCGGCAGCACCGCCGTGAAGCCGTAGCCCCTGATCGAGCAAACCATCGCCATCGAGATGCCGGTATTTCCCGAGGTCGGCTCGAGCACGATGCGGTCCCTGGTGAGCTCCCCCGAGGCCTCGCCCGCCTCGATGAGGGCCAGGGCGACTCGGTCCTTGACCGAGCCCGTGGGGTTCTGACCCTCGAGCTTGAGCCAGATCCGGACGTTCTCGGCGGGGCTCAGGCTGGGCGCCAGGACCAGAGGGGTGTGGCCGACGGTGTCCAGGATCGACTTGTACTTCACCGGCCGGCCGTCAGCCTCCCGCGACGCTGGGGAGCAGCGAGACCGTGTCGCCCTCGGTCGCCCTGGTGTCGAGCCTCTCGATGTAGCGAATGTCCTCGTCGTTGATGTAGACGTTGATGAAGCGGTGCAGGCTGCCGTCGTCGGTCAGCACCTGTCGCTTGAACCCCGGGTAACGGGTATCGAGCTGACCGATGAGGTCGCCGATCGTGCCGGGCTCGACCTGAACCTGCGACTCGCCGCTGGTGTACTTGCGGAAGACCGTGGGAATCCGGACTGCGACGGACACATTTTCCTCCCTTGTAAATGTTGTTAAGTCTAATAGACCTCAACCGGGAGGGATGCCGCGAGATTCCGGCCGGTCACTTATGGCCGTCGCGGCGCCGAGAATCGTGACCGGGAGCTCGACGATGTCGCCCTCTTCCGCCGCCCAGTCCTGCTTGAGGATGCGAAACGCCCTGATCTCGGGGGGGTCCGAGGCGAGGGAGATGATGACGTAGGGCACGTCCTCGCTCGCCAGGCGCACGTCGGTGGGCGAAGGATAGGCCTCGGTGTGCGTGTGGCTGTGGAACACGCCGCCCAGGTCCCAGCCGTGGTCGTCCAGGGCGTTGTAGACGGCGAGCTGCTCGGACGGCTCGAGGGAGTAGCGGACCGGGCTCCTCGAGGCGTTGGCCATCTTGAAGACCTTGACCGCGTCCCCCCGCGTCGCCGCCAGCATGCCGCAGGCTTCGTGGGGCCGTCCCTCGAGACAGTGCCGGACCATCTCGCCGGCCAGCTCCTCGCCTATTCGAAACTCGTCGCTCAAGGGGCGACCTCGATCCGTCCTGCTCCCTCGCTCAGCGTGCCGATGAGCGCGGCCTCGGCGACGCCCCGTTCGGCAAGTGCATCCATCAGGTCCGGCGTGCGGTCGGCCGGAATCGCCAGCAGCAGCCCGCCCGAGGTCTGAGCATCGAACAAGACGGCGGCTCTCTCATCGCTCAGGCCCCCGGTGTCTACCAGGGGGCCCGCCGACTCCCTGTTCCTCCTGCTGCCGCCGGGAAGCACACCCGCGGCAGCCAGCTCGAACGCCTCGGGGAGGACCGCGATGGCGCTGGCGACGAGACGCGCCGACAGCCGGCCGTCGAGCATCTGGAGGAGATGGCCGAGAAGCCCGAAGCCGGTCACATCCGTAGCGGCTACGGCACCTGTTTCGATCATTGCCTCGGACGCGGCTCGGTTCAGGGTCGTCATTATCTCGATCGCTCGCCGCGCGGTGGCGGGTGAGGTCTTGCCCTCCTTGATGCCGCTCGAGATGATCCCCATGCCCAGCGGCTTGGTGAGCACGAGGTCGCATCCCACCGCGGCCCCCGTCTTCGCCACCACGTGATCGGGGTGGATCACGCCGGTCACGGCCATGCCGTACTTCGGCTCGGTATCGTCGATCGAGTGACCGCCCACGATGGTTACCTCGGCTTCCTCGCAGACGGCGCTCCCACCTTCGAGGACCCTGCCCAGCAGCTCGAAGTCGAGTGCTCGAGGCCACGCCACGAGGTTCAGCGCCGTGACCGGGCGCCCGCCCATTGCGTAGACGTCGCTCAGCGCGTTGGCGGCGGCTATCCGGCCCCAGTCGAAGGGGTCGTCGACCACGGGCGTGAAGAAGTCGACGCTCTGCACCATGGCCAGATCGTCGGTCAGCTGGTAGACGGCCGCGTCGTCGGGAGCGTCAAGTCCCACGAGCACGGCGGGATCGATGGCGGTCGTTGTGACGTGACGCAGGACCTGCGCCAGCTCGGTGGTGCCGAGCTTGCACGCTCAACCGCCGCCGTGGGTGTATGAGGTCAGACGAATCTCGTCACGCAACTCGGTCACCTCCTCAGTTCTCGAGTCCTCGGTCGGTTCAAGCGACTGTAGCCCGACGTTATTTCCTCTTCGCGCTGGCCACCCGCACGCGAGGCAACTTACGCTCTAAGCTTGCCTCTCCGGGTGCATAGGTCCAAGTTGGACGCCGAGGATCGTTCGACGAAAGGGTGGCGGCGATCGCTTCGACGGGCACGACGACGAACGAAGAGGCCCGGCAACTGAACAAGTTGCTGGCGGCTCTTGCCGGCGCGAGCGACGAGCGCGCGGGTTTGGCTGCTGCGTTGCCGGCGATCGCAGAGATGCTCGACTCGAGTGAGTGCCTCCTGTGGGCCGACGGTGAGGTCCGCTACCGGCACGGTGACATCGATGCCCCGCGCCTGGACAAACGTGCAGGTACGGCCGAGTTCGACGGCCGCTGCGGCGTCGTGGCGCCGGTGCTCGAGGACGGCTATTTGCTGGTCGCCCGCCCCCACCCGGCGTACCGCGCCGCCGACCTCGAGACGCTCGTCGGCTTCGCCTCGGCACTGGATCTCTTTCTTCGAATGTGGCGGGCGCGCGACAGCGAACGGCTCTCTGCGGAGCGAGGGCATCGACAGGCGGTAGAAAACGTCAGGTTGCTGGATTCCCTGATCGAGCGACAGCGTCTGTTCGAGCGACTCACTCGCCTTCAGAGATCCATCAGCCATAGGGCCCCCCTGCAGGAAGTGCTCGACACCGTCTGTTACGGAGCGCGCGAGCTGATCGGAGACGAGGTCGTCGGGGTTCGCTTGGTCGATCCCGAGCAGCCAGAATTCATCGAAGTCAAGGCGGTCGTTGGCCTGCCCGACGATCTGCTCGAGAAGGTTCGGCGCACGCCGGTAGGAGTGGGAGCTGGGGGCCGCGCGTTCAGCGAGAACCGGTTGGTCATCGTCTACGAGTACGACCACAGCGACAACGTGCTGGCGCCGCTGAAGGAGCACGGCCTGCAGAGCGCCATGGCGGCGCCGGTGCACGAGCATGGCCAGCCGGTCGGCAGCCTCGTGGTTGCGACCTACAGGCGCGGCCGTCGCTACAGCCAGGTCGAGCAGGAGGTGTTGCTTGCGTTTGCCGAACACGTGAGCATCGCTCTGACCGACGCGATGACGGTTGAGGCGCTCCGGGAGGCTCAGCGAGTCAAGGAGATGTTCCTCGCAATGGTGTCGCACGAACTGAAGACACCGCTAACGGCGATCATGGGAACGCTCAAGACCTTTCAGAAGCACGAGGCCGCGCTGCACGGGGAGCTGCGCGAATCGATGTTGAACTCGGCCGTCGACAGAGGCGAGCAACTCGCGCACCTCATCAACCGGCTGCTCATCGGCGCCCGTGCCGAGCTCGCCAACATCGAGCAGGACATCAGCCTCGGAGAGCTCGTGGCCAACGGGGTCAAGGGCTTCAGGGACATGGAGGTACTGGTCATCGACGAGGTTCCGAACCTCACCGTGAGAACCGATGCGAGCTCGATCCAGGGAGCGCTCGGCATCCTGCTCGAGAATGCGATTGCTCATTCACCCTCGGGGTCGCCCATCCAAGTGCGGACGACCGTCGTGGGGACCGAGCTTTCGATCGCGGTGGTAAACGCAGGATCTCTTCCGGACGGCTTCGACAAGACCAAGCTGTTCCAACCGTTCCAGCGGGGGCCCGAGGCGCGTTCTTCCGGGGTCGGTCTGGGGCTCTACATCGCGCTTCGCCTGGCCGAGGCGAGCGGCGGCACCATCGCGGTGGAATCGAAAGACGAACACGTGAGTTTCGAGCTGATCGTCCCGCTGAAGGTCGCGCGCAGGGCCACTTAAGGACGCGCCCGGGCCCCTGAGGTTTGGTGGACCGGCTAGTCGTCGAGGAACGCCACTGCCCGGCAGAAGGCCGCCTCTCCTCCCTGAAAGCGCCACGGGAAGCAGCCGAACTGAATCCTCTGGTCGAGCACCTTGTCGATGTCGCCGCCCAGGTTCTCGATGTGAACTACATCGTGCGGGAACAACAGGGTGTGCATGATCTGGTAGTCCGGTGGGGGCCAGATGTCGTCGAGCGAGCGCCCGAGCTTCGACGCGGCGTCCTCTGCCTCGTCCGCGCGCATCTTTCTGATGACTGTGTTCATGGGATGGTCCGCGCTGCCGGCGTCGATGGCCAGCCAGCGCACGGCGCGGTCGAGCACCCACTCGGCGAAGGCACGCGTGGGCCCGGGGTGACGAATGAAATAACGAGTCTCATCGGTCTCGGTTCGGTCGGACCAGTTCTCCGGGTAGTAGCGGTGGTAGCCGGTGTGGATAACGAGAATGTCGTTGCGCTCGATCGCGATCCCCGTGTCCGACTCCCAGCGCTCGAAGTGCTCCGGGCCGTAGAGCTCGTAATCGCCGACACCCATCCTCTCGAGGTCGACCACGCAAGCCGGTCCGACGAGGAAGTCGATCGGCAGATCGCCGATGAACTTGCCGCCCGAGTAAAAGTGCGCGGGAGCGTCGAGATGCGTGCCCACGTGGAGCGTCGAGGTGATCTCCTGTCCCCCGGCCCTGTCGAACGCGAGTCGTTTCACCCACTTGATCGAGGGCCCGTCGTAGCTTGCGAACGCCGGTGTGTGCATGCTGAAGTCCTGCGACAGATCGAGCAGGTTCAAATCGTCTCCTCTCTTCGGCTAACGCGCGTGACTGGTGAGCGGCTCCCGGCAAGGGCAAGTGCGCTCAAAGCACAGCCGAGCACATAGGTCCCACCGGTGCCGTGGCCGATGCGCTCGAGCCGATGAAGTGCCTTCGTCCAGGTCGCGCGTCCGAGCGTCAGGTCGAGCAATGCCCGCACAGGATCGATGACCTGTCCCCTGGCGGCGAGTCGAAGCAGCGACGCGGACAGCCCTGTGGTGCGCGCGTCGAGATCGTCGAGCAGCAACGCCGCTCGGAGCGAAGCTGCGGCGCCATCCAGCAAACCGGTAGGTCTCCCAAAGGCGAAAGTGCAAGCGGCCGCCGCTGCGAGCAGGTCGTCGCCGTCGGGAGTTAGTCCCGGGCCACGTCCGGTCAGGAGGCGAGCCGCCTCCGACGCCTGGGCGATGTCGCGCCGTTCGAGCGCCGCAAGTAAAGCCCGTGCACCGTCGAGTCCTTCCCCCGCCGTGAGCTCGGGGCGGGCGCCGGCCAGGAGAGCAGGCGGGTCGAGCGCGGCTCCGAAGCCCGCTGCTGCGAGCAGGTCGCGTCCTCGTTGTGTCACCGCGGTGGCGTCATGCTCTTCGTTACGAGGCACCGCCGGGTCATGGCGCTCGGTGCCGTTCAACGAGACCACCACGCGACCCGCGGTGATCTCCATCGACGACATGCGGCCCTGCGCGCCTGGGTCGAACGCCTCGAGACCACGACTCTCGATCACCGCGACGCCGTTGGGCATGCGTGGGATCGTCCCGGCGGTGACCGCAACCACCTCGTCTCCGGCCGCGAGGTAGGCGCACGTCGACGAAGATCCGAGAACCGTCACGTCGAGGTTGACCCTCCTATCGAGAAGGTCCGCTAGGGGGGCCGCGATCGCGTGACCCGTGAAGCGAGGCTCTCTCGAAACCGTCACCGCGCACCGGCCAGCGCGCGCGTCGCCGCGACGAACGCCTCCATCGGTGGGGCGACGAGGCCTGCGCCCACCTGACCGATCCCGGGCTCCTTGTGGGCAATGCCGGTGTTGACCACGGGCAGGACGTTCGAGTGCACGACGGCCCGGCAATCGATGCCCAAGGGCGTGCCGCTAAAGCCGAGGGACGGAACCAGGTAGTGCTCGCTGGCGCCCCAAGTGATCTCGTACATCGAACGAGTCGCGTCGAGAGCGTCTTGTGGACTGCCTCCGACGAAGCGCACGATTGCCGGCGCGGCGGCCATCGCCATCCCGCCCAGGCCGATCGTCTCGGTGATGGTGCTGTCGCCTATATCCGGATTGGCGTCCTGGGGGCCGAATCCGGGGAGGTAGAGGCCCTCGACCTCGCCGGCGGGTCCGGTGAACCATTCGTCTTCGGTACCGGACAACCTGATGCCGAACTCGGTACCGTTGCGGGCCATCGCTACGACGATCGAAGACCCCTGGATTCCGGCGGCGGAGTCGGCCGTGGCCTTACTCGCCGCCATCACCAGGTTCAAAAAGAAGTGATCGTTGCCGGACATGAAGCGCACCGCATCGATGACGTCGTCTCTCGGCTCGTCCACGGCGAGCAACGCGGGCAGCAACTCACGCAGGAGCAGCGACGTTCCCGCGCGGTTGCGGTTGTGCCCCTCGTCGCCCATCTGCAGAGCATGAGCCAGCATCGCCCGCAGGTCGAGCGGATCGTCGAGTGCTTGCAGCGCACTCGACAACACGCGCGCCAGCACCGCGCGCATCCAGGCAAGACGGTCGAGCACCTCGTCGTCGTACGCCCCGTAGCGGAGCACCTTTCCGAGGCCCTCGTTCAGCGTCGAGAGGGCACGGTTGCCCGACGCCTCGTTGATGACGACCCACACCGGCATCGAATGGCTCACGACGCCGGCCATGGGCCCGACCGCGCCGCGCTCGTGGCACGAGACGAAGGCGAACTCACCGGCCGCGGCCTTGGTGGCGGCTTCGTCTGGTGACGCCGCCAGCCCCTCGTGCAGGGCCGCGCCGATGATCGCTCCGCATAGTGGGCCCGTCATGTCACTCCACTCGATCGGGGGTCCCGCGTGCAGAAAGGTGCGCTCGTCCATCCCGTCTACGAGCTCGCCCGCGCTCCCGATCCCCGTCAACCTCGGCCCGGCGGACTGCAATCGAGCCAGAGCCTCGTCGTTGGCCCCCGCGACCCGGTCTCCCTCGAGCGCCAGCCGGTCGAGGGCGTCCTCCGAACCGGCCACGGGGGGCCGCCAGTCGACCCGCGTGGCGGGCGCGTTCTGGCGCTCGAGCTCATCGTTGAAGAGCCCGACGCCGGCGGTCGCGGCCTCCAGTGCGCGTCCCAGGAGCGGTCGCTCAGCCATCGTTTCCGTCATCGGTGTCTCCCGTCGCGGCCACGGCCGCGCGCGTGGCCTGAGCCGAGCCGCGTGTCACGAGCGCGCCGGCGTCGCCGAGCCGCGTCGCCTGCGCCTCGAGGTCCTGTGGATCCGCGGTCGCTCCGCACAGCGCGACCACGATGGCCAGGTCGTCCGAGCGACTCGCCAGGGCAGCCTCGACCACGGGCGCGAGTTCCGTCGCCGGATCGCGATGGGCACCGTAGCCGAGGACGACGTCGAGCACGATCGCGCCGACCTCGGCATCCTTCGCCTCGCGCTCGAGTCGCTCGGTTCGCAGAGTGGGGTCGATCATCGGATGAGCCCGGCCCTGGGTGAACTCGTCCGCGCCGAAGTCGATGAAGGTGTCTCCCACGCTCGTCTCGACATCTTCGAGGCGCCAGTGGGGGACGAGCGGCACGTTGGACGCGACCGGCCATCCCGCGGCCGACACGACCAGCATCGCCTCGTAGCACAGCGATCCTCCGCAGAAGAGCCCGCGGATGAAGCCGGGCGTCAACCTCTGCGGCGGGGGTGGCGAGAGATCGAGCTCTCGTCCGGTCTGTTGCGCGGCCTGCGTCGAGGCGGCTTCGAGCGAGTCCACGATCGTGACGTTCGACGCCGCATCGACGAAGTTGCTCTCACCCAGAAAACCCACGACGATGCGCTTGTTCGTTCGTCCCGCGGCTTCGACCACACGTGCGGCGGTGTCGCGGTCGGGAGGCTTCGAGATCACGACGATCACCTCGGTTGCATCGTCGGCGTCGAGCAGCTCGAGCGCGCGCATGCTCATCGCCCCTCCGACCGCGCGGCTGAGATCGCGCCCACCCACGCCGATCGCATGACTGATCCCCACCCCGGCGGAGTCGAGCAGACAGGAGACCTCCTGAATCCCAGTCCCCGACGCGCCGACGATCCCGACCGGCCCGCGCCCGACCGCGTTGGCGAACCCCAGTCCGACCCCGTCGATGATCGCGGTGCCGCAGTCCGGCCCCATCAGCAGGAGCCCGCGTTCGAGGGCGCGCTGCTTCAGCGCCGCCTCGGCCTCGAGCGACAGGCCGTCGGAGAAGCAGAAGACGTCCAGTCCCGCCTCGAGCGCGCCCGCGACCTCGGCGGTTGCGTAACGTCCCGGCACCGAGACGAACGCGAGGCTGAGGTTCGAGTTCGCTCGGACCGCACTGCGCCAAGAGCGTGGGGCGATGTGGCCGGGCGTCGAACTCGCCGCCTTCGCCGCGGGCGTCAGGCGCGCCTGCACCGCTCGCTCGGCCTCCTCGGCCGCCCGGTCGTCGCCGGCGCGCACCGCGACCACGAGGTCGTTGGGACCAGGACTCTCACTCGAGAGATCGAAACCCTGAGCCTCCAGGAGCGCGACGTTCACCGGCGTCGCCGTGACGGCCGCCGCGAACGACACGCCTTCGATCGCCTCGGCGTCGCTGGAGGCGAGCATGAGCGTCACCGAGTCGTAGTAGGTGGCTCGCCGGATGACGAGCAGATCGGTCATGGGCCCTCGTTCCGGGCGTCCACCTCGGCGTGGGCGCGGCCGCCAGAGAGTCGCTCGTAGCCCGGTCCTCGATCGAACAAGGCGAGCTCCTGTTGTCCGGCTCGAAGTCGCTCCCTGAGCTTCTTGGTGGCGTCCGAGTCCGCTCCTGGCTCGTCGCCCTCGATCAGGACCACGCCGTAGTCGGATCGAGCCGCCGCGCTCGACACCTTGTCCTGCAGCACGTCGCGCGCCACCAGCTCAGGGTCGCGCTCGAACGGATCCCCCCATCCCCCGCCGCCGGTGGTCTCGATGCGGATGATCTCTCCGGCTCGCACCGGCTGGTCGTCCGCCAGTCCGGGAAGCACGCGCTCGTGGGCTCCGCCCGGATCGATCGTCACCTTGAACGAAGCGCCCGCCCGGCCCCCCCGCAAACCCCAGCACGCCAGTATCGAGCGATCCGCGATCGACAGGAAGGTCGCTTCCTCGAGCACGCGAATTTCCTTGCAATAGCCGAGGCCACCTCGGTACCGGCCCGCACCGCCCGAGTCCGTAGCCAGAGCGAGCCGTTCGATGCGCGCGGGAAAACTGGTCTCGATGAACTCCGCCGGCATGTTCTTGGAATCCGGCACGACGTGAATGGTGTCCGAACCGTCGGCGTAATAACGACCTCCGCCACCGCCCCCGAGTATCTCCCTGTAGAGGTACCACTCGCCGTTCGAGTCGTGACCCGTGATGCCCGTATAGCGAATGGTCTCCTGATCCGCCGGCATGTAGCCGTCGACCGCCTTGGCGAGCGCACCGGCGAACACACCGAGCAGCCGGAGGATGACGAAGGTGCGGGCGTTGGTGGGGGCCGGAAAAACGGGCGTCAGCAGGGTTCCGGGTGGAGGAAAGCGCATCTCGATGAGCTCGACGATGCCTTCGTTGACGTCGAGCTCGGCCATTCGTTCGGGGGTATCGGCGAGGTTACGCAGGATCGGAGCGATCCACTTCTTCAGGAAGTTGCCGTCCGCGTAGTCGCCCGCGTGGTTGATCGGGCCCTTCGCCTGTGGACTGGTCCCGTTGAAATCCACCACGAGCCGGCCGGCCGACTTGGTAAGAGTGATGCGTTGGGCGTGAAGACGCGGCTCGTCGATCCCGTCGTGCTCCGCGTAGTCCTCCCATACATAGGTCCCGTCCGGGATCTTGCTGAGGATCTCCCGCCGGTAGGTCTCGGTCGTGCGCGCAATGATCGCGTCGAAGCACGCCTCGACGGACTTGCGTCCATAGCGTTCGAACAGCTCCGCCATGCGGGTCGCGCCCATCGAGCACGCGGCGCACTCCGCATCGAGATCGCCGGCGATGTGATCGGGCCGGCGCGAGTTGCGAGTGATGATCTTGATCGCCGGTCGGTTCGGCGTGCCCTTGTCGAAGAGCTTAATCGGAGGCACCATGAGCCCCTCCTGAAACGCCGAGGTCGCGTTGGACGGCATCGATCCCGGCACCATGCCCCCGATGTCGTCGTGGTGCCCGAAGGCCTGGACGAACGCTACGACGTCGCCTTCCCAGAAGACCGGAACGGTCACCGTGAGATCGGGAAGGTGGCCCACGCCGCCCTCGGAGAGATAGACGTCGTTGTGGAAGAAGACGTCGCCCTCGTTCATCTCGTCGATCGGGTAGTCGCGTACGACCGGATGGACGAGTGACGAGTACGAGCGGCCGGTCAGCTTGCGCAGCTTGCGGTCGTGAATGCCCGCCCGGTAGTCGTGCTGATCGCGAATCATGGGTGAGCGCGCGGTTCGGCCTATGGCGTCCTCGACCTCGGCCTCGATCGAGGCGAGCGTGCCCTGCACGATCTCGAGCACGACCGGATCGAGCGTCGCCACCGTCACGAACCCTTCCTTCGGACCACGACGCCGGCGCGCGCGTCGACGCGTCCGGCGAAGCCGGGAGCGAGCGGAAGAGTCGAGCCGAACTCCTCGATGACCGCGGGACCCGAGACGACATCGCCGGCGCGCAGAAGCGGTCGGTCGTACACCGTCGTCGTTTGCCACGAGCCGTCGAAGTAGGCGCGCCGCTCTCCGGTCAGCGCGCGCGATGCGTCGCCGTCCGCCGCGGGCAGCTCCTGGAGGACGGGGCGAGTGATCGGGCCGACCCCGGTCGCGCGCAGGTTGACCCACTCGACGGCGTGCGAGCCGTCGCGGTAGCAGTACCCGTAGAGGCGTTCGTGCTCGTCGTGGAAGCGGGCGACCACATCCAAGATGAAGCCGCCGTCCACCGGTCCCGGCGGCGCACCGACGCGCACCTCGAAGGCCTGTCCCAGGTAGCGCAGATCGGCCGAGCGTGCGAGCACGTGGTCTCCTCGAACGAAGCCCTCGTTGTCCAGCGCTTTCGTCGCCTGCGACTCCAGCGACTCGAACACGGCCGCCAGCTCGGCGGGCTCGGCGTCGCCGTGGCGTCGCACGAAGGTCTGGACGTAGTCGTTACGCACGTCGACGGTCAACAACCCGAAGGCGCTGAGGTTGCCGGGGTCCGGCGGCACGATGGCGGCGTCGAGGTCGAGCAGGTCGACCAGCCGGCACGCGTTCAGCGGGCCCGAGCCTCCGAACGCGATCATCGCGAAATCGCGCACGTCGAGACCCCGGCGCACGGTCACCTGGCGAATGGCGTTGGCCTGATTCCAGGCGGCGATCTCGAGCACCCCGGCGGCGCAGTCCTCGGGGCCGAGACCGATCTCGCCGGCCAGCAGCTCGATGCCGGAGCGCGCCGCGTCGAGGTCGAGAGCGACCTCGCCACCGAGAAGCGCCGGGGGGATGCGCCCCAGCACCAGGTGAGCGTCCGTGGCCGTGGGTTCGGTGCCGCCTCTGCGGTAGCAGAGGGGGCCCGGGTCGGCCCCCGCTGCGCGGGGGCCGACTTTCAGTCCTCCGTCGGGGCCCACCCAGGCGATCGAACCACCCCCGGTCCCGACGGTGACGACATCGACCATCGGTACCTTGACCGGCCAGCGCCCCACCGCGCCCTCGGTCGTCATGGTCGGTTCGTTCCCCCGCACCACGCTCACATCCGTGGACGTCCCTCCCGCGTCGAGCGTGAGCACGCGGTCGAACTCGGCCAGCTCGGCGACCAACGCCGCTCCGAGCACTCCCGCAGCAGGTCCCGACAGGATCGTCGTTATCGGTTGGTCGGAGACCTCGGCGGCGGACATGACCCCGCCGTTGCTCTTCATCACGTAGAACGGCACGCTCTTGTCGCGCTCGCTAGCCGTAAAGTCGTCGAGCCTCGACTTGATGCCGGCGACGTAGCCGGACACCCTCGGCTTGACGAACGCGTCGACTAGCGTCGTTACCGACCGCTCGTACTCGCGATACTCACGCAGCACGTCCGAGCTGATCGAGACCGCGCAATCGGGGTGCTCCGCCCGGAGCACCTCACTCATCCTCTGCTCGTGCGCGGGATTGACGTACGAGTTGATGAAGCACACGCCGACGGCGTTCACGCCACGATCCCGAAACCAGCGGGCTACCGCGACTGCCTTCTCCTCGTCGAACACATGCACCACCCGCCCGCCCGCATCGAGGCGTTCCGGGACCTCCTGCACGAAATGGAGGGGCACTATGCGCTCGGGCTTGACCCAGAAATAGGAGTTCCCGTAGCCCTCGGGCACGCTCTGCCTGGCGATCTCTAGAACGTGGCGGAACCCGTCCGTGGTGATGAAGCCGAGGCCGGCGAAATCTTCCTGCAGCAGCGCGTTCGTGGCCACCGTGGTCCCGTGCGACACGGTTGTGAGTTCGGCGCCGGTAGCCTCCATCTGCTCGAGAACCTTCGCCACTGCGGTCATGAAACTGTCGGACGGATCCGAGGGAGTCGAAGGGGTCTTGGTCGAGACGATCTCTCCCGATGCCTCGTCGAATGCCACGACATCGGTGAACGTCCCGCCGGTATCGATTCCGATACGTAGCTTTCGAGCCATGGCCAGTGACACTACCCAAGAGCTTCGCTCGCCCGGCCTTGGTCTTGGCCGTGCAGGATCTCGAAGATGTCGAGCGGCGAGATAGGCATCGAGTCGATCGGGTGCTCGAGTGCATCGGACACCGCGTTGGCGATGACCGCTGCTCCCGGAATCGTGCCCGCCTCCCCCACGCCCTTGATCCCGAGGGGGTTCAGCGGGGACTTCGTCTCCGTGTGGTGCAGCTCGACCTCGGGGATCTCCGTTGCGTAGGGGATGAGGAAGTCCATGAAGCTCGCGTTCTGGATCTGACCCTGGTCGTCGTAGGCGAGGCGCTCGTAGAACGCGCCGCCGATCCCCTGTGCCACACCTCCGAGGATCTGGCCCTCGACGATCATGGGGTTGATGACCGCGCCGCAGTCATGCATCACCACGTAGCGGAGGATCCTGACGTTGCAGGTGTCGGGGTCGATCTCGACGACCGCGGCATGAGCACCGAAGGCGAACACGCCGGAGGTGGGACTGTAGAACTCGGCGACCTCGAGCCCCGGACGCTTCCCCTCGGGTAACGGCCGGTCGCTTTGCGCATAGGCCTTCTGCGCGAGAAGCACGGCTCTTTGGGACTCCTCGCCGAAGGCGTAGCGCAGAGGGTTGGAGATCAGCGCTACCTGTCCGAGCTCGACGCTGAGATCGGGGGCACCGGCGACGCGTACCTCGCCTTGTTCGAACACCAGATCCTCCGGCGCGACCTCGAGCGAGCGCGCCGCGACGTCGGCCGCTTGCTTGCGAAGCGCTCTGGCTGCCTCGAACACCGCGTTGCCGCCGACGACCGCAGATCTGCTCGCGAAAGTGCCTACCCCGTAACCCATCCGCCGGGTGTCGCCGGTGGTCACCCTGACCTTGTCGACCGGAACGCCGAGCTCGTCGGACACGATCTGGGCAAAGACCGTCTGGTGACCCTGGCCCTGGGACGAGAAACCCACGGCGACCGTGACCGAGCCGTCGGCCAGAACCTTCATCGAGGCGCCCTCGTAGGGACCGATGCCCGTTCCCTCGACGTAGTAGCCGAAGCCGATGCCCAGTTTGCGGCCCTGCTTGCGCGCCTCTGCTCGACGCGCTCGCCAGCCGTCGTAGTCCAGCGCGTCGAGCAGCACGTCGAGTCCACGCTCGTACTCGCCCGAGTCGTAGACGGTCGGTCCCCCATCCTGAAACGTGACACCGACGTCGTAGGGAAACTCGTTCGGCGCAATGAAGTTGCGCCTGCGTACCTCCGCCGGATCGAGATTCAGGGCGCGCGCCACCTTGTCGATGACTCGCTCCATCACGTAGACCGCGTGCGGGCGCCCCGCTCCCCGGTACGGTGACGTCGGCACCCTGTTGGTGAACACGTTGCGGAACTCGTAGCGGAAGTTCTCGATTTTGTACGGACCTTGCATCTGGGCCGCGGTGATGATCGGGATGATCAAGCCGTAGGAGCAATACGCTCCGGCGTCGTTGAGAAACGTCGTCTCCATGGCGAGGATGCGGCCCGCGTCATCCGTGCCCACGCGGACCTGGTGAACCTGTCCCCGCTCGTGATTCGAGCCGATGAAGTCCTCGCGCCGGTCCTCGGTCCACTTCACCGGGACGCCGAGGTGGCGCGACGCCCACGGGACGAGCACCTCCTCGGGGTAGAACTGGATCACCTTCATGCCGAATCCGCCGCCGATGTCGGGTGCGACGACGTGCACGCGGTCGGGGTCGAGACCGAACAGCAGCGCGAGCCCGCCACGGACCCCGGTGGGGGCCTGGGTCGAGTCGTACAGCAGCAACGAGTCCTCGGCCTGGTCGTATAACGCAACGATGCCGCGCCCCTCCATGGGCATGGCTGCGGCGCGCTCCATGGTGAAGCGCCACTCGAAGACATGTGACGCCTTCGCCATGGCGGCGTCGACGTCGCCCTTCTCCTCGCCCACGCGCCCGTTGACGTTGTCGTCCATGTCGCGGTGCGCGACCGGCGCTCCCGGTTCGATCGCAGCCTCGAGGTCGCCGACCACCGGAAGTGCTTCGTACTCGATGCGTATCGTGCTTGCTGCGTCCTCGGCGATGTAGCGGTCACGCGCCACCACCATGGCGATGATCTCGCCCGCGTAGCAGACCTCGTCGCGCGCGAGCGCGTACTGCGTCCTGGCGGCGAAGAGGCCCGAGCTCGGGATCAACAGCGGCAAGGGCGTGGCGAAGTCACCCTCGAGATCCTCGTGCGCGTAGATACCGAGCACGCCGTCGATGTCGAGAGCTCCGGACACGTCGATGTCGACGATGCGGGCGTGAGCGAGCTCGGAGCGAACGAAGGCGACCTGAGCCGCGCCGGGTTCGAAGTCGTCGACGTAGCGCCCTCTGCCCGTGAGAAGCCTGGAGTCCTCGTTGCGCGGGATGCTTTGACCGAACATACGGGTGGTCACGCGTCGTCTCCCTGCTTCCGGGTCTGCTGGATGCCGGCCGCTCCGCGAATAGCTTCGAGAATGCCGGCGTAGCCGGTGCAGCGACAGAGTTGTCCGCCGATCGCCTTGCGCAGCTCCTCGTCGGTCATGTCGGATGCCCGTTCGTAGATCGGGAGCGCGCTCATCAGAAAACCGGGAGTGCAGTATCCGCACTGGAGACCGTGATGGGTTCTGAACGACTCCTGGAGTGGATGCAGGTCGCCCTCGGGACCGGCGAGCCCCTCGACCGTCGTGATCTCGGCCCCGTCCGCCTGCACCGCAAACGTCAGACATGACCGCGCCGGTTCACCGTCGATCAGCACCGTGCAGCAACCACATACGCCGTGCTCGCAACCGACGTGCGTGCCGGTGAGCCCGATGACGTGGCGCAGGACGTCCGACAGCAACCACCGAGCCTCGACGTCGATCCTGTGCGCGCGGCCGTTGACCGTGAGCTTGATTCCGGTGATCTCTCCCGGGACGACGGTCATCGCGCGGCTCCTTGGGCGTGCGAGGTGGACGCGCGCGTCCACGCGCGGCGCGCGGCATTGACCCCCAGCTTGCGGGCGAGGTGCCTACGGAACGCAACCGTGGCGTGAATGTCGTCGACCGGATCGAGCCGGTCCTCGACGAGCTGTCGGATCGCGTCCTCGAGCTCGGCGCCCTCGAGCGCGGAGGTCTCGAGTGGCGCCAGGTCGATGCACACGGGTACATCGCCCATTCCCAGATAGCCGAGCGCAATCATCGTGGTCCCATCGGAGGCGCGCTCGGCGCGCGCGGCGACGCCACAGAGGGCGTAGTCGCCGCTGCGCCTGGCGAACTCGGCGAACGCAAAGCCCTGGTTCGGTTCCGCGGTCGGCCAGCGAACCTCCTCGACCCACTCGGTGTCGTCCAGCGAGTTCTCGAGGGGGCCGGCGAAGCAATCCCCCGCCCGAATCGTGCGCCGCCCCGCCGACGAGCGAGCGACGACATGGCCCCCGAGCACCGCCAGCACCGAGGGCAGCTCGGCGGCCGGGTCCGCATGGGCGATGCTGCCGGCGACCGTGCCGCGATTACGGATGGCGGGGTGCGCCACGAAGTCCAGGGTCTCGGCGAGGAGCGGCACGCGCTCCGCCACGAGGTCCGACCGTTCGGTGGCGGATTGGCGAACGATCGGCCCCACGCACACATGACCGCCGTCGAGCCACGGCTCGGAGGGCTCGTCGCCGAGATGGTTCAGGTCGATGACATGCCCGGGGGCGGCGAGGCGCATGTTGAGAATCGGGATGAGGCTTTGCCCACCCGCGAGCAGCTTGGCGTCACCACCGAGCGCGGCCAGTAGCGCATCGACCTCGTCGCGCGTGACCGGCCGGTGATAGGTGAAGGGCGCAGGCTTCACGCGGTGCGGCGCCCGATGATGACGCCGATGATGGCCAGTGCGAACCCGACCGCAACTCCCGCAAGAAACGACTTGGAGCCGGCTTCGGGGCCCGGAGGCTTGGTATAGATGCGACCAACCTCGGCGACGCGGTCGCCCGCCGTCGCGGTGACTTCGGCCGGGACCGGAGCGTCCGTCAGTGCTCCATCGATCGCGCCGAAGAAATCGCTGGACATCCGCTTCGAGGCGGCGCCGATCATGCGCTGGCCGACGCCTGCGATCGGACCGGCGACCCTTGCATCAGCCTCATAGGCAAGCACGGTCCCACCGCCGTCGGAGTCGGACAGCCGGCTGAGCGCCTCGATCTCGATGGACCCCGCGCCCCCGCGCGCCGAGCCTCGAAGCACGCAGGACTCGAAATCCTTCTTGTCGGTGACGCTGAAGGTCCCGTCGTAGGTGCCCTTGACGCTCCCCACGCCGACATCGGCTACCACCTTGTAGCGATCCGGCCCGACGACCTCGAGACTCTTCGCTCCGGGCAGCGTCGCGGCCAGCAACTCCGGATCCTGCAGTGCTTTCCATATGCTCCGGCGGTCGGCTCGGAATTCGTAGCGTCCCTCGATCTTCAACCCTTCCCCCCGTCCCTCAAAGCCTCGGCTGCGTCCTGAGCGCGGCTCGCTGAATCTTTCCTACCGAAGTGCGCGGCAGGCCGTCCACGAACTCGATGGTGTCCGGGACCTTGAACTTCGCCAAGCGACCCGCGCACCACTCGATGAGCTCTTCCTCCGTCGCCCCTTTCTCATCGCCGAGGACGACGTAGACCTTGATCGCTTCATCACGCATCTCGTCTGGTACTCCGATCGCGGCCGACTCGTACACCGCCCAATGCGAGTTCACTACACCCTCAACCTCGCTCGCGGCAACGTTCTCGCCCGCACGCTTGATCATGTCGGTGGATCGATCGACGAAGTGAAGATATCCGTCCTCGTCCCTGCGCACGTTGTCACCCGTGTGCAACCAGCCGTCGACGATCGTTCGACGGGTCGCGGCCTCGTCGCCGAGATATCCGGCCATCAAGGTCGTGCCCGGCCGGCCCCGGACGAGCAACTCCCCCACCTCGCCGTTGGGTACGTCCTCGCCGCCGTCGTCGACGACTCTGATCTGCGCTCTATCGATCGGCCGTCCGATGCTCATGTTCCGCCGTTCCCCGTCGAGGGGATTGAGCGTGGGTGGAGCGATCGTCTCGGTCATTCCGTAGAGCTGGAGCAGCGGGCAGTCGAAACGTCGCTCGAAGTCGTCCAGTTGGGAAGGCGTCACGTTCTGAGAAAAAACAACCGTCCGCAGTTCGTTTCGGGCGTCGATGTCTCGCTCGGGTTGTGCCAGCAGCATACGGATCGGCGCGGCGAACAGGCTCGCCAGAGTCGCCGAGTGACGCGCCGCGACGTCGAGCCAGCGCGACGCACTGAAGCGTTGCATGACTATCACCGACGATCCGGTCGTCAGGGCCGGCATCGTGCAGTAGTACTGCGCGTTGGCGTGAAACAGCGGAAGGGTGATCAGCGTGCGGTCGTCGGGCACGACCCTCAGGTGGCGCGCCACGACGGTGCCCACATGCAGGTAGTTGGCATGCGTCACGACCACGCCCTTGGGTCTGCTCGTGGTGCCCGAGGTGTAGAGGACGGCCGCCGGGTCCGTGGGGGCCGGACGCTCGACTAAGGGGCCCTCTCCGGCAAGCGCCAGCTCCTGCTCGAACGAGAGCACACCGTCCGGGGGTTCGGCGATGAGCGTTGACAGCACGACGCCTCGTCTACCGAGCGCGCGGCGTACCGTCTCGATCAGCGCGGGCTGCGTAATCGAGAGCTTGCAGGCGGCGTGGGTCACCACGTAGGCCAGCTCGTCGGAGGTCAGTAGCGGGTTGGTCGGCACGATCACGGCACCGAGCCGGACGGCACCGAACCAGGCGTCGAAGAACTCCGGAGAGTTCCACAGGTGCACGTGCACTAGATCTCCGCGCCGCACGCCGAGTCGGTGAAGCGCGGCGGCGGCGGCTTTGGCTCGCTGCATCGTCTCCTCGTAGGAGCGGCGCTCGACTGCACCATCGAGATCCTCGTACACCAAGAACGGCGAGGAGGGCTGCTCGTCGGCGCGGCGCGCCAGCAGGGTGACGAGGGTGCCGGCTCCCGTGGCGCGCGCGTGCATGCGGATAGTCTCCTATCTCGTGACGAATCCCGCCGACCTCGAGATCGCACAAGCCGCCCGGGCGGTCGCGGATGGTGAGCTGTCCCCGCTCGAGCTAACGGCGGCGTGTCTCGAGAGGGCGAGCGAGATCGAGCCCGTCGTCCAGGCCTTCGTTGCGCTCGACGAGCGCGCGCGGGGCCAGGCTCGGCTGCTCACCGAAGAACTGACCTCGTCCGGCCCCCGCGGCCCCCTGCACGGCATTCCGCTGTGCATCAAGGACCTCGTCGATGTCGACGGACTGCCGACGACCGCCTCGTCGCGCGTGCTCGAGGGAAACATCGCCACATCGGATGCTCCGGTGGTCGCCCGGCTGCGAAACGCGGGCGCGGTCATCATGGGCAAGACCAACACGCAGGAGTTCGCCTACGGTGTCGTCTCCGCCCCGACTCGCAATCCCTGGGACCACGACCGCATCCCGGGAGGCTCCAGCGGGGGCACCGCGGCGGCCATCGCGGCCGGCATGTCGCTCGGCGGGGTCGGGACGGACACCGCGGGCTCGATCAGGATCCCGGCCTCGCTGTGCGGCATCAGCGGTCTCAAGCCGAGGCCGGGTCTGGTCCCGGTCGAAGGAATCATCCCCCTGGCACCGAGCCTCGACGCCTGCGGCCCCATGGCGCGCTCGGTCGCCGACCTCCGGCTCCTCCTCGGCGCCATGGCCGGCTCGGGCCACCGGCTGCCGGAGGCACGAGGCCTGCGCGTCGCAGTGCCGGGATCGCCGGACCTCGCCGGCGCGGGCCCGGTCGTCACCCAGACGGTCGACGACGCCGTCGCCGCACTCGTCGATGCGGGTCTGAGGCGCGTCGAGGTCGATCTGGTTGCGTTCGCCGAGTGGGACAGGCCGCGTTCGATACCCCTCATGCTCGAAGCGCTCGAGGTGCATAGCACGAGGGGTTGGTATCCGCAGCGCGCCGAGCGCTACTCGGAAGAGACGTTGGGCTCGCTGCGCTTCGCGGAACGACTCACTCCGGAGAGAATCGAGGCCGGCCGGTCCGCACTTCCCGCCCTCATCGAGAACCTCGAGGCGGTGTTCGAGAGGGCCGACGTTCTCGCCCTTCCGGTGACTCAGGTCACGGCCCCCACCGTGATCGAGGCCGGAGTGCGCGACGACGGTCACCGCACCCCGGTGGTGCGTGCGCTCACGCGCCTCTGCGGTCCCGTCAACGTTTGCCGGCTGGCCGCGGCCAGCGTCCCGTGCGGGTTCGACGGCCGGGGCCTCCCGATCGGACTGCAGCTGGTGGCCAGAGACGAGGCGACGCTGCTCGCCGTGGGGATGCTCTACCAGTCGGTCACCGGCTGGCATGACCGCCGCCCTCCCGCCGGTTGATTCGAAACCCCGCAACGCAGGCTCGGCTCACATGACGAGAATCGCCCTGACCCTCGCCCTCGCCGCCTACAACAACCTTGCCAACGCCTGGCCCCCCTTTAACCGGGCGGCCTACGTCCCGGCGAACCTGCTTCTGACGGCGGCGGTTGCCCTGGTCGCCTTCGGTCCTCTCGGACTGACCTTCGAGGAGGTCGTGGGCGAGCTCGCGGCCCTAGATGCCCTGCTCGGGGCCGCGCTCGGCGCGCTGCTCACCGCCCCGCTCTTCATCGCCTCGAGATGGCCCCGGTGGCGCGCGCGCATCGCCGACCAGCGCAGCGCGCACCTCTCCGGCGGCCGGCTGGTCTATCGATGCCTCGTGGGCGTTCCGATCGGTACCGCGCTCACCGAGGAGTGGGCCTTCCGAGGTGTCACTTTCGCCGCGTGGGCCCAGACCGAGAGCACCTTCGCCGCAGCCTTGATCTCGAGCGCCGCCTTCGGTCTCTGGCACATCGCGCCCGCCCGCCACGCTCTCCTCGCCAATCGTCCCCAATCCACGCGCGCCGCGCTGGTCCGCCATGTCTCTCTCACCGTGGTGGTGACCACCCTCGCCGGACTAGGCCTGGTGGCGCTGCGCATCGCCGACGCCGGGCTCCTTCTCCCTCTGGCGGTTCACGCGACCGTGAACTCGCTCGCCACCCTCGCCGCGGTGCGAGCCGGCAGGAAGATCGAGAGCTAGTGCGTCCAGTCCACGCTGGTCACGTCCTCGATGCGCCCGAGTGCGTCGGCGAGCTCCTCGATACTCAGTCCTTCGGGCAGTTCGAGGCTCGACACCATCTGACGGTCCTCACCGGGTTCGCCCACCGTCTTCATGCTGCGGATGTGCACCCGGTACCGATCGAACACGCGATGCACGTCACTCAGGTTGCCCGCGCGCTGCAGATCGAGCACGACCTTGAAGACGTTCTTTCGTAGGGACCTCAGAACCAGGCGCTCCATCGAACGCAGGAACAGCAACGACCCCAGGGCGATTCCCGTCGCCATCACCGCAGCCGCCCAGAAACCAAGCGCCACGGCCACGCCGATCGACGCGGTAACCCAGATGCTCGCCGCGGTGGTCAGGCCGCGGATGTTGATCCCCTGTCGCAGGATGGCCCCGGCACCGAGGAAGCCGATGCCGGTCACGACCTGCGCGGCGACCCGCGTGGGATCGAAGCGCACCACCCCGGCGTCCACGAAGGCGGCCGTTCCATAGGCCCCCGCCATGGTGAAGAGCGTCGCGCCGAGCGTAACGAGGATGTGGGTGCGGAAGCCGGCGGGCTGATCGCTGTACTCGCGCTCGAAACCGATCAAGCCCCCGAGAAGCGCAGCGCCGAAGAGTCGCAGACCGAGCTCCCACCATTCGAGCGTTGGCACGTCCCTCCCGGTTGTGTCGTCGGACTTCCTCGGCTCCAGCATATGGGCCCGCCAGACGATCGCCCTAGAGTTCCAACTCCACCGGTGGCGGCCGGCGGCCCGACCATGAGGTCTTCTGCTAGAGGTCAATTGTCGCTAGAGTGAAAACATGTCCATTCAGTGTCCGGTCTGCAACCTCATTTTTCGGTTCGAGACCGAGCTCGAGCAGCACCTCCGGGACGAACACCCCGACTTCCGCCGCGACAAGGAATACGAGCGCTAGCCGACGGGCTGCGTCGTCGAGAGGTCGCAGAGCCGGATCGTCTCGCTGCGGTGAGCCGCGGAGTGCCGAGCCCAGAAGAACCCGGGACCGGCAATCCGGTCGGTCACGTCATCCGAACTAGAAGCGCGCAGACCCACCACCCCTGCGTGCAGAAAGGGCGGGCCTACGGGTCCGCCCTTTCTCACTGCGGGCCGCCGCGTGCGCTCACGCGAGGCGGGCGAGGATGCTTCCGTCCGGCGCCACCTCGTAGGTCGTGGGCACGACCGCCACGTGGTAGCGGCGCGCCAGCTCGGGGTGGTTCGAGATGTCGACGGCCGCAATCACGCGTCCCTCGCCGGCGAGCCGCTCTTGCACCTCGTGGCAGCCTCCGCACAGGGGGTGGGTGAAGTGCACCACATCGGTGCCCGACGGAGCATCCAGGCCCTCGAGATCAAGTCGCTCGACGCTGCCGGGACGGATGCCGCGCGCCCTGGCGAGCAGCCTGTACAGCTCGCAGCCGACACAGAGTCCGGTGGCGGCCGCCAGTCCGGCGAGGGCGGCGACCAGCGCGATCAGCACCCATCCCAGCAGCGCCAGGCCGGCGAAATGAGCAAGGGTTGCGGCCGTGAGAAAGGCCACGCCCATGATGTTCGCGAAGCGAGGGGGACGGGCATCCTCGATCTCGCCCTCGCCGGTACGAGGCTGGACGACCTCGAAGTAAAAAAGACAGGGTAGGCAGTAGCGACGCCCGAAGAAGAGCCCCACGGCGAGTTGCAGCCCCATGAGCGACGCCAGGGGCCACCAGCCGGTGACCAGCGCAGCGGCACACAGCAGCGTCACCGTCGCCTGATTGAAGCGGGGCGCCCGTGCGTCGATGACGCCGGTCTCGTCGTAGGGATGCGCGGTTCTGGGAGCGATGGTGGCCATGTCCTCTACTTCTTCTTATTTATACGAGAGAAAGATAGTAAATCATATGGCCGTCCTACTCGGTCAGCGACCGGGCGACCGCGAGGCTGGGACCGATCCCGATCTTCACGTCGTCTCCCGAGCAGGTGATCACGGCGTCCTGCGCGCCACCCTCGGCCACGAGGGCGGCACCGCCCGCAACGCTCTCCCGGTCGTCGTCGAAGGAGGCCGCGTACCAGCGGGTCACGGACTCGCAGAGCCCGTCCGAGCTGCGACGCTGCGCGAGCCCGACGCCGACGGCGCTCCGGCCACCGTCGGTCCACAGCTCGAACTCACCGCCGCCCCAGGCCCCCGCGCGCTCGAGCGGATCCGGCAGCGCTTTAGTCACGTCTCCGCCGGGCGCCCCGAACAGCCACTTCAGCTCCGCGGCGCCGAACGAGCCCGACAACGGGTTGCTCCAGCCTCCGCCGGGTTCACCGATCGGCTTCGTCGGGACCGGCTTGGCCTTGGAGTCGTAACGCTCCGGGAAGAGCACCTGGTCGGTCGAGGGAGGCGGCCGGTCGTAGGCCCTGTCGACCGCCGCCCAGCCCCCGTTGCTCTGGATGGCGCAGACGAAGCCGAGCCCGTCGAGGTAGGGAAAGGTGAGTTGCTGCTGGATGAAGTGAGGCATCGCCTCGAGCTCGGCCTGGGATCGCTGCAGCCCGGGAGAGCCCGAGAGCATCGCTAGCTGGTCGCTGAGGCTGAGGTGGGCCAGCGACCAACGCTGCATCGTGAGCGTGGCGTCTCCTTCCACCACGGCCAGGGTTGCGAGGTCGGCGTCCGCCGTCTCGGGATCGGAGCGCTCGGACAACGGAAGTCCCAGCCTCTGATCCGCCAGGGCGTGCTCGAGCTCGTGCGCGAGCGTCACCTTCTCGAGGGGACCGATCTCGTCCCCCGACAACACGACGAGCTCCTCGGTGCTGGGGACGTAGAAACCGGAGACCTGACCCTCGAGCGCGCTCTTGCGCGTTTCGAAGAGGTCCGTGTCGCGCGGAATCGCGCCCAGC
Organism: Actinomycetota bacterium; assembly: GCA_050694055.1. Classification (GTDB taxonomy): domain Bacteria; phylum Actinomycetota; class CADDZG01; order CADDZG01; family WHSQ01; genus WHSV01. Next base: position 43,444 of record JBOGWX010000094.1, read on the forward strand.
GCCGCGAGCACGCGCGCCTCGAGTGCTGCGTCTCTTCTCGAGTAGCCTTGGAGAAAGAGCTCACCCACCCGCTTCTCGAGCTGAGGCTTGCGGAGGAACTCGGCGTCGACCGGCTTCTCGAAGCGAAGCTCCCGCACCTTCTCGACCTGCTTCGAAATCGTCGTGACCAGCTTGCGAGGTCCCTCGTCCTGGGAGCCGGAACCCTCGCCGAAGAGATCGCCGAGCCCGCCGCCGCTCCCGGAACCGAGGCACTCGAGGAGATCGGCGTTGGACCCTCCGAGCAGGTCCCCGCCCCCGCCGAAGTCGTCCAGCAGGTCGTCCGGTTCCCCTCCGACGCCAAGATCATCGAGCAGGTCGTCCAGTGGATTCTCGGGCTCCTCCTGTGCGCGCTCCTGCTCGTCGAGGCGGTCCTGCAGGTCGCCGGTCCGCTGCAATCCCACGAAGGCAAGCGCGCTCACGGCGACGAGCGCCACCGCGAGAAGGGCGACCGCGAACTTGACGCCCCGGCTCCCGAGGTGTCGGCGCGGCTCGGGGGGTGGAGGTGGTGGAGGAGGCGGCACCGATCCGCTCGGCTGCCGCATCCAATACGGTGTTTGTCGCGGTTTTTCGCCCCGTTTTTCGCCCATTGTGTTCCAGGCTAACCGTGTTCCACGGGCTATCCGTGACCCGGCTAAGGGTCGCGTAAGTGGGCCGATGGGTAGGGCCGATGGGTAGGGCCGGTGAGTCGGGAGCGTCAGCCGGCTTTGCGTTGTCCCCGGATCACGAGGGAGTCGAGCAGCTTGCTGGACGATTCGGCGATCTCGTCGACGGCGGTGTTGAAGGCCGCCTCGTTGTGGCTCGCGGGTTGGCGAAAGTCACTCACCTTACGAACGAACTGCAGCGCTGCGGCTCGAATCTCCTCGTCGCTTGCCGGCATGGCCCCGTCGCGGAGCGTCTTGATAGATCTGCACATGGACCCAGCGTAATGCCTGACCGGCGGACGTGGATAGATTGGTCCGTCGGCCGACCATGGGGGTGTCGTGACGGATCTGCGCTTCGATCGCTTCTACGACTACGAGGAGCTTACGCGCATACTCGAGTCGCTTGCCTCGCGCCATAGCTCACTGTGCACTATCGAGAGCATCGGTACGTCACACGAGGGGCGTGACATCTGGCTCGCGACGCTGACGAACACCGCCTCGGGGCCGCACCACGAGAAACCGGCACTGTGGCTCGACGCCAACATCCACTCGATCGAGGTAACGGGGTGCACCGCCGCTCTCCACCTCGTTCACAAGCTTCTCTCCGGATACGGGGACGAGCGAGACGTCACACGCGCCCTCGACACGCGCACCTTTTACATCGTGCCCCGGCTCAACCCCGACGGCGCGGAGATCGCCCTCAGCGACCAGCCGCGCTACATCCGTTCCAGCGTGCGTCCGTACCCCCGCACCGACCAACTCGATGGGCTGCACGAAGAGGACGTCGATGGTGACGGGCGGATCCTGCTGATGAGAATTCCCGACCCACACGGCTCGTGGAAAACGCACGATCGCGAGCCTCGCCTCATGGTGCCGCGCGAGCCGACCGAGACGAGCGAGGACGGCACCTTCTACAGGCTCCTTCCGGAGGGCAGCATTCGCAACTACGACGACGTAACCATCAAGGTCGTCGAACCGCTCGAGGGTCTCGACCTCAATCGCAACTTCCCCATGGAATGGACCACCGAGAACGAGCAGAAGGGGGCCGGTCCCTATCCTGCGTCGGAGCCAGAGGTCCGAGCGCTCATGCAGGCGGTGGTCGACCGGCCGAACATCACCGGATACATCACCTATCACACCTTCTCGGGGGTCCACCTTCGTCCTTACTCGGGCCACGCAGACGAGCACTTTCCGGCGAACGACCTCGCCGTCTTCAAACTCATCGGGGCTAAGGCGACCGGCATCACCGGCTATCCGGCGGTATCGGTGTTCCACGACTTCAAGTACGAACCGAAGCAGGTCATCAAGGGCGGAGCCGACGACTGGGCGTACGAGCATCTCGGCCTGTTCTCGTGGACGACCGAGTTCTGGAGTCCCCAGCGACAGGCCGGCTTGAGGGACTACCACCTGATCGAATGGCTCAAAGATCATCCGGTCGAAGACGATCTCACCATGCTCGCCTGGAACGACGAGGCGCTGTCGGGCAAGGGGTACGTCGATTGGTATCCCTACGAGCACCCGCAGCTCGGCAAGGTAGAGCTCGGGGGATGGGATTTCATGTACTGCTGGACGAATCCCCCGCCGGAATTCCTCGAGGCGGAAATCGCGCCGCATTCGGACTTTGCCGTCTGGCACGCGCTTATCTCACCCAAGCTGGAGATCACCTCCCTCGAGGCCGAGGCGATCGGCGGCGGCAGCTTCAAGGTTCGTCTCGTGGTCTCGAACACCGGCTGGTTGCCGAGCAACGTCACCGAGAAGGCCGAGGAGCGCAAGGTCACTCGCCCGGTCGAGGCCGAAGTCACCGTCCCAGACGGTGTCACCCTCGTGGCCGGCGAGAGGAAGACCGAGCTGGGTCAGCTCACCGGACGCGCGCTGAAGCGCAGCATGTTGTGGTGGGGTTCGGAGGACTCGACGACGGAGCGAGCCAAGGCGGAGTGGGTCGTGCACGCGCCGAGCGGCGGTGACGTCGAGGTAGTTGCTCGCCACCAGCGGGCCGGGGTGGTGCGGAGCGTTATCAGACTCGACTAGGGCTTGGGTCCAGGGAAGAAAGGATTAGGGGACGCGGATCACCTTCGAGACCGCCTTCTCGCACACGACGTCCGACATGCCCTCTGCGGTCAGGCGCTTCTCGACCAGCTTGGCGTAGAACCGCCCCGAGTGGAACTTCTTGCGCCTAAGGAGATTGGGGGCGAAGTACCGGCCCTTCCAGTTCGTGAGGTCACGGTTGACCGTCTTGTCGCGTCCCTGTTGCTTGCGCTTGACCACCACTTGTCGAAGGTTGCGACAGCCCTTCTCCGAATAGCCGTCGAACTTCTCGGCGTCCACGACGCCCTTGAAACCGTCTCTCCGCGGCTTGTGGTCGATGGTGACCGTCCCCGGAGCCGAGATGTCCCCACCGGCGGTTGCCGTGATGGGTAGGACGACCGCTACCGTCGCCGCAACTATCCCGAACCGGAACATTCCTTTGGCCTTCATGGGGGCCAAGACTAATAGCCCCGCCCACTTCCGGTAGACCCAGGCTCGGCGGCGCGGGCGCGTCCATCGCCATCCAGCTTTTCGTCCCGTCACCCATCGCTTACCGGCTAATGGCTCGGTACGAACCAAACGCCGGATCGAGTCCCGTCTGCGGACCAACCAGACCAGCTCCGCAATAACGGAGCCAATCGGCGGCGAGTCGACCGCCGCCACTATCCAGCTCGGCCCAGAACGACATCGAGGCCGCCCAGGATGAGCTCGAGCTGTGCTCCCGACAACCTTCCGGCGTGCTCCGAGAGGACATCCCGATCCACGGCCACGATCTGCGAGACGTTCGCCACGGAGTCCTTTGGAAGGCCCGTTCGCCGCCGCTTAAGGAGCACATTCCCGGGGGCCGAGGCCCAGCGCAGATTGCTCGTTAGAGGCACAACGACGACGGTCGCGAGACGACTCGCATTCAGAGCATCACCCTGAACGATCACGACCGGCCGTGCGAACCCAGGACCTGACCTAACGGGATCGGGCAACGATGCCCAGAAGATGTCGCCTTGAGCGACTACCACTCGCTGCGTTCGAGCGTTTGGCGGCCCGCTTCGATCAACCACGCATCGGGCCGTGGGTCGATGTCCGCGAGGGCCTCATCCATGGCTTGGGTTACCGCCCCAGGATCTCGGCGGAGCAGATATTCGGACAATGCCTCTTGAAAGAGCTGACTGCGAGATTTGCCGGTCCTGCGAGCCATCTCGTCGGCCCTGCGGAAGAGCTCATCGGGGATCGATACGGCCGTCTTCATACCTAGAGTATAACCACGCCTTGGAAATCCCGGGCGCGAATACACACGTGTCATTAGTGGACTTGATTGATCGGTGCGCACCCCGGGGCTTTTGCCGACCACTCCAGCATCCATCCGCCTCTGGACGGACGGATGAGAACCGGTCGGGCGATCAGCTAGCGTGACGCCTCAGATGCTCGTCCAGCTTGGCTGCCAGCTCGTGAATCTGGGACCCGAGCTGTCTACCCTGATCCTCAACCCGACCAGTCAGGCCGTCGATGCGGCCGGCAAGGCCGTCGATGCGGCCGGTAAGGCCGTCGATGCGGGAGTCGAGCCGCGCCCCCAGGGAGTCGAGCCGCGCCCCCAGGGAGTCGATCCGGTTGCCGAGATAGAAGAGCGACCCCACAAGGGTTGCCGCCAAGAGGCCTATGGCCGTCCATGCCTGGGCTTCCATGAGGTTGAAGCTATCAGGAGACTGCGACAGAAACGAGCAGCCGGCACGGGAGGGAGGTGGTGGGCCCGCCGCTCACCGGCTGAGCAGCGTACGACCGCGCTGAAGGAGACCCTTGACAGGCTAAAAGCTATAGCTCATGCTATGGCTTATTCATAACCGGTCGGAGGAGGTTCTCATGCAACGCACGACATTGCCCTCGGTGCCAGCTCGCCGGCGTGCGGCTCCGGTGACGGTGGCGGTGGTCACCGCGCTCGTGGCCGCCGTCGCCTTCGCGCTCGGTCCCGTCCTGTGGCCGCCGGCGGCGGCGACGCCGGCGCCGAGCGATGGTCAATTGCCGTGGTTTGTCGCGCTGGCAGCCGCAGAGGCGCTGGTGTTGGGGCTGGGCGTGTCGTTCGCCCTGTTCGGCGGCCCGGTCGTGCGCCGCTTGGCGTCGCCCCGCCGCGCGCTCGCCGTGCGGGCCGGCCTGGTCTGGGTGCTGGCGTCGTGGTGGCCCCACGACAACCTGCACATCGCCAACGGCAGCGACCTCGGCGGCCTGTTGGCGATCGAGTACGGCTTCCACCTGACCGTGATGGCGGCGGGTCTGGCGGTGGTGTGGGCGCTGCTTCCGGTGCGCGAGGCCACCGAGCGGCGCGCGCCTGAGGCCGCCGGAAGCGCTGGCGCGTGACCCAGGTCGAGCGGGCGGCGGCGGACGAGCCACGTCTTGACCGCCGCCAACGGCGGCGCCGGCAGACCGTCGCCGAGATCCTCGCGGTGGCGCTGGAGGTGATGGGCGAGGAAGGGGTCGCAGGGCTGAGCCTGTCCGAAGTCGCCCGCCGCATGGATATCCAGCCACCGTCGCTCTACAAGTACTTCTCCTCCAAGCTGGCGGTGTACGACGCGCTGTTCGCCGAAGGGGTGCGCCAGCAGAAGGCAGCCGTCGAGGCCGTCGTCAAGGGGGTCGAGCCGGGCCTGCCGGCGCTGCGGGCCGGGACGGCCGCGGTGGTGCGCTGGAGCGTGGAGCATCCCGTCCTGGCCCAACTGCTGTTCTGGCGGCCGGTCCCCGGCTTCGAGCCGTCGCCGGAGGCGTTCGCCCCGGCGGTCGAGGTCATGGACGACACCCGCCGGGTGATCCAGGACACGATCGACCGCAGTCAGCTGCATCCCGACGCCGCGTCCGAGCGCGGGCTGGCGCTGTTCACCTGCCTGATAGGCGGCGTCATCTCCCAGCAGCTGGCCAACGAGCCCGGCGCTGGCTTCGCCGCCGGCCGCTTCACCGCGCTGACACCCGAGGTCGTCGAGCTGTTCGTGCGCCGCTACCCACCCGAGGAGGATCCATCACCATGACCGCGCCACCGGCCCTTTCCATTGCCCAGACCACGCCCGCCAGGGCGCGCGAGGTGCACCGCGCGGAGTTCCAGCGGCTGCTCGAGTTGATCGCCACCTTCACCGAGGAGGACTGGGCCCGCCCGACCGACTGCGAGGGCTGGGACGTCCGCCAGATGCTCGCTCACCTCGCCGGCGCCTGCGACGAGGCCCTGCACCTGCGCGTGTTCCTGCGGCACTGGGTGTGGGGCCCGAAGCGGCGCTACCCCCGACTGTCCCGGCTCGACGCGGCGAACCAATGCCAGATCGACGACCGGCGCGACCGTTCCGGCGCGCAGATCGCCGCCGAGCTGGCCGACATCGGCCCCAAGGCAGTCGAGGCCGCCGGCACTATGTTCCGGCGCCGGTTCCGCCTGCCCAAGTCCGACCCGCTGCTTCCCGGCGAGTCGGTGGTGTACATGTGCGACGTGATCGCCATCAGGGACACCTGGATGCACCGCCTCGACGCGGCCCGCGCCACGAGCCGGGAGTTCGTCATCGACGGGCACGACCACGAGGTCGTCGCCCAGGTCGTCCGAGACCTCGGCCGGCACTGGGAAGCCTCGCCGGTGCGCCTGGAGCTCACCGGCCCCGCTGGCGGCGTCTGGACGCTCGGCGAGGGCCCGCCGGCCGCCACCGTCCGCGTCGACGCGGTCGAGTACCTGCGCACACTGTCGGGCCGACACGACACACCCGCCCTCGACGGCACCGGCGACAACTCCGCAGTGGCCGCTGCCGGCGCCGCTCGCGTCGTCTTCTAATGAGGGCAAGCCGCGCGAGCGGGAGGTCGCCGGGCGGATCCCGGGGCCACTCGTCGGCCAGCTCATCCAGCACCATCCCTTCCAAGGACGGCAGCGGCCGGGCCCCCGCCAACACCTGCTGCCGGCGGAACTCAAGAGCCTCCGCCGCTTCCAGCAACACCAGCGAACGGGAGTTCCAGACCCGCGGCAAACGTCGAGCCCTCCCCGACTGGTCCTTCCTCAGTCAGGCGTGCCTCGAGGATGTCGGTGTGCCACCGAGGGTCGTTGCGTAGGTCCGAAACGAACTCGAAGACCTCGGCGGCGTCCCTGGCGATCGAGGTGCTAGCGACGGCACGGTCGCCGAGCACGACTTCCGCCCGCCCTTCGACATCCTCTTCGGCATGCCTCGGTTCGAATACCTCTCTCTGCAGTGATCATGTCTCCTCCCTTGCTGCGTTTGTGGTCCGGCTGCGAAAGCCCGCGGGCTAACGGGCGTTCGTGCGCGTGAAACCGGCCTCGTGGATCGGCATGACCCGCAGGGGCGTTCCCGGCGGCGCAGTCTGACGCAACATTTCCAGCAAGGTGTCGGTCGGCTGTCCGAATACCTCGATACTTTCGGTCCCCTCCAAGTAGTCGTACGCCCCGCGGATGTGCTCGCCGACCACCTTCATGTGGAACTCCATCGAGGCTGCGTCGGGATGGACCTGGACGCCGCTTAGCTTTCCGCCTTCCTCGTCGAGGTAGAGGTTGAATGCGATCAGGCGCGGCTCGTTCGTTTCGACGACCTCCACCAGCTCTTGCAGGTGTTTCTTGAACTCCTCGAGTTTGCCCTCCTTGATCTTGTGGGTTCCGACGAAGATGAATGGCTGAGACATGTCCCTTTCCTCCCTTTCATTTCCCTAATTGCCTTCCTGGACCTTGAAGATGCGGTCGGCGAACAGGCCGTGACCTTCTCGGCGGACCGCCGCTTCGGCTCCGGCGGTCGGCGCCTCGGTGAGGCAGAACATTTTCCTGGCACCCCCGTCGACCTAGTACCGCAGGTACCACACCCGTGTCGCTGGTGAACCTCCACGTCCTTGCGATGAAGCTCCACGAGATCTCTCGCTGTCACCCCTTCCGGCAAGTGCTCGTAGACGTTCCATGAACAGCGGCATCCCTGGTTCACCCCCTTCCTCTCGCAGGCTGTGGCCGTGGTTGAGATGATGAGAGGAGTCGCTAACGACTCGCTAACGAGGGGTCGGAGGCGCTCCACGTCATGCTCGGGTCAGGACCGACTCGGAGGAGAGGCGTCATCGTGAAGTTCCGGATCCTGGGGTCGATGGAGGTCCTGGACGGAGACCGTCTCGTCGACCTCCCCGCCGGGCGCGCTCGTGCGCTGCTGGCGCTCCTGGTTCTGCAAGTCGGCGAAGTGGCCTCGTCCGAGGGGCTGATCGACGACCTGTGGGGCGAGAACCCACCGCCCACGGCGGGGACGGTGGTGCAAGGGCTCGTCTCTAGGCTCCGCAAGGTCCTCGAGCCGGGTCGCGGTAAGGGCGAGCGGGCTGCGCTTCTGCAGACGGTCGGACCCGGGTATCGCCTCGCGGTCGAACCGGAGGCCGTCGATGCCCACCGATTCAAGAGGCTGCTGGACGAGGCGCGCGGAACGACCGCCGGCGTGCGATCGGAGATGCTTGCCTCCGCGCTAGGGCTGTGGCGCGGGCAGGCCCTCGCCGACTTCACTTACGAGCCCTTCGCGCAGCGAGCGATCCACGCGCTGGAGGAGCTCCGGCTGGCCGCGACCGAAGACCGCATCGATGCGGACCTTGCGCTCGGACGGTCTGGTGATCTCGTAGCCGAGATCGAGGAGCTCATTGCCGCGCATCCATTTCGCGAGCGCCTCCGTGGCCAGCTCATGATCGCGCTCTACCGCGCAGGACGGCAGGCCGACGCGCTCTCGGCATTCCAGGCAACGCGCGCGGTGCTCGTCGAGGAACTCGGCATAGAGCCCGGACAGGCCTTGCGGGATCTCGAGCAGGCAATCCTGCGACAGGATCGGTCTCTCGATGCCGAGGGACTCGCTCCGAAGGCGGGCGACCTCGAGCCTACCCCGGCCGCGCACTGGCTCCCGAGCGAGCGCCGGACGGTTACAGTTCTGTGCGCCGACCTCGCCGCATCGGACGAGCCGAGCGGGGATCCGGAGGCGTTGCGTCGTGTCGTCGCACGTTCCCTCGACGTCGCGACCGCGGTACTTCGCCGTCACGGCGCGCGTTTCGAGGAGCTCGTCGGCGATTTGTTGGTCGGCTTCTTCGGGCTTCCGGTCGCTCACGAGGACGACGCAGTGCGGGCCGTCCGCGCCGCCTTCGAGCTTCGCACGGCCATCGCTGCGTTGAACGACGACGTACCGGTCGCCGGGATACAGTTCTCCGCCCGAGCCGGCGTGGAAACCGGAGAGCTAGTGGTGGGGACCGGTAGTTCGCTTCACGCCAGGGCATCCGGACAAGCCCTGACCCACGCCGCGCGGCTGCAGCAGGCCGCAGCGGACGGCGACGTACTCATCGGTCCGGCGACCCAGCGGCTGGTCCGGGGAGCCGCGATCCTGAAGGCCGTCGAGTCCATCGAAGCGTGGCGCGTCCTCGACGTGGTGCCGGGCGCGCCCGCAATCGCCCGCCGCCTCGACGCGCCGCTCGTGGGTCGAGCGGCGGAGCTCACCCGTCTGCGAACGGCGTTCACTTCGACGGGGCGGCGACGCACCGCGTATCGCCTCACTGTTCTCGGTGAGGCGGGGATCGGCAAATCCAGATTGTCTAGGGCATTCGCGGAGTCGATGGGCCCGGACGTCCGAATCATCACCGGGCGATGCCCCGCGTACGGGGACGGCATCACGTTCTTGCCGTTGCGAGAGGCCGTGCTCGACGCTGCCGGACCGCGTGGATGGGCCGCGATCCCGGAGCTCCTCGAGGACGAGGACGGCGGCGCGGAGATCGCCGATCACATCGCCGGCGCGATCGGGCTGACGTCGCAGCCGGGCCGGCCCGAGGAACTCTTCCCGGCCGTCCGCAGGCTGTTCGAGATCCTTACGGCAGGTGATCCGCTAGTTGTCGCGATCGAGGACCTCCACTGGGCCGAGCCGACATTCCTCGATCTCATCGACTACCTCGCGGACCATACCCTTGGGCCTCTTTTGCTGCTCTGTCTCGCCAGACCCGATCTGATCGAGAAACGCCCGCTCTGGGGAGCCGGGAGGCCGAATGCCGACGCGCTGTTCCTGCAGCCGCTCGACGCGAACGACGTCGAGCAGCTGATCGCCGAACGAGCCGGCGCGCCGCTGCCGACAGGAACTCTCGCACGAATCGTGGAGGCCGCGGATGGAAACCCTTTGTTCGCCGAGCAGCTGCTCGCGGCGTACGACGACCACGATCTCGAAACGACCCCGACCTCAGTGCAGAGCCTGCTTGTGATGCGGCTCGACCGGCTCGGCCCGGGCGAGCGCGACCTGCTCCGCAGCGCGGCCGTCGTCGGGACCAACTTCACCCAGGATGCCCTGAGCGCTTTGATTCCCGACCGGGCCCGCTCGTTCCTCGACCGGCATCTGCAGACCCTCGAGCACAAACGATTCATCGCGCGCGGCAAGGTGACGAGGTTTCGATTCGCTCACGCGCTCATCCACCAAGCCGCATACCAGAGTATGACGAGGCAGGACCGGGCTCGTTTGCACCAGAGGTTCGCAAACTGGCTGGAAAACGAGGCACCCAATCCGCCGCCGGAGCTCGACGAGATCGCCGGGTATCACTTGGAGCAAGCCATCGAACAACTTCGTGCGATCGGTCAGGTGGACACCATCCCGACGCTGGCCGTGCGCGCCGGGGAACGCTTGGCGAGCGCGGGTGAGCGCGCCTTCGGGCGGTTCGACATCACCGCGGCCGAGAATCTTTTGTCTCGGGCGCGATCGCTGCTTCCCCCCGAGAACCCCAGGCGAACCGCGGTAACGCGCGGGCTCGCCAGGGCGTACCAAGTGCTCGGTCGGCATTCGCCCGCAGACGAGCTGCTCGCGGAGATGATGAACGCTGCACGCGCGGTCGGCGACCAATCGGCCGAGCGATCGATCAGGATCGAGCGGGCGCGGATCCAGATCTTTACCGGCCCCGACCCGATCCCGCTCGAGTCCCTCGGAAAAGAGGCGGGAGAGGCCGCGCGATTCTTCGCGGAGGCCGGAGACGACGAAGGGGTGGCCCGCGCGTCGTTCGCGCTCGGCTACGTGCATATGCGTGCCGGGCGGATCGGCGCGATGGAGGAGGCTCTGCGGACAAGCCTCGTCCATGCGAACCGTTCCGGTCAGGTCCGCGAACAGCTCGCGGCACAATGGGTCCTCGCGCACGCGATCCGGCTCGGCGCAACGCCGGTGCAGGATTGCATCGACGCCTGTCGGGAGCTAGTCGCTTTCGGCGAGATGGAGCACGCCGGCGTGCTTACCGAGCTGGCGATTCTGTCCGCGATGCTGGGCGAGTTCGAGGAAGCTCGTGAGCTTAACGAACGCGCCCGCCGGCTCTTCGTCGAGAGAATGCAGGTGCGGCGTCCGCTGATGTTTCTCGCGAATTCGAACGCCGCCGTTGAGCTACTTGCCGGTGATCTCGCCACCGCCGACGGCGAATTGCGCACGGCAGTGGATCTCGCGCTCGAAATCGGAGAGCGA
>JBOGWX010000095.1:0-47948 GCA_050694055.1 Actinomycetota bacterium
GTGTTACTCACCCGTTCGCCGCTTTCAGCCGAAGTGGTTACCCACTTCGGTTTCGTCGCTCGACTTGCATGTATTAGGCGCGCCGCCAGCGTTCATCCTGAGCCAGGATCAAACTCTCCGTAGAGATCTTGCAACTTCGAAACGCAACGGCTACTAGAACCGCAATGTCGTCGAAGTTGTAAGAGTTTGAATCCAGTGAGATGAACGCTTCGACTGTGCGTTACTTCGAAGACGTCATATCTCGGATTTACTATTGAGTACGCAGTGCCTTATCGGCACTTTGTAGTTGTCAAAGGCTTCGTGAACCATGGGCCTGCCGGCCCAGGACACTCCGTCTCTTTGACGAGGTCGCACTGATCTCCGATCCACCTCCACGAGGGAGGCTTCTCGGCAGGCACACTGTTTAGTTCTCAAGGAGCGGCGCTACCGGCTTTCGGGCAAACAAAAACGCCGGCGCAGCACCGACGTCGTCACAACTTCCTAGAGCTTCTCAACTCGAAGGAGTTATAGGCGACTCCGGTCTCGGTTGCGCCCCCGGATGGGGCACTGCCAACGTTCCTGCAGCCCTATGGGCCGTCCCCGAACATACCAGCGTTACGGGCGCGTGGTCAAACACTGAAAGTTAGGAAAAGCTGCCGTAGTGACCTGCGAAATCACAATCTGCCCGGCGCCCGAGAGCTGCTCCCGGCCCTCACCCTCGCAGGCGCACGAACCTCCGCTTGCCCACCTGGAGGATTCCCCCGCGCAGGTCCGAGTGGGGCATGCGCTCGCTCGCAACCGCCTCGCCGTTCACCCGTACGCCGCCCTGAGCAATCAGGCGGCGAGCGTCCGAGCCGGACTTGGCGAGCCCCAGCTCGGCGAGCACGCGCGGCAGATAGACCTCGCGGCCATCGATGGCATCGCCTGGGATGTCCGCCTCCTCGAGTTCCTCGGGAGCCTCCCGGGCGCGGAACTGGCGGTCGAACGACGACTCGGCCCCCCCGGCGGCATCGTCACCGTGGTAGAGCGTCACCACTCCCGATGCGACCTCCCGCTTGGCCCGGTTCGCCTCAGGACCCCCCTCACGGCTGGCGGCTTCGATCTCGGCGACCTCGTCCGAGGTCATCGCCGTTGCCAGTGCCGCATAGCGCCCGATCAGCGTGTCGGGGATGCTCATCAACTTGCCGAACATCTCTGCCGGGGTCTCCCGGATGCTTACGTAGTTGCCCAAGCTCTGCGACATCTTCTGCACGCCGTCGAGTCCCTCGAGCAGCGGCATCGTGAGGGCAACCTGCGACCGTTGACCGTAGGCGGACTGGAGGTCACGCCCCACCAGGAGATTGAACAGCTGGTCGGTGCCCCCCAGCTCGACGTCGGCCTCGACCGCGATCGAGTCGTAGCCCTGGAGCAGCGGGTACATGAACTCGATCATCGAGATCGGCCGCTGATCCCTGAAGCGCGCGGAGAAGTCGTTGCGCTCGAGCATCTGGGCGATCGTGTAGTTGGCGGTCAGGCGCAGAACCTCCCCGAGGTCCATCGGCTCGAGCCATTCCGAGTTGTAGCGGACCTCTAGGTAGTCCTCACTGAGGACGTCCAGCAGCATCGCGACGCACGCCTCGGCGTTGGTCTGGACCTCTTCCTTCGTCAGCCGGGGCCGGGTGGTCGACTTACCCGACGGATCGCCGATGCGAGCGGTGAAATCACCCATGATCAGAACCGCAGTGTGCCCCGCGTCCTGAAACTGACGCAGCTTGCGCAGCGGCACCGCCCAGCCGAGCGTGATGTCCTTGGCCGTGGGGTCGAGCCCGAGCTTCACCCGCAGGGGGCGACCCTCCCCCAGGCGCTGCTTCAACTCGTCGGCGACCACGACATGCTCGGCGTTACGCACGAGCACCTGGAACTGCTGCCGGTCGGCGGACGTCTCAGTCATGTGTGCGAGATGTTAGTGCCAGTTGTTCCCCGCCTGCGCGCGAGGACCGCGGCGCTCCGTAATACCGATCGACCCGAGGCTAGACTGAGCTGTCGATGAAGTGGAGTTCCTCACCTAAGAGCGTCGTGGTCCTGGCAGCCTTCGGGCTGCTGGCTGCGTCGTGCTCGGAATGGGTCGAGGACCTGCCCGAGTTGACCAAGAAGGACCTGAAGTTCAGTCCGCCGGAGTCCTCGAAGCTGTTCGCCGGCGACGGGACGCTCATCAAGACCTTCCACGGCGAACAGAACCGCACGGTCGTCGATCTCGAAGACATCCCGAAGCAGGTCCAGAACGCGGTCCTCGCGATCGAGGACCAGCGCTTCTACGAGCACGAGGGTGTCGATCTCAAGGCGATAATCCGAGCCGCGCTGGCCAACGTGGGGTCCGGCCGTATCGAGGAGGGCGGCTCCACGATCACTCAGCAATACGTCAAGCAGATGATCATCGCCCCCGGCGAGATCGCGGAGAAGTCCTACGAGCGCAAGATCCAGGAGGCCGCCCTCTCCCGCCAGATCGAGACCGAGCTCACCAAGAAGGAGATACTCGAGCGCTACCTCAACACGATCTACCTCGGTCAGGGGGCCTACGGCTTTCAAGCCGCCGCCAAGGCCTACTTCGAGGTACCGGCTAAGGAGCTGAGCATCGATCAAGGGGCGCTGCTCGCCGGCGTTATTCAGCAGCCGGGCACCTTCGATCCCTTCAAGCATCCAAAGGCGGCCAAGAGGCGTCGCGAGGTCGTGCTCAACCGCATGGCGGCACTCGACTTCATCGGTGAGCGACGCGCGCGGAGGCTGAGCAAGAAGCCGCTGGGAGTCGTGAAGGTCGACGAGAACGAGAAGAACCGTTACCAGGCCGCGTACTTCGTCGACTACGTGCAGAAGATGCTGATCTACCATCCGCGCTTCGAAATGCTCGGCAACACCCCGGCGCAGCGCAACAAGGCGCTGTTCCAGGGCGGGCTGCGGATCCGCACGACCGTAGACCTCGGGATGCAGCGGGCGGCGGAGGAAGCGGTGAGCTCGATTCTGTACGACGCCGGCGATCCGCATGCATCGCTGGTGGCGATCCAACCCTCGAACGGTCACGTGAAGGCCATGGTCGGGGGTCGCGACTACTTCGCCAAGAAGAAGGAGGTCAACGGCCGCTTTGCCAAGTTGAACCTCGCCATCCTCGGCGAGCCCGGTCTCGGTCCCAAGAAGTCGGGCCGGACCAGCGCAGGCGAGGGGCGCCAATCCGGTTCCGCGTTCAAAGCCTTCACGCTCACCGCGGCAGTCGAGCAGGGAATACCGCTGACTAAGACCTACAAGGGCGGCTCCTGCAGGGTCTTTCCCGAGATCGCCGCGTGGGCGAGCGACGAAGGGTTGTGCAACTACGAGGGCAGCGCCTACGGCCAGGTCTCACTCCTCGAGGCCACGATCAAGTCGATCAACATCGTCTACGTCGGTGTTGGACTCGATATCGGAACGAGCGCCACCACCGAGGCCGCCGAGAAGATGGGCGTTCGCACCGAGCTGCTCGGGGTCCCGTCCGCGCCGTTGGGCACGAACCCCGTGAACGCCCTGGGCATGACCTCGGGTTACTCGACCCTCGCTTCGAACGGCGTCTATCACCCGCCGCTTGGGGTCACGCGGATCTATGACTCACGCAAGGAGAAAATCCTCTACCGGGCCCCCAGAACCCAGGGCAGGAGCGCCATCGAGCCCTCCACCGCCTCCATCGTGACGAACGCCTTGCAGCAGGTCATCACGAAGGGCACCGGCACCGCCGCCGCCATCGGGCGACCCGCCGCGGGCAAGACCGGGACCGGCCAAGAATACCGGGACGCATGGTTCGCCGGCTACACGCCCGACCTTGCCGCCGCGGTTTGGGTGGGATACCCGCAGGCCGAGATCCCCATGACGACGACCCGGATCGGCTCGGTCACTGGTGGTTCCTGGCCCGCCCAGATCTGGCAGTCCTTCATGTCCTCGGCGCTGGCGAACACGCCCGCGCGTGATTTCACCTCGCCGGCCGGGCTGACCTTCGCCACCATCGACACGCGCACCGGTTGTCTCGCCGGCGAATCGACGCCCTCGGAGTTCGAGTCCTCGACGCCGTTCACCCCCGGTACGGCCCCTACCGCCACCTGCGCTCACCGGCTCCCGCAACCAAAAGTCCCCGAGGTCTTCGGCTTTCCGGTCGCACGAGCCACCAACCTGCTCGAGGAGGCCGGATTCACCGTCACCGTCGAGAGGGAGTTCGACAGGACCTACGCACCCGGGCGCGTGATCGCGCAGAAGCCGAACGGAGGCGTGCGCGCGATGGAGGGCTCGACCGTCACGCTGACCGTCTCGACCCGCACCAGGCGCTGAGCCGGTAAGCCGTCCTGGGACGACTCCTACCTGCGACGAGACGCATAGGGATGGCCCGGCACGACGAACCGCCACGGGGTTTCGTCGCCCTTGCCCTCGGCGAGCCCCACCCTGACCGTCTGCGCGATCTCACCCGCGCGATAAGCAGCGGTCAGCTCATCGGTGCCGAGGTGGAAGGGCCCTCCTCGTAGGAGGGTCGCTCCGTTGTGCTGCGGGCCTATGCCCATGGCCTGAGCGAGACGCGCCGGCCCTGACGTGAGATGACGGTCGTTGGTGACGGCGGGTCTGCGCAATCGCATCACCTCGAGTCCCTCGAGGGGCTCGCCCGCCCTCAGCAGCGCTGCCTCGCACCGACCCTGTGGCGCGCAGACGACGTTGGCACACCAGTGCATGCCGTAGGTGAAGTAAACGTAGAGCCGTCCTGGGGGCCCGTACATCACCTCGGTGCGCGGGGTCATTCCCCGATATCCGTGCGAGCCGGGATCGATCACGCCCCGGTAGGCCTCGACCTCTACGAGACGCACCGCGGTGCGTCTCCCGAGGTCGTCGTGTACCAGGATGCACCCGATGAGGTCGCGCGCCACGCTCAGTGCGTCGCGACGGTAGAAGTCGATGGTCAGCCGCTTCATTGCTGCGCGAGCAGCCAGGCGAGCAGTGCCTTCTGGGTGTGCAGGCGGTTCTCGGCCTGATCCCATACCACCGAATGAGGTCCGTCGATCACCTCGGCAGAGATCTCCCGGCCGCGATGCGCCGGCAGACAATGCATCACCATCACATCGGGAGCCGCCATCGCCACCATCTCTGCGTTGATTCCGTAGGGCTCGAGCACCTGCGCTCGCGCCCGGGACTCGTCTTCCTGCCCCATCGATGCCCATACGTCCGTGTAGAGCACGTCCGCTCCGGCCACCGCTTCGGCAACGAAGTCCGTGACCGTCACCTTGCCTTCGGTGTGTGCGGCGATATCCCTTGCGCGCGCCACCACGGCGGGGTCGGGTTGGTAACCCTCTGGGCTCGCCACGCGCACGTCCATCCCCATCTTCGAGCCGGCGAGAAGCAGAGAATGAGCCACGTTGTTTCCGTCGCCGACGTAGGCCAGAGAGGTCGCGCCTAAGCTCTCGCGCTGCTCAGTGATCGTCAGGAGGTCGGCCAGTGCCTGACAGGGATGGGAGTGGTCGCTGAGCAGATTGACGACCGGCACGGATGCGCCGGCCGCGAGTTGCTGCAGGCGCTCTTGCTCGAAGGTTCGAACCGCCAGGGCGTCCACGTAGCGTGACAACACGCGCCCGGTGTCCGCGATGGTCTCGCCCCGGCCGAGCTGCAGCTCGTCGCTTCGCAACACGACCGCGTGACCGCCCATGGACGACACCGCCACCTCGAACGACACGCGCGTGCGCGTCGACGGCTTCTCGAAGATCAGTGCGACCTGCTTGCCATCGAGAGCACTCGCGTATTTCTTCGGATTGCTCTTGAGCCTGCCCGCCTCGTTCAAGAGTGCCTCGAGCTCCTCGTTCGAGAGGTCGTCGACCGACAGGTAGTCACGTTTGGGCACGGTCACGTCCTTGTCTCGGAGGTCAGGCGCGGATCGTGGCCCCGGTGCGCTCCTGCAGCGCAGGAAGGATGCGATCGCGCACCGCCAGGGCCTCGTCGTCGGTCATCGTCTTGGTCGCGGCCCTGAGCTCGAGCGCGAAGGCCAGCGACTTCTTGCCCGCCTTTACCTGTTCCCCCCGGTAGACGTCGAACAGCCGCACGGAGACGACCTCGGGCGAGCCCGATCGCGCGATGACGTCGTGCACCTTGCCCGCCGAGACACCCTCGTCGACGACCACGGCGAGATCGAGAAAGGTGGCCGGAAGACGGGGCGGTTCCGTGATCTGGATTCGCTCGGGCAGCGCCTCTAGCACCGGCGCCAGCGACAGCTCGAACGCGAGCGTCCGTTCCTCTACCTCGAAGCGGTGGCACACTTCGGGATGAAGCTCACCGACGGCACCCAGAGGCGTCGATCCGAGGCTGGCCGTGGCACCGCGGGTGGGATGGAAGGGCATGCCCTGCGCGGGCGCGAAGCGGGGGGGGCCGAGCCCCAACCCCTCGAAGGTCGCCTCGAGCAGACCCTTGACCCCGAAGAAGTCCCAGGGCCTTGCCGCGCTCGTCCACTCCTGCCGGCGTCGCAGGCCCGAGAAAACCCCGGCGAGCACGAGTCCTTCCTGAGGCAGCGCGTCGTTCCTCGGCTCGTAGATCCGAGCCACCTCGAAAAGCGCCACCCCGACCGCGCGCTGCGCCCGGTTCAAAGCGACCGCCTTCAAAAGGCTGGGCAGCAGGGTCGTGCGCATCGCGCTCTCGCCCTCGACCATCGGGTTGGCGATCCTTACCATGCGGCGGGCGGGGTGGGCGACGTCGAGACCCAAGCTCTCGACGTCTCCGGGGGAGACCAGCGACGGTGTCACCGCCTCGTACACGCCCAGCCCCACGAGCACTTGCCGCAACTTTCGCTCGGCACTCTGCGCGCGTTCGAGTCCACCCGCTGCGCCCCTCGGAAGCGTGGAAGGAAACTCGTGGAAGCCGTGGAGCCGTCCCACCTCCTCGACGAGGTCGACCTCCCTGGTGACATCGGGTCGCCAGCTCGGGACGACGACGTCCAGTGCACCGGTCGCGTCATCCACCTCGAACTCGATCGATCTCAGACGCTGGGCCTGTTCTGCGGCCGGGATGACGATGCCGAGCAACCTCTCGGTGTGCGACGGCCTCAGTCTGAGCTTGCGACGCTCGCGGTGAGTTGAGTACTCGTCCACGACGGTCGCGGAGACGCGACCCCCGGCCAGCTCGCTCATGAGCTGCGCCGCTCGCTGTGCCGCCATGGGGACCATCTCGACATCCATGCCGCGCTCGAACCGCGCCGAGGCTTCCGTGCGCATGACCTGGCGTCGAGCCGTAAAGGCAATACTCTCTGGGTCGAAATAAGCCGACTCGAGGATGACCTCGGTCGTAGGATCGGAGACCTCCGAGTCCTGTCCCCCCATGATCCCTGCGATGGCGACCGCCCGCTGGGGGTCCGCGATCATGAGGTCGTCCGGATGCAGAGCGCGCTCCACCCCGTCGAGCGTCGTAAAGCGCTCGCCTCGCTGGGCTCGTCGCACAATGATGGCGCGGTGATCGATCTTGGCCGCGTCGAAGGCATGCAGCGGGTGCCCGAGCTCCAGAAGCACGTAGTTGGTTACGTCAACGATGTTAGAGATCGGCCGCACGCCACAGGCCAAGAGCCGCGTGGTCATCCACCGGGGACTTGGCCCGGACTTGATCCCCGCGATGTAGCGCGCAAGGTAACGCGGGCAGCCGCGCTCATCGTCGATTCGAACGGTCACGGGGGAGCCGACGTCCTGCGCCGCATCCAGCCTGAGCTCCGGACGCCTCAGTGGCGATCCCGTCAGCGCCGCGATTTCGCGCGCGATTCCCACGACGCTCATGCAGTCCGGACGGTTCAACGTGATCTCGAACTCCAACAGCGTGTCGTCCAGCCCCAGCGCGGGCACGACATCGGCACCCAGTTCGACATCGGAAGGAAGCACCAAGATCCCCGAGTGATCCCGGGACACGCCCAGTTCGGCTCCCGAGCACAGCATTCCTTGTGAGACCTCGCCGCGAATCTTCCGCTCGGTGATGCTCATCTCCGGAAGCCGAGCGCCGACGCGCGCCAGCGGCACGCGGTCGCCCACGGAAATGTTCCTGGCCCCGCAGACGACTCGCTGCTCCCCGGTGTCGGTTCGCACGTCAACGAGTGTGAGCGTGTCCGCGTTCTGGTGCTCCTCGATGTTGAGCACCTCGGCGACGACGACCCCGGATATTCGATCACCGGGAATGTTGACCGACACGACCTTCGTGCCCGAGAGATCGAGCATCTCAACCAGTTTGCGCGTGTCGACGTCGATGTCGACGAAGTCCTTGAGCCAGTTCAGGGTGACCTTCACGTGCCCTCCTTGAACTGCTCGAGAACCCTGAGGTCGTTGTCCCACAACATGCGAATGTCCGACACCCCGTGGGCCAGCGCGCAGATGCGCTCGACGCCCATCCCGAAGGCGAAACCGCTGTACCGCTCCGCGTCGTAGCCGACCCACTCGAGCAGGTGAGGATCGACCATGCCGCAGCCGAGGATCTCTATCCATCCCTCTTGCTTGCACAGCCGGCAGCCCGCTCCTCTGCACTTGAAGCACTGGACGTCGAGCTCCGCCGAGGGTTCGGTAAAGGGGAAGAAGTGAGGGCGGAGCCTGACCTGGAGGCTACGGCCGAAGATCTCGCGCGCGAAGTGCTCGAGACTGCCCTTGAGATCGCTCATCGTCACCCCCTCGTCGACGGCCAGGCCCTCTATCTGCGTAAAGCCACTGAGATGTGTGGCGTCGTGCGTGTCCCGCCGGTAAACGCGCCCGGGGCAGACGATATAGACGGGTGGGTCCTGCGCCTCCATAGTCCTGATCTGTACCGGTGAAGTCTCACTTCGGAGGACGACGTCCTCACCCCGGCCTTCGATGAAGAAGGTGGCTTGGGAGCTTCGTGTCGGGTGACTCGCCGGCATGTTGAGGGCGTCGAAGATGTAAGACGACAGTTCGATCTCGGGTCCCTCGGCGACCCGGTAACCGAGCCCGATGAAGATGTCGACGATTTCCCAAATGGTCTTGGTCAGAGGATGGATCGCCGCCACCGGTGGTGCGTCTCCCGGAAGGGTCACGTCGAGAGCCTCGCGTTCCCAACGCTGCTCGGTCTCGGCTGCCTTGAAGTTCTCTTCCTTTGTCGCGATGGCCCGATTGATCTCCGCAGTCACGTCGTTGACGAGCCGGCCGAGCTCCTTGCGCCGTTCCTCGGACACGTCGCGCAGGCCGGATCGTGCTCGGCTCAGGGGCGCCTTGCGTCCCAGCACCCTCACGCGCGCCTCTTCGAGAGTGGCCATGTCGCGCGTTCCGGCGATCGCCTCGAGGCTCTGCCTGCGCGCCTCCTCGAGGCTCTGCCTCACGTCGGCCTCGCTCACAGCCGATCGGGTCCTCGAGCCGGAAGTGTGATCGTGAAGGTGGCTCCGGTTGATGGCTCGCTCGCGACCGCCAAAGACGCGCCCTGCGCCTCGAGCACGCGGTACATCAGGACCAAGCCGAGGCCGAGGCCGGTGGGTGCCTTGTGACCTCGGGGGCCTGCTGCGCTAAAGATCCGGGGCAGATGCTCAGGATCTACGCCGGGGCCGTTGTCGCTCACCGCGACCTGGACGACGTCGTCCTTGACGTCCGCACTCACCGACACCGGTCCATCCGAGAACTTAAGGGCGTTCTCGATCAGGTTCTCGATGCCCCGTTCCAGGCGCTCCCGGTCCGTCCACGCGCTTAGTCCATCCGGCACGTCGACCTCGAGACGCTCGATACCGTCGTCCTGGAAGCGCTCGATCACCAGGTTGACGCACACCCCGAGGTTCACGGGTCCGAGCTGAAGCTCGAGCTGGCCCACCTCCGCGCGAGCCAGGTCCAGCACTTCGGTGACGATGCGGCTCATGCGCTCGGAGTCCGCGTGAATCGTCTCTATGAACTGCAGGCGTTGTTCGTCGGTAAACCGGTCCCATCGCTTGACCAGCGTCGCCGAGAACCCCTTTACGGAGGTCAACGGCGAGCGGAGCTCGTGCCCCGCGCCTGCTATCAGTTGGGCGAAACCTGCCTCATCGGTCATCTGAGGGCCGAGAATAAACGGCTGCGTCGGCTCTCGTGCTCCCGTCGCACCCTCGAGGAGACGAGCCGGCCGCACCCGCTGCGAGTCAGCGGCGCTGGCGTGATGCTTCGAACAACAGGATCGATCCGGCAATGCCCACGTTGAGCGACTCGGCCGCCCCGGGCATCGGGATGCCGACCACCTCGTCGAGCAGTCCTCGGGCCGAGACGTCGATTCCCCACGACTCGTTACCCAGCACTAGGGCGACCGGGCGGGTGAGGTCGACCGCGTCTGGAGCAACCAAGGAACTCGCATCGGCGCCGACCAGAGTCAATCCCTTGCCCCCCAGAGTGGCCGCGACCTCGGCCATGGTCACCTCGGTGACGATGTCGACATGGAACAACAGGCCGGCGGTGGAACGCACGGTCTTGGGGTTGAACGGATCGACGGAACCCGAAGCGAAGACCACCGCAGAGGCACCCGCGGCAACGGCCGATCTCACCAGGGTTCCGGCGTTGCCGGGGTCACGCACACCGGACAGCACGACGATGAGATCACCCGTCAGGTCGGCCAGCGGGGCCGTGCGAGTTCGAGCGACCGCAACCACCCCCTGAGGAGTCGTGGTGTCGGTCAACGAAGCAATCACCTGACCGGTTACCGGGACCGCGTCCCGGCGGATGAACCGTTCGGCGAACGGAGCATTGGCGTCCACGAAGAGATCCTGAACCACGCCGGCCGCGAGGGCCTCGGTAACGACAATGGGCCCCTCGACGAGAAATGCTCCGGCGCGCGACCTTTCGTTGCGCCGGAGCAGCTTGCGAGCCGCGAGGACCCGCGGGTTCCTCAGTGAGGTGACCTCTTTGGTCGTCAGCTCGCCTTCTTGTCCTTGTCGACTGCGTTCTTGGCGAGGTCTACCAGGCCCTTGAACGCCTCGGGCTCGTTTACCGCCAACTCCGCAAGCATCTTGCGGTCGAGCTCGATCTCGGCGAGGCGCAGCCCGGCCATGAACCGGCTGTAGCTCATCCCGTTCAGGCGGGCCCCGGCGTTTATGCGCTGGATCCAGAGACGCCGAAAGTCACCCTTGCGGGCGCGCCGGTCACGATACGCGTAGGTGCCCGAGTGCAACACCTGCTCATGGGCTGCGCGCAGGTGCCTGCCTCGGGACGAGTAATAACCCTTGGCCTTCTTCAGTACCTTCCTGCGCTTGGCCCTGCTCTGGACGCTTGACTTGACGCGTGGCATGAATCTTTCCTCCTCGAAAGCTGCGTGGTCGTAATGGTGCTGCTACTACTTGGCCAGCAGCCTGCGAATTCGCTGGCTGTCCGCTGGTGCAACCTCGGCGTCGGGCCTACTCAGACGGCGCTTGCGATTCGCGCTCTTCTTTCCAAGCATGTGGTTCAAGTTCGCTCGCCGGCGCCGCACCTTGCCCGTGCCGGTCACCTTGAAGCGCTTTGCCGCTCCTCGGTGCGATTTCATCTTTGGCATCCGGTCAGCCTCCCTCTGCTCTCGTCACCTTGATCGGCCGGGACGGCTTATCGACTGCCTCCTCGGCCGGAGCGGCCTCCTGCTTCTGCTCTGCTTTCTGGGGCCGGCCCTGGTTGCTTCGCTTCGTTCTCGATGGTTGCTGCTGAGGCTTGCTTGCGACGTTGTCCTTATGAGGCGACAGGACCATAGTCATGTTCCGACCGTCCAGTTTTGGCGGAGTGTCCACCTTCGCGATATCTGCTACCTCTTCGGCAAGCCGGTCGAGCAGCCGCTGGCCCAACTCCGGGTGCACCGTCTCGCGCCCTCGGAACATGATCGTCATCTTGACCTTTGCTCCCTGCTGCAGGAAACGGACCACATGGCCCTTCTTGGTCTCGTAGTCATGCGTGTCGATCTTCGGCCGCATCTTCATTTCCTTTACGACCACGAGCGACTGCTTCTTTCTTGCTTCCTTCTTTCGGACCGCTTGTTCGTACTTGTACTTGCCGTAGTCCATGATCCGGCAGACCGGCGGATCCGCCTGAGGCGCCACCTCGACGAGATCGAGATCTTGCTCCTGGGCCATCGCGAGTGCAGCCCTGGTCTCGAGGATCCCTATCTGAGACCCATCCGACCCCACGACGCGCACCCGTGGAATCCGGATGCGGTCGTTAACCCTCAACTCCTGCTGTGCGATACGAAGACTCCTTCCGTCTTTCTCTGGCCTTCCCACGCACTTTCGGACGCGAAAAAGGCCGGCGACCCCAAGAAGGAGGGCGTCACCAGCCCCAAGACGACTCCGGCCGCGAACACGATGGCCTCGTATCCTCTCGCCGGGCCGTTTCCCGACCCCCTCGACTCGATCATGCCCGCACCGGGTGCTTCGACGTTCCGCCGGGAGGTGAGGGGTAGTTTGGACCCCTTCTTGGCGATTCCTGCTGCGTGAGAGTATAAAGCCCCACCATGGACGACGAACAAGGTCACGAAGAGGAACAACAGCAGCCTCGTAAGATCCGCGTGGTCGACAGGCGCATCTCGTCGCGCAGGTCCCCTCCCTCCGGCGGTCCGGCCGAGCCCACCCCGCGGTCCGACGGTCCGGCCGAGCCCAGCCCGCGATCCGGCGGTCCGGCCGAGCCCAGCCCGCGGTCCGAGGAGGCGGCCACCGTCACTCCGCTGAGGCCCCCGCCCCCGGCACCGGCCGTCGAGGATCACCCTTCCGGCGCCACTGCCGGATCCGTTCCCCCTCCCAGCGGTCCCGGACCGGCCGCGCCGCCTCAACCTCCACCTCAATCGGCGGGCGCAAGCGAAGGCGTCTGGACGCCGGAGCAGGAGGATGAGGCTCGGAAGATGGCCGAGGAGATGGCCCAGATCCCGAGCCTAGAATGGGTCGTCAATGTCGCGGTGACGCTGGCCAACGCGGCGGGGACCAAGCTCAACGCCGGGCTCATCGAGGATGCGAGCCTGGCGATCGACGCTCTGACGGCGATCGTGGAGAAGGTGGGGCCACGGCTGGGCGACGCCGAGTCGCCGCTGCGCCAGACGCTGGCGCAGTTGCAGATGGCGTACGCCCAGACTGCGTCGAAGCCGCCCGGTCCCCGGCCCTGACCCCCGATCAAAAAGGCCCCCGGAAACTCGGGGGCCTTTTGGTTTGCAGGTCTGGTTAGGCGCCTGCGGGGCGGACGTTGGAGGCCTGCTTGCCCTTGGGACCCTCGGTCACCTCGAACTCAACGGCCATGCCTTCGTCCAGGGACTTGTAGCCGTCCATCTCGATCGCCGAGAAGTGGACGAAAACGTCCTCCCCGTCGGACTGGGAGATAAAGCCGAAGCCCTTCTCGTTGCTGAACCACTTCACCGTGCCTTGTGCCACGTACGCACTTCCTTTCGATGCTTCGAGGAGCGCGAGCCGCGGCGCGCCCTCCCCCTTTCGAACTACCGCGAAAAGGTAGCACAAACGACCGTTGGGTGGCGCATGTTTCGGCAGGCAGCCCACGGTTATCCGCCCAGGTAGGGCCGGGGCATAGCGAGACCCGGCGATCGAGCACACACGGCCGCTTGCAGGGCGTCGTTGTTCAGCAGAGCAGCACCGGCTTCCAGAGTCCTGCGGCGGTGTGTGACCCGTTGGACCGCTCGCAGCGCTCGTCCTAAGGGACGATCTTGGCGATCGGCATCTCGACTATGTCCTCGGCCCCCAGAGACTTGAGGCGAGGGATGAGAACGTTGATCGTGTTCTTGGGGACGACGGTCTCGACCGCGAAGTAGCCGGTGTCCGCAAGATGGCTGACGGTTGGAGAGCGCATCGCCGGAAGTAGTTCCAGGACTGCGTCGAGATGGTCGGATCGTACGTTCAGCTTCACCAGCACCCTCCCCCTTGCGTCCACCGTGCCCTTGAGCAGAATCGTCAGCTCGTCGATTGCCTGGCGCTTGGCCGGGTCTGCGAACGAGCGCCGGTTCGCGATCAGGTGGGTGTGAGACTCGAGAAGGGTGTCGATAATGACCATCCCGTTGCGTCGCAGGGTGGCGCCCGTCTCGGTCAGATCCACGATCGCGTCGACGATCTCGGGAACCTTGGCCTCCGTCGCTCCGTAGGACAGGAAGATTCGCACCGGTATGCCGAGCTCGTCGAAGTAGGACTTGGTGAGGTTGGGCAACTCGGTAGAGACGCGCGACTCCGGCTTGATCTGTTGGGGTTCGGTAATGCCCGACTCCTCCGGCACGGCCAGCACGATCTTGATGGGGCGATCCGTCTGCTTCGAGTACCTGAGCGGCGCGACCTTGATCACGTCCGACGCGGTCTCGGCTATCCAGTCCTCGCCGGTGATGCCGATGTCGAAGAAGCCGTCTTCGACATAGGTTGGTATCTCCTGGGGACGAAGTATCGCCACCGAGTCGATGCGCGGATCTTCGATCGAGCCCCTGTACTCGCGCTCACTGGCGCGGGTCACCTTCAGGTCGGCGTCCTCGAGCAACTGGAAGGTCGCCCGCTCCAGCGAACCCTTGGGAATGACGAATTTCAGCATCGGCGAAGCATACGGGGCCTACACGTCTGTCTGAGGCTTGGGCAGCGACGCGCACAGATTCGCCATCTCGATCGCAGTGACCGCAGCCTCGTAACCCTTGTTGCCCATCTTGCCGCCGGCTCGGTCGGCCGCCTGTTCGGTAGTCTCGGTGGTAAGCACTCCGAACGCAATCGGAACGCCGGTCGTGACCGCTGCGTTGGCAACGGCTCCGGCGACCGGCCCCGCGACGTAATCGAAGTGAGCCGTCTCGCCGCGAATGACGACTCCCAGCGTCACGATAGCGTCGACTTCTCCCGAAGTCGCAAGGCGCCGGGCCACCGCCGGGATCTCGAACGCCCCCGGTACCCAGGTGAGCGACACATCTTCATCGGCCACTCCGTGTTGCGACAGCGCATGCAGCGCCCCCTCGACCAGGCGTTTCGAGATGGTCTCGTTGAAACGACTCGCGACGACCGCGATCCTGAGGCGCTTGCCGTCGAGCGCTCCCTCAAAGGTCTGCACTGGACTTTCCCTCCCTTGCTTCTTGACTGCTCGCTTCGGCCCCTATGGTTTCGAGAAGGTGCCCGAGCTTTTCCCTCTTGGTCGTGAGGTAGCGAATGTTCTCCTCCGTCGGTGCGCTCTCCAGGGGCACTCGCTCGACGATCTTCAGTCCGTAACCTTCGAGCCCGGCGCGCTTGGTCGGGTTGTTGGTGAGCAGGCGCATGGTGGAGACTCCGAGGTCGACGAGGATCTGGGCACCGACCCCATAGTCCCGAGAGTCGGGCGCGAAACCGAGTTCGACGTTCGCCTCTACCGTGTCGAGCCCTCCGTCTTGCAGTGCATAGGCTTCGAGTTTGTGTCTCAGGCCGATACCTCGTCCCTCGTGGCCTCGGACGTAGACCACTACCCCCTCACCCTCTTGGTCGATACGTCGCATGGCGTCGTGCAACTGCATCCCGCAGTCGCAACGAACGCTTCCGAGCACGTCACCGGTGAAGCACTCCGAGTGCACCCTTACGAGGACGTTCTCTTTGCCGGCGACCTCGCCCTTGACCAAAGCGACGTGTGTCCTGCCGTCGTCACTTTCGTAGGCCACCGTCGTGAACTCTCCAAAAGCGGTGGGGATCCGGGCCTTGGTCTGACGGGTGACCAGTTGCTCGGTGGTACGCCGGTATCGAATGAGGTCCGCGATCGAGATGATGAGCAGACCGTGCTGCTCTGCAAAGACTTCCAGATCGGTCATGCGCGACATCGTTCCGTCCTCGTTGACTATCTCGCACAGGACGCCCCCGGGATAGAGGCCCGCGAGCTTCGCCAGATCGACGGAGGCCTCGGTATGACCGGCTCGCCGCAGGACACCACCCGGCGTGTAGCGCAGCGGAAAGATGTGCCCCGGGCGGGCGAGGTCCCGAGGCCGGGTGGCCGGGTCGATGAGGGCGCAGATCGTGCGCGCTCGATCACCAGCCGAGATCCCGGTGGTCGTTCCCTTCGCCGCGTCCACGCTGATCGTGAAGGCGGTTCCCAGCGCGTCGGTGTGGTTGGGAGCCATCAACGGGAGATTGAGTTCGTCCAACCTCTCGGATTCGAGTGGCACGCAGATGATGCCCGAGCAATGGCGCACCATGAAGGTGACCATCTCCGGCGTGGCCTTCTCGGCTGCGAAGATCAAGTCCCCCTCGTTCTCACGGTCCTCGTCGTCTACCACGATGACCATGTTGCCGTTGCGGATCTCTTCGATCGCATCGTCGATTCGTGCCAGTGGCATTGAGGGTTCCTTTCTGGTCAGCGGGAGTCGCGTCCCTCGCGGGTGGTGCCGAGAGACGGCCCTCGCCCGTTGACTGCAGTCGTGAATCTTTCGACGTACTTGGCGATGAGGTCGAGCTCGATGTTGACCACCGAGCCGACGGAGAGTTCTCCGAGCGTGGTGACCTCGAGGGTGTGAGGGATGAGCGCGACCTGAAAGGACGTGCGTCCCACCTCGACAACCGTCAGCGACACACCGTCGATCGCCACCGAGCCCTTGGGCACCAGGTAACGCAGAGCATTCTCCGGCGGCGCGAACCAGATACGGCGAGCTCCGTCGAGGTCTTCGATCCGGACGACCGAGGCCCTGACATCGATATGGCCCTGCACCATGTGTCCGCCTATACGGTCCGAGAAGCGGGCGGCGGGCTCGAGGTTGACCCTGCTCCCCTTGGCAAGCGAGCCGAGGGTCGTAACGGTCAGGGTCTCGTCCATGGCTTGGGTGAAAAATGTCTTACGCGTCGTGCGAATCGCCGTGAGACACACCCCGTTGACCGACACGGAGTCACCGACTTCGACATCACGAGCCAGCTTGCCGGCTTCGATCTCGAGATCCAAGCTCCCGGCCCGGTTGCGCGCACGCTTCACCGTTCCCAAGCTCGTCACGATTCCGGTGAACACTTAGTGGTCCGCCCCATAAGTAAAGTGACGTTTTGCATGTGTATTTGTGGGGCGGGCCACTTAGCGACTCCTTTCGTAGGAAGTCAACAGGTCATCGCCAATGGATCGTGAGCTCAGCAGGCGCCAGCGTCGCGCGTCCCGGATCGTCGTCACGCCGAGCTCGGCGAGCTCCGGGCCCCCCCGTCCCAGGAGAACCGAGCCGTAGTGAAGCTCCAAGCCGTCGACGAGCTCTGCTTTCAGCAGCGCGCCGGCCAGCCGGGCGCCGCCCTCGCAGTAGAGCTCGAGCCAGTCGCGTCGACCGAGCGCGTCGAGCATGGCCCCGAGATCGACCCCTTCGGGCCGGCGCGGCAACATGAGAACCTCGGCCCCCGCTTCCTTCCACCCGGTCTGGGCGTCATGCGAAGCGGCCTCGGTCGTCGCCACGACCACCTCGCCGTCCTCGAAGAGGCGTGCGCTCGCCGGAGTGCGTCCGGTGGAATCGACCAGCACGCGGGCCGGCTGACGGAGGGGATGGACATCCCGCACCGTGAGGGCGGGGTCATCCGCCAGTGCCGTGCCCGCACCGACCACCACGGCATCGACCTCCACGCGCCGGCGCTGCACCGCCGTCCGCGCGCCCGGCCCGGTGATCCACCGGCCCGACCGGTCGGGTGCCGCAAGGCGTCCGTCGAGACTCAGCGCAAGTTTGAGGGAGACGAAGGGGCGTCCCGTGACCCTGTGATGGTTGTAGGCCCTGTTGAGCGTGCGCGCGGCGGACTCACACACTCCCGAAAGCACTTCGACGCCCGCCTCGGCCAGCGCACCGATACCGGCCCCCGACACGCGCGGGTCGGGGTCGCCGGCGGCCACGACCACCCGGCTTATGCCGGCATCTATCAGAGCCGGAACGCAGGGCGGCGTGCGTCCGTGATGGTGGCACGGCTCGAGCGTCACGTAGGCGGTGGCACCGGCGGCCGCACCCGCCCGCCGCAGGGCCTCGATCTCGGCGTGGGGGGAGCCGGCTCCGGCGTGGTGACCCTCTCCGAGGACCTCGCCGTCTCGTACCAGGACGCACCCAACCTTGGGATTGGGGGAGGTGAACGAGGCGCGCCGCGCCAGTTCCAGCGCTCTGGTCATGTAATGCTCGTGCACCTGGTCGCTCATCCGTCCTCCGAGCGGTCGGAGCCTCTTCAGTCCGGCTGATCGGGAAAACGGGAGAGCGCCACACCCGAGCGGTCCGGCGCGCGCCGGGGCATCGCTCGGTTCCTCTTCTCCCATCCGGACTTCTCGCACCGCACACCGGTGATGCGAGTTACCGTCGGTCCCGGGATTCCACCGGGTCAACTCCGCAAGTCTTGCTCTGGGTGCGGAGGTAGCGGACTGTCACCGCCGGTCGGGAATCTCACCCTGCCCCGAAGAGGTTCCATCTATTCGGTTGTCGCCTCGGCTTGGGACTCGAGGCAATGCCTGGTGGTCAGGCGCCTCTCAGTATACGACGCGCCGGTTCTTTGACCGCTGAGTCAAGAAAGGGGCTGCTCCGCAGCGCGCACCGCTGCGGCGATTTCCTCGAACGTGGCCGTCTTCTCCAGGTAGAGGCTGGCACCGGCCGCCATGGCCCTTCCTCCCATCTCGCCCGCCCCGTGGGCGGAGAGCATGATCACGCGCACGCCGGGAGCGACCGCTTTGATGCGGGGAAGCGCCTCGAGCCCGTCCATTACGGGCATCGTCAGATCGAGCACCACCACGTCGGGCTGAGCATCCCGGGCGATATCCACCGCCTCGGCGCCGTTGGTGGCCTCGCCGACGATCTCGATGTCGGGCTCGAGACTCAGCTCCGCCCTGAGCAGCAGGCGCATTTGGTGCATGTCGTCACACACCAGCACACGGACGCATCTGCTCAAGCCGCCACCTCGGGGTCGAGCGGACCCGGCACCCAATGTGACCTTCCCCTCGGCAAACCCGAGTCCATCTCCGTCCTTCCGGCCGCTCAACAAGCATGTGGTGCGGAGGCGGCCAGCGGAATAGAGCATCCGGGCCATCTTTGGCTCCCTCGAGCGCCGTGGGCCGAAGATTGACTAGCCATCAGCGTGAAGAATCTTCCCGGCCCTGCGGGGTTCGGCCGGACAGAGGCTCGATAGCTAGTCTCGCCGCCGGTCGACCGCGAACGAGGAGCCTTCGCTGCGTTTCGCGAACTGTTTCATCTCCGTCGCGATCTGCGCGGCCTGCCACTGGTTCTCGATCCGGCGGACCACGTTCGTGGCGATGCCGATCGACACCGTCATGACGGGGAACTGGTGGGTTTGATTCCGTCGGTCGGCGACCTCGATGTAGCCGCGCTCGACGTCGGCATCATCGTAGAGCTGCAGCGCGACGGCATCCCAGCGCTCGCAGATGCCCTTGGCCACCGCCTCGGACTTTTCGGGGGGCACCATCACGACGAAGTCATCACCCCCGATATGCCCCAAAAAAGAACCTGCCGGCCCCAGACTTTCGAGGGCCTCGCGTACGCACCGGGCGATCAGTTTGATGGCCTCGTCGCCCCGCAGGAAACCGTAGTGGTCGTTGAACGCCTTGAAGTTGTCTAAGTCGACGTACATGAGCCCGAGGGGCTCCCCCGCCTCGATGCGAGCCGTTGCTTCTGCTCCAACCTGCACGTTGCCGGGCAGCTGAGTGAGGGGATTGACCGCTCGCATGTCACGCGCGCGACGCAGGGACGACTTGACGCGCGCTACCAGCTCGATCGGATCGAAGGGTTTGATGATGTAATCGTCGGCTCCGGCCGTGAGTCCCACGACCTTGTCGGCCGAGAGCGACTTCGCCGTCAGCATGATGACCGAGATGTGTTTGGTGCGGGTGTCGGCTCGTAGCCGCTCACATACCTCGAACCCGTCGAGGCGCGGCATCATCACGTCGAGCAGAATGAGGTCGGGTCGCTGATCGCAGGCCATTTGTAAAGCCTGCTCGCCGTCCGGTGCGGTGATGACCTCGAAACCCTCGAGCCTCAGGTTGACCTCGACGAAGCGAACGATGTCCTCGTCGTCGTCGGCGACCAGGATGAGGTCTCGCCTCGAGTTCATTTCGTCCCCCCCAGCGCGTCCAGACGCGCGCGCAAGCGCGCTGCCGCCGCAGGAGCGTCCACGCCGTCGTAAATGCCGCTTCCCGAAACCACGATGTTGGCGCCGGCCCCTACCACGAGGTCGATGTTGTCGATCTTGATACCTCCGTCTACTTCGACATCGGCACGCGCGCCCTCGGAATCAACCAGCCGGCGCGCGTCCCCGATCTTGGGCACCACCTCGCCCATGAACCTCTGTCCTCCGAAGCCGGGTCTCACGGTCATCATAAGAACCACATCGAGCTCGAAGAGGTACTTCTCGACGAATTCGAGACCGACGTCCGGGTGCACGGCGATGCCGAGGCCGGTACGGCGGGACCTGATGGCCTCGATGACGGCCGAGGGGTCATCCGTGACCTCGGGGTGGAAGCTGATGCGATCGGCTCCCGCCGCGCTGAACGCCTCGATGAAGTCCCCGGGATTGTCGATCATCAGGTGCACGTGGAGGGGCCGGCTGCAGGCGGCGCGCACGGCCGAGACGATCGCCGTCCCGAAGGTCAGGTTCGGAACGTAGTGACCGTCCATAACGTCGAGGTGAAACCAGTCGACGTGCGGGGCGACCGCCCGGATCTCCTCGGTGATTCGCCCAAAGTCGGCGGTCAGGATCGATGGCGCGAGCTCGAGACGAGACATGAACGCAGAACCTACTCAAATCTCTCGCCGGGGGCCAGACGGAGACCCCGTGCCGCCTCTTTGCCCGAGGTCTCCTTCTTACCCTGAAGCTGGAGCCGGGTTATGCGCAGCGCGTCGTCTCCGGTGCCGGCCAGTAACGAGGTCCCGCGCGCCGTGATCTCCCCCGGTGCCAGACCCTCGTCCCCGAGGATCTCGGCGGTGAGCACCTTGGCCCGCTTGGCCCGCAATGTGGTCCAGGCTCCGGGGGCCGGGTTCAAGCCACGCACCTGGTTGCGAATCGCCACTGCCGGTTCGCGCCAGTCGATCCGCGCTTCCTCAGTGGTGATCTTGGATGCATAACTAGCGCGTTCGTGATCTTGCTCCACCGGCTCGAGCGTGCCGGAGCTCCACGCCGTAAGCGCGTCGACCAGCAACGGTCCAGCCAGCTTCGCCAGTCGGTCACCCAACGAGCCCGCGGTGTCGTCTTCCAACACCGGCTCCTCCACCGTGTTCAGGACCGGGCCCTCGTCCATGCCCTCCGTCAGGACCATTATCGAAATGCCGGTGGTGGCGCGGCCGTCCATGACGACCCGCTGGACCGGTGCGGCCCCTCGATACTCGGGAAGCAGCGAGAAGTGCGCGTTGACGAAACCTAGAGGGGGGACGGCCAGCAACGACCCCGGGAGGATCTGGCCGTAGGCCACGACCGTGCCGACCTCGGGAGCAAGCTTTCTCAGCTCGTCGTGAAACTCGGGCGCGCGTGCTCGTTGCGGCTGCAGGACGTCGAGACCCAGCTCGAGCGCCCGCTGTTTCACCGGCGACGCTCTCAGTTGCATACCCCGTCCTGCGGCTCGATCGGGATTGGTGACGACCGCGGCAACCTCGATGTTCGAAGCCCTCAGCGCGTCCAGGCTGGGAACTGCCCATCGTGGAGTACCGAAGAAGACGGTCCTCATCCGCCGGCGACCCAGCGTCGCCGCCGCGACCGTCTCAGAGAGTCTCCTCGCTGGGAACCGACGCCCTGACGTGGCTGGAGCGCGGCGGCGGAAGTCCCAGGGCCTGGTCGGTCAGGATGCGGCGCGCTTCGCGCCGGAGATCGTCGGGCAGGCGATCGATGAAGAGGATGCCGTCGAGGTGGTCGATCTCGTGCTGGAACACGCGCGCGACATGCTCCTCGGCGTCGATCTCGACCCGATCTCCGTTCTCATCGGAGCCTTCGACGCGCACCTCGAGGTGGCGCTCGACGGGATAGACGAGCCCGGGGAGGCTGAGGCACCCCTCCTCGTCGGTGAACATGCGTCTCGACCGCCTGGTTATGACCGGATTGATGATGGTTCCGAAGGCATCGTCGAGCTCCCAAGTGAAGATGCGCTCGAGTACGCCGACCTGGTTTCCGGCAAGACCGACTCCGGGGGCCACGCGCATGGTTTCGAGCATGTCCGCGGAGAGCCGGCGATGGACGTCGTCGACCTCCTCGACGGCGCGCGCCGTATGTCGAAGAATCGGGTCGCCGAACGTCCTGATCGACAGAACCGCCATGCCCTCGCTGTCATCCTTTCCCGTTGACGTGGCCGGCAGGCACCAGCTAGCGAGGGTCCACGTCGACCCGCAGCCGGCTTCCCTGTGGCACCGAGGCGAGGATACCCCGCAGGGCGCGCGCCACCGGTTCCGCGTCCTCCGCCTTGATCAGGACCTCGAGCCCCTCCTCTAGCTCACCTTCGCCCACCACCGTCCGCACGCCGATCGGCCCCAGGACGCGCGCTCCGGTGGCGCGCGCTACTCCCGCAGCTCGCTCGATCAATCCCTGCTTCCTGGGGCCGTAGCTGGTCGCCTTGATGAGCTCGGAGAAAGGCGGGTAGTCGAGCTCTCGGCGCTCGGCGAGCTCGCGTTCGAGCCAGAAGTCGTAGTCGGCTCTGACCACCGCCTGCAGCGCGTAGTGCTCCGGCTCCGCGCTTTGAATCATCAGGCGACCCCCCTGGGCGGCCGGCCCGGCCCACCCGGCCATCTCGGCCAGCGCCTGGTAGGCGTGTTCCGCCGCGCGGAAATCGGGCCTCCGCAGGAGCGAGTCGGCGTCGAGGACGCCCACGAGGCGCACCGAGGGTCGAAGGGCGGGCTTGGTGCCGATCCAGGTCGTGACGTAGATGTCGACCTCACCTGGATGCTCGTCGAGGTTGCCGATCACGTCGGGGTCCATGCGGCCGACCGTCGCCCGCGGAAAAGCCTTGCCGAGTTGCTCGCTCAATCTCTCCGTTCCCGCCCCGACGTAGCGGAACCCCTGCGAGCCGCAGGTGGGGCAAGCGCGGGGGGCCGGTGCTGCGAGTCCGCAGTGCGAACAGCGCACCGCCTCTTCGACCCGGTCGTAGAAGAGTCCCGACTCGCACACCGGGCAACGCACCGACCGGCGGCAAGCGGCACACCACAGAGCCCGCGCGTAGCCGCGGGCGGGGACCAGGAGTGCGACGCGCTCACCGGCTCGCAGCGTGTCTCTGATGCGTTGGTGGAGCTCGTGCGAGAAGACGCGCTCGGACGGAGGAGCCACGATCTCGACCACCGGGCGAGCCGCGCGGAGCTCGGCTCGTCGGGGAGACACCGAACCGTACGAGCCGTCGCGCGCGGCCGCTCCGGTCTCGACGCTGGGCGTCGAGCTGACGAATACACAGGTTGCGCCCTGGATGCGGGCACGTTCGAGGGCGACCCGCCGAGCGTCGTAGCGAGGCGAACGATCCTCTTTGAAAGAGAGATGGTGCTCGTCGTCGAGGACGATGAGCCGCAGGTGCTCGGCGGGTGCCAAGACCGTGGCTCGACCTCCCGCGCCCAGAGGAGCACCGGCACCGACGCGCAGCCACGCATGCGCTCGCCGGTTGTCGGGCTGGGCCGAATCGAGGCGCGCCACGTCCGGCCAGCGTCTCGCCAATTCGTCGAGGGTAGCCGAGCCCCAGCGCACCTCCGGCACGGCCACGAGAGCCTGGCCCCCACATCGCGAAGCGACGTCCACCATCTCGGCGACGAGCGTTCCATGGTCCTCGCCGGGGACCGTGCGCACCGACCAAACGGAATGGTGGCCGCGCTCGAGCGCCCGCAGCAGGTCCAATCCGCCTTCGTAAACCGGCAAACGCTCAACCGGCCAGCCCAAGCGGAGCGGCTCGGACGCGGCGATCCGCATGCGCACGCGCGGCGGCACCGCACGTGCGAACGCTCGTCCGAGTGGTGCTGCGTACCGGCCGGCGAGCCAGCTGAAGACGTCGACCATGGCCCCCGGCGCCACCGGTGCGCCCGCGATGAGCGCGGCCACCTCCTGGAGATCGTCGACCTCTTGATCCGAAACGGAAGTCACCACCGCGCGGACGCGACGGTTGCCGAACGGGACGCGCACCAAGGAGCCAACTTGGACACCGGGACGCAGCGTCGAGGGCAGCTTGTAGTCGAACGCCCGATCGACCCGCCAGACCGGGACGAGAGGGACTACGGAAACGGTCGCGCCGCGCTCAGGTAGCGAGGCGGCGGAGGTCATCCGCTTTGTCCGTGCGCTCCCAGGTGAAGGACTTGTCCGAGCGACCGAAGTGGCCGTAGCTGGCGGTGTTCTTATAGATCGGCCGCTTCAGGTCGAGGTCGCGAATGATCGCTGCGGGTCGCAGGTCGAACAGCTCGCGAATCGCAGCATGGATTTTTGCGGGGTCAACGGTCTCGGTCCCGAACGTGTCTATCGAGATGGAGATCGGCGTCGCGACGCCGATCGCATAGGCGACCTGAACCTCGAAGCGGTCCGCAAGCCCGGCCGCCACGACGTTCTTGGCGATATGACGGCACGCGTACGCCGCGGACCTGTCCACCTTGGTGGGGTCCTTGCCGCTGAAGGCGCCCCCGCCGTGTCGCGCCATGCCTCCATAGGTGTCGATGATGATCTTGCGGCCGGTGAGCCCGGTGTCCGCGCGCGGTCCGCCGATCTCGAAGACGCCCGTGGGGTTGACGAGAACGCGCACGTCCTCGGCATCGAGGTTGGGTGGGATGAGCGGATCCACAACGTGCTGCATGAGGTCGGGCCGAAGAAGCGTGTCGATGTCGACGTTGGGCTGGTGCTGCGTGGAGACTACGATCGTATCGAGAGTCACCGGCTTGCGGCCGTCGTAACCGATCGTGACCTGGATCTTTCCATCGGGGCGCAGGTACGGCACCACACCCGCTTTGCGCACCTCACTGAGCCGTTGCGCCAGGCGGTGCGCCAGCCAGATCGGTGCCGGCATCAGATCCTCGCTCTCCGTGCAGGCGAAACCGAACATCATGCCCTGGTCACCCGCCCCCTGATGAAGCTCGTCGTCGTTGGCGTCACCCATCCGCTCCTCGTACGCGTGGTCCACGCCTACCTTGATGTCGGGGCTCTGCTCCTGAATCACCACCGACACTCCGCAGGTCTCGCCGTCGAAACCGATCTTGGACGAGGTGTAGCCGACGTCGGTGATCGTGCGCCTCACGACCGATGGGATGTCAACGTAGGTCTCGGTCGTGATCTCGCCGGCCACGACTACGAGACCGGTCGTGACGAGCGTCTCGCACGCCACTCTGCCGTCGGGATCCTCCGCCAGGATCTCGTCCAGCACCGCGTCCGAGATCTGGTCGGCAAGCTTGTCGGGATGCCCCTCGGTTACGGATTCGGACGTGAACAGTCTGAGATGGCCGTCGTTGATCATGGACGGCATCCTAGCCGAGCCCTCAACGTCTCCGGCGGATCGACTCCGAGTAGGGGGGATGCGGGAGGAACCGTCGGAAACTCTCCGTGATACTTGTGGGTCATGGCTGTCTGCCCGGTGTGCGATGAGGTAATCCCCACGCAACACACCCGGTGCCCCGCTTGCGGCGCAGAGCTGGCCGATGAGCAGTCCGGCGACTCCGCCCGACTGCCAGGGGACTTTGTGTGCGAGATCTATCGAGGGGTCCCCGATGTCAAGCTTCATCTCCTGCGCTCGCTGCTCGAGGGCAGCGGCATCTCGATGCACGTTCAAACCATAGGGATGGGCCCCTGGACGGAGTTGGGAGGGCTCAGCGCCGTTACCGGAATGCCCAGCGAGCTGAATGCGGCGCGCATCCTGGTGCGCCGGCAAGATGTGGAGAGGGCCGAAGCTCTTCTGCGGGCGGCGGAATCCGGAGCCTTATCGCTGAGGGCTGAGGGACCCGGCGACAGGGGCGGTCCGCCACCGGCCGAGCCGTAGGCCGAGGAATCTCAAAGACCTTGCTCACTTTGTTTCACATAGCGAGACAAAGTGAGCGAAGTCGCTGCGACGTGCGAGCGTCAGACCGCGAAGACCGAGAGAAGTCGCGACGCGGTGCGTGGTCAACTCCGGCGCGCCAGAAGCTGTGCCACGCGATCGATCAGTGCGGCGGCCAGGGCCTCCTTGGACACCAGGCCCACGTCGTCGACCCCGTCTCCGGTCGCGATGACCGCTCGGTTGGTGCGGACTCCGAACCCCGAGTCGTGGGTGCCGACCTCGTTGGCGACGATCATGTCGGCGCCCTTTGCCTCGAGCTTGTGGCGAGCGAGGGCCTTGAGCTTCTCGACGTCCTCCACGGTCTCGGCTGCGAAACCGACGAGCACGCTGCCGGGTTTGCGGGCCTCGGGATGCGACCCGAGATCCGCGAGGATGTCGGGAGTCGGCTCGAGGGTGATCTCCGGAGGCCCCTCGGCCTTCTTCAGCTTCTTGGCGGCGTGGCTCACCGGCTTGAAGTCGGCGACGGCGGCGGCCTTCACGACCACATCTGCGTCGGGAGCCGCGCTCAGGACCGCCGCGCGCATCTCGTCGGCGGTATGGACGTCCACCATCTCGATTCCCGGGGGCGGAATGAGATTGTTGGGACCCGCCACGAGCGTCACCTTGGCTCCCCTGCGCGCCGCCTCTTGGGCGATCGCCCAGCCCATCAGGCCGGACGAGCGGTTGCCGATGAAGCGCACCGGGTCGATGGGCTCCTGCGTCCCCCCGGCGGTCACCACGACGCGCCTGCCCGACAGGTCTTGCGCACGGCCGATGGCGCCCAGGGCAACGGTGACGATCTCGTCGGGCTCGGCCATGCGACCAACGCCGGTGTCACCGGACATCAACGGCCCCGCATGCGGCCCGACCTGGATGACACCCCGCTCGGCCAGCGTCGCGAGGTTGGCGGCGGTGGCGGGATGCGCCCACATCTCCGCGTGCATCGCCGGGGCGACGACGATCGGGCACTGAACGGTGAGCAGAGTCGCCGAGAAGAGGTCGTCGGCCAGCCCGGCGGCCATCTTGGCCAGCGCGTTGGCCGTGGCGGGAGCCACCACGGCGAGGTCGGCGCCGCGCGCCAGCTCGACGTGAGGAGCGTCGGGCCCGTCGCCAAATAACTCTGTGGCGACCGCGTTGCCGGTCACCCCGGCGAAGGTCTGGTCACCTATGAAGCGCTCCGCCGAGCGGGTCATCACGACCCTGACGTCGGCCCCCAGCCGAGTGAGCGAGCGCGCCACCACCACAACCTTGTAGGCGGCAATACCCCCGCTGACGGCGAGGACGATCTTGTGGCCCCCGACGTCGATGTCGGCGTGAGGGGGAACCCCGCGTGGGTCCATCGAAGGGTCTTACTTGATGCCGTCGGAGGTGCGCTCGTAAGAGATCTTGCCCTCGGCGATCTCCCGGAGCGCGATGGAAAGCGGCTTGGGAGCCCGGTCGGGGTTGAGGGGGATCTGTGGCGGGGTGTGCTCCCCGATCCCCTCGCCCAACTGGGTGAAGTAGGAGTTGATCTGGCGGCTGCGCTTGGCCGCGAGGATCACCAGCGTGTACTTCGAATCGACGTCATTGAGCAACGTCTCCATCTTCGGCTCGATCATCGGATTAGTCCTTTCCCTCTGGCGCGCGAGGCTACGTTCGTTTGTGCGGTGCCTCCAGTATACGGAGGACCTCCGCAACCGCGTCCTCGATCCGGTCGTTGACCACGATGTGGTCGTAGGCGCCCTTTTCCTTGACCTCGTCGTAGGCCGCCTGCACGCGCCGCCGGAGCGCGTCGGGGTCCTCGGTGCGCCTGCCTCGCAACCGGCTGAACAGTTCCTCCAGCGACGGCGGTTCGATGAAGATGAGAATCGCGTCGGGACGCGCCCGTTTGACCGCGAGGGCCCCCTGGATGTCGAGCTCTAGAATGACGTCTCGTCCCGCCCTGAGGGCCTCCTCCACGGGCTCTCGTGGCGTCCCGTAGAAATGGTCGTAGACCACCGCGCTCTCGAGGAACTCTCCGTTGTCACGACCCGCGATGAAATCGCGCTCGCTTATGAAGTGGTAGTTGACCCCGTCGATCTCGCCCCTGCGAGCCGGCCGCGTGGTCGCCGAGACGGACAGCAAGACGTCAGGCCGGCGCCGGAGCACACCCGCAACGACCGTCCCCTTGCCGGCCCCAGAGGGTCCCGATATAACGAACAGACGACCGCGACCGGTCGAGTCGCTCACCTGGAGCCTCCCACTCAGTGCCCCGCAGCGTAGGTGGCCGGCGCGCTCTCGGTGCTGGCTCTAGGTACGCGACGGGACACTTAGCGACGAGCAAACTCGGTGAGGAGGTTCTCCTTTTGCTTCGCGCCGAGACCTCTCATGCGACGGGACTCGGAGATGTCGAGCTTCTCCATGATCTTCCTCGCTCGCACTCTGCCCACCCCGGGAAGAGACTCGAGCACGGTGGACACCTTCATCTTGCCGACTATCTCGTCACTCGTCCGCTCGAGCAGTTCCCGCAGCGTCGTCCGGCCGCTCTTGAGCTGTTCCTTGAGCTCGGCTCTCTTGCGACGAGCGACCGCGGCCTTCTCCAACGCCTGCTTTCGTTGCTCGTCTGTAAGCGGAGGTGGCAATGGCATACAAGCGTCCCCCTGGTCGAAATCGATCGGTCACTGAGTGGAAGCACGTGGCCGGCGGCGTCCTGCATCGCTGAAGCTGCCACCTCGCTAGGGCCGTGCCGGAGTATAGGCACTCGGCCACGGCCCCCGCAACGCGGGGCACCGTCCTTTCCCTGCTCATGCGCCGTTCTCTGGGATGGAGGACTAACTTGTGAGGCGGCTGCTACCGGGATCGGTGATGGGTTCATGCCCCAGGCACAAAGGGCACGCTCCGGGGTCCCACGTGGGAGCGTCGAGCCGCAACAACGCCCGAAAGGGAACCGCGAAACCTGGAGGCGCGTCGCGGTCTCTGCGATCGATGAGCGCACCGACTCCGGCGACCGGGCTCTCCGACTCGTCGAGTAGGTCCAAGACCTCCCGGACGGAACCTCCGGTGGTGACGACGTCTTCCACCACGAGGACGCGCTCGCCGGGCTGCGTGGCGAAGCCCCGCCGCAGCACCATCGCTCCCTCCACCCTCTCCGTGAAGATGAAGCGCGCGCCGGCTGCGAGTGCCGTCGTAAAGCCGAGTACCAGTGCGCCTACTGCCGGGCTGACGACGACCTCGAACTTGCCTTCGAACGAGCGGGCGATGGCCTCACCGAGATTGCGGGCTACCGCGGGATGCTCGAGCACGCGGAACTTCTGTGCGTAGACGTCACTGTGCCGCCCCGACGCAAGGCGAAAGTGACCGCGCTGCACCGCGCCCGTGCGTTCGAGCAGCTCCAGGACGGCTCCCGGCTTCATGCTCGCTCTTGCTCTGCGGTCTCGCCCAGCCGAACCCGCTCTTGCTCTGCGGTCTCGCCCAGCCGACCCCGCGTTTCTTGCGTCCCGAGCGATGCCAGGATGCCGGCGGCGGCGGCTTTGGGGTCGGGCGCCGAGGTTATCGGCCGTCCGATGACCAGCAGGTCCGCGCCGGCGTCGAGGGCCGCGCGCGGGTCCAGCGTCCGGCGTTGATCGTCTGTTTTCGAGGCCGCCGGGCGAATCCCGGGAACGACCAGTTCGGGTGCGCTGCCGAAGCGAGCCCGCACGGCCGCGAGCTCCAGTGGCGAGCAAACGAGCCCGTCCGCTCCGGCCTCCAATGCCCGCTCCGCCAGCCGCAGCACCGCATCGACCGCCGGTCCGGCCAGCCCCAGTTGGGCGAGCTCTGCGTCGTCGAGGCTGGTGAGGATCGTCACGGCCAGGACCCTCAGGTCACTCCCGGCCGCACCCACGGCCGCTTTGACCATGTCGAAGCCTCCCGCCGCATGCACGGTCACGTAGCGCGCGCCGAGGCCGGTGATCGAGGCCGTTGCCCCCTCGACCTGGGCGGGTATGTCATGCAGCTTGGCGTCCACGAACACCGGACGGACGCGGCCGAGCTCTCCGACGAGCTCGGTTCCGGCTCCGTAGAGTGTGGTCAAACCGACCTTGTACATACCGACGGAGGACGCGACCGCGCCGGCAACCCGGCGCACCCGTTCCGCATCGACGAAGTCGAGGGCCACACAGATTGGATTAGGGGTGGCGCGCATCAACCCTCGGTCTTCACGGCACCTACGAGCTCGGTCACCGAGGCAACGTGGTGGCGATCCATGTACTCGTCTATGCCTTTCGTGACGTCCATCGACGAGCGTGCGTTGACGAAGTTGGCGGTGCCGACCGCAACTGCGCTGGCCCCCGCAAGGATGAGCTCGAGAGCGTCTTCCGCCGTGGAGACCCCGCCCTGACCGATGATCGGGACATGGGGGAAGGTGTTGTGCACCTCCCATACCGCACGGACCGCGACGGGGCGGATGGCCGGCCCCGAGAGTCCCCCCGTCACGCCCGCGAGCTTGGGGCGGCGGTGTTCGACGTCTATGGCCATTCCGAACAAGGTGTTGATCAGTGACAGTCCGTCCGCCCCGGCGTCGATGGCGGCCGACGCGATCTCGATAAGCGACGTGACGTTCGGAGACAGCTTGGGAAAGATCGCCGTCTTCGGCAGAGCCTTCCTGACACCGGCCACGACCGCCGCGGTCGACTCCGCGCTGTGGCTGAACATGTTGTTGCGATCCTCGAGGTTGGGACACGAGATGTTGACCTCTACGGCCGTCATCCCGCGTCCTCCCGTCCGGAGCTTGTCCGCCACCTTCACGTACTCCTCGACCGTGTTGCCCGCGATCGAGGCGAACACCGCCGCCTTCTGCTTCAACAACCACGGCAGGTCGGTCGAGATGAAGTGGTCGACGCCCTTGTTCTGGATCCCGATGGCGTTGAGCATCCCCGAGGGCGTCTCGCACATGCGCGGCGTGGGTTGGCCTTTCCACGGGGACAGCGTCGTAGATTTCACAATGACCCCGCCGAGCTCGCGCAGCTCGATGAAAAAGCTCCCCTCCCGCCCGGCCCCGAAGGTTCCCGAGGCGACGAGCACAGGGCTCTTCAGCTCGACCCCCGCCAGCTTGATAGAGAGATCGGCCATCGTTCAGTTCCCCGGAGGGGGATGTTCGCCGGCGGAGTCGTCGAAACTTCCCTGAGAGACGGCGAGACCCGCGGTGGACAACTCGGCCTGGTCGTCGGCCACCGGCGCGGCCGTGCCGTTCCACACGACCGAGGCGCCGTTGAACACCGGGCCTTCGGTGCACGAGCGGGCGTAGATGATCTCGTGCTCGCCTTCCTGGTTCTTCGACTTGTCGTCCTGACCTCGGCTCGAGCGTCCCGAACGCCCCGCGCGATTGCTCTGTGCACCGCTCTTCTTCTTGACCCTCAACGGCATCACGCAGGTCATGCACACCCCGTAGCCGCAGGCCATCAGCTCTTCCACGGCGACCTGCACGGGGAGGCCGTGGGCGACGCCCATCTGGGTCACCGCTTCAAGCATCGGATGCGGGCCACACGCGTAAACGATCTCGGTCTCGCAGCGCGCGATGGTTTCGTCGAGCACATCCGTCACGCGTCCCTGGTCGCCCGTGCTCCCGTCCTCGGTTACAACGCGCGCAATCGATGCCAGGCGACGAACCTCGATGGGGTTCAACAGAAAACGATTGCTGCGCGCGCCCAGGATGACGTCGACGCGATGACCGTCGTTGCGAAGGTCGTCGGCGAGAAAGAAAAGCGGTGCGGCGCCGATGCCTCCGCCCACCAGCAAGCAGTGGGCACGGCCCTTGGGAAGGGCGAAGCCGCGCCCCAGCGGACCCACGAGGTCCACCATCATGTGAGGCCTAAGCTGCGAGAGGTACTGCGTGCCTGCGCCGCGAATGTCGAACACGATCTCGATGGTCGAGGCCCAACCGCCGCGCTTGTGCACGCGGTAGACGGAGAAGGGGCGGCGTAGGATGTGAGCGCTACCCTCGCCGCAGAGGACGTTGATGAACTGCCCCGGCTGGATCTTCTCGCCGATCTCCGGCGCCACTATGGTCAGGGAGTGATAGTGCTCGCCGTACTTCTTGTGCCCGAGCACCTCGCCCCTCGTCAGCAGCACTACTGCTCCTCTCCCTGGATGTCCTCCGCCGGCCTACCCGCTCCCACCTGCATCGCCGAGAGGAAGTCTTGCAGAGGCCGGACGGACACCGCGCCGCGGATGACCTCCTCGATTGCCTGCACCGCCGCGGCCATGCCGGACATCGTCGTGACGCACGGCACGCCCGCTTCGACCGAGGCGGTTCGGATGAAGTATCCGTCGGTTCGGGCCCCACGGCCCAGCGGAGTGTTGAACACGAGCTCGACCTCTCCGGAGCCAATCTTGTCGATCACGTTCCTGCCGCCTCCGGTGGACCCCGAGGACACTTTATCCACGATATCCACATCGACGCCCGCGCGGCGGAGGACCTGAGCAGTGCCGCCTGTTGCGACCAGGTGAAAGCCCAGGTCGGCGAGGCGCTTGGCCGGAAAGATCACGGCGCGCTTGTCCCGGTTCGATACCGAGATGAAGACCGTGCCCTTGGAGGGGAGTCGCACGCCGGCGCCGGCCTCGGCCTTGGCGAAGGCGACCCCGAAGTTCGAATCGATCCCCATCACCTCGCCGGTCGACCGCATCTCGGGGCCGAGCAGCGTGTCCACACCGGGGAAGCGCTCGAAGGGCATCACGGCCTCCTTGACCGCGACGTGCCGCATCGTCGCGTGACCGAGCGTGCGTTCGGGGACGAGCCCCTCGTCCCTCAGCTCGATCAGCGTCGCGCCCGCCATCACGCGCGCGGCGACCTTCGCCAGCGGCA
Source organism: Actinomycetota bacterium (assembly GCA_050694055.1). Classification (GTDB taxonomy): domain Bacteria; phylum Actinomycetota; class CADDZG01; order CADDZG01; family WHSQ01; genus WHSV01. Next base: position 32,596 of record JBOGWX010000095.1, read on the forward strand.
CGCCCGTAGCCTTCGATACGAACGGAACCGTTCGACTGGCGCGCGGGTTGGCCTCGATGACGAAGACCTGATCGTCCTTGACCGCGTACTGAACGTTGATTAGCCCGCGCACGTCCAGGTCGCGTGCGATCGCCTCCGTGTAGTCGACCACGCTCTGAACCTCGTCGTTGCCGAGTGTGAAAGGAGGCAGCGCGCAGGCCGAGTCCCCCGAGTGGACACCCGCCTCCTCGATGTGCTCGAGGACTCCCCCGACATAGAGATCGCGGCCGTCGAACACCGCGTCGCAGTCGACCTCGATGGCCCCCTCCAGGAAACGATCTATCAGCACGGGATGGGCGGGGCTGACCTGGGCGGCGGTGTGCATGTAGCGCTCGAGCGAACCCTCCTCGTAGACGATCTCCATCGCCCGGCCTCCGAGCACGTACGAGGGGCGGACGAGGACCGGGTAGCCGATCGAGTTCGCCACGGCGCGCGCCTCGGGCACCGAACGAGCCATGCCGTTGGCCGGATGCGGAAGGCGCTGGTCGGCAAGCAGATCGCCGAACCGTTCGCGATCCTCGGCCCGGTCGATAGCCTCGGGCTGGGTACCGAGAATGCGCACGCCGGAGCGAGCGAGGCGACCGGCGAGCTTCAGCGGGGTTTGCCCCCCAAGCTGGACGATGACCCCTCTGGGCCGCTCCTTCTCGACGACATTCATCACGTCCTCGAAGGTCAAAGGCTCGAAGTAGAGGCGGTCGGAGGTGTCGTAGTCGGTGGAGACGGTCTCTGGGTTGCAGTTCAACATGATGGTCTCGAAGCCGCCCTCACTGAGCGCAAACGCGGCGTGCACGCAGCAGTAGTCGAACTCGATGCCCTGACCAATACGATTAGGTCCCGAACCGAGAATGAGAACCTTGTCGCGCTTGCTCGGTGTGACCTCGTCCTCGTCCTCGTAGGTCGAATAGAAATAGGGCGTGTACGCCTCGAATTCGGCCGCGCAAGTATCTACCGTCTTGTAGGTCGGAAGGACCCCAAGTGCAACCCGGCGAGCGCGCACCTCCTGCTCGGACGAGCCCACCAGCGCGGCGATCTGAGCATCCGAAAAGCCGAGTCGCTTAGCTTCTTTCAACAACGACGCGTCGAGGTCACCCATGAAGCCGACGTCCTCGAGTCGCCTGCGCAAGTCGACGATGCGAGCGATCTGAGCCACGAACCACAGGTCGATGTTGGTCCGCTCTGCGACCGTCGCAGGTTCGGCTCCGAGGTACAGGGCGCGTTCGGCGAGGTGAAGGCGCTCCTCGGTGGGGGCCTCGATCCGCTCGAGGCACTCCTCCAGAGTCAACTCGAAGCTCGGCCCCCCCAACCCGTCGAGATCGCGTTCCAGCGAGCGGAAGCCCTTCTGCAAAGCCTCGGGGAAGGTCCGGCCGATCGCCATCACCTCGCCCACCGACTTCATCTTCGTGCCGAGCACCCTGCTGGTTCCCGGAAACTTCTCGAAATTGAAACGCGGGATCTTGACGACCACGTAGTCGATGCTCGGTTCGAAGCTGGCGGGGGTCTTCTTGGTGATGTCGTTGGTGATCTCGTCGAGCGTGTAGCCGACCGCGAGCTTTGCTGCGATCTTGGCAATCGGAAAGCCCGTGGCTTTGGACGCAAGCGCGGAGCTCCGCGACACGCGCGGGTTCATCTCGATGACGACGCGCCGGCCGCTCGCCGGGTCCACCGCAAACTGAACGTTGGAGCCGCCGGTGGTGACGCCGATGGCCCGCATGGCGCGCGCCCCGTCGTCGCGCATCTGTTGATACTCGACGTCCGTCAGAGTCATCGCCGGCGCGACCGTGATCGAATCGCCGGTGTGTACGCCCATCGGATCGAGGTTCTCGATGGAGCACACGACCACCACGTTGTCGTTGTGGTCGCGCATGAGCTCCAGTTCGAACTCCTTCCAGCCGGAGATGGACTCCTCGACCAGCACCTCTCCGATCGAGCTCAGCCGGAGTCCCTCGGATACCACGGGGACGAGCTCCTCCGGGGTCGATACGACGCCGGAGCCTCCGCCACCGAGGACGTAGCTCGGACGAATCACGACCGGGTAGCCGAGTTCCTCCGCCGCGCGGAGCGCCTCGTCGAGCGCGTAGGCGAAGGACGAGCGCGGGAGGTCGAGGCCGGCGTCGCTCATCACCTTCTTGAACTCGCGCCGGTCCTCCGCGCGCCGGATGATCTCCGGTGTTGCACCGATGAGCTCGGTCTCGTGGACCTCGAAGACGCCGTCCTTGGCGAGCTCCATAGCTACGTTGAGGCCCGTCTGCCCGCCCAGCGTCGGGAGCACGGCATCGGGCTTCTCGCGCGCGATCACGTCCGCGACGTACGAGGGAGTTATGGGCTCGATGTAGGTCGCGTCGGCGAACTCGGGGTCCGTCATGATGGTCGCCGGATTGGAGTTGACGAGGATCACGCGGTAGCCCTCGGCGCGCAGAACCTTGCACGCCTGCACGCCGGAGTAGTCGAACTCGCATGCCTGACCGATGACTATCGGGCCGGAGCCGATGACGAGAACGCTCGTGATGTCACGGCGCGCCGGCATCTACGACTCTCCGAAGGCTCGTCTGTCGTTTGCGGTCACGACCCTTTGCCTCCTTCGTCGTAGTTGACGATCTCGATGCGGTTTCCCGCGGGATCGCGTGTGAAGAAGCGATGGCGACCGGCAATGGGCCGGGCCTGTTCGATATGGAAACCCGCGCTGCGCAGCCGTGTCACGGCGCCCGTGAAGTCGTTTACTTCGAGGGCGAAGTGAGCCGTCGGGGGTGGATTGTGCGCGTCGCGCGAGACGTGGAGCTGTCCCCTGCCCACCTGAAACCAGCCGCCCGCAGAACGGGTGCCGGCGGGTTTGTCGAGCCGCTTCAGTCCGAGACATTCCTCGTAGAACTCGAGGACGGCGGTCTCCAGCTCTTCCGGAGTCGTGACGTTGACGTGATCGAAGCCCTCGACGGTGACGCCGTTCATCGTCGCCTCCGCCCCCGGCTCCGCCTGGATCCTCCGGTCACTTGCGGGCGGCCCCCTTGGCCTCGGCCCGGCGCCGGTCGCGCTCCTTCTTCTTTCGCTGCCGGTCTTTCTTCCAGCGGGCCGACCTGCGGTCTCCGCGCGCCATGGGGCCTCCTTCTCGTCGGTGGTATCGCATGAATCTAATCGGTGGGGACCAGCGCCTCCGCCGGTTCGAACCCGGTCATCAGGTTACGGAAACGCGCGAACAGGTAGCGGGAGTCATGGGGGCCGGGGCCCGCCTCGGGATGGTACTGAACGCTGAAGCAGACTCCCGGGACCTCGAGCCCCTCGACCGTTCCGTCGTTCAGGTTCACATGGGTGAGACGACCGCGCGTGCGCTCTATCGACCGGGGGTCGACCGAAAACCCGTGGTTCTGGCACGTGATCTCGACCCGTTCTGAGTCGAATCTCTTCACCGGGTGGTTTCCGCCGCGATGTCCGAACGGAAGCTTGAAGGTCCTCGCGCCGAGAGCGAGAGCCAGAACCTGGTGACCCAGACAGATCCCGAACACCGGCAGGCGGCCGAGTAAAGAGCGCGTCGCTTCGACGCCGTAGGTGACGGGCTCGGGATCGCCGGGACCGTTCGACAGAAAGACCCCGTCGAAGTCTCCCGTCACGATCTCGTCGGCCGGCGTCGTCGCCGGCACCACGGTCACGTCGCAGCCGCTCGAAACCAGCAGGTCGAGGATGTTCTTCTTGATCCCGAAGTCGAACGCAGCCACCTTGAACCGGCGCCTCGGTCCTGTGATTTCGCCGCGCACGTCGTGTGGCGCCAGGAGCTCCGCGGTGGCGGGCGATCGTTCGGCTCCGGCGGCGAAACCGGTGAGCGCGCGACGCTCCAGTTCCTCGGACCCCCAGCGAAAGGCTTGTCTGGTCGTGACCTCCCGAGCGAGATCGGCCCCCACCATGCTGCGGGCCGAACGCGCGACCTCGACGAGCTCGTCCGCACTCGTAATGTCCGTGGAGAGAGCGCCTCTCATGGCTCCTCGGGCGCGCAGATGGCGCGTGAGCCTGCGGGTGTCCACCTCAGCAATCCCACTGATGTCGTGGCGTTCGAGGTAGTCGTTCAGCGTGCCCTCCGAGCGCCACGAGGAATCCACGGGTGACTCCTCACGGACCACGAAACCCGCCACCCACGGTCTCCACGACTGATCGTCGTGCGCGTTGACCCCCGTGTTGCCCACCTGAGGTGCCGTCATCGTCACGATCTGGCCGTGATAGCTGGGGTCGGTGAGGACCTCCTGATAGCCGGAGAGGCTCGTGTTGAAGCAGACCTCTCCCGTTGCGGTGCCGCGCGCGCCGAAACCGGTGCCTGCGAAGACCTCTCCGTCCTCGAGCGCGAGGAGCGCTCGGTCCACGCTCACACCCCCTCCCCCACGCGCTCGTCGAGACGATCGCCGGTCGCTTCGCTCGAGACCTTCGAATTCCGCACGGTCGGCCGCCCTCGATAGAAGGTGTGTAGGACGCGGCCCGTCAGCACGCGCCCATCGAACGGCGTGTTCCGGCTCCTCGACTGCAGCGAACCCGCGTCCACGGTCCAGCTTGCCGACGGGTCGAAAACGACGACGTTCGCGGCCGAGCCGGCTTCGAGCGACCCCTGTTCCGCCAAGCCCAGCAAACGAGCCGGCCGGGTCGACAGCGCGTCGATCATCCGGGTGAGATCGAGGTGGCCGGGTTCGACGAGTTGACCCACGGCCAGGCCCAGAGCGGTCTCGAGACCCAGCATCCCGGGCGGGGCGTAGCCGAACTCCTGGTCTTTCTCTTCGACCGCATGCGGAGCGTGATCCGTAGCTATGGCGTCGATCGTCCCGTCGGCGAGACCGGCCACGATGGCGGCGACATCTTGGTCCTCGCGCAGCGGAGGATTGACCTTCATCATCGGGTCGTAGTCTCCGAGCGCGGCGTCGGTGAGCGTGAAATGGTGCGGCGTCGCCTCCGCCGTCACGCGCACGCCCTCCGCTTTGGCCCGGTGCACCAGCTCGACGGTCCCCGCCGTCGACACGTGCAGCAGGTGGAGCCGGCAGCCGGTGAGCCGAGCCAGGGCGATGTCGCGCGCCGCCATCAGCTCCTCGGCCTCTGCCGGTATTCCGCGCAGACCGAGCACGCTCGAGCGCAGGCCCTCGTGCATCTGCCCGCCGGCTGCGAGCGCGGCGTCCTCGCAGTGTTCGGCGTAAACGGCGTCGAAGGCCATCAGGTACTCCATCGTGCGCCTGGCGAAGAGCGAATTCTGGACGCCGCGTCCGTCGTCGGTGAACAACCTCACGCGCGCCGCCGAACGGACCATCTCGCCGATGTCGGCCATCTTGGTTCCCTCGAGGCCTCGGCTCAACGCTCCGGCCACGCGCACGTCCACGAGGCCCACCTCCCGTCCCAGCGCCCAGACCTTCTCGGCGACGGACGACGTATCGCACACCGGATCCGTGTTCGGCATCGCGCACACGGCCGTGTAGCCGCCCACGGCCGCACCGGCCGAGGCCGTCGCGATGGTCTCCTCGTCCTCGCGCCCCGGCTCCCGCAGGTGGGTGTGGAGATCGACGAAGCCGGGCGCGATGACGGCGCCGTCTGCGTCGATCACCTCCGCACCGGAGTCCTCGAGCCGGGGTCCGATCTCGGCAATGGTCCCATCGGCGAGGAGCACATCGGCAGTCTCGTCGCGTGCCACCGCAGGATCGATTACACGTCCACCCTTGATCAAGAACCGGCTCATACGAGCTCGTCCTTCAGGTCGCGTCCCGGTACGCCGGACCTGTCGCCCCTGCCGCCGAGCATCAGGTACAGCAGGCTCATGCGCACCGCCAACCCGTTTGCCACCTGGTCGAGAATGATCGCGCGCGGCGACTCAGAGACATCGGCCGAGATCTCGACCCCCCGGTTCATGGGGCCCGGGTGCATGACGAGTGCGTCGCGCTTCATGCGGGCCTGCCGCCTCGAGTCGAGCCCCCAGTGCGCGGCGTACTCCCTGAGCGAGGGAAATAACTGCTCGCTCTGGCGCTCCTTTTGCACCCTCAGCAGGTAGCAGACGTCGGCCGCCGGGATGACCGAGTCGAGATCGTGAGAAACGGACGTTCCCCAGCTCGCGGCCTGCGCGGGAATCAGGGTGGGCGGACCGACGAGGGTCACCCGGGCCCCCATCGTCACCAGTCCCTTGACGTTGCTGCGCGCCACGCGGCTGTGCAGGATGTCGCCCACGATCGCCACCTCGAGGCCCTCGAAGGCCTTGAAGTGCTGGCGTATCGAGAAGAGATCGAGCAGCGCCTGGGTCGGGTGCTCGTGCGCCCCGTCGCCCGCGTTGAGGACGCTTGCCTTGACCCACCGGGCAAGTTGATTCGGAGCCCCGGAGCTGCCGTGGCGCACGATGATCGCATCCACCCCCATCGCCTCCAGCGTCCACGCGGTGTCCTTGAAGCTCTCGCCCTTGGCCACCGACGACTTCGAGTCGGCGGAGAAGTTGATGACGTCGGCGCTCAACCTCTTGGCCGCCAGCTCGAAGCTGATTCGTGTCCTCGTCGAGGCTTCGTAGAAGAGGTTGCACACCGTGCGCCCTCGAAGTGTGGGCAGCTTCTTGATCGGCCGGTCCGTCACCGACCTGAGCTGCTCGGCGGTGTCCAGCACCTCGGTGATCTGGTCCGCAGAAAGCTGATCCATCGACAACAGGTGCTTGATCACTGCGACGATCCTTTCCTGGGAGCCGCTCTCCGAGTTTCGTCGGTCGCCCGGAGCCCCTCCTCCCCGATCAGCACGGCGTCCTCGCCGTCGAGCTCCTTGACGTGCACCTTCACGACCTCATGGGACGAGGTGGGCAGGTTCTTGCCGACGTGGTCCGCGCGGATGGGCAACTCGCGGTGTCCTCGGTCGACCAGCACGGCGAGGCGGATCGCGCGCGGCCGTCCGAGATCGAGCACCGCGTCGAAGGCCGCTCGGATCGTGCGACCGGTATAGAGGACGTCGTCGACCAGCACGACGATCCGACCGTCGAGGTCTCCCGGCACGGTCGTCGCCTCGAGGTTGCGCGGCCCCCGCAGCGCGACGTCGTCCCGGTAGAGGCTCACGTCCAGAGCCCCAGACGGCACGTCGACGCCCTCGAAGGACGCGATCGAGCTTGCGATCCTGTCGGCCAGCGGCGCTCCGCGCGTGCGGATGCCGACCATCACCAGGTCGTCGGTGCCCTTGTTGTACTCGACGATCTCGTGGCTGATGCGAGTCAGCGCCCGGCGGATGTCCGAGGCCTCCAGGACCCGGGCCTTCAGCTCGAAGGCGACCTCCGTGCCGGTGCGCGCACGAGAAGAGCGCATCAAAAAACGCCTCCCCGATCCGCCGAAGCGGCCGGGCAAGCGTGCGCGGTGCGGCTATGCAGAATCCTCACGCGGATGTGGCACCCCTTTCCGGCCTCGCAGGGCCGATTTAAAGGTCGGTCGAGAGCAGGCTACACGAAAGGTGCCCGAGGCGGTCGATTTCAGCCTCTCCGTCGATGGTGGCCACCTTTTCCCACCCTGAGGTGTCGGCTCACGCGCCTCTCAGGGTCACAGAATTCTATTCCGGCGAGAACGCGCCCGGTCAGGGGGAGCCGCTGCCGGCAGCCCGGGCGGGGGTCGCCGGGGCGAGCAGCCTGAACGAGAAGGTCGTGCCCTCGCCCGCCGCGCTGGCCACCTGGAGGCTCGAGCCGTGCAGCTCGAGCACCTCCTTGGCAAAGGCGAGTCCCAGGCCGGCGCCGCGCACCCGGCGGTCGTTAGGGTCACCACCCCTGAAGAAGCGTTCCCCCAGGCGCCCGAGCTCCTCCCCAGGGATACCGGGCCCCTCGTCGCCGACGACGACCGACACGCCGTCACCGTTCGCGTGAGCTTCGATCCAGATGCGGGTACCGGCCGCCGTGTACTTGGCGGCGTTCGACAGCAGGTTCTCGAGCACGCGGTCGAGCAGTAGCGGGTCGGCCTCGACCAGCACCTCGGCGCTCACCTGCACCGCCATCTCGTGGTCTCGCAGCAGCGGCTGAAGTCTGCTCACCAGCGCGTCCACGCGTTGGGAGAGGATCACCGGCTTCAGCTCGATCGCGAACTTCCCCTCCTCGATACGCGAGAAATCGAGCAGGTTGGTGACGATGTCGTGCAGCACCCGAGAGTTGGCGTTCAGTCGCATCAGCAGCTCGACTCGTTCTTCGGTTGCGAGCTCGTGGTAGTGGCGCTCCAGGGTGGCGCCAAAGCCTTCGATGGCGGTGAGCGGAGTACGTATCTCGTGCGACACGGTGGAGATGAAGTCGCTCTTCATCCGGTCGAGCTCCCTCATTCGCTCCAGCGCATCGCTCTTCTGCTCGAACCCCTCGGCGATCTCGAGCGCGCGCGAGGCCTGGGCTGCGAGCAGCTCGAACACCTCGATCTCCTCGTCGGAGATGCGCAGCCGTTCTCTCGCTCCCCCGACGAGCACCGCCCTCAGCTCACCGTGGAGTCTGATCGGCGTCGCCATGACGGAGCGGAAGCCGAGCTTCGACAGCACCGGGACGGGGACCTTCATCTTCCGGTAGTCATCGATCACGATGGTCCGCCCCTTCCTGATGCACAGCCCGACCCCGCCCATGTCGAAGGGGAACCGTTCGGTGAGGTACGCGTCCGGGAGCCCCAGCCCGTAGATCGACGCGTAGGTCTCCGTCTCGTGATCCACCGCCGAGATACTCGCGGCCTCGAACCCGAGCCTCTGCGCCGCCCTCACCACCGTGCGGATGACCTCGTCGGGGTCTAGGTTGCCGACGTCGCGCGCCGCGATGGCCACGGTCTGGAACAGTGCCGCCCTCCGCTCCGACTCGGCCCTCGCCTGGGTCTCCGCGTCGATGACTCGCCGGAACTCGGAGGAGATGAAGCTGCCGACTGCAAAAGCGACGCTCAGGACGGCCAGCCGGAACACGAGGTCGCCCACCCTCGCGGAGCTTTCCTCGACCAGTACCGCGGCCACGTAGGTCACCACCGTGGCGCCCAGCAGTGCGAGCTGGTAACGGAGCGGGTACACCAGCGCCACGAACAGCAGCACAGGGACATACAGCAGGTACAAACCTGACTCTCCACCTCCCGAGACCACGATGGATCCGCTCGTCAAGAGCACGTAGAACAGCGCCCACGCCCCCGGGACGAACTGGAGGAGGCGGGGGCTCACCATGCGCTTCCAGGGAAACGCCCACATCATGACCGCACCGAGGAACCCGACTGCCGTCAACGCCACGAAGGGCAGCTGTTCGATGGGCTCTTGATGCGGGAGCACCGCGTAGGCGATGAGCGCGAGCATCGTGACCGCGCAGAGCCGAACCCCCACCTTGATGGAGCGACCTCGGTATGAGGTTGACGGCTCGATCCTCACGCTCACTGCCCTGCATTTCCGACCGGCCCCCGCGTGGAGGGCCGCGGTCTCGTTGCGCGCGGCCCCTTCAACGGAGGCGCCATGGCTCTAGCCGAGCAGATGAGCGGGTGGCGGTCAACACCGATGATCCGGCGTCGCTTATTCCGGTTGCGCGGCCGCCTCGGCGATGCGCCCGAGCAAACCGTTGACGAAGCGCCCCGAGTCGTCCGTCGAGAGCTCCTTGGCCAGCTCGACCGCCTCGTTGATGGCCACCGCGACGGGGATGTCGTCTCGCCAGACGAGCTCGTATACGGCCATGCGGACCAGCGTGCGGTCGACCACCGGCATGCGCTGGATCGCCCACCGATCCGCGTAGCGCACGATGAGTTGGTCGATGTCCGCCTGGTGGGCTTGCACGCCCTCGACCAGGTCGAGGGCGTAGCCCAAGGCCTCCGCCGGAGGGGCCTGCTCGGCGGGTGGGGCCACCGCCTCCGCCTCGTCCGAGGGGGCCTGGTCCTCGGGCGTCGGCACCACCCAGCCCTCGTTGCGACGGAGCTCGAAAGCCTCGTGGGGAAGCAGGTCGCGGATCTCGGCCTCGTACAGAACATCCAGGGCGAGGTGCCTGGCGGTGCGACGTGACTTCATCCGATCGAGCGCTAGGCCCGGGACGAGTACTCGCCGCTGCGGGTGTCGACCCTGATCCTGTCACCCGTATCGAGGAACAACGGCACCTGCACGGTGGCACCCGTCTCCACGGTGGCCGGCTTGAGCGCCCCGGACACCCGGTCGCCCTTCATCCCCGGCTCGGTCTCGGTGATCTCGAGCACCATGCTCACGGGCAGGTCGGCCCCTACGGGCTGCCCCCGGTAGGTCTGGACCACGCAGGTCGTCCCGTCTTTCAGGAACTTGCCCGACTCTCCGAGGAAGTCGGGATCGACGTGGATCTGCTCGTAGGTCTCGCTATCCATGAACACCAGCCCCGCGTCGTCCGCGTAGAGGTACTGCATCTCGCGCTTGTCCAGCACGGCAAGCTCGACCTTCTCATCGGCCCTGAAGGTCCGGTCCACCACCGCGCCGGTGTCGACGTTCTTGAGCTTGGTCTTGACGAAGGCGTGACCCTTGCCGGGCTTCACGTGCTGGTAGTAGGTGATGGTGAACAGCTTGCCGTCGAGGTTCAGCGTCTGGCCCGGCCGCATGTCGTTGGTCGAAATCATCGAGTTCCTTTGTCCGTCGAAACTCCTTCTAGAGTTCCAGAAGGCTGTCTTTGGGAGCGCCCGTGAGGACCTCGGCCCCCGTGGCGGTGATCATCACGCAATCCTCGATCCGAACCCCACCGGGCCGGTCGAGGTAGAGCCCGGGCTCGTTGGTGACCACCATGCCGGTGGCGAGCATGTCATCGCTGATGCGACTGAAGCGAGGTGCCTCGTGCACCTCGAGCGCGGGACCGAGCACGTCGGTCGGCCGGTCGGCGTATACCGAGACGTCCGCGGACTTCGCGAGCTCTGCGGCGCGCGCCCGGTAGCGCCCGTCGGTCATGAAACGGGCACCGCCGGACGTGATGAGCAGCTGTCCGTTGCTGCCCGAGAATCCGGTGAGGTACCTGACGTTCGTGAGGTTGGTGATGAGCAACGCCTCCGCCTGCAGTTGCTCGAGCTTCGCCTGCACCCCGGCAACCCTGCCTTCGTAGTTCATCTCTCGAGCAGTCCCTTGAGAGCTACCAGGGCGGCGACGTAGCTGTGGGGCCCGAAGCCCGCCACGAGACCGGCGGCCGCCTCGGCCGTGACCGACGTGCGTCGCCAGCTTTCGCGCGCGTGAATGTTGCTGAGATGGACCTCTACGACCGGGAAGGGCACCGCCCGTACGGCGTCTGCGATGGCTCTGGAGGTGTGCGAATAGGCGGCCGGATTCAGCAGCACGCCGTCCACGCCTGCTTCGATTCCGGAATGGAGCAGTTCGATGATCTCGCCCTCCCGGGCGCTTTGGAAGAAGCTCAGCTCGAAGCCGAGCGGCGCCGCCTCAGCTTCGATTACGGCGTTTACCTCGCTCAGTGAGCGGTCGCCGTACACGGCCAGCTCGCGCGTTCCGAGCAGGTTGAGGTTCGGTCCGTGTATGACAAACGCCTTCATCCGGTCATCCTTTCGAGCGCCGTCGAGATCGCCGCGGGGCTCGCTCGCACCCCCGCCTCCGGGTCCCCCACGCCGTTGAGCAACACGAAACGGACGCCCTCGGAGTACTTCTTGTCGTGACGCCACGCCTTCTCGAGCGCCCGGTAGTCGAGCGTGGCGGTGGTCGGCAGCCCGACCGCATCTAGCACGCGCCGATGGAGGTCGACCACCCCTGCGTCGATGCGCCCCAGCTCGCGTGCGAGGTGGGCGGCGGCCATCATACCGAGTGCGACCGCCTCGCCGTGGCGAATCCCGTCGAAGCCGGACGAGTGCTCGATCGCGTGCGCGAAGGTGTGACCGTAGTTGAGATGGGCGCGCACGCCCGCTTCTCGCTCGTCGATCGAGACGAACCCGGACTTGATGTGCACCGAGCGAGAGACGATCGTGGTCAGCGCTCGTTCGTCGTGCTCGAAGACGGCATCGACCTTGTCCGTCACGAGTTCGAGGATCTCCGGCTGCGAGATGAACCCGTATTTGACGACCTCGGCGAGCCCGGCCCTCAGCTCCGCCTCGGGCAAGGTCCTCAACAGTCCCACATCGCAGATGACGGAAGAGGGTTGGTGGAAGGTGCCGACGAGATTCTTTCCGTGTTCGAGGTTCACCCCGGTCTTACCGCCGACGGCCGCGTCGACCTGTCCCAGCAGCGACGTCGGCACGTGCACGACGGGCATGCCACGATGGTAGGTCGAGGCCACGAACCCCGCGAGGTCGGTTACGACTCCCCCGCCCACTCCGACCACGACGTCGTGCCGGTGAGCGCCGGCCTTCGCGAGCTCGTCGTAGAGAACCGCTGCGGCCGCGATCGACTTCGAGCCCTCCCCCTCCGGTACGGCGCCGAGGTGGACCCGAAGCCCGCGTGCCTCCAGGGCCGCGGCCACGGGAACCGCGAGCTCGGCGAGGCTCGGATGAGTGATGACGTAAGCGATCTCCGCGCCCTCGAAGCGAGGCAAGAAGTAGTCGGCGCGCCCCATCAGGCCGGCGCCCACGTAAGTCGGGTAGCCTCGCTCGCCCGCCGAGGTCCACACGCGCGTCAGATGGGTGGATTCGAACAGCTCGGCCATGGCCGCGGCCTCCATGGAGACGTGCTTCGGATCCTTGCCATCGGTCTCGACCACGACGTCGGCCACGGATCGGTAGAGCCCCCGCCTCGCTTCGAACAGCTCGCGGGGATCCCCTCCGTTCAGCAGCGGCCGTCCGCCATCGGCGCCATCGACCCGGGCCATCACGGTGGCGTAACTCGCGTCGAGGTACAGCACCAGTGCGTCCATCAGTTCGGCTTGCGTGTCTGGATCGGCAACCGCCCCACCCCCGAGCGCGACCACGCCGCGCGGTCCGGCGAGCGCCTCGGCCACGACCTCCCGCTCGAGCGAGCGAAAGGCCTCCTCACCGCCCGAGGCGAAGATGCCGGAAATCGTTGCGCCCGCGCGCTTCTGGACGACGATGTCGGTGTCGACGAAGCGGAGGTCGAGCTCCTCGGCCAGCAGAGCGCCCACCGAGGACTTTCCGGCCCCCATGAACCCGACCAGGACGATCACTACGGACGTTTCCGGACACGCTCGAGGTAGGCGGCATGGGCGGCCGTGAGGTCGTCGACGGTGTCGCCGCCGAACTTCTCGAGCACCGCGTCGGCGAGCGTCAGGGCGACGACCGACTCGCATACCACGCCCGCCGCCGGAACCGCGCAGACGTCGGTGCGTTCCTGAAAGGCCTCGGCCGGATCGCCGGTCGCCAGGTCCACGGTCCTCAATCGCTGCTTGAGGGTGCTCAGGGGCTTCATGGCCGCACGAACTCGGAGCGTTCCCCCGACGGTCATGCCCCCCTCGGTTCCTCCGGCTCGGTTCGTGGCGCGACCGAGATCTACTTCGATCTCGTCGTGCGCCCGAGAGCCGCGCAGCGTGGCCGCCCGGAAACCGTCGCCGACCTCGACACCCTTGATGGCGGGCACGGCCATGAGCGCCCCGGCGAGCCTGCCGTCGAGCTTGCGATCCCAGTGCACGTGGCTGCCCAGGCCCGGCGGCAGCTCGAAGGCCAGCACCTCGACCACACCCCCGAGCGAGTCGCCCTCGGCCGCGGCGCGCTCGATCTCTCCGACCATCGCATCCGACGACGGCTGGTGGAAGCAGCGCGTCGGGGAGGCGTCTACGGCCTCGAGGTCCCCGGGGCGCGGCAACGCCGCATCGTCAGGCACGCGGGCTGCTCCGATCGAGATCACGTGACTGATCACGGTGACGCCGAGCTGGCCCAACAGCGTCTTGGCAAGCGTCCCGATCGCCACCCGAGCGGCCGTCTCGCGCGCGCTCGCTCGTTCGAGCACGTTGCGCGCGTCGTCGAACTCGTACTTCAACATGCCGGCGAGGTCCGCGTGACCGGGGCGGGGCCGGGTCAGCACCCGGCCTCCCGGCTCACCCTCCACCGGCATGACGTGCTGCCACTTGTCCCACTCGCTGTTACGAATCGCGATGCCCACCGGTGTTCCCAACGTCTTCCCCGCGCGCACCCCCGAGACGATCTCCAGCGCGTCCTTCTCGAACTTCATGCGGGGGCCGCGCCCGTATCCCGCGCGCCGGCGTGTCAGCTCGTCGGCGATGTCCTTGACGGCCACCGGGAGATGAGCGGGCAGGCCCTCGAGGATCGCCACGAGGGCCTGGCCGTGAGACTCGCCTGCGGTGAGATACCTGAGCCGGCTCATGGACCCCATCTTCGCATCCCTGTTTCGAACTCCTCAGCGCGTAGCATGGCCCCATGGCTACAGAAGTGCTGGACAGGCTCAAGGAGGGGGCGGAGCATGCCTTCGGAACGGCGCCGGTCCTGTTCGCGTACCTTTTCGGCTCGCAGGCCACGGGCACGGCCCGGCCGGACAGCGACGTGGACGTCGCCGTATTCCTGGCGCACGACGCCGGCGAAGATCACCTGCAGACCGCGCTCGATCTTCCGAGTGCATTGTTCGACACAACGAACCTGACGGACATCGAGGTAACGGTGCTGAACGGTGCCCCATTGCGGATCGTCGGTCGCGTCCTTGGCGAGGGGCAACTGTTCTTCTCGGTCGACGAACCGTCACGAGTGGCATTCGAAAGCCGCAAGTTACGCGAGTACTGGGACTGGAAACCGCGCGCCGAAGATATCGACAGGGCCCTTCTTCGAGCGATCGCCGAGGGCCGGCGCTGATGGTGGATCCAGCGCGGCTTCGGGCTCTTCTCGATCGAATCGAGAGCGAGACGGCACATCTGCACCGACTCGCAGCCTTGGATGAGGCACACCTATCCTCGGACGCCGACCTCATGGCGGCGGTGAAGTACCGCTTTCTCGTCGCCATAGAAGCTTCTATCGACGCCGGCCAGCACATCCTCTCGTCAGAAGGTTTCCGGGCCCCGGAGAGTTCCGCCGACGTCTTCCGTGTGCTCGGTGAGAACGGCGTACTCGAGCAGCATGCGGTCGTACAACTCGAGGCCATGGCCCGCTTCCGCAACCTTCTGGTGCACGGTTATGCAGTCGTCGACGATGCGCGCGTCATTGCGATCTTGAGAACGCACCTCGGAGACTTTGACTCGTTCAGGCAGGCCGTCGCTCGGCTGGTCGCGTGACTGGGTCACCTTTAGTCACACACGAGGGCCCGGGGGATAATCCCCGGGCCCTCGCGTCAGATAAGAACGACTACTTGCGGACTATGCGCTGTCTCTCACAGAGCGCGAACCACTCGTCGCCGTAGAGGAAGCTGGCGCAACGCTTGTCCATCGACGTCAGCTTGAAGACCACCCGGAAGCGATCGCCGGCAACGAGCTCGTGCAGCTTTCGCTTGCCGGTCTCGCGCTTCGTGGTCTCGACCAGCGCGGTCCTCTCGCCGTCCTC
>JBOGWX010000096.1:0-10552 GCA_050694055.1 Actinomycetota bacterium
TTCTTTACAACCCCTTTACCGGGTAAGTGATGGACTGGGGCCCAGGCTCCGAAAAGGGGAGACGGCGTATGAGAAACCAGACCCACAAAGGTTCGGCACCCCTCACGGCCAGGCCTTCGCGCCGCTACTCGAACGAGCGCCGCTGCGTCCACGAGGGCTGCACCACCAAGCTGTCGCAATACAACGGCCGCGACAAGTGCTGGACCCACGCCGACTTCAAGATCCCCCGCCTCCGCGGCCGCGTGAACGAGGCAGCCACCTAGAGCTTCCCTAACTGAACTTCCACCCCCGCACCCCTGCGACGACCCCCGCACCCCCGGGGGTCGTCGTCTGTCCGGGTCCGGTGGCCGGACCGCTAGTCCGAGCCGAGCACCTCGACGACGTGGTTGTGCGTGCCCCGGTTCTGCCACGGGATCGGATCGACCGAGCCGGCGCCGAAGGCCTCGAAGGTGATGTTCTCGGCGTCGGCCGACCACGCGGACAGGTCGTCTCCCTGCTCGGCGACGAGCTCCTTGTAGGCCTGACGGAACGAGCCCACTACCGCCCCCTTGCACCTCTCGAGCTTGCGCGTGCCGACCACGTCGCAATAGTTGCGCTCGTAGAGCTTGCGGGAGCGACGGCCGAAGAGATTGAAGCTGTAGCTCGAGAAGTCGAACCAGAACGACGAGCCACCGTTCGGGCGGTAGTCGGTGACCGGAGCGCCGATCAGCTCGTAGCCGCGCCGGCCGAGCTCGTCGTCGAAGATGCGCGCGGTCATGAGCTCGTACCAGCGGTCGAACAACAACAGCGCGGCCGATTCGTCCATGGTGTCGTTGCCGTCGCGGTTGAAGCGATGCGCGCCCCGGCGCGCCCACGACTTCACGACCCCGAGCGCGTCGTGTGCCCCGCTGTTCTTCTTGATCGACTTCCCGAGCTTGTTGAACATCCGGGGAGCGAGGTATGCGCCCCGCGTATCGCGGGTGGCCGCATCTCGAATGACGTCGACGAGGTCGCTGAGCTCCGCCCGGCCCCCTCCGTCGAACAGCTCGTGCATGCGGTCGCTCAACAGCTCCATGCGTTGCACGCTGCCCCACTTGAAGCCGTCGTAGTTGTCCCACGAGGCGGAGGGCTTGTTGTTCCAGTTGGCGACCCATCCCTGCTCCGGATTGACGACCTGGGGCTGAGCCGCGTAGCGACGACGGCCCCTCCACTCCCACTCGCCGGTGCCCCAGGTGGGCAGCGAGGGAGAGGTGCCGCGCGTCCGGCGCGGGTAGAAGCCGACGTGGAAGTAACCGATGTCGTGGGCGTCGGCATAGAAGGCGTTGAACGACATCGTGAAGTCCTTCGCCGCGGCGGCGAAGTCATCGATCGAGTCCACCTCGGTGTTCCAACGGTAGAACTGCGGGATCGAGTCGAGCTCGCGCTCCCAGAAGAAACGCTCCTTGACGAACGCGACCGGCTTGCCCTTGACCGTCCCGCGTCCGATGACGGGACCGTGCAGGGTGCGATAGATCGTGTCGGTCTCGACGCGCGGCGGCTCCGGAGAGGTCGGGGTGGGCTTGACGACGTAGGTCTCCTCACGCGACTCCATGGCGACGCATTCGCCGTCGAACAGGTAGCCGTTCGATTCCCCGGTCGGCTCCCCGCCCGCGGGGTCGCACAACAGCTCGACGCGCGTATCGACCGCGTCGGAGTATCCGGTCGTGAGCGACCACGCGTAGTCCGCGCCGCGGCCGAGCGGGATGAGCGCCGAGGCCCCCGGAACCGCCGGCCCCCTGAAGTCCACTCCCGGCGCGTGCACGTCGACGTCCATGAAGAACGAGGGCACTCCGTAACCGACCTGCGGAGCGCCGATCTGCAACGGGTTGCCGGTCGCCGATTTCTCGCCCGAGACCAGCAGCGCGTTGGACGCCGGAGCCCTGAACCCGAGCGAGCCCAGCACCTCCGCGCGCAGATCGGTCATAGCGGCCTGCTCCTGGCCCAGCGCCTCGGCCTCGTCGGGGATGGCGACGGAGCTCGAGTCGAGCTTGCCGAGCCGCTGCGTCGAAAAATCGCCGTCGCCCGGAGCGATCGAGACCGGCGAGCGCGGGTCGTTTTGGAACAGCAAGTCGTCGTAGACCTTCATCCCCTTGCGCTTGCCGAGCCGCTTGCGCAGGTGCGCCAAGAAGGCTGCGTTCTCCAGTTCGCCTCCGGCGGTCTCGCCGAACACCCGCAGTTGCAGGATCGCGAGGTAGGCCGTGTCGGTCGCGCTCCACTCTTCGGGGAACACCGGCGGAGGGTTGCCGGTCGCCGCGTACTCGACGGGCATCTCGTTCGCCTTGGTGGTCTTGAGTTCGTCGATGTAAGCGTTGACGCCGTCCGCGTACGCCTCGATCCCCTCTTGCACCGCGACTCCGGTGGCGCCGAACTTGTCGTCGAACGCGGCGAGCATGGCCTCGACCTCTTCGAGCGTGTAGCCGTTGCGCCGGGTGTCCTTGTCCATCTTCAGAAACGCATCGTCGGTGCCCGATCCCAGGAACTCGGCGAGGTCGCCGCGCGCGGCGTGGCGAAAGACGTCCATCTGGAACATGCGGTCCTCGGCCGTGACGTAGCCGAGCGCGAAGCTCGCTTGGTTCATGGAACCGGCATAGATGTGAGGGATCCCAAGCGTGTCGCGATAGACGGTCACGCCGGTGGTGGGCTCGTAGCCGGCCTCGACCTCGTCGGTCCCGAACTGCATCGAGTGGAAGTAGTCGTCGAGCTCGGCCTCCGTCACGTCGTCGTCGTCGATAAGCGAGGCGTAGGTGTCGAGCTGGTCGTCGAAGTGCTCGCCGCCCTCGAGCGTGGGCCCCACGTAGCCGTCCTGGCCGGGGGGCACGATGGAGTAAGCGCGCAGCTCGTCGGGGACCTCGGGTGGGAGCTCGCTCGTCTGCGCCCCTGCCGGCGCGCCGAGCGTCGCGCCCAGCACCACCGTCGCCATCGCAACTCCCAGCATCGGACGAATCACGCTTACCTCCAGGCCACAACGGGTCGATGAATGTAGTGAGGGTTCTGCCCGGGGGCGTGGCATTCCTGCCCGTCCCCGGCGGACCGCACCACTGCGGTCGCCGACCAGCCGGGCGTTTGATTGAGGGATTCGTTTAGTGGGAATGCCTTCCAGAGTGAGGCGAGGGGACTTGATAGCGGAACGTTACGAGCTCGAGGACGAGCTCGGACGGGGCGGCATGGCCGAGGTCTGGCGCGCCCGCGACGTGCGCCTCGACCGCACGGTCGCCGTCAAGTTCCTGGCCCCCGAGTTCTCCGAGGACCCCGAGTTCCTGGTCCGCTTCTTCTCCGAGGCGCAGAGCGTCGCCTCGCTCGTCCACCCGAACGTTGTGGCGGTGCTCGACTTCGGCGATTCCGACGGCCGTCCCTATCTCGTGATGGAGTACGTCTCGGGCGGGGCGCTGTCCGACGTGGTCGGCGAGCCGCTGATGCCCGAGCGGGCGCTCGAATTCATCGAGCAGGCCGCCCGGGGTGCCGGCGCCGCCCACGCCATCGGGGTCGTGCATCGTGACCTCAAGCCCGCCAACATCCTGCTGGACGAGGATGGCCGGCCCAAGCTCGCCGACTTCGGCATCGCCGCGTCGCGCGGCCGCGAGCGCATAACCGCCACCGGCCAGACCATCGGGTCGCCGCACTACATCTCGCCGGAGCAGGTCTCCGGCCAGAGCGCGACCCCCGCGTCGGACGTCTACAGCCTCGGGATCGTGCTCTACCAGCTGCTCACCGGCGTCAGGCCCTACGAGTTCGACAACGTCACCGCGGTCGCGATCAGCCACGTCGACTCCGAGCCCGAGCCCCCGAGCGCCCAGGTCGAGGACCTCGACCCCGCGCTGGACGCCCTCGTGCTCAGGTGTCTCGCCAAGGACCCCGAGGATCGCTACGCCGACGGCAACGAGCTGGCCGAGAGCATCGCAACCGACGCCTACCTCCACGAGAACGCGCACCTGTGGGACGACGACGACGACCGTTCGGAGCGGGGGCCAGGTCGCAAGCTGCTCCTCGGCGCGGCCGCCGCGCTGCTGGTTGCCGGCATCGCGCTGGCCGGCGTCCTGTCGCTCGGCTCGACCGATTCGGCCCCCGCCGACGACGAGACCTCGGAGGAGAGCGTCACCGACCAAGACAAGAAGAGGCCGGGGCCGACCCCGAGCGTCTCGCCGGTCGAGACCACCACCGAGCCCTCGGAGGCGACCGAGCCAGAAGACCAAGAGCCCGACCAGCCCAAGTCCGGCAACGGCTCCGGTGGGTCTGGAGGCGGGGGCGGAGTTCCCGACCCGGATGACCCGGTGGAGGACCCAGAGCCGGAGCCCGACCCGACGCCGGAGCCCGACCCGACGCCGGACCCGGAGCCCACCGAGGACGACGACGGCACCACCACTCCGTAACGTGCCCACGCTGCCATATTTCTGGCCGCTTCGACGACCTCACCGTCCGCCGACTCGAGTACCGACAGTGGCACTTGGTCGGCCGGGCTTTGTCTAGGCTCGCGACACTCGCCAGCCGGAGGACGAGAGCAATCGCTCGTCTCTGGTTATCAGGACGAGGTCGTACACCAAGGCGCTCGCGGCGATAAAGCGATCGGCGGGGTCCTGATGCGGAAGATCCACAGTGCGGCTCGCCATCGCCACGGTTCGCGTCACGGTCGCGTCTCGGAGAGGAAAGTCCCTCAGTGCCTCTTCGACCCAGACCTGGGCGGGGGCATCGAGCTGGATACGGCCCCGCTCGGCCAGGATCAAAGCCTCCCAGACACTCACGGGCGACAGCCACAGCTCGTTACCCGGATCCTCCAAGTCTTGGGCGACCCCGGCCGACAGCTCGTCCGGTCGGAGCAGCGCCCAAATCCAAACGTGGGTGTCGAGAAGGAGCTTCAACCCTGCAGGCTCTCCCACTCCCCTGCCTCGACAACGGGAGAAACGATGTCGCCGACGATGACGCCTCGTCCAGCCAGACGCCCGAGGCGCCGCTTACCCTCGCGGGGCCGAGAAACCGGCACAACTTCGGCGATTGGTTCACCCCGCTTCGTTATCAGAAGCGGCTCACCGGTCTTTCGAACCTGCTCCAGGGCCGCGAGACAGGTCGCCTTGAACTTGGAGACAGAGAGCTCATCCATCCCAATATTTGACCATGGTCAATGACTATAGACAAGATGCCCTAGAGCCTGGCCACTGCACGAGTCTGCCGACCATAGACCTCGGTCGCCCTCGCGCGCTTGTCGCTGAAGATCAACGAGTAGGTCCGAGTGGCGCACGTTGGGCGGATAGGTGTAGGCGTGCGCGTAGCCGTTGAGCACGAGTCGTGCGTTGACCATCTCGCCGCCGAGATAGACGTAACGCAACAGCCGGTCGTAGCGATCGGTCTCCTCGATGTCCTTGACGAGCGCGACCTCGGCGCCGCCCAGCAGCGCCTTGGTGGCGGCGCTCGCCTCCCTGCCGAAGCACTCGACCGGCGAGCCGGGCTTTACCGATTCGGGCGTGTCGATCCCGATGAGGCGCACGCTGTAGGTCTGTCCGATCTCGGCCCGCCCCGCGCCGGGCCCGTCGTTGCGCCCGGTGATCCTGACCTCGACGGTGTCGCCGTCGACGATGCGGGTGACCTCGGCGGTCTCGTAGCCACCCGGCTCGGCGGCCGCGGTCGCCGGCGCCTGGCGCGAGAGATCGACCTCGTGGCGCGCGCAGGCGGTCAGCACCAGCAAGACGCACAGGACCACCGAATTCAGTTTTCTGGGGTGAAATGTTCGCCGAGCGCGCATGGCTCACCAGAAAGCGTGGGTTCCGAGGGCTCGGCGGACCTGTTCGACGACGTACTCGGGCTCGCGCACCACGTCCTCCCAGGTAAAGCGGAGCACGATCCAACCCTGGATGTTCATGAAGTTGTCCCGACGCCTGTCGCGGTTACGTTCCCGGCGCCCCGCATGGAACCGCCGGCCGTCGACCTCGATGTGGACCTTGTGCTGCGCGTAGACGAAGTCGAGACGCCACGCCTTACCTGTGTCCGACTCCAGCGCGACCTGCTTCTCGGGCTCGGCGAGCTTCGCTTTGCGGATCACCTTCAAGAACTTGTGCTCCAGCACGGACAGCGGCATCGCCGGGTCATCGCCTCGTACCGCCAGCAGCTTCTTGAACGTTCGAGTGCGGCGCCGTCCCGGCCCCCCGAGCATTCGAACGATCTCCAGCATCCGTTCGCGCTCGACCAACCCACGGTAGGTGCAGTCGTCGAGCACCTCCTCGAGCCTGGTCTCACCGAGCACCGAGGCGAGGTCCACCATGGTTCGGTTGGCGTTGGTAATCGGGATGGAGTCGATGATCCTGGTGTGCGCGCGCGGCACGGCTCCGACGCGCCGGACCTCGAGCCCCGGCCGAGACCGAAAATCACGCACGGAGATGATCTCGACCACCCCGGGTGGGCGGTCGATCATGTCGAGCATGAAGGCGGCCGAGCGGTGCGACAGCCAGGCCCCCTCACCGGCGTAGAGCGACGCCGCCTTAGCGCTCTGTCTGCGAGTGCGAGGCGCAGCGGTGAAGCGGTAGACGCGGGGCCAGACTCGTTCGACCTCACCGGCGGCGACGAGCCGGTGAAGCAGCGCGTCGGAGCAACCCACGGCGCGCGCTTGGCTGCGTTCGAACACGCCGTGCTGCGCCTCGGCCAGACGCACCAGGGCTCGGCGTCCGTTGAACGAGGATCGTGAGGTGCGCACGAGCCACACGGTGAACGAGCCGGACACCGCCGGCTGTGACGCACGTCACTTCTTGAGGGCGAATTCTTGGTCCGGCGGCGCGCCACCAGCGGTTTTTGGGGCAGGATGCGCGCCGGGCGAACATCTCGCCCCAGAATCAACTCCCCTGCCCGCCTCCACGAACTCTCGTCTTCAGCCGCTTCTTGGTGCCGACCGCGCCCAACCCGAGCCCCAGCAGCACGAACAGCGCGATCACGATCAACTCCCGAGACCGGTTGACGAGCTGCGAGAATCCGCCCGCGCCCCAGAGACCGAAGCCCAGGACGGCGGCCGCGAGGACCGCGAAGACGATCCCGAAGCTCGGCAGCCGCACCCGCAGCGCGGCGAGCGACAGGCCCCCCAGCAGCAGGGTCGCACCGAAGGTCCCCACGAAAGTCGGTGCGTCGCTCACGAGCGTCAGGGCCACGGCGGCGCCGCCGAGCGCCAGGACGAAGCTCGTGACCGTCGCGCCGAAACCGCCGCTCAGCGCGCCGCGCACGAGCAGATAGAGCACCAGCGTGTAACCGCGCAGGGCGCGCGCCAGCAGCCGGGCCGGACCGAGGCCCGCGCGCTGCGACTGCACCGCGGACACGGCCACGGCGCCGGTGGTGCTGACGGTCGAGGCCATCAGGTCCGAGGGGAACTCGTCGGCGAGGCGCTCGCGCCCCAGCTCGGCCCCCTCGAACAGCTGAAAGATCTCGGCGGCGGTCGGTGCACGGCTCCCGCTCTGAGCCCGAGCCGCGTCGCAGGCGACGAGGAAGTCCATCTCTCGCCCACGCGGTGCGGCGCCGCGCGCATCGACATCCGAGCGGCAGGCCACCTCCAGGCGCGGCAGCTCCACCCTGAGAATCTCGAGATGGAGCCTCCGGGCGATGGCCATGGCGCAGGTCGGCAGCGAGGGCGGAACCGGAAGCGTCCGATCCGTGAGGAACTGCAGCTCGTTGAGACAGGCCTCTCGCTCCGGCTCGAAGCGCGCGGCCAGCTCGCCGTGATCGGCGGCCGCCGGATCGCCGAGCGCGACCGCCTCGATCAAGCCGAAGGCGTCCTCGGTCGAGATCCCGAACTGACGGAGGCGCTCGGGGCCGAGCACCGCCTGGCACAGCCGGGTGGCGCCGTCGATGCGACCCCAGATCCAGTCGTTGATGCGCCAGCCCTCTTTGTAGAAGGCTCCGAAGTGCGCCAGCTTGGCGCCGGCGAGCTTCTCGGCCGTGGTCAGCCGGCGGCCGGTGAAGCTGGTCTCCGTGTTCCCGCTGAACTGAATCAACGAGACGTCCTGCTCGACCTGAAGCTGGTCTCCGCCCAGGGTGACCTGGCACACCTCGAGCAGCAACAACCGGCGCAGCGCCTCCGAGCTCGAGCAGGACTCGGAGCCCTCGCCGAGGACGAGATCCAAGAGCGACTCGAGCCGGCCGCCCTCCTCTGCCCACCCTGCCTTGTCCGAGGTCTCGGCGAGCTCTACGACCTGCCGCAGCTTCGGACCGGCTCCGATCAACAGCTTCACGATCGAGTCCGACACCAGCTCGAGTCCCGCCAGCAGCTCGGCGAGCTGCTCGGGAGATTCGTCCTTGGTCGCCGGCCAGCGGGCGAGCGTCTGGTTCGCCCAGGTCTCGAGCACGGCGGGACGCCCGGCCGAGCTCGACGGGGGATCGGGCAGGGTCCTGGAGGTCTCGCTCCTCCAGAACTCGAGGTCGGCGCGGCGAAAGGCGCGCACGGTCCGGCTGTAGGAATGCAGTTCGGCTCGCCGCGCCCGCAGCCCGGCGCGGAGCTGGACCTCGGTGAAGGGCGCCAGCCAGATCGCTCGCTTGAAGACGTCGATGGCGAGCTCGACCAGCCGCTCGACGGGCGACAGTCCCCAGGTCAGGATCGAGGCGCCGGACCCCGGCGCGGGTGGATTCGTGGGCACCAGGTTGAAGCTCGCCCCCTCGAACGCGGCGACCAGTTCCTCGCGCGTCCAGGCGGGCGGGGGTTCCGCCTCCCCGCCGCTCGGGGCTTCGGCGCGCTCGCCGATCACCTCGGACACCTGGGTGGCGATCCACGAGATGGCGCGGCGCCGGCGCACCACCCGGTAGGACTCGAACAGGCGCAGCGCCAGCGGTTCGAGCTGCGGGCCGAGGGCCGAGACGAGATCGATCCGGGACAACCGGCGATCCCGGACCCTGCGGTTGTGATCGATGATCTCCTGGAGCTCTTGCTTGACGGTTTGGGCGGCCGGAACGGTCACCAGGCTGTCGAGCAGCACCTTGGCCATGGTCGGCATGGCGCCCACCTCCTCGGCCGGGTCCGGCTGGGTGCTCGGACGCGGATCCGGGTTGATGTAGGCGAGGATGCGCCGCACCTGACGATCGGCGGGCTGCGCGGCGATCGCGGCCAGCGCGGGCGCGATCGGCTGGTTCATGAGCACGCCGCCATCCATCACGAAACGACTCTGGCGGAAGGTCGCGATGCCGGACATGTCGGGATGGTCGTCGTCTCCTCCGGGGGTTCCCACCGAGACGAAGCTGGGTTCGAAGGCGACGGGAAACGACGCGGTCGAGCGCGCCGCCAGGGCGAGCTGCCGGACGATGCGGGGCGACCTAAAGGGGTCTTTCTCCACGGGCGTGTACTCCGAGCGCTGGAACTTGAAGCGCGCCCGGTGGTCGATCTCGTTCAAGTGGGTGCCGAGGTCGTCCACGAAGCGCGCCGGCTCGCCCTTGAACAACGTGGTGGTGATGGTGAGATCCACCGGAACGTCCTCGGGTGAGCGATAGGAGCTCGCCGGATCAGAGGGAAACACCTCGTCGAAGGCCTCCCGGAGCCGGGGCAAGAAGTAGTCGTCGCCGCGCAGCAGCGACGGCGGGTCCTTCTCCAGCGGTTCCCGGAGCAGATCGAGAAACGATCCGTTCTTCGCCCAGACATCGCGCAAGCTCGAGAGATCGAGCCCGTAGACCGCGGCGAGGGCGAGGAACGCGCCGTTGATACCCCCGGCGCTGGTGCCCGAGATGACGTCGGCTCGAGCCGTGGCCCGGACGATGTCCAGGAGTCCCTCGTAGGCGTTGCCGCCGGCCCGTGGAGCGCTCTGCGTCAGGCGGTTGATCTCCGTGGTCACGCCGCCCATCCACACCGCGAGGCTCACCCCGCCGTTCATGACCACGGCGAAGCGGATCTCCTCGAGATCGTGTGAATCGACTTCCGGACGTTCCATCGCTCCCCCTAGAGCCGGTGACATGGTCGATCGCTCGAGCGGCTCGATCCTCGCGCCCGCGGGTGGCTCTCGGTAGGGGCTTGGCCGTCAGCTCCGCAACAGGTCGCGGCGCATCATCACGGTCCACAGGCCCAGGGCGAGGCCCGCCCCCAGCCCGTTGGCGAGAACCTCGACCACCACCGTCTCCCGGCCGACGAGCGACTGGAGCACCTCGACGGCGAGGCCGCCGACGAAGATGACCAGCGTGGTCGAAACCGCCGTGTAGAACGACCGAGCCGGCCGGCCGGGCCGCCCGATCCACGCCAGCAGGACGGCCAGCGTCAAAGCGAAGTAGGCGGTCCCGTGCAGCACGTTGTCCGAGGCCTTGATCCCCGTCTCTCCCGCCTGGGCCCGAAGCGAGAGTGCGACGATGGCGAGCGCGATCGCCACGGCCGCGACCCGCAGCAGGCGGTCGACCAGCGTTGGCTCGGCGGGGCGATGATGAGACATCACAGCACCTTAGAGCCGAGCCCGGCCCTAGTTGCGACGTCGCCCTCGCCCCCTGAATAGCTCGATCGGGCTATTAATCGAGCCCCCTGGGCGTCCGATGAGGCATCAAGCAGGAACTTTGTCCCGCCGGTCGCCTGCAAGGAGGTCGACGATCCATCGGACGGGCCGAC
>JBOGWX010000097.1:0-8637 GCA_050694055.1 Actinomycetota bacterium
GGTCTCCGGGGATGACCGGCAGCGGGGGGACGGTGCCGAGCCGGATGACGTTGCCGAGCTCGTCGGGGGCATCGGCGACGAAGTCGCGGTAGAAGCGCAGGACCTCGCTCGTGTCGTCGGCCGCCCAGAAGACGGGTCCGGCCGTCACGGTCGGTCCGACGGGATGCAGTGCGAACTGGAACGAGGTGACGACGCCGAAGTTGCCGCCGCCGCCGCGCAGCGCCCAGAACAGATCGGGGTGTTCGTCGCGGGACGCTCGGATGATGCTGCCCGTGGCGGTCACCACCTCGGCCGCGAGCAGGTTGTCGACGGTGAGCCCGTGCTTGCGCATGAGCCAGCCGATGCCACCGCCGAGGGTGAGCCCCGCGACCCCGGTATGCCCCACGATGCCGCCGGTCGTGGCCAGACCGTGGGCTTGCGTCTCGTGGTCGACGTCGCCCCACAGCGCACCACCCTGCACTCGTGCCGTGCGGCCGGCCGGGTCGACCGACACCGCCCGCATCGCCGAGAGGTCGATGACGATCCCGTCGTCACACACCGCGGTTCCGGCCACGTTGTGGCCCCCGCCCCGTATGGCGATCTCGAGGTCTCGCTCGCGGGCGAACCGCACGGCCGCGGCCACGTCGGCAGGACCCGTGCATCGGGCGATCAGCCTGGGGCGCCGGTCGACGGCGCCGTTCCACACGGCACGCACCGTGTTGTAGTCGGCATGCTCAGCGGTGATCATCTGGCCCCGGAACCCATCGATCTCCGTCGCGGCTGCCTCGTCGCTCGGGTGGCCGGGTTCCTCACTCGTCAATGCATTCATCGGTACTCCTCTCCTCGACGCCGCCATCGCACCACCGACTACCGCGTCTGTGAAGTCCGAAATCTGGACTTCACAGAGGGGGGTGGGCTTGCGACACTGGAGTCATGCGGAGTTACGGCCAGTACTGTCCCATCGCCCGAGGCGCCGAGATCTTCGCCGAGCGCTGGACTCCTCTGATCATCCGCAACCTGCATCTGGGTTGCGGAACCTTCAGCGAGATCCTGGCCGGGGCGCCCGGGCTCTCCCGCACCCTGCTTTCGCAGCGGCTGAGGCAGCTCGAACGGCTCGGCATCGTCGAGTCGACACCCAAGCCCGACGGGCGGGGACGCCACTATCAGCTCGCGCGCTCGGGTGAGGACCTCTTCAAGGTCTGCGAGTCGCTCGGCGAGTGGGGTGCCCGGTGGCTCGAGATCGCCCCGGAAAACCTCGATCCTTTCGTGGCGCTGTGGTCGATGTGCAACGCGCTCCGCCGAGACCGGCTTCCGGATCGACGCGTCGTCATCCGCCTCGACTTCACCGGATGGCGACGTCACGAGCGCTACTGGCTGCTCCTCGAGCACGGAGAGGTCGAGATCTGCAAGGAGTACTCCGGACTCGACGAGGACCTCTACATCACGGCGGAGGCCGAAGCCTTCGTCAAATGGCACGCTGGCCAGCTCTCTTGGGCCGAAGCCACGCGCGACGGACGCATCGAGCTCCACGGCCCCACCTGGCTCCTACGAGCCTTCCCTACCTGGAACGCCCGTAGCGCCTTCGCCCACATCAAACCGGTCTCCCGCCTTGCGACGAGCTCGGGGGGCTGATCCCAGCGCGCCACGCGTCCGGGTTCACTATGCTCCCCGACCGGACCTCCATCGGGCGCGACGCAAGAGACCCGTGGAGACCGCTCTCAGACCGGAAGTCTTCTGGGCGGGCCACCGTCCATGACGCTGCCAGAAGGGGGTGATGGCCGTGGGTATCCTTTCGTCACTCCATGCTCTGCGCTCGCGGGCCCTGTTCCAGACCGTCCAAGGCTGCTATGTGGTCGCTGCGATCCTCTCGGTGTCTCGTCACGGTTGGGTGACGCTGAAGCTCTCGGGCCGAAAGGGCTCGTCAACCGTCGTGCCATGGGATTGAGGCGATTGGGATTCCCAGCTGCAGGCGTGGTCCTTGGTTCGCATTATGGGAAGTTGGGTCCACTTCCGGGGGGCCCACAATGGCCCCACAATGAAAGATTGCTGGTCAGAGCCCCCTTCTGGGCCAGCGAAGCTTCCGAGAAGCCCCTCGAAAACAGGGCATTCAGCGGAGGTGGCAGCTGCCTGAGGTAGTAGCTCGCCATGGGGCCGGTCATGCGGGCTTGACTTTCACGCTGAGAGTTAGTCAAATGACTTAGTCAGATGCCTAAGGAGGTCCACGATGGCCCACGACGAGCACATGCGGCCCGCCTCGTTCTTCGCGTCGCCGGAAGACGCCATGGCCGCCCCACAGGAAGAGTTTCTCTACGTCGCCTGCCTGCACGAGGGAACCGGCGTGGAGGCGCCCGACTTCCTCGCCGTCGTCGACTGCGAGCGGGGCCGCGTGACCCACGAGACGCCGATGCCGAACGTCGGCGACGAGCTCCACCACTACGGCTGGAACCGGTGCAGCTCCGCCTGTCACGGCCCCGACCGCTCTCACTTGATCGTGCCCGGGTTCCGCTCGTCGCGGATCCACGTCGTGAACGTGGCCGACGATCCGCGCAGGCCGCGCGTCGAGAAGGTGATCGAGCCAGAGGAGATCGTGGAGGCGACCGGCCTGACCCGGCCGCACACGATCCACTGCATGCCGGGCGAGAACGTTGTCGTCTCGATGCTGGGCGACCGCGACGGGAACGCCGCCTGCGGCTTCGCCGTCCTCGACGCTCGTACGTTCGAGATCAAAGGCCGCTGGGAGAACGGCGGCGAGCGGCCTCCGATGAACTACGACTTCTGGTACCAGCCGCGCAAGAACACGCTCGTCTCGTCCGAGTTCGGCGAGCCGAAGGCCTACGAGACCGGCTTCGACCTGGCCGACGTCCAGGCCGGGCGGTACGGGCAGCGGCTGCACTTCTGGAACCTGGCGGAGCGGACGCTCGAGCAGACGATCGACCTCGGCGAGCAGGGGCTCGTCCCGCTCGAGATCCGCTGGCTGCACGACCCCGAGTCGGAGCAGGGCTTCGTAGGGGCGGCGCTCTCGAGCGTCATCTGGCGCTTCTACCGCGAGAACGGCGCCTGGGCGGCGGACCCGGTTGTCCCGACCGACGCGGTCGAGCTCGAGGGGTGGCCGTTCCCGGTGCCGAGCCTGATCACCGACCTCGTCCTCTCGATGGACGACCGCTTCCTCTACTTCTCGAGCTGGCTGCACGGCGACCTGCGCCAGTACGACGTCTCCGACCCGGCCAACCCGAAGCTGACCGGGCAGCTCTGGCTCGGAGGGCTCCTCGGCAAGCCGAGTGACGCCGGGCGCGAGCTGAACGGCGGCCCGCAGATGCTCCAGCTCTCGCTCGACGGGCGGCGGCTCTACGTGACGAACTCCCTCTACTCGACCTGGGACAACCAGTTCTACCCGGGGCTGCGCTCATGGCTCCTCAAGGTCGACTGCGACCCGAACGGCGGCATGGAGGTCGACCGCGATTTCTTCGTCGACTTCTACGACCGTCCGGGCGGGCCCGCCCGGGCGCACGAGGTCCGCCTCGAGGGCGGCGACTGCACGACGGAGATCTTCCCGTGATCCTGGCGCACCACGGGTTAGGCGAGGAGCTCGTGCTCTCCGCGGTCGCAGCCGGCGGCGGAGCGGCGTCGGTGGCGCTTCTCCTCTGCCGCGTCAGGATTGCGATGCTGGTCAAGTGGCTGCGCCGTCGCTAGCGCGCTCGGCCGAGGAGGCCGCGATCGTGCAGACGGTGCTCGACTACTTCGAGGGCTGGTTCGACGGAGACAGCGATCGCATGGAACGGGCGCTCCATCCAGGGCTGGCGAAGCGATCGTTACGACAGGTCGAACGCGATTCCCTGGAGCTCCGGACCGTCACGAAGGAGCAGATGGTCATCTGGACGGCCGAGGGTGAAGGGAAGAGCGACGACCCGGGCGGCGACCGGCGCATCGACGTCGAGGTCGTCGACGTCCACGGGAACATTGCCACCGTCGTGGTCCGCTCGTCTGTCTATCGCGAGTACCTTCACCTCGCGCAAACCGACGAGGGCTGGAAGATCGTGAACGCACTGTGGCATTGGACGTAACCAAGACCGCCGCCCGCTCGGCGGCGGAAGACTCCCTACTCGACGCCGCCGAGCGGCTGCTCGTCGATGTCGGGTACTCGGGGATCACGACCCGGCGTGTCGCTGAACAAGCAGGCATCAACCATGGTCTCGTCCACTACTACTTCGGCTCGATCGAGCAGCTGCTCGTGCGCACGCTCGAGCGCTTCACCGAGCGGCTGATCGCGCGCCAGCGAGCCATGTACGAAGCCGAGAGGCCCTTCATCGAGAAGTGGCGAACGGCGATCCGCTACCTCGACGCCGACCGCGAGTACCAGAAGGTCTGGTGCGAGCTTCAGGCGCTCGCCTGGAACCGCCCAGACCTGCGCGAGCGAGTGGCGCACGCGAACGCGGAATGGCGAGCCGTGCTGACCGAGGCGTTCGCCGAGCCACATGAGCGCTACGGCATCGAGATCCCGCTCGACGCGCTCGTCTCGCTGGTGATCACCTTCAACGAGGGCATCATCCTCGAGCGGCTTTCCGCCATAACGACTGGTCACGCCGAGCTGCTCGACTGGATCGACGGATGGTTGGAGCAGAAGGAGAAAGAGCGATGGCAGCGATCCGAGAAGCGGTAGTCAGAGCGCACGAGCAGACCCGCGCCCGCAACCCCGACGAGGAAGGATACGTCGAGCGCGACGGCGTCCGGATCTTCTACGAGGTCTACGGCGAAGGCGAGCGGACGATTATGTTCGTGCCGCCGTGGGCGATCGTCCATTCGCGATGCTGGAAGATGCAGATCCCGTACTTCGCTCGCCACGCGCGCGTGATCGCGTTCGATCCGCGCGGAAACGGAAAGTCGGACCGGCCGCGCGAGGCCGAGGCATATATCGAGGAGGAGTACGCAGCAGACGCCCTCGCGATCCTCGACGCCACGGGAACCGCGCGGGCGACGCTCGTAACGCTCTCGCTCGGCGCCCAGCGCTCGCTGCTCCTCGCCGCCGACCATCCCGACCGCGTCGAGCGCGTCGTGTTCATAGCCCCATCGCTGCCCATCGTGCCGGGGCACGAGTACCGCAGCGTGTATCCGTTCGACGAGCCGCTCGAAACCGATGACGGCTGGGCGAGGTTCAACGCGCACTACTGGCTTCGCGACTACCCGGGCTTCGTCGAGTTCTTCATGTCGCAGTGCCTCACGGAGCCGCACTCGACGAAGCCGACTGAGGATGTGATTGGGTGGGGCCTGGAGACGAACGGCGAGACGCTCGTCGCCGTCTCGACGCTCCGGTTTCTCGACGAGCAGCGCATTCGCGAGCTTTGCGCGCGTATCCGCTGCCCGGTGCTCGTCATCCACGGCGAGGGCGACGCGATCAGCCCTGCGGCCCGTGGAGTCGCGTTGGCCGAGGCAACGGGCGGGGAGCTTGTGCTTTTGGAGGGGAGCGGCCACTTCCTGCACGCGCGCGATCCCGTGAAGGTCAACCTGCTCGTGCGCGACTTCGTCGTGCCGCCTCGCCCGGCGCAAACGTGGATCCGCGGCAAGTCGCGCCGGAAGCGAGCGCTTTACGTCTCGTCACCCATCGGCCTCGGTCACGCACAGCGCGACGTCGCGATCGCCAAGGAGCTCCGCAAGCTCGTTCCCGACCTCGAGATCGACTGGCTCGCGCAGCACCCGGTCACGAAGGTGCTTGAGGGAAACGGCGAGCGAATCCACCCGGCGAGCGCCTATCTCGCCAATGAGTCACGCCACGTCGAGAGCGAGTCGGCCGAGCACGATCTCCACTGCTTCCAGGCGATCCGCCGCATGGACGAGATCCTGCTCTCCAACTTCATGGTCTTCCACGACCTCGTGCGCGAGGAGCAGTACGACCTTTGGATCGGCGACGAGGCGTGGGAGCTCGACTACTACCTGCACGAGAACCCGGAGCAGAAGCGGGCCGCGTACGTCTGGTTGACCGATTTCGTCGGCTGGCTCCCCATGCCGGACGGCGGCGAGCGCGAGGCCTACGTGACGGCCGACTACAACGCCGAGATGATCGAGCACATCGCGCGCTTCCGGCGTGTTCGCGATCGCGCGATCTTCGTCGGCAACCCGGAGGACGTCGTCCCTGACGCCTTCGGGCCGGATCTCCCGCTCATCCGCGACTGGACCGAGGAGCACTACGACTTCGCCGGCTACGTCACCGGCTTCGATCCAGCGACACTCGCCGATCGCGACGCGCTCCGGGCCGGCCTCGGCTACGCGGCCGACGAGAAGGTCTGCGTCGTCACGGTCGGAGGCTCCGGCGTCGGCGGCAACCTCCTTCGGCGCGTCATCGACGCGTTCCCCGCCGCGAAAGAGCGCGTCCCCGAGCTTCGCATGGTCGTCGTCGCCGGCCCCCGTATCGACCCCGCCTCACTGCCGACGCACCAGGGGCTCGACGTGCGCGCGTACGTCCACAACCTCTACCGCCATCTGGCCGCCTGCGACCTCGCCGTCGTCCAAGGCGGCCTCACCACGGCGATGGAGCTGACCGCGAACCGGCGGCCGTTCCTCTACTTCCCGCTCCGCCACCACTTCGAGCAGAACGTCCACGTCCGCCACCGGCTCGAGCGCTACCAGGCCGGCCGCTGCATGGACTATGACGACTCCCCGCCTGAGGCGATCGCCGAGGCTATCGCCGCGGAGATCGGACGCGAAGTCGACTACAAACCTGTCGAGACGGAGGGGGCCGCCCGCGCCGCAGCGCGAATTGCGGACCTCCTCTAGAGTGCGTTGACACGCGCCGAAGGGACGCTGCATCGTCCCTTCGGGCAAGTGCTTGGGTCAGTCGAGCGGAACGAGCTTGCGCTCGGGCTCGGCTCCTACGGGATCTAGCACCATCTCGGGCGTTTCGAGACCTCCGATGTTGACATCCGGAAGCCATTCAAGCCTGGAGGGCAGATACCAGTTGCGGTCGCCGAGGAGCTTCATCGTGGCAGGAACCAGAACGGAGCGGACGATGGTGGCGTCGAGCGCCACGGCCACGGCCAACCCGAAGCCCATCTGCTGCAGCGCCACCAGCGGGCCGGCGGCAAAGCCGCTGAAGACCGCCACCATGATCGCCGCGGCCCCTGTGATCAGAGAACCGGTGGTGCGCAGCCCGTAGGCAACGGACTCGCTGTTGTCGCCGGTGTGATCGAAGCGCTCACGGATCCGGCTGAGCAGGAAGACGTGGTAGTCCATCGAGAGCCCAAACAGCACGCTGAACATGAACAGCGGCAACCCGGCCTCGATCGCCTCGACCTGGCCGAAGCCGAGCCACCCTGCGATGTCCTTGAAGAGCTCCGGCCCCACGCCCTGCTGGAAGAACAGAACGACGAGCCCGTAGGCTGCTCCCACCGATAGCAGGTTCATCGCGATCGCCTTTGCGGGGATGACCAGCCGCTCGGCATTGTCACCGACGGCGGTGTGGTCGACTCCTGCGAGCGTCACCGGCAGGAGCGTCGAGCGGCCGCTCTCTGACACCGAACCGTCGTTGGTCAGGTAGCTTGCTCCATGTCCTTCGCTGGCGGCCTCGGTTGAGACCCTTGAGAGCCGCGTCGTGATAGGAGGGGTCTTCTCGGTGCCTGGCCTTAGTGGGCTCGCGGTGGAGGCCACGGGCAGAAGGGGCTTGGCGCCCGTCGCGCCAGAGGATGGAAGCGGTCGGGACTCCAAGATCCAGGCGGGGCGAATGGTTCGCATTATGGGAAGCTGGGTCCACGATCAAAGAACCCTGCTGTGCTGTTCCGGGTGATGATGGACACTGCCGCCGGGCCGCGCAACGACCCCGCCGATCCCAGCCACGGGGGAAAGAGGCGACACCGACAAGGCCATGAAGCATCTCGAGTCGGCTGCCGCCGCGCCGGCTCGGGTTGGAGCGTGAACTAGGAGCGGTTCTCTGCCCGAGGTGTGGACTCGTCGAGTCGCGCACTTCACGTCCAGGATCAGCTCGCCTTCTGTCCTGTGGCTCGCCGCACGTTGACGAAGTCGCCGCGTCGCTCGAGTACGGTTCCGACCTCGAAGGCTCCGGCCATACGTACGAGGTCGCCTGTGAGGTCGCGCAGCCACTCGTTCACCTCTCGATTCATCATCAACTCCTTCGTGACGTAACCCTGATCTCTGAGGCCGTCCGAGATCAACATGAAGTAAGTGTCAGGATCGAGCTCCTCCCTATCGGCCACTTTGATCGTCGTGGTGGCGCGATGGCTCGCTATGCCTGCCATCGAGCGCCGGCAACCGCATCGGTCGTCGATACTCCCGGGCTCACACTCGAGCGGCGGGAAGAAGACCAGTTCGCCCTCGACCGTCCAGCAGAAATCGTTGTCGCGCCAGCCTTGCGTCTGGCTGGTTGCCGTCAGCACGTTCATCTGCATCGCCTTTCGCCCCGGGATTCCTCCGGGGATCCGACTCCTTTGGGGGGAAGGGGTACGAAGCTGCGTCAGGGTTCGGGGGGCCTGAGCTTGCCGGCACGACGGTCACCTTTGGTCTTGACCTGGTGGCAGCTCCAGCAGCGCGGCTCGAGGTTGCCGTTGGAGCTGGGACCACGAGCGGCGCGCGGCTCGACGTGGTCGAACTCGGTGCGGAAACGGTTGCCGCAGTCGACGCACGAGACCCCGTCGAATCCGGGTGGCTCGCCCAGCT
>JBOGWX010000098.1:0-8620 GCA_050694055.1 Actinomycetota bacterium
CTCACCAACACTGCGTCGAGGAACCTGACCGTCAAGCTCTTCGACACGCCCTCGACGGCGCCCTTCATGCTGGCCCCCATCGGAGGCCAGACGGTAGCTCACTCCGATGGTGAGCTCGCCGTTGCGCGCGTGGCCAAGGCGACGGGCGTGCCCATGGTCATCAGCCAGGCCGCGTCTCATTCGATAGAGGACATCGCCGCCGAGTTCGGCGAGGCGCCTTTCTGGTACCAGCTCTACATGGTGAACGACAGGGAGGTCGTCACCAGCCTCGTGCGGCGCGCCGAGGACTGCGGGGCGCGCGCGCTGGTTCTCACGGTCGACACCGCCATGGTGGGATGGCGAGACAGGGATCTGCGCAACGGCTACGTGCCCTTCCTCGAAGACGAAGGTATCCGGCAGTACACGAGCGATCCGGTCTTTCGCGCGCGGCTCGCGACGACTCCCGAGTCCGACCCCAAGGCTGCGGGAGCCGCGATGATGCAGATGTTTCCCAACCCCTCTTTGTCGTGGGACGACTTGAGCTGGCTCAGGGAGCAGACTTCGCTTCCCCTCATCGTCAAGGGCCTCCTCAGGGGCAATGACGCGCAGCGGGCGCTGGCACTGGGCGTAGACGGCGTCATCGTGTCCAACCACGGGGGGCGTCAACTCGACGGCGCCGTCGCCGCTCTCGATGCCCTGCCCGAGGTGCGAGACGCGGTGGGCCCAGACGCAACCGTGTTGATGGATAGCGGAATACGGCGAGGTGTCGACATCGTCAAGGCGCTCGCACTGGGCGCCGACGCAACCCTCGTCGGCCGGCCCTTCGTCTATGGGCTTGCGGTCGGGGGCGAGCAGGGGGTCGAGCACGTCATATCCACGCTCAAAGCCGAGCTCGACCTGGCCTTCGTGCTGACCGGTGCCGGCAGGGTGAGCGACCTGGATCGCTCCTTCGTGTCGCATTCCGCGACCGAGGAGCAGCCGCTCGGCCCGCCATAGAGGGATCGTGGGGCGTCACCGATCCCGGCGGCGTTGCTCGGAGGACATACCCACGCGCCCGGCCCCGTAGACCAGGCGGCTCAGAAGGGGGCCTGGATCCCGCAGTGATTCGATGCTGTGCGCCGCTCCCCTCCGTGGCAGCAGTTCCCGCAGAGTCCCCAACGTGCTCGTGCTCTTCGCCCGGCGCGCCGCCAGGATGTGCCGAAGGTCTCCCTCGAGCCAGCGGTAGAAGAACCCGGCAGGCGCGCGCATGTGAGGGACCGGCATGCCGTTGAGGAGATCGCAATGGATGGCCACCAGGTTCACGCCCGCCGCGACCGAGAGCGAGTGCGACGAGTGCACTCGCAGATTGAGGTCGATGAGGCGCCGGCCCGCGAACTGAGCGCAGAAGAGGCCCTCGTAGTCTCCGAGCAAGCTCACTACTTTCTCCTCTAGGACCGGGTCCGGCGCCGTCGTCACTGCGGCCGACGCGAGCCCGCAGTCCATGGGCCAGATGCGGAGCCAGCGCTCGGCCGTGGCCGCCACCAACCGGCCTTCCCACATCACCCCCGCCAGCGCGTGGAGTCCGTCTTCGATCCAGTCCTGAATCAGGATCTCGCCGTCCTCCGGAGCCAAGCTCCTAAGCTGCTCGGGAACCTCGACACGCTCCGCCGAGAAGGTGCGCACGGCCGGCTTTACGACGAGCGGATAGGTGAGGGACCCGGACTCGGCGAGCACCTCGCTCCAGGAGGAGAAGGTGCGTGACAGCGGGATATCGATACCCACCTCTCGTGCCGCCTCGTTGAGCTTCATCTTGTCGGTCAGATGCAGGCCGGCCCGGCCGAGCGTGCGCATCGAGGCCTCACTCGCGCACACCACGGTTAGATACGGCTTGCGCTCGAGCTCCGCCCGCACCGCGTCCTCGTAACCCTCGCTTGCGACATGAGGCACGCGGACGCGCCGCCGGCTGTAGCGGGAGACCGCCGCCCTCGTCCCCGGCGACACCGTCACGGTCGTGTGGTAGCCGCCGACGTGAAGAGCGCGGACCGCGGCGACGCAATCCCTGCTGCCTCCCTGCCCTCCGTCGGTGACGAGGACCCAACGGCGGGTCTCGGCCACGTCAGTCCTCCCCGCCCAACAACAGTTTGCGGCGCGCCTCGAGACCTCTCCTACCGTCGGGCGTGGTGGGATCCAGAGCAACCATGCTGGCCCTCAGGTAAGCCGGCAAGCTCGCAGAAGCGTCCCGAAGCGCGAGATTGGCGCCCCCGGCGTAAGCGCGCAGCGTCGCGCCGACCCAGCCTTTTCCCTCGAGGCCTCGGTTGATCGCCGAGGCGCTCGGACGCCTCAGAAGCGCGTGCCCCTGCACGACGTAGTGCCAAAAATCGTGCCACGCGGGGCCATTCGGCTCGGCGCTCTCCCAATCCAGCACCACCCACCCGTCGTCGGACTTGAGCAGATTCCAAGGAGCGAAATCGCCGTGTGAGACGCCGGTGGATTCGGACGAGCCGGCGCGGCTTCCAAAGAAGGCACCCAGCGCCCAGGCGACGTCTTCGGGCAGATGCCACGGACGCAGTCGCGGACTCCAGCGCACGGCCCCGAGCACCAGCACTCCCCTTTGCGCGGCAAGCAACCGAGGTCCGACCAGCGGCGGCGGCAGATGCGGCGCAAGCTCCCGGATGTTGGCCGCCTCACGCTCGAGCGCGCCGAGGCCGGCGTCGTCCGAGGCGACTTTCGCGATGGCGCGCGCCGAGCCGTCCGAGGCCAGGATCAGCGCGACATGGCGTCCGGGGTGGTTGGCGCGCGCCACCGCGATGCTTCCTCCCGGCGGAGTCCAGTCGGCGACCGCGGCCCGCACCGCTTCGGGTGCCGCACGGCCCCGGGGGAGGAGACCAAACAGCCCGAGCCGGGCGGCAGCGCGCCCGATCTCCCAGCCAATTGCCCCCTTCGGCGTCACCGGGTGGTAGACGCGCAGGGCGCCGGCCGCCACTGCGCTCGAGCTTCGGGGGAGAACCCAACGGGGGTCTCCGCCGCGCGGGAGGTTGACGGGGCTCGACGAGCGAGTCGCCGGGCGCGCGTCCGTTATCCGGCGCACCTCGCTCTCGGCCCGAGCCAGCACCTCTTGAGCCGGCACAGAGGCGTCCAAAAAGACGTGGGGCTGTGACGCCGGGAGTCGCTCTCGCCAGAGCCGGGACTGACGGCGCAGCTCTTCGAGCGGCAGTTCCCTCTTTCGCTCGAACACGATCTCGGCGGGCGCCTCGAGCACCAGCACCAGATCGGGATGCGGAAGCAGCCTCCCGAGGTGCCAGAGCAGCCGGGAGGGCAGCTTCATGCGGTAGCGCGTGGGATCGACGGCCATGTCCCACCACCCCCGCTCGAGGATGACCCAGCCACCTTTACGAAGGAAGGGCCGGACCCTGAGGAACCATCCCAGCAGGTAGTCGGCGTAGACATAGGCGACCTTGGCCAGCGATACGAGGAGTGGATAAGGCGCGTCTTTGTGTGGCTCGGTCACGGGCACCTGGGGGAGCGTGCGCCTCGGAAGGAGCCCCACCTTGCGGATGCGCATGAGCGAGCGACCATGGAGGACTCGGGCGACCACATCGTCGATCAGGGTGCTCTTGCCGACCCCGTCGGGACCCACCACCGAGAGCACCGCTCCGCGCCCCGGCCCCCGGAGCGAGCGCTCTGCTTCAGTCATGGTCGTCCGGTTCGTAGGCAACTCGGTGAGTGCGCGCCACCTCGTCGAGCCAGCCGTCGACGTCGTGGCCGATCCGCCGGCCGCGCTCGAGGCTCGTCCGCATGACGAGGCACTGTCTCTTCGCGCGCCGGGCGCGCAGCCGTCCCGCCATCGTGGCGGGCTCGGTCACGCCCTTGAGCGCGTAGAAGAGCTCGACGGTCGCCATGGCGCGGCGGTTCCAGCCTCCGGCGAGCGCCGCTTCGGCCCCCGCGAGCGCGGCAGGTTCCACTCGTCCGAACACGGACCCGGCAGTCTCCTGCAGGCCTTCGGAGTCGGACGCCAGCAGCTCGAGGACGTTCTCTTTCAGTAGAGTCCTCGGCTTGGGTCGTCCTCCGGGGGCGGTACCGCTCACCACCAACTTGACGAGCCCTTCGGCGCCCGCGCGCAGACTACGAAAGCCGCGCGGGTCCATGGCCATGAGCCGGGCCACCTCGTGGGGGCGGAAGACCGTCGAGCCGCGAAATGTCACCCGATCCTTGACGTCCAGTTGAAGGAAATCCTTTGTGGATCGATCGACCACGAGGAAGAACGCAGCATCTGGAACGTGCGGGCACACGATGACCGGACCAAGCCCCACCTGCGCGGCCCACGACTGGACGAGGATGCGCACGCCCTCCCATTCGCACCGAGGGGCCATGAAGTCCACGTCGCCCCGGCCGGATAGGCCCGCCTCGACGTTCTTCCACACACCCTGGTCGGCGGACGCGCCGCAGAGGCTTTGCAGCAGAGGCGTCCACAGCGCGGGCAGATCCCTCGACATGGAGCGCGCTATCGTTCCATAAGGGCCACAATCTCGCCCTCGCGCTCTACTTGCTCGATCCAATCCGAAACCTCTCCTCGGATCGTACGGCCGTCCACGAAAACGGTCCGAAGCAACCGGCAACGCTTCTTCGCCCTCTTTGCTCGCACCCGGCTCAGCACGATGGGGGGATCGGCGAGCGCCCCCAGGAGCGCTCTCGCCTCGACTCGGAGCAGCGCCCGACGATCCCACTTGCCGCTCGTTACGGCCTGCGCAGCGCGCAGCAGCGCGCCTTCCGCCGAACCGAAGAGGCGCGCCGCGGCGGCGACGCCCTCGGGATCGGATTCAAGAAACTCAACGACCCGCTTGCGCCGGAGCTCGGCGTCGTCGCGCCGTCCTCCCCACTTCAAACCGTTCTGGGTCAGAAGCGTGACACCCTCGGCCCCCGGCCGGACGCGGCGAAATCCTCGGTCGTCGATCTCCATCATGGGCTTGAGATCGTCGGGACGAAAAACGGTCCAACCTCGAAAGTACTTGCGTGCGTTGACGTCCAGTTCGAACAGGGTTGCGTCGCGCCGATCGACTGCGACCAGGAAGAGCACTCCGCGCACGTGACGGCAAGCCGCCACCGCGTTGAGATGGTGTTCGGTAGCCCAGGAGGAGAACTCCGCAGTTATGTCGTCCCAGTCCGACTCCGGTGCGGTCGAGTCGAAGTCGCCCTGACCCGTCAGAGCCGCGTCGGCATTCTTCCACAGACCCCACTCGGGAAAGCGCTCGGTGAGGCGCGCCAAGAGCGGCAACCACATGGCGTTGGGATCACGCTGCGTGGGTGAGGTCACAGAAGGCTTTCGGCTTGGTCGAGCCACAGGCGCGCCACTATGTCCCAACCGAGCTCATCTCTGACCACCTGCGCGCCGGTCCGACCCACGCCGGTGGCATCGCCATCGCGCAGTGTCACCAGTCCTTTGGCCAGGCCCTCGGCGTCCGACTCCGCCAAGAAGGCGCCGCCCTTGTCGCTGAAGAAGCGGCCCAGCGGATAGGGAGTCACGAGAGTCGGTACTCCCAGAGCCGCAGACTCCAACACCGAGTTTGGACAAGCGTCCCAGCGCGACGGATACACGAAGCCTGCGGCCCGCGTGAGTAGGTTTCGTTTCTGATCGCCGTGCACCGCGTCACCGACGGTTACCCAGGCGTCGAGATCCTTGTCCCGAATCCACTGCCGCACCGTCTTCTTGCGCGCCCTCCAATCCGGCCCGTGCAGCCGTAGCTCCGGGCGGTCGGAAGCCGGCAGGAGGCGCATGGCCTCCAGCAGTAGATCGAGGCCCTTGTGTTCGGGATCGAAGCGGCCGAGCCACAGGACGTAACCCCCGCTGCCTCCGTCCCACGAGTCCCCCTCGGGGGCCTTTCTTCCGTTAGACGCGACGATGACCTCACCCCGGTAGCCCAGCGCCGTCAGATGCTCCCGCTCGGGTTCGAAGAAGACGTGGATTGCCCTCGCTTCGTGCACGAGACGTCGCTCCCACGCGGCCCACCAGAGCTTCTTCAACCACCGCTTCCGGTTCACTATGTGCGGATCGTAGGCGCCGCGCGGTTCGAGAACGTAGGGCACACCCAGCTTTCTGGCAGCGGTCGCGGCGCGCACGTTCCGAAGCGTCCACCCCGAATGGAGCACGAGAAGATCGGCGTCCTCGAGCACCTCATCGAGGCCCAAAGGAAACTTGAGGCTCCGCCGTCCCGCGTGACGAACCTGGACCCATTCGACAAAGGCGTCGTCGGGAGGAGAAACTCCGGCGTCGTAGGCGATGACGGCTTCGGCGCCGCAGCGGCCCATCGCTTGCGACCAATTGCGCACCGCGCTCGTCATGCCGCCGTCCCCAACCAGCGCCCTCGGGTAGTAACGCACGACTCTCATGGCAACCTCATCTGTCGTAGGAACGAGGGGCCGGAGCGCGCACGTAGGCGCGTCGCCTCATCGCAGCTCCGAGAAACGCTGACAATGCTCGAACTCAGCCCTTCTGCTTGCTCCAGGGACGCGCGGCCAGGCGCCCCAGCTGGCGACGCGAGGGTTCGTCGAGCTTGTAGGCGTAGGAGCTGGACGCGTAGGACTCGTAGGCATGAGTCTTCGAGGGGTCGAAGTTGTTCAGGATCGAGCCGATGACCCTGGCATCGACCTGATCGAGCTGCACGCGCGCTTGGCGCACGGCGCCGTGTTTCGTCTTGGAGGCGTCCGCCACCAGCACGACGGCGTCGCAGGCACGCGCCACGATCATTGCGTCCGCCACCGCCAGCACCGGCGCCGAGTCGACGAGAACGAAGTCCGCAGAGCCGCGCAACTCCTCGAGGAGGTTAACCATCGTCTCCGACCCGAGCAGCTCCGCCGGATTGCCCGGGATCGGTCCACTGCTGAGCAGCTTCACGTTGTCCGGCGAGGGCCCGACCGGCCGCATGACCCTGCCGACCTCAGCTTCACCCGCCAGCACGTTGGTGAGGCCCTTTCGAGGTCTGACGCCGAAGTAGTCATGCAGACGAGGTTTTCTGAGATCGCCGGACACCACCACCACCTTCTTGCCGGTCTGGCCCAGCACCACTGCGAGGTTGGCGCTGGTTACCGTCTTGCCCTCTTGCTCGTTCGCACTGGCGATCATGAGGGTCTTGATCTCGCTCTGAGATGAGGCGAACAGTATCGCCGTGCGCAGCGTCCTGTATGCCTCCGAGGCAACTGAGTGGGGTTCCTCGTGGGTCACGAGGTAGGGATCCTCTCCCTGCCTCCATCCCGTGATATGCGGCACCAGCGTGAGCACCGGCACTCCCGAGGCACTCTCGAGATCCGCCCGGCCCGACAGCCTCTCGTCGAGTCGCTCACTCAAGAAGGCAAGCCCGACTCCTCCGGCCAGACCCACCAACAGGGCGACGAGGAGGTTGGTCACGGGGGTGGGGCTCGAAGGCGTGCCCGGGACCTCGGCCCTGAAGAGCACGCGACCGACCTCGAGCGTCCTGGGCGAGGCGAGCGAGAAGAGCTTGGTGCGCTCGAAGGCGATCTGCTGGCTTAACGTGTTGGCCTCGTCGACGAGCGCACCGGTGTCGGCGCCATCGGCCGGCTCTTCGCCCGCCTCGATGGCCGCGGCC
This sequence comes from Actinomycetota bacterium, assembly GCA_050694055.1. Taxonomy (GTDB): domain Bacteria; phylum Actinomycetota; class CADDZG01; order CADDZG01; family WHSQ01; genus WHSV01. The sequence continues at coordinate 7,557 of JBOGWX010000098.1, forward strand.
TCCTCCGCCTCGACTGCGGCGATCTGGGACTGGACATCGTCGAGCTGGCCCTGTAGTGCGTCGATCTGATCCTGAATCGACGAGGCCACCGTATCGAGACGGTCCTGAGCCTGTTCGGTGCGATTGTCGACGTACGCCTGGGCGAACGCTTGGGCCCTGCGCGCGGCCTCTTTGGGATTGCGGTGGGCGTAGTCGAAGATCAGCACAGAGGCGTCGTCCGCCACCGAGACCTCGAGGTTGTTGCCCAGCGAGATAAAGTCTTCCTCTTCGACATCCTCGGCGGCGATCTCGGCCACCGACGGCGAGGTCGCTATGAGCGCCTCCGTCTCGAGGCTTACGTCCTCGGGGTTGGCGTCGGCGTCCGCATCGAGCGAGAACGGCTGGACGAGCACCTGTGCCTCGGCCTCGTAGATCGGAGTCCTCGTGAAGGTGTAGGCGGCCGCCGCGCCCACGACGAGGCAGGTGAAGAAGGCGATGATCCACTTTCGACGCCGCAACACCTCGAGGTAGTCGCGGAGGGTCGGCGCCTGTTCGGCGCCACCGGCGCGGGGTTCTAGTGGCACTGCGATCTCGTCCCTCTTTTCATGACCCGACCATAGTTGAGAAAGCGCTCAAAGCGACGAGCGCGCAGTCTGGAGCCCCGCGCTCCCTTGGGGTTCTCTGTCGGTCTTCTCTTCCCAGCTCTGAAGGACTCAAAAGACCGGTTCTCTCAGGAAGCGTCCTAGGCTCTCCCACAAAGCGGACAAACCCGAACTGGAGCTGGGTCCTGCGGAGAACTCGAGCGCGCGGTCCAGAGGTCCCTCCCACACGACCTTGCCATCGGCCCGATCGAGGTCCTCAGGGCCCCGCGCGGTCCATGCGGAGGGCACCGCGAGCTCGACGGTCAGGCGCGCGTCCTCGACCAGCGGCTGGGGCAGCACCTCGAGCTCGTAGCCGTCGGCCGGCGGAAGCTCGTATACGACCGACACCTCGGTCCGTTGGTTCCTGGGCAGCTCCACGTACACCCCAACCGCCGAGAAACCATCCTCATCCGCCTCGAAGAAATCCGCCCGTTCGCCGTCCGT
>JBOGWX010000099.1:0-4108 GCA_050694055.1 Actinomycetota bacterium
AGGTACTCGGGCGTGTCCGGCACGCCACTCTGGTTCGGGAGGCCGGCCGCCGTTCCTCTCGCCGCAAGGGGCAGGCCGAGATGCGCCCGGCACGATTCGAACGTGCGACCTCTGCCTCCGCAGGGCACGCCGAGGGTTGGACTGTGATGGTGCGATCTGGAGGGTGCTGGCTCTAAGTGCGGGATTCAGATCCGCCGAGGGATCCGACCCGCTTGCGCTTCAAGCAGATCTCTCTTTGCTCGTGGACATACTTTGGACATTTTGTTGCCTATTCTCGCAACGCCCCACGACCTCTGCCGATTCCCCGGACTGGCTGGGCCAGGATCGGTCAGCGCCGTCGTGCGACCGCGCACTCGCCCTGCTCCTCGCCGATGACGAGGGCGATGATCGCCCCCCACCGGAGGTGGAAGGCTTCCTCGGTGCGGAGCCATTCCGAGTGGAGGATTCCTGGCCTCGCTTCGGGTTCTCGAGAGCGTTGACCGGCTCATCAAACAGGCCGGCGGCCTTCGCGCCCCCTCCGCTTCAGACCCAGCTGGCCCGGCGCACCGGGGCAGTCCGACCAGCTCTAGACGCGCACCGTCGCTGCGGGCTCGCCACTTGCTCCGAGAGCTCGGAGTTAGCCAGCTCGCATGTAGCGCTTGACCTGCTTCAGGGGGCTCGTCCCCGTCCTAGAAGGGCCTCCTCGCTCAATTGAGAAGCGACTTCTGGTCGATCGACACACGGCCGGAAGGCCGGCGGCGGTTAGTCCCCTTCTTCCGCGCTACCGACAAGCTCCCGTTCGCCCAGCGGCTCCGCAAGCACAACCTTCGTCGTCCTGACGCGCAGGATGTCGCCACATGGTCGTTCGTTGTTGACTCGCAGGACAACGGCCAAGCGTACTGCCGACGAGGACTCACTTCGCTCCACGCGGTCGAACTGCTCACACGCTGGATCTCCGAGGTCGTACTCAAGGGTCAAGATTCGACCATTTTCCGACTGCTCCAGAAGCCGCCAAGCGGTCCTCTGCTCGATAGTCCCGGAAGCGGACTCACCGCCGCAGCCGCCCGCACCAAAGCCGATCGCCGCTGTGCCCAGCAGGACTAACCCTCGAGCGATAGCGGGGCGACAGCGACTCATGGCTTGATGGGACAGGTTACTGGCGGGCTGCGTAGTGTCTGTTGATCTGCGCCTCGGTGAGTACGGTCCCGTATACCGCGACCTCGTCGATGGTGCCACCCCCAAACGAGTACACACCGCTCGAGGCGCCCGCAAGGCCGATTCGGAAGGGTGAGCTGTTCGTCACCGGAACGAGGAAATCTCCGCTGGCGTTCCTGGTGCTCTTGCTGTCTTCGAGCACGCCGTTGACGTAGAGCTTGGCTGAACACTGGGTGGCTGGAAAGTCGCATTTGTGGAAGACGGCCACGACGTGGTACCACTCCCCGACGACTGCGTTCTTGCTGCTCGGCCAGGAGATGATGTTGTTGGCCAGCGTGCAACTGCTGGCACAACCCTCAACCTTGGTCCGGTACCAAAAGTGGAAGTCGTTCCCGTACGTGAAGAGCCAGTAGTTGCCGCCGTGCGATCCCACGGCACCCTTGGAGACGATCGTTCGCGCTCCGGAGGACACAGCAGCGGGCTTCGCCCACGCCTCGACCGTGAAGTCGCCCGGTTGGTTGACGTACAGGTTGCTTCCGTCGACCTCTCCGCGGGCGTTCCCGCTGAATGCTGCGGCGGTGTCTCCATCGCCGAACGTGCCACCGGCGCCAGCATGACCGAGGGTCGAGTTGTTGTACGCGATGTACGTGCCCTCCGCCGAGGTGTTCGCCTCGTTCTTGAGGCGCGGCGCATCGTTCAGTTCGTAGTAGGCGACTGGAGCATCGAGGAGCACGGCAGCCTTGTAGCCTGCAGGAGTAACGCGGGCGGCGTAGTGGTCGCTGATCTGGGTCGGCGACAAGGGAGCGTTGTAGATCGCGACCTCATCGATCAGGCCATCCGCATTACTGGTGTCCGCCCGCTTGCCGATGTAGAGAGGCTTTGCGTTCACCCAGGGCGGGTGCTGGGCGGGGCCCAGTGTGGGGGCCGCAGGCGCGCTGCATCCCGTTGAGGTAGATCGCCATCTTATTCGCGCATGTCGCTCCGCTCGCGTCATACACGGCGGCAACGTGCGTCCACACACCAAGCGGCACTTTCCCCTCAGGAGTAGCCGGCGTCGTAACGGTGTAGAAAGGACGTGCATCGGGATCGCCAGGGTCCTGGTACTGGAAGGCGAACCTGACGGTTCCGTCCGGCTCGAGCGTGAGATTGTAGTTTCCCCCGTAGAAGTAGTGATTGGGGCATTACCGCTCGGCCCCTTGTAGATGATGCCGTTGCCCGCTCCGATCTGATACGCGGTTGGATGCACCCACGCCTCGACCGTCAAGCTTGACGAAAGGTCCAAGGCACCGTAGGGACCAACTTCCACGCCCGAGTCATGCGCTGTGCCACGGAAGACAGATGCAGGATCACTGCCCAGCGGGCCTGTCGCACTGTACCCGACGTCCTTGTAGACGCCAAAGGCGCTCGAGTCTGTAGCGTTCCGCGCTCGGTTCTTCTCTCCGAGCCTGTAGTAGAGCGCTGGACTATCGAGGAGGACTTCATGCGCTTCGGTGGTGTAGATTCCGTCGAGGCCCAAGTCGGTCAGGACATTCGATACGTGGCTATAGACCCTTGTGCTGCACGTATCGCACGTCCTGCCGAAGTGTATGCCCTTCGCCTCATACTCGGAGCTTCCTGCCACAACCTCGAGATAAACGGGCGCACCACTGTCGCCGCCTTCTGAGTAATAATCCGCTGTGCGAAGGTTGTAAATCTGAGTGGCACCACTCGGCGTCGGCATTGAGTAATCACGGCTAAGGATCTGCCCGCAGGACACGAGGGTTGTTCTGCCAGACTTACAAACGGCCTCTCCCTCGACGTCTGCATTTGCGGTTTGCACGCGCGTGATCCGCGAGGCGAAGTCCGATTCTAGATAGAGCTGATTACTCCGCCGCTCAGGCGAAAGCGGAAACGAGGCAGATTCCGAGTTTGCCGTCAGACGTCCATCCGAGTATGTGTTGTCGTTTACGATACCCAGCGAGATATCGTGATGCCACCACGTGGTTCCCTCTGGACCGCAATGGCCCGCGGTAAGCTGATAATACTGCGTAGAGCTCTCATATTTGTACGCAGTGAACGCGGCCGTGCATACGTCATAGGGAGAGCTTGGATAAGGTGGCTTCCTGATTTCGAGTCCCGCCTTGAGAGGCATCGGATCATTTGTTCTAGACTCAGGGAATGGTGCGGAACGCTCCACGAGGAAGACGCGATCTGAGCCGTACCGCTCCCTCAGCAGCTTGTCAACCGTCGGGGTCAGCGTCTTAACTGCAACCTCTAGCAAATTCCGTCGCTCGCTCGTCGAAACCGAGTAGACGATCACGCCCCGCCGTCTGAGTCTCTCCACATCACGCAAGATTGCGCGATGGACTCTCTTGAGCTCGCGGAGAGAATGGCGAACCAGGACAACGCGCAGGCGCTCAGGAGTGGGGACCACCTTCCTCAGTCGACCGAGATGCAGCGCACGATCTGAGGTCACAGCGACGTAGAACAATCCACCCGCTTCCTGGTCGATGAACATCCCACCAAGGTTCGCACCGAGCTCGCGCCGCGCATAGGCGCGGGCTACGGGCCGCATCTCTGCGAGCTCGTGAAACCGTACGCTCAGCGAGGAACGCTCCTTAGACGTAAGGAGAGTCCCGTAGGCACGTACGGAGTCGACATCACCCAAGCGCAGCGCCCGCACAAATTCGGGGTCACTGCGCAGACCGAAGCCCTCGCGGAAGCGGGTATCAGCTTTGACCTTCGTCTGCGTCGCGGCCGCAGCCGGCAACTCTGACCAAAGAAGAGCCGATCCAGCCATTGCGAGCAGCAGCGCCCAGCGGACCAGTCCGCCGCAGGGACGACGGGTCCTCAGACCCGGCCAACGAAGGTACATGAAAACCCCTTCCTTACGGGTTGAGGCCGACGACCACCGTAGCCACACCCGACTGCGGGTCAAACGCCGTCGACCGGTGGCGCGAAGACTTTCGGCCGCTCGAGCCGTCACGACCAAGAG
>JBOGWX010000100.1:0-11935 GCA_050694055.1 Actinomycetota bacterium
CTTCCGCCTCGGAGAGCTGGTCGCCTCCGGAAACGGAGATACCGTCGACCCCGGGGGCACCTCGAGTTGGCGGCCGCCCGCGGGCGCGCTCAAGTCGGGACGCACCTATTTCTGGGAGGCGCGCAGCCACGACGGCGCCGGTCCGTCAGCCTGGGTTCCCAACCCGCGCCGCAGCTACACCACCGTGGGCGGCGCGCTGGAGCTGAACCCGACGCTGCCCGACGACCTCTTGGTGGCGCAGTCAGACACCAATGGGCTCGAGCAGTTCTACCCCTACGAGAGCCTCGACCTCGGCACCGCCGAGGGCCACGCCCACCTTTACACCGGCAACCTGGCGGTCAAGCACCACGACATCACGGTCCCCAGCGTCGGGCTCAACACCGTCATCTCCCACACCTACAACGCGCAGCGCAGCGACTCGCTGTTCCACACCTCGGGCGTAGGGCGCGGCTGGAGCCTGTCGCTGCAGGACGCAGACACCGGGGCCGACCTCGGTGCGCCGAGCCTCGATCTCAACGCTCCGATCCATGTCACCGCCACGCGCGACGCCGCGGTCACCGCAGGCTCGGCTATCGGCGCGGTGCTCGAGCTCACCGACGGCGACGGTACCGTGCACCGTTTCGTGCGCCCCGGAGCCCTCGGCACGGCGTGGGAGTCTCCCCCGGGCGTGAACCTCAGGGTCAAGGAGATCGAGGCCTCGATCAACGATCCGCTCGGCGCCGAGTACTGGCTCATCCGTCCCGACGGCGTCGTCTACGCGATCGAGCAGGTGGCCTTTAGCTCCGCGATCACCGACCTCACCAACACCTGGCACGTTACGCGCATCTTCGACCGTAAGGACAACACCCTTACCTTCGACTACACCGACATCACCGAGGCGCTGGCCGACGATGCGCTGCAGCCTCTCATCGACATCCGTCTGGAATCGATCTCCCACTCCCGGGCCAACGAGGAGATCGCGCACCTCGACTACGACAGCCCGACGCGCAACCTGACCCGCATCACGACCCTGCCGTGCGGCGGCTGCACCGATGAGCGCACCTTCGACTTCACCGTCACCCCCGACGGCCGCCTTACCGAGGTCGCCGCCAACACCCATTCGGCCGAGGCGGCCGACCGGGTGACCACCCGCTACAGCTACTACCACGAGGACGACCTCCTCGCCCCCTACAAGCCGCTGCGCACGCTCACCGACGGGCGCGGCGCGGCCACGACCTTTCACTACGACAGCACCGGGGAGCGTCCGGTGCTCCAGCGCATAACCGACCGGGCACTCCACGACTGGAGCCTCGACTACTCGGCGGTCGCCTCGGAGGCCGAGTGCAGGGAGACCACCTTCACGACGCCGCGCGCCGCGGTGACCCGCTACGAGGTCTCGGGGCGCAAGCGCGCCTCGGAGACCGATGCGCGCATCGCGGGACACAACATCGAGCGCATCGAGGATCCCGGCACCATCCAGGAGGGAGGCTCCGTCGAGCGGGTGATCGATACCTACGTCTGGAGCGAGAACCGGCTGCGCTCCAAGACCAACGGCGCGGGGAACACCACCCGCTTCGACTACATCGACTTGGGCCTGGTCGACGAGGTCACCCTACCGCCGCGCAACGAGGCGCGCGACACGCTGCACTCCGACGCCCCCACGAGGGAGGTCGTCATCGCGCTCGACTATCAGCGCCCTCAGGCGAGCACCTATGACTCGGCCGTCGCCGAGCTCACGGGTGACCCACGACGCCACCGGGGCGGCCGACAAGCAGCGGCGGCGCGAGTTCGGCTACGATCCGGACGGCAACCTCGAGACCATCACCGAGCGGGCCACCGAGACCGGTGCCGCCGACCGCATCACGCGCATGACTTACTACGAACCGGGTCTGCTCAAGTCGATCGACGGACCGCGCACCGACGTCTCAGACGTCACCAGCTTCGGAGATCAGCTCGGGACCTACGGAGGCGCGCACCGCTCCGGGCAGATGAGAGTGGTGACCGACGCGCGCGCCAAGGCCTCGAACTTCGACTACACCCCCTACGGGCAGACCACCGAGATCCAGAACCGCGACGGCAACATCCGGACGATGGACCATGATGAGCGCGACAATCTCATCTCGGCTAGCGACGGCGCAGGAGACACCACGACCTACGCCTACGACGCCAACGACAACCTCACGGTCGAGCGCGCCCCCAAGGGACACGGCAACACCCCGCTCGGCTCTGGCAGCTTCGAGACCCGCTACGACTACGACGCCATGGACCGCGCGACGAGGGTCACGAGCCCGACGGAGACCGAGGCGCTTCGGGCGGAGACGACCATGGAGTACTTCGGCGACGGGACGCTCGCGCTCGAGCGGGTCACGACCGACTCGGGTCACCGGGCGACCGACTACGCCTACCACCCCAACCAGCTCCTCAGGTCCCTCACGGAGGACGCCGGCAGCGGCGAGCGGGCGGTGACCGACTACCTCTACGACTTCGCCGGCAGGCTCGAGCAGACGACGTTGCCGTCCAACTCCTCGGGGGTGCGCCCGGTCGAGACGCGCAGCTACACGCCCGCGGGCGCGGTGTTCCGCTACGCCTCGACCTCGTCGACCGACGGCCAGAGCCAGCAAAGCCGGGTCACGATGCTGTCGTTCAGCGCCCACGGCGAGACCATCGAGGTGCGCGGCCCGCGCAGCGTCGGGGGACGGACCCAGCGCCAGGAGCATGTCTACGACAGCTTCGGCCAGCTCCGCCTGCGTCGCCAGCTCCTGGACGATCCCGCCGAGTCGAGCGGTGAACGGTGGCTGAGCCACAGCTACGACTACGACCTCGCCGGCAACCTCGAGCGCCTGACCCAGCCGAACGCCACCAAAGGATCGCTCACCACCAGCTACGACCACGACCTCTTGAACCGCCTGGTGGAGCAGACCGATCCCTTCGACGACCGCCACGTCACCCGCTTTGACTACAGCGACGAAGGTCTGCAGACCCGGCGCACCGAGATCAAAAGAGAGTCAGGCGTGGACACCGAGCTGCGCGTTATCACCGCAGCCTACAACCCCGATGACACCCTGCAGTCGCGCCTCGCGGTCGAGGGCGACTCCTATCTGGCGCTGTGCAACTTCCCGGCCGGCAGCCCCGCGGCCGACGGCTACGACGCCAACGGCAATCTGCTCTTCAGCCGCACCGTAAGGGGCACCGGCGTCGGGAGCTGCGGGGGGGCGCCGCCGGTGGCGTCCAAAGAGCTCAACTACGGCCACCGCGACCTCGTCACCGCGCTGACCCAGACGGTCGACGACCCGACCACCGCGGACCAAGGCGACGGCGGCTCCGACGACACCACCCGCCGCCAGGAGCTCGCCTACCGGCGCGACGGGTTGCTGGAGCGCTCGGCCTGGGACGCCGGCACCCCCGACGAGACCGTCACCGACTACAGCCACTCCCAAGGCGGTCTGCTGCAGGGCGTGACCGACTGGCGCAACCGGAGCTCGAGCTTCGACTACGCGCCCGCCGGCAACCTCACCGAGACCCGTCTCGGAGACGACGTCGCCAGCGGCGCGCTCGCCTATCACTCCGACGGCTCGCTGTCCTCGCTGCGTTGGAGCGACTCGCTCGGGCTGCCGCTGCGCGCGCACAGCGAGATCACCTACGACCTCGGCGGGCTCAAGACCCAAGAGTCGATCGACGTGCTCCCGGCGGGCGACATGACCGACACCGGCGGGAACGCGAGCTTCGACTACGACCTCCTGGGACGCTTGACCGAGTGGCACAACCCCTTCGCGGAGACTCCCGTGGGCGGCGAGCCGACCCATGACTACAGCCTCGACGACGCCGGCAACATCACCCGCGAGGAGGTCACCGGCGGGGCCGAGGACGCCACCATCACCCAGTCCTACGACCAGGGACGCCTCAGCGAGCGCCGCGCCGTGCTCGACGACGGCGTCGCCACCATCACGGTCGACCACTACTCGGTCATGGGCGAGGAGAAGCAGCGCACCAGCACGCTCACCCCGACGGGTGGGCCCTCGCTCAGCGAGACGCTTACTACCGGCCACGACGCCCAGGGCCACAGCGCGTCGATGAGCTACTCCCCGGCGGGCGGCAAACCCAGAGTCGAGTTCGTCTACGACGCCGACGACCGCCTCGTGGCCCGCACCTCCGAGGCCAGAACCAAGCTGTTCTTCTACTTCGCAGCCACCGGCCGCGTCGCCGAGGAGACCGGCGCCACAGGCACCACCAAGACCCTGTACTGCAGCGACACCGCAGGACGCCCGCTCGCCGAGGTCAAAGACGGCACCTGGACCTGGCTGCTGAGAGACGCCGAGGGCAGCGTCGCGACCAGGCTGTCTGACGCACCGTGAGGTCGCACTCCGCCTACGACCCCTACGGCGCCACCAACGCGGCCGGCAGCGGCATCGCAGTCGGCGAGCGGGATCCCGAGACCGAGCTCGGCTACCAGTCAGAGTCCGCCGACGCGGTCACCGGCAACATCCTCGTGGGTCCCCGTCAATATGACCCGACCACGCAGCGTTTCACCACGGCAGATGTCTTCATCGACGCGGGGAGTGACCTCTCGCTCGCCACCGATCCCTTGACCGGCAACCGCTACCTGTTTGCGGCCGCCAATCCGGTGGCGCTGGACGACGACGGTCACGAGCCGTGCCCCGGGGGCACCGACTGCAACCGGATGTACAGCGGGACCAAGGAGCAACGGCGTGAGCGGGCAACACGTTCCGTCTCGGCCAACTACGCAGCTGCCCTAGCTGCTGACCATCAGGCTGCCGCGAGCGTTCACGCTCTGTTGGAGCAAATCAGAAGTCTGACGCTGTCGGGAAGTCGCACCGACCTGAGAACTGTGGCATCCACTCCCGTTAGCGTAAGAATCACATCGGCTCACGCAGAGTTCATTCCAACGCACACCGGTGGAGCCGGACCTATCGATGCCTTCTACCGCTATGAGGCTCGCATCTACTACTCCAACGTCTTCGTCCCGTATGAAGGGGGGGCGAAGTTTGGATTCACCGCCTCGCTCCGGGGGTCAAAGGGGCAGACCCACCTACGCCAAGTCCCTATTCACTGGCCGACCTCGACCACCATTCGCGCAGCCAACTCTGGCGCGGCCTTCTTCAGTGGCTACACCGGGCCAGACATCGGCAGGCCGGAAGAGATCGTCTTCAGACTAGGGGCGACGAGTGCTCGAGGCGGTGGTCGAGGGATTCTGCCAGCTCAGATCATCAACGATGCTCTAGGAACATCCACCTACGGATTGTCATTGGATTAGACAATGAGAGGGATTCAGAAACCGAAGCCCGAACGCATGGCAGTGGTGCTCCTTATCCTGGTTGTACTCATGCTCCTACAGAGCTGCGGTCAACCAGGTCAAGAGCAAAGGCAGGACACGTCTGCATCTTTGCTGCCCCACTCAGTCGGGGAACAACCAGCCAGGATCGAAGCCAAGCGATGGACATCGCAATCCCTTCCACGCTCTCTAAAGGAGGCTGCCGCAAAAGTCGCGGACACCTCCACCCCAGAACTGCGGATCTTCAAAGTGATCACGTTCGACGGCATGACCATCCTGTTAGCCGAGGCACAGGAGCAGGGCTCATCTAACATCTTCCTCGCGAGTTTCAGACGGTCGGGCGGCGGCTGGATCAACACCGACTACACTCCAGACCTACCGGGAATGAAGGCGGCAGCGACAACCGGAGTGGCTCCTGACTCGGGGATGACAGTGACGACAACGGTGACCATCGACAACGTTCCCGTCAGCGCGGGCTTCGTCGACCCAACACTCTCGTCGATTGAGAGCTTCGACCATGATCAGGACCTCTATGACGTTGATACACCGGGAGTCATGGGGTCCACGCTGGTCCTTCTCGATGCTTGGGGCCAGCTTCGCTTTTTCACGCAGAACGGCTTAGAGATGGCACTGAGCATAGTGGCACCTGAGCTTGATGCTAACTTTCAGCAACCGCCCACCTCGGAGTCATGCGAGGTAGCAGATCGTTTCCTTCGAACTCTTCTCGAAGGCAACCGAAAGGAGACGCTCACCTACCTGCTGCCGGAGGTTCCCCCAAGCCTCGTCGAGAGCGTGAGACCGTTCGTGAACTCTGTGCGAGGTGAGCCTGAACACACCGATGTTTCACAGTTCGCTTGCGCTTACAACACGGAAGACCCCGATTTTCAACTTGAGATTGCGATCGCCCCCTTCGCTGAAAGGTGGGGGGTCTGGGCGTGGGGATACCAACGGGGGCACTGAGGCCTCGGACTGGTTGTCGGATGGAAGGCGAAGGCAAAAGCACCCGTTTGGTAACTAGTGCTTCCTCGCGTTAATTACAGGCATGTGATTTACTGCTCCTGTCCATCCGAGAGAGGAGTGTGCATGCGTCTTCCCCCGCTTGAAGTGACCGATCCTGATCGCGTTGTGTTGGAGCGACGTGCTCGTTCGAAGACCGCGTCGCAGCGCGACGTGACGCGGGCGCGCGTCGTGCTCATGGCCGCGGCCGGGAAGTCCAACAACGCGATCGCCGACGTGGTCGGCATCAACACGCGCTACGTAGGCATGTGGCGCAAACGCTACGAGGCCGAGGGACTTGATGGGCTCAACGACCGTCCCCGTCCGGGCCGCCCGCTCATCTACGGCCACGATGACCGTCTCAGGATCGTCAGGACGATCTGCGAGACCAGACCCCGCCCGAGCCCGCGTCGTGCTGGACCATGGACGCGGTGTCCCAAGCGCTCGCCGACGAAGTCGGCGTCTCGGCCAGCCAGATCTGGCGCATCTGCCGTGGCCTCGATCTCAAGCCGTGGCAGGTGCGCAGCTGGATGACCTCCCACGACCCCGACTTCTGGGCCACTGCATCGTGGACAACCTCTCGGCTCACTCCACCAAGGACGTGGAGGCGTTCCTCGACGAGCATCACCATGTCTTCCTGCACAAGACACCGACGCATGCGAGCTGGCTCAACCAGGTCGAGTTGTTTCTCTCGATCGTCTCTCGGCGCGCCTGCTCAAGCACGGCGAGTTCGATTCCGCAGATGATCTTGCGGCAAAGCTCGTCGCCTTCATCGACGACTACAACCGCTCCGCCAAGCCGTTTCGCTGGACCTACGATGGCCGACCCCTCCAGGTAGCGTGAAAGACATCGACGTGACTTACGCGCGGGAGCACTAGTGCCTGCCACCGTTCGAAATCGCGCAAGCAGCTCCGCTCGCCTTTTCAACCGCAGGAATGGTCTTCGGTCCAATGGGGCTTGCTCTTGGGTACCGAGTTGGCGAAGCGGTACGAAGAGCGGCGCCTATTGGTTGCATTGGATATTCCGCTGCACAGATGATTGAAAGACGAAATGTTCCCACCACGCAGTAATAGCGTGCAAGCGGCAATGGTTGGCGGCGCATGCGGCGTCATGACAACTGTGGCTGTGAGAACGTACCTGGGCGTCGGGTGGGCGCTTTCGGTCATAACTGGAACCGCGATTGCACTGTTCGCATGGTGGCATTGGCTAAGTGAGACAGATGACTACGCTAAAGGAGATCCGAGTGATCGGGCCGCGTCGGAATCGTCCGATGGATCAGAAGATGGGTCGAAGGGCCCGAGGGGGCAAGATGGAGTTGATTCACGAAGCCTCCCCTCTTTGCCCTCTGTCGTTCTGTATGTTGTTTCAGCGGCTTTGATTGTTATCGCCTCAAGCATCCGGAATCTTCCGATCTTCGTTGTGACGCTGGTTCTTGTGACCGTGGGGGGTTTCTTAGTAGAACGATTACGCAAGCGTCAACAACCTTGACCTGTGCCGCTCTCGACCGGGCAGGCATCGCGGTCGGCGTGAGAGATCCCGAGACCGAGCTCGGCTACCAGAGCGAGTCGGCCGACGCGGTCACCGGCAACATCCTCGTGGGTCCCCGTCAGTATGACCCGACCATCCAGCGCTTCACCACCACCGACGTCTTCATCGACGCGGGACCTGACCTCTCGCTCGCCACCGATCCTTCGACCGGCAACCGCTACCTCTTTGCTGCCGCCAACTCGGTGGCGCTGGATGACAACGGCCACGAGCCCTGTCCCGGAGCCCCAGGGACTGCAACCGTATGCACGGTGGGACAAAGGAACAACAACAGGAGCGACGACGCCAAGAACGTGTCCAGAGGATCGACCCATCCGCTCGGAACCTCGAGCACGTTTATACTCATACATACCCGCTCGGACCCTGGAGCGTCGCTGACGCGGCGAATGCTACTGAATCAGATAGTGAGCCGGTCCAACGATTACTTCCCGTTCTCGGTCGAACGAGAGGGATGCGCGATCACGCGGGCTCGCTCGATTTCAGAGGGCAACATTCTCTATCTCCGTGGTGTGAACATTACGCCCTGGTCCGTTCAGGTGACCGATGTGGGCGACCAGTTCCTCGCTCCCGATGACCACATCGCGGCGAGCGGAACTGGTGAGTTCTTCATCGCCTCAAGATACGAGGATGGCGAGTCGCGGTTGAATTTGCAAGTCACCGCCTTCGGCGCGAGGCCGGGGGGTCGAAGGATCAGCGCCAGCTCCGGTGACCGAGGGTGTTGCCAAGCTCACTTGGTCCCATATGGCAGCCGCGATCGTTTGTGAGAAAGTCTACGCTGGCCTCGAAGAATACAGGCGATGTTGATGCAAGCTAATCGGCGTCCTTGGTATCGCAATCCCTTGTTCTTGGCGATTGGACTCTCGTCTCTGCTCTACTTTGTCCTAGCGATACGCTTCGCCTTGCGCATCGCGTTGTACTATTTGAATCCGAGCACGCGATTCTATTTCGTTGGAGTGCTTGGAACGACTGTTGTGCTCTATGTCGTAGCGACGGTAATTAGTGTGTCTGAGCGTCACCGAGCCGGTGCGGGAATTCCTATTCTTGGTTCTGCGCTGTTCGGCAGCTTCGTCTGCATAGTTTTCTATGGTCCATGACGAAGGCGATGCCTCAGCACCAGAGCCGAGACCGGACCGTGGGATGGCGAACAGGCTTGATAAAGGCGTTCCACACAATGAACGGGGAAGGTATGACCCGGACGGGGCGCGCGACTCCCTGCACCCGCGAGGCGTCGACGAGCGCGAACGCGATCGATCTCGACTACCAGCGCCCCGAGGCGGCGAGGTTCGAGTCCGCGGCCGCGGAGTTGTCGCTCGGGCTGCCGCTGCGCGCGCACAGCGGAATCGCCTACGACCTCGGCGGGCTCAAGACACAAGAATCGATCGATGTCTTGCCCGGCGGGCGACATGACCGACACCGGCGGGAACGCCAGCTTCGACTACGACCTCCTGGGACGCTTGACCGAGTGGCACAACCCCTTCGCGGAGACTCCCGCGGGCGGCGAGCCGACGCATGACTCCGGCCTCGGCGCTGTGCATACACCCGAGCGTTTGGCCGAAGCCATTGATGTGGCCGACGACCTAGCCGGGCACCCGAAGCTGGAGCTGGACCTGAGCGACGAACTGGCGTGGCAGGAACTAGCACTGAGCCCCCCGCATGAGCGCCACCCATGGATGCCTATCGCTGCCACGACACCGGCTTGCCTTCTAGCCTCCTAAGAACCTCCTGCACATCCTCCACGAACGCCGGCCAGTAGTCGGCGCCATGGAGCGCGCGACCATCCTGCAAAGAAACGTCGGCCGCGAGAAGGTCGGGCTTGATTTCATTCATCAGGCGACGCGCGTCACTGGCTTGCATGTAGGCCGACCGCTGCGCGGCTCCATCTTCCTCTAGCCACAAGTGGATCTTCGTTAGAGCTCGCAGCAGCTGCACCCAGGGGACATAGACCGGCAGGTCCTGCTCGGCAATGCCAAGGAACCCGCTCCACCTGACCCGGTCCAGCCGATAACTGCGACTCTTAGCCCTCTGTGAGGCTTGTGTCATCCCGGCCTCGACCAGCGAATGAAGCGTCTCACGCACGTTGCGGGGAGCGTACGCCGCGGCCTCAGCGATCTCACTTAGAAGTCGGTCGCCTGGCGAGGTCAAGAGGATGCGAATCACCTCGGCTCTGCTACCGACACCAAACATCTCTCTCAGCCGAAAGCCTATGTTGATCGGCGTGGAAAGGTCCGGTACACGCGATTTGCCGCTTGGCCCGGTGTCGGGTCGTCGGAAGCCGTAGTCGGCAAAGATCGGATCGGCCTTGCTGACCCTCGCTTCCCGACCATCGATCCGGAACAGAGTTTGAGGTTCAGGAGGGACGCTTGGAGCCACGGGCGCGCGACGCGTCAGTTCCGTGGAGTGCCTGGATGACCAGGCCAGCACCGCGTCGACGAGCCGCCGCACAACGTCATCATGAAGGCGGGCTAGGTTGTGCAGTCGCTGGATGCTTACAAGTCGGAGGTTGAGCGTCACCCAGTCGAGGATCTCGTCGAATAGGCGAGGCTCGTGGCGCGACACCACGAGGGAGAAGACCAGAAGGGCTTCAGGATCCGCAGCCCGCAGATCTTTGCGATCACTCCAGCCAGAAACCCCCTTCTGCGTCCATTGGTCCCACGAGAATGCGACCAGATTGCTGCGGAGCTCGTCTCTAAGTTCCGAGGTCTGCATCCTCCACCCCCAAGTGCCCCAGTGCCTCAAGCAGCTCGCGGCGGAAGGCCTCGGACGGATCATGGGTGCGTGCCCATCGGGCGGCAGCGAGCAATTCCTGCTCCGTGGGACGCAGTGCGCGAAGGTCGTCCTCGTGTCGCCCGGCCCCTTGGTCGACAAGCGCGTAGAGCTTGAAGTGGATCTGATCGAATCGACCAACAAAGTGCACCGTGAGCGCCGCACCGAAGCTACGACTCTCGACTCGCTCCATCAAGTCGTCGGGGAGGCCAAATCGCAAGAGATCGGCAGGACCGGGGTTCAGCCAGTCGGACTCCAGCTCGAAGTCTCGGGCGACCCGATCCCTCGCTTCCGCCAGAACCGGCGGAAAGGGATCGGCCGGTTTCAGGCCCTCACTTGAGCGCAGAGCCAGGACATCGATGTCGCTGGTCGTCCTGTTCACCAGGCCGAGCGCCAGCAGTGCAGCCCCGCCTATCACTACGATCTCGAGGAGCGCATCTAGGGCACCCAGCTGTTCGCCGAGAGCCTCCAGGAGGTCATTCTCTTCGTGCGCGTTGAAGGTCATGTGAGGAATGTATAACATCCCAATAAAGATGTATAACATCTTTTCTAGGGATGTTGAACATTCTGAAGCGGCTGGGGGAAGGCGGAACCTTCCAAATGGAAGCCAAGTCGAGGTCGGACTGAGGTTGTCCCCCGATCCGGTGAATTTGAAGTGGCGGCCCTCCGCCTGATCCCTGCCACGCCGTGGTAGTGGTCAGGCTGAGAAAAGGAGGAACCGCCATGGCGAAGGTAACTCGCATTCCGCTCGGGAGGAAGCCCGGGCAGTCAAAGATCGAGCTCCCCGAGCAGGTCGAGGTCTCGCTCGCGGAGCTGGCCGGCAAGACCAAGCAGGGGCTGCTGGCGTTCGCAGTCGCAGTCGGGCTCGACGTCTTCAAGACCGTGCTGGAAGAGGACGTCACCGCGATCGTCGGGGACAAGGGCAAGCACGACCCGGACCGGGTCGCCTATCGGCACACCGCTGAACGCTCCTCGGTCACCCTCGGCGGACGCAGGGTCGCTGTCGACAAGCCGCGCGTCCGCTCGGTTGCCGGCGAGGAGGTGCAGCTCCCGACGTGGACCGCGTTTCAGGGCGATGAGCTGCTGTCTGACATGGCGCTCGAGCGCATGCTTGCGGGGCTCTCGACGCGCCATTACCCGGCCGGGCTCGAGCCGGTCGGCGACGACCTCGAGGCAAGCGGCACCAAGAGATCATCGGTGTCCCGCCGCTTCGTCGCCCGCACCAAGGTCGCGTTCCAGGAGCTGATGGGAAAGGACCTCTCCGAGCTCAACATCGTGGCGCTCATGGCCGACGGCATCGAGATCGCCGACCACACCATGGTGACCGCGCTCGGCGTCGACGACCAAGGCAACAAGCACGTT
>JBOGWX010000101.1:0-6135 GCA_050694055.1 Actinomycetota bacterium
GGGATTCGGCGTGAAGGTGCCGCAGGAGACGACCGTGTCGGACCAGTCGAAGCTGAGCTCATCACCGTCGGGGTCGCTGACCGCGGCGAGGTAGATGGTGAGTGGCTCGGAGAGCTGGGCGACGATGTTGCCCTCCGGCGGCACCGAGGCCGCGCCGGCCGGGAGCGCCTGGCTGCCGAGCGCGCCCAGCGCGGCCACCAGGGTGGTCACGAGCGCAACTCGCACAGCGATGGCCCGGATGTCCCAACCTCCGACTTCGACCTACCGTGACCCAGGTTCGAGCGGGCGGCGCAGTGCGGATGGGCCCTCTCGCCGGCTCGCGCACCGCAGACCGATGCCCGCTCCTGCAATCAATCCAAGCACAGCGAGCTCCTCGTAACAATTCGCCATTTGGCGTATGTTGACGGTGCGGTTGGAGGCGGAATGGAGCGCCTGCAGTACAAGGATCTGCGCGCCGCACTCGACTTCCTGGAGCGAATCGGCGGCGCCGCCGACCTCGACGCGTTCGCCGACGCGCTGGTTACGGGGCTCGGGGGCGCGATCGCGACCGACATCGTCGCCTACAACGAGGTCGATCCCGCGACGAGACGCGCCTTCTTCGTGAGCGATACCGACGTAGAGGCGACCCTGCCGGGAGCCACCGCGCTTCTCGAGCGCCACATGCACGACAACCCGCTGGTCGTCTACACGGAGCGGACGAAGGATGGCAGCGCCCATAAGTGGTCCGACTTCGTCACCCAGCGCGAGTTGCACGCGACCGCGCTGTGGGACGGTCTCTTTAGGCCGTTCGGGGTCGAGCGACAGATGGTGGCGACCCTGCCGGCTCCGGCCCCGCTGCTGGTCGGCGTCGTGCTCAACCGCTGCGGGCGAGACTTCTCCGAGCGCGACCGGGCGATGTTGAACCTGCTGCGCCCCCATCTCGTCAACGCCTACCGCAACGCCCAGGCGAGAAGCGCGCTGGCTGCGCTGGCGCGGTCGGACCACCACCCGGCCGAGGCGGTGGTGATCGTGGGGGCGCTGGGCGAACCGCTGGGGCTCACGCCGCGGGATCGCGACCTGCTGGGCGCCTTCGGGGACGGCGCGGGCGGACGGCTCCCCGAGCGGCTGAAGGAGTGGCTGAGCCGCATGCGAGCCCGAGCGCCGCTGCCGGCCGAGCCGCTGGTGGCCGCGGGCGACGGTCTCACCGTCGAGGCGCGGCTGCTGGCGCCTTCGGTGGTGGCGCTGCGGGCTCGCCGCGAACGGCTCGCTCCGACTGCGCTGTCGTCGAGGGGACTGACCCTGCGGGAGGGCGAAGTACTCGCGCTCGTCGCGGAAGGCCGCACCAACAAGGAGATCGCAATTCGCCTCGACGTGCTCCCGTCCACCGTGAAGAAGCACCTCGAGCGCACCTACGCCAAGCTCGGCGTCCACACGCGCACGGCGGCGGCGACCGCGGCCTTGCGCGACCGTCCCTGAGCCGGGCTACCGACCCGCTCTGACCAGCACGCGCCGCTTGCGGCGAACGGCGCGTACAACTCTGATCTGATCTGTAGGAACCCGGTCCGCGTCGGTGACGGCTACGCGAGTCGCTCTATCCCCGGGAATCGATCGAAATGGGAGTCAAAGCTTAGGATCCGGCGGATCTCGTGCGCCCGCATCACGGCCACATGGAGCGCGTCTCGTGCCGACAGGCTGTATCCACCAAACAAGGCTCGCTTCGCTCCCTCGACCTCTCCGACGCCAATAGGAAGGACTCATCGACGACCTCCAGAACCGCGTCGAACGCCGGCTGGATGGCGTCAGGCCGGCCGATCGCGGTGTAGCGGTGCAGGATCTCTTGCAGCACCTCAACGTCGGTGACCAGGCGCTCCTCGCGAGCGATGAGATCGTCGAGGAGCCTCTGGGCGTCGGCCTTGTGTGGGTGCTCCGCGCCCACCAGGTACATCGGCCCCCGCAGGTACCGGCTCGGCGGTGGCGAAGTACGCCTGCAGGACTCCAGATCAAGGAAAGGTTCTGCATGCGCACGCTGAAAGCCATCCTCGCCGCTTCGCTGGTGCTCGGCCTGTGGCAGTTCCCAGGTCCCGCGACGGGTGAGCAGGGTCCGTCATCGAGCGCCCTCTACGCCATCCCGTTCGCGTCGGGGACAGTCGACCCGGCCCGCGACCTCGAGGCGACCGACCCCGCCGGGCACGATCTCGTGCTCGTGCAGTTCGAGAGCTACGGCGACCCGGGCATCGTGGAGCGCATCGCAGCGACGGGGGCCGACCTCGTCCAGCCGCTCGCTCCCGTCTCCTACATGGTGTGGGCCGACGCCGAGCAGACCGAGGCACTGCGCGACGTCGACGGCGTGCGGTGGGCCGGGGTCATGCCAGAAGAGACCCGAGTCTCCGGCGACGTCGGCTCCGACACCAACCTCCTGCGGGTGACCATCGTGGGCGACCGCCTTTCCGGCGCCGAGATCCTCAACTCCCGGCCTCGTCGCTTCACGGCCATCGACGGACTCGTGCTCGAGGTGCCGGGGAACCAGGATTTAGCTCAAGAGCTGGCACAGCTTCCTCAGGTCTACTCGATCGCCGACGGCACGCTCCGCCCTGAGCTTCGTGACGAGCTGTCGGATCAGCTGGTTGCCGGCAACGTCGACAAGAAGGGCAACCCCCGTCCCGGCTACGCGCGCTGGCTCGAGCGGATCAAGGCCGACGGAAAGGGCGTGATCATCTCGCACGTCGACGGCGGTGTGGACTTCAACCATCCAGAGCTCGCCGATCGCGTCGCCGCCTGCATCGACTACAGCCCCCTCGACGGCGGCCTGTGCTCGGTCAACAACACCGACGATGTCATCGGGCACGGCACGCACACCGCCGGAATCATCGTCGGCACGGGTTCGACCGGCCTCGGTGACGCCGACGGCTTCAGCTATGGGCAGGGCATGGCGCCGGGCGCCAAGCTCGTGGTCCAGAACGCGATCAGCTTGCAGTCCGACGATCCCTTCGCCGACGGCTACAGAGCCGTGTACCGCGACGCCCACGACGAGGGCGCGATCGTCTCCGCCAACTCGTGGGGACCATCAGGAGATCCCAAGGGCTACGACGAGGACACACGCGAGTTCGACACGATCCCGCGCGACATCAACTCCGATAAGCGCGGCGACCAGCCGATGGCCTTCGTGCTGTCGATCATGAACGGCTCGGGAGGCGAGTCGACGCAGGGGACACCAGACGAGGGCAAGAACCTCGTTCGTGTCGGTGGCAGCGGCAACCGGCCGCGTATCACCGGCGCGCCGGGATTCGACGACCTCTGCACCTGCACCGCGCACGGACCGGCCCTCGACGGCAGGATGCTGCCGGACAACGCCCGGACAGAACGTGATGTCGACGCGCGCGACCAACGGCGTGCTGTGCGGCCTGCCCGGCTCGACGCAGGAGACGCCTCCTTCGCCGTTGCACGCGCCGTGCACCGGAACCTCGATGGCTTCCCCCCACGTCAGCGGTGGCTACGCGGTCTTCGTCGAGTGGTTCCGCAAGAACCTCGGCGGCACACCGTCGCCGGCGCTGGTCAAGGCCGCGTTCGTGAACGGCGCCATCGACCTCTCGAGGCGCGACGGGGTCGATGCCGACGGCGAGCCGCTCACTACGATCCCCAACAACCAGCAGGGCTGGGGGCGCTTCAGCCTCGGGCGCACGATCAAGTCGTGGCGCAAGGGTGCCGTCCGTCTCGACCAGAGCGTCGTGTTCACCGACAGCGGCCAGTCCAGGTCGCTGCGGATCGAGCCCATCCGGGCGCGCCGGCCGCTGAAGGCGACGCTTGTGTGGACCGATGCACCCGGCCACGGCAAGGGCGGCGAGTTGCCGGCGTGGGTCAACGACCTCAACCTCATCGTGAGGGGCGGCGGCACCAACTACAGGGGCAACGCGTTCGAGGACGGTTGGTCGGTGGGCGGCGGGAAGGCCGACCGCATGAACAACGTCGAGAACGTCTACCTGCGCCGCGGCGGAGACAAGCGCTACCGAGTGACCGTCAAGGCCGCCAACATCATCGGCGACGCTCTGCCCAACCACAAGGGCGCCACCGACCAGGACTTCGCTCTCGTAGTCACGAACGCGAGACTCGTGCGGCCCTGACTGGGATTCGTTCGCTCCACCACGAGCGGTTCGACCGCCTAGCGTGAGCCATACGTTGATGAGCAAGACCCACGATCGACCTGCCGGTGCCGCTGAAGCGACCGGCTCCAAGCGCTGGCCAGGACATTCGGACGGAGTGAGGCACAGCTCGTTCGAAAAGCGCTCGAACGACTCGAGAAGTGGGGCCGGATCCCCGACGGCGGCTCATTCGAACGGAAGTCCGAGCATTTCATTCGCGTGTTGCGATGAAAATCAACTCTCGACTCCCTACCTCGACGAGCTGACGGTCCCAGTCACCAAAGACGTGCTCCACCGAGAAACCGACGTCGGCCAGCGACCGGGTCAGTTCCGCCTGGGTGCGGAATCGCAGCTCGTTCGTGGACACCACCTCTTCGCCAGATGCGAAGTGGTAGTGAATCTCGAAAGACACACGTCCGCTTTGGACCTCGAGCAACTGCTGCCACACCTCGACGGGGCCGAGCCCCGGGTGATCGATCTGGCGACGGGATGCTTGCGGCGTCCATGCGCCCCACGCTCGTGCGGACGGATTGCGGCTCTCGAACGCCACGCGACCGCCCGGGCCTAGCGCCCTGTGGATGGCAGCGAGCGTCTGGTGCCAGCCGTCGTCGTCGGCGATGACTTGGGCCACGTGACCGGTCATGATCGCCAGGTCGACCTGGGACTGGTCCAGTCGGCTCGCATCGCCTTCGACCCATCGCACGAGCTCGCCGCCGGGACGAGCGCGCGCGACATCGAGCATGGCACCCGACGGGTCGACACCGATCATCTGGTGACCTCGTCGGGCCAGCTCACAGGTCAGCAATCCCGTGCCGCAGCCGATGTCGATAATCCACGATGCGGACAGTTCCGTTGCCAGCTCGATGTAGAACGCGGTGTCGACAGCGAACGGATTCAGCGTGTCGTAGACGGCGACCAGGCGAGGATCGGTGTACTCCTGAAAAGTGGCCACGGTGGGACAACGATAGGAGGTATGCCCTTTTCTGGGGGTAGATCATGACCGACGAACCGAAATCCGAACCTCAAATCCCCACCGGCGGCGGTGACGGACAGGAGCCACCGCCGGCCGGACGAAGAACTCATCGCCTATCTGGAGAAAGGGCGCGAGCCAAAGGGAGAGAAACGGTAGGACCACCCTCCGGACGGCCTTAGCTCGCGTGCCGCCTGAGGTGATCGTCGAGCTTCACCGCGAGCTCGTAGATCCGGTCGGCGAGCTGCACACCTTGTTCCTCCACGCGCACAGCAAGCGTGTACATCCGCGCAGAGACGGTATCTATCCGGGAACCCTGGGCCTCGATCCGGGAACCCTGGGCCTGAAACTGACCTCGCATCTCGGACCCGAGCGCATCGATGCGGTTACCCAGATAGAAGAGCGCGCCCAGGAGCGTAGCCGCGAGCAACCCGATCGCCGTCCATGCTTGCGCTTCCATGCCTGGAACCGTAGCAGGGAACTATGACAGAAACCGTGTGAACCGGGCCCGGCAAGTCTGGCAAGAGGGCGCGCTTCGCTCAGTGTCATGAGCCCCCATGAGACCCCCTCGGATGATGTATATTCGTACATCATGAAGAGGACACAAATCTATGTCGACGAGGAGCAGCACGAATCTCTAACCAAGCGTGCGGCAGCTGCGGGCGTGACAAAGTCGACTCTGATCAGAGAAGCGATCGACGCCTACCTCAAAGGCCGGCCGGACGAGCGCCTGCGTCTCGACCGATTCAGGGCCGCCGTACGCGCCGCGGCGGGAAGCGCCGATCACCTGCCCGATGGCAAGAGCTACGTCGAGGCGCTGCGGGCCTTGGACCTTCGCCGTCAGGAAGAGATCGAGCGTCGCCGGCGCGGATGAGACACCCTTTGTCAACCACCGCCGCGTCAGGCGGCCTTTGCGACCCTGTCAAGCGCGCGGTTGCGGTTAGCGGCGTGGATGGATTCGTCGTAGAAAACGCCTTTATGCAAGCAGTGCCACAGGACCTCGAGCCAACGATTCCCGAGCGCCCGGAGCGCGGCGTGATGTCCCTTGCC
>JBOGWX010000102.1:0-4928 GCA_050694055.1 Actinomycetota bacterium
TTCAGCTGGCATCGGGACGGAGCGGCCGTCGGCGAGTGATCTCACCAACACGTCCGAGGAATGCAACGAAGTTCCCCCCGCGAAACCGCAGGTCGGGCAAGTTCGAATAGTGACCTGTTAGGAGCACCGGAGAATTTGTGAAACCGCAGGTTGTCTCGAGGATTCCGCGTGCATAGGTTCGAACCCCGAGGATCCCAACCTGTGCATGACGCCACCGAGTGCACATTCCGTTACTGCGCGCACCCTCGGTCCTTCGATGTGGCTCAATCAGATTTGTGAGTAGGCTTCACAGGCCGATTTGACCTCCGCTGCTCGCGGACCCAAATGAGCAGGTCTCTGATCGCGCTTGCCTGCTCGTGCCTCAGCTTTCTTGCGTCTTCGCAAACCGTCTCGATTTCGAACGTCAACCTGACGTCCGGGCACCCCGACTCTTCGCCGCCATCGTGTCTTCGCCCTAATCCAGGGCCGCCAAGCGCTGCACAAGCAGTCGCATAGGCACTGGGCGAGCCAGGGAGTCGAATACGGCAGATGTCTGACTAGTGGTCTGAGCCAGCTCCTCGAGGACGGAATCGTCTGCATCTGACCGGGCGCCCACCGTGATGGTCACGTCAGACAGGCCGGCCCCCACCTGGTCGAGCTCAAAGGCACCTTGCAGATCGACCCGTGCTTCGATTTTGACTTCGAGCTCGTCGATCGTGATGCCCCTCGCAGCGGCCTTTGTTATGTACGTCATCGCGACGCAGCCCCCGAGGGCACCCAAGAGCGCCTCCCCAGGCGAGGGTCCGGTATCGCCGCCGCCAATCTCGGGCGGCCAGTCGGTACGAAAGGTGAATGTCCGCGCGGTGACCTCACCGCCTTCCTCGACCTCCTGTGCGTATCCGTCAACGGCGAAGCTGTCGTCCCAGCGGTGGACCGTGCGAATGGTGACCGTTCCAGCCTCGGGGGCTTTGCGGATCATGTCCATCGCTCCTTGCAGGACCTCGACGTCGATGCCGTTCCGTCTCATAACCTCCTCCTATCTCTTCACTGCCTGCGGGCGGCTTCCGCGAACAGGCCGTCTGGGTCGCAATGCCTCCGAATGGAGTCAAGACGCTCTTCGTGTCGCCCGAGCACGGCGTGACGAAGCTCCTTGGCGTCGCCCTCGAGCCCGGCGAAGTTGATGTAGACGCCGCCGGTCGAAAAAGGCCTCAGTGCGTCCCACGTCGAGCGCGACCACCCGATGGTGGCGGCATCGAGCGCGGGTTCCGACCACGAGGCGTCGACGCTGACGTTGAAGCTCGCCGACCGGTGCGCGAACGCGGTGTCGTCGGCCGGGACGCGCGCGATGGCTCCGCCCAATGTTCGTATGAAGATCACCGACTCGGGCGTTCGGCGGTGTGCGTCGAGCTCGACCATGGTGGAGATAGCCTCGTCGGTCAGCTCGTCGAGGAAGTGCGACTTCCAGTAGTAGCGCCCGCCGTCGGGAAACAGCGCGTCCAGCGCGCTCTGCGAATCAACGTACGGCACCGTCCCGCTCATGTCCGCCAGCGGCGTGCCCAGTTCTTGCAACGGCCCCAGCGCGGGATCCGCTTCCTCCGGAGCACCGATGAACACCCCGGCGACCATGACGACCGGGGTACCGTGTTGATCTTCGGGAACGTCGGGAAGCGGAGGGATGCTCCACAGCCCGATCTCGGGGGCGACCGTGTCGGGAGCCTGCGTTGCGTAGTCCCGCCAGGCGCGGAGCACGGGCGCTGCTTCCTCGTACGGGTAGAGAACCAGCGCGGTCGCGACCTCGGGTCCAAGTGGGTGGAGATCGAACTCGAGCGAGGTGACCACCCCGAGCCCTCGGCCCCCACCGCGCGCCGCCCAGAACAAGTCGGTGTGCTCGTCGCCGTTCGCGGTCCGGATCTCGCCGTCGGCCGTGACGATCTCGATCGAGCGGAGGTTGTCGCAGCTGAGGCCAAAGGTCCGCATCCCGACGCCGAGCCCACCCCCCAGGGTGAGTCCCGCCACTCCCGTGGCGGACACCTCGCCGCCGGTGGTCGCCAACCCGAACTCTTGAGTGGCGCGGTCGAGGTCTCCCCACGTCGCTCCCGCTCCGACGCGGGCCGTGCGGGCGGTCGGATCGACCTCGACTTTGTTCATGGCCGACAGGTCGATCACCAGCCCGTGGTCGCAAACCGCGCTTCCCGCCACCTGGTGGCCACCGCCGCGGATGCTGAGTACCGGACGCCCCTCTTTAGCGACTCGGACAGCATGAACCACGTCCTCGACGTCGGCGCACCGGGCGATCGCTGCAGGGTGGCGATCGATCAACCCGTTCCAGACGCGGCGGGCGCCGTCGTAGTCCGGGTGCACGGGATCGATGACCTCGCCTCGCTGCGAGGTGCGCAGTGCCTCGACGAGCGCCTGGCGTGCGCGGGCATCCTGCTGTGCTGCCATCGCGGTCCTCCTCATCTCCAGCACGAGTCGCCTGCGATCGAGCGCGGGGATCGGCGCGGGCTGCTCGCGATGTGACAAACGGAACATGATGGAAGCGTGGCACTTGGGCGCCGATGCGAGCATCGGCGAACTCACCTATTCCGCGGCGGATCCCGTCGCGAGCCGGCGGACGGCCTCGGCACGACTTCTCGCGCCGAGCTTGGAGAGGATGGAGGCAACGTGGTGCTCAACGGTCTTGCGGCTTAAGTAGAGACGCTCAGCGATCTCGGGGTTCGACAGACCCTCCCCGAGCAGCGCCAGGACTTCCTGTTCCCGTTTGGTTAGAGTTCCGAGTCCCCTGGGCCCGGAGCGGGCAGCCTTGACGCCCAGGCCGCGCAACAGCGCTGCGGCCGCATCCGCCTTTCTACCCGCGCCGAGATCCTCGAAGATCGCGAGCGCGGCACGTGCCTCGGCCACGGCCACCTCCGCTTCGACCCCGCGGAGAGCCTTTGCGAGCAGCAGATGCGTGCGCGCGGTCTCGAAGGGCATGCCGAGCGAGACGAACTCCGATAGGGCCGCTTCGAGGTGCGCCTTCCCCTCCTGAGGCTTCCCGCCCGCCGTCAGCGCGTGCCCCCAGAGACGCTTTCCCCGAGCGACGATCATCCGGCAGCCGTGCGCGCTGCCCAGCTGCGCGAGATCGCGTCCGCCTTCGGCGGCCGTCTCGTTCCTGCCCTGGGCGATCTCCGCCTCGCCCAGTAGCTCCACGAGGAGGGCGTGTTCGATCTCGTTCGCGACACCGGCTTCGAGCACACGCCGAAGGACGCTCGCGGCAAGCCCGGGTTTGCCGCGCTCGAGGTGGATAGCCGCAACCGCCGGCGCCGCGGGGCCTTGATCCTCGAGGCCCTCTATGAGCCGTTCGGCTTCTTCGATCCGGCCCTGGATAACGCGCAGTTCCGCCAGCGTCGCGGCGGCCACGGAGTGAAGAGCGGGTTGAGATGCCCGCGACTCTCGCAGGGCCGTCTCGAGCTCTCGCTCGGCTCCGGTCCAATCGCCCGTCGCCACGAGGACGGCCCCATACAAGGTGCGGCAGTAGACGTAGAGGAAGGGGCAGCCGTATCGCTCCGTGAAGCGGTCGGCGGCACGGATCCAGTGCACGGCGCGCTCGAAATCGGCGCACCGGGTACAGGAGCCGATCATCTCGCAGCTGGTGAAGACGACGGTGTCGAGATTGCCGCCCTCGCCCCCGAGCGAGCCTGCCATCGCTTCATCGAGAAAGGCGAGCCCGTCGTCTACCCTTCCCTGCTTGATCAGACAAGACCCGACCTGCGCGAGCGCGCAGAGTTCCAGGTCGAGGTCTCCGGCGCGGGTGGCTAATTGCTGGGCCTCTCGCGCCAGCTTCTCGCCCGTCGCTGGGTCATCGGCTTCGGCTCCCTGCATGAGAAGGAGCCATCCTCGGAAGTCCTCGAGTTCGAACTCCTCGACCAGTCGCGTGGCCCGCGCAAGCCATCCGGCGGACGCAGCGGGGTTGCCGACATTGGCTTGGTAGTGGGTGCAGAGAACAAGCGCGATGGTCGCGGCCTGAACAGGGAGCGCGCGCCGCCGAAACTCGGCGTACGCGCGCTCCCTGTAATCGATGGAGTCCTGCGTCTCCCCCAGCCACCACAACGCCTCGCCGAGGCCGTTGAGCGCCTCTGCGCTCTCACCAAGATCGAGGGCCGCCCGAAAGGAATCCCGCGCGGCCGCCCAATCTCCGGCTTTCAGCGCGTCCTCACCCGCTACCACCAGGGCTTGTAGCTCGTCCTTCACACGGTGATGTTGGCACGGCCGAAGCCTGCCCGGTAGACCACACCTCCATCACCCATCGATCAACTGCAACACCGAGGAACGACCTCCCGTGCAAGCCAAGCACTTGGGGACGTGACAAGAAAAGAGAGCGGACTAGAGGCCCGGAGACGGTTATCCCCCTGATGAGTCCTAGTTTGTAATCGAGCCCTGGGCGACTTCGGAACCTCAAAGCTTCCAGCGATTATCAGTCTTCGGCGCGAAACCGCAGGTCGTCGCTGCACAGATGTAGGGAGTGCCCTGCCGGGGGCACGAACAAAACTTTGGCTCTCTTGACATCGATGTAGGTCAAACCGCGGCCATTTCGTGAGGTAGACGCAACTCGACAGGCCCGCACGCGAGCATCACGAGCGCGATCGCGGCCTCAGCGGAATGGAACCCGTAAGCGCGCCGGATGATGTTCCGGACTTTCGTGTTGAGGGCCTCGGCGCGGGCGTTGCTGATGCCGAGCCGGATCGAAGCCAAGATGCCGTCCTTGTGCTCGCGCAGGGTCCGGGAGAACTTCACGAACGGCTGGAGCCGGCTTCGCTGGCATCTCGAAATGGCCCGGTCGATGAGCTCCGAGGCATCCTTCTCATCGAGGTCGCCTTGGAAGATCTCCCGCACCGCCTCCTTGTGCGTGTAGGCGCGCCACGCAGCCCCGCCCGCGCGCCGGATCCGGTCCAGCTGCACGGCTTGCTTGT
>JBOGWX010000103.1:0-38878 GCA_050694055.1 Actinomycetota bacterium
GCACCACCAGGCGGTCATGGCGCACGCCGACTGGATCATCGACCTCGGCCCCGGCGCCGGCCACGACGGCGGCCGGATCGTCTTCGAGGGCACACCCGCCGACCTCGTCGCCGCCCGCTCCACCCTCACCGGTGAGCACCTCGCGGCCTACGTCGGCACCTGACCGAGGCCCTCGCGGACACCGTGAGACGAGTTCTCTCATCTGTTTCGACTCGTCCTACTTGACTGGTAATGAACGTGACTGCTAATCCTAATGAAACGTGTTCAAGTAGGACGAGTAGCTGGCTGAAGTCGGTGCGCCCTTCGGTCGAGTCAAGGCGCTGCCCCAACAGGGCACGCCATAGTCACTGGGCACGCCATAGTCTTGGCTGCCAAACCGACTGCTGGGTCTTCTCTGCGGTCGGTACCGTGACGTGGTGACGGTCGGTTCCTACCTCGCGTTCGCCCTCGCGCTCTTGGCGGTGGCCGCCACCCCAGATCCAGATTGGACCCTCCAAGCTCGGTGGCTCGATCAACCCCACCTCTTCTGCAAGTTCACGCCGCGCGGTTTGCTCGAGTGACTCGTCAGGTTCGCAGCCGCCTGGTACGAACCAAACCACGCGTCCGTCTGCAGGGTCCTTGGCAGCGAGCATCAGCACCCGCTCTTGCGGGTCGATTAGTAACACCCTGACGGAGAAGCGGATGGACGTCTCACGGCCGCTCGCATGCATAAGGACCTAGCAGGTGAGGTGCAGGGCGGCCGCGACCTCCGAGGGATTGAGCTGTTCGTAGCGCTCGACGGCGTCGGCGGTGTCGAGCACTTCGACGGTCACGCCCCGGCGTTCGAGCTCCTCGATCGTAGCGGGATCGGGGTGCAGGCGTCCGTGGGCGCCGCGGCCGAGGACGAGGTGACCCGGCAGGTCGTCGAGCACGTCGCCGAGGTCGTCGAGCACCAACGAGTGGCCGTCTTTGCGCCACCAGTTCCCAACCACGCGCGCGGGAAGGATGATGACGTCACGCGTGTGCTCGGTGCCGTCGACCACGATCCGCCCGAAGCTGTAGTGGCTGATCCTCTGCAGGCGCGCTCACCTCCTGGTCCTAAGCATGCCCCAGTTACGTGTAGCTCATAGGTCGGAGGGAGCGAGGACTTCTACGAGTGTCCGACCCTGCGGGCAGCCGTCGATCGCGCGTGACCAGAGGGTACCTCGGTCAGGACGGGAGGCGGTAGCCGCGCAGTGAGATTTCGAGGTGGTACTCGTAGGGCTGGTCGAGCTCGCCGTAGCGCTGTTCGGCCCAGCGCCGGGTGTGTTCGGCCGCCGTCTTTCTGGTCGCCTCGTCCGCCGACCACGTGATCGAGTAGGTGCCGGCTTCGAGCGAGTCGATGGTCTTGGTATAGGTGGCCGAGCGCTTTTCTATCATCACGTCGGACTTCCTGAGCGCCGCGCCCGCCTCGGTCATGACGGCGTCGAGCTCGTCCGCGTCGTTGACTCCTCGGTGGGTGTCCGGGATCCGTGCAGCCGCGGTGAAAGCCGCCAGCAGGTCGCGAAACGGCCCCTGGGTCTGACGTCCGATGTCGATGACGAGCGAGCCTCCCGGCCGGACCACTCGCAGCAGCTCCCGGGCCGCCACCCGCCACCCGGGGATGAGATGCAGAACGTGGACGGCCAGGGCACCGTTGAAGGCGTGGTCGGTGAAGGGGAGCGAGGTGGCGTCTCCTGCGACCAGCGGACAAGGCCGGCGACCACCCGCGTTGTCGACCAGCCGGCGCATCATGGGCTGAGAGAGGTCGAGGCCGACCAGGTCGGTCCCGGACTCGAGCAGGGGAAGGGCGATACGACCCGTCCCGACCCCGATCTCGAGGCAAGGTCCCGTTCCGAGTTGCTCTCGCAGCAGGGTCACGAGCTCGCTCATGGTGGCGCTCGAGAGGGAGCGAGTCTTGTCGTAGAAGTCGACCGCGCGATCGAACACCAGGGATCCGGTTGGCTGCATCGAGCCAGCCTAATCACTACTCAATGGTGCTTTCGAAACACCGAGAGACTCATAGGACGGGCCACTAGTATGGGCCTGTGATCCCCCGATACAGCCGGGAGGAGATGTCCGGCATATTCTCCGAGCGTGCCAAGTTCGCACGATGGCTAGAGATCGAGATCCTGGCCGTCGAGGCCCGGGTCCGGCTCGATGAGGTGCCGGTCGATGACCTCACCGAGATAAGGCAGAAGGCTGCCTTCGACGTCGATCGCATCGCCGAGATCGAGTCGGTGCGCCGGCATGACGTGGTCGCGTTCGTCGAAAACGTGCGCGAGAACATCGGCGACGCGGGCCGCCATATCCACTTCGGCATGACCTCGTCCGACGTATTGGACACCGCCACTGCAGTCGCCCTGCGCGACGCCGGGGACCTCCTCGTCGAGGAGATCGGCCGGTTAACGCAGACCGTCAAGACCAAGGCGCTCGAGCACCGCGACACACTCATGGCCGGCCGGACCCATGGCGTCCACGCCGAACCCACGACCTTCGGGCTGAAGCTGGCCGGGTGGGCCTTCGAGCTGGCTCGAGATCGCGACCGTCTGCGCGGGGCCCGCGATACGGTCGCCGTGGGGAAGCTATCCGGCGCGGTGGGGAGCTACAGCCAGCTCGACCCGGAGGTCGAGTCCTACGTCTGTGACCGGCTCGGCCTGGGCATCGAACCCGCAGCAACCCAAGTCACAGCACGCGACCGACATGCGGAGTTTCTTGCGGCCGTCTCGCTGACCGGCGCGAGCCTCGAACGTTTCGCTCAGGAGCTACGCCACCTGCAGCGCACCGAGGTGCGCGAGGCGCGTGAGCCGTTCGCCGAGGGACAGAAGGGCAGCTCCGCGATGCCGCATAAGCGCAACCCCATCATCTGCGAGCGGATCTGCGGCCTCGCGCGCCTCTTGCGCGGTTACGCGATGACGGGGTTCGAGAACGTTGCTCTGTGGCATGAGCGAGACATCAGCCACTCGAGCGTCGAACGCATCACGCTTGGTGATGCCTGCATCCTTCTCGACTACATGCTGGCAAAGTTGCGCTGGGTGATCGAGGGCCTCGTGGTGGACGCCGAGCGCATGAGGAGAAACCTCGATGAGTCATACGGGCTGGTCAACTCGCAGAGTGTGCTCTCCGCGCTGCTGACCAAGGGATCGCTGCAACGCGAGGAGGCCTATGTTCTGGTGCAAAGAAACGCAATGACCGCGTGGGACGAAGGCCGGCCTCTGATGGAGCTGCTCAAGAGCGACACCGAGGTCACGGCCCACCTCGACCCAGCCGAGATCGAGGCGTGCTTCGACGAGGCTCGGTATCTGCGCAACACCAAGGTCGTGTTCGAACGGCTGGAGAACCTTTGATGGGGCCAACGAAACACGTGGGTTCTGGAAAGGTGCGTGAACTCTTCGAGATCGACGACGATCGACTGCTGCTCGTGGCGACGGATCGCATATCGGCATTCGATGTGGTCCTGCCTCAGATCATTCCCAACAAGGGGATGGTGCTGACCGGGCTGTCCGCATACTGGCTCGAACACTTCTCCGACATTCCCAACCATCTCATTAGCTACAAGGCCGACCAACTCCCCGACGTAGGGATGGGCGATCTTCGGGGCCGGGCGATGCTCGTGCGCAAGGCGGAACCGTTGCCCATCGAATTCGTCGTGCGCGGGTATCTATCGGGATCGGGATGGCGCGAGTACGTCTCGACCGGACGGGTGTGCGGGCACGAGCTCCCGGCCGGTCTCAAGAGGTCGGACAAGCTCGAGCAACCCCTGTTGACGCCGGCGACGAAGGCCACGAGCGGGCACGACGAGAACATCAGCGAGGATCACGCGGCCGGCATCGTCGGCGAGAACGTGTACCGAACCGCGCGGAACTATGCGCTCGACGTCTACACGCGGGCCGCGGGTCTCGCCGCCGGTCGCGGGGTCATAATCGCCGACACAAAGTTCGAGTTCGGGCTAGTGGACGACGAGGTCATTCTCATCGATGAGGTGCTTACTCCCGACTCGAGTCGCTTCTGGCCGGAGGACCTGTACCGGCCTGGTCAAACCCAGCCGAGTTTCGATAAGCAGTACGTGCGCGATTGGCTCGACTCCCAAAGCTGGGACCACAATCCACCGCCCCCCGACCTGCCGCCGGAGGTCATCAACGCCACGACCCAGCGCTATCTCGAGGCTTACGAACGAGTTGCGGGGCAACCGTTCAAGACCTTTCTCGACGAGGTTGTGGCGTGAAGGGGAGCGGGACGATGCGCCCCGAACGGTCCTCCGCCACACTTGGGCGCACGCTGCGGAGCATCCTCGTCGCACCGCAGCAAGGTTTTGGCGCGGCGGTGTCCGCGGCGCAGAGGAGAGCGCGCGCGGGGGAAGCACTGCCCGAGGGTCTCTCTCCCTACGTGCTCGCGCTCGCGGGCGGGGCGTCTCTCATGATCCTGTGGCTCAAGGTCGGTGGGTTGTTGGGAGGGCGCGAGGTTGATCCGTCCGAGTTCGGTGGCACGGAGTTGGTCTTCGCCTTGGTCACGGGCGCGGTGCTCGCGCTGCTCGGACAGGGCGTCTGGGGAGTCGCAGCGCCGGCGATCGCCCGCGCGTTGAAAGGATCGGTCTCGGGCCGGGATGCCCGCATCGTATGGGGGGCGTCCGCCTTCCCTCAGGTACTCACCCTGCTCGTGCTGCTTCCCCTGGATCTACTCATCGTGGGCCCCGAGGTCTTCGCGACTACTCGTCCAGGCGACTCGGTCGCCACGGGCTGGGCCGCCATCTCGGTGTCACTATGCGCACTGATGGCGGGCTGGTCGCTGACGCTGTTCGTGCTGGGCATGCGGCGCGTTGCGAAACTCGAACTGCTGCGTGCGCTGGGATCCATGGCCGCGGCGGCGGCTTGCCTGTCGCTCGTTATCGTCGCGGGTTCACTTATTCTCCTGTCGCTGTGGGGGTGAGGCTCTTGTTCGACCGTTCGAGTTCGAAGGCAGGTACATGACGAACTACAACGCGCGCGTGCACGTCGCCCTCAGGCCGGGTATCGCCGACCCACAGGGGCAAACGATCGAACGAGCGTTGCCCGCCCTGGGGTACGAGGGGATCTCCGGCGTTCGCGTCGGAAAGCTCATCGAGTTCGAGCTCCAGGCGGAAGATGCCGGCGACGCGCAGTCGAGAGTGGGCGAGATGTGCGAACGTCTACTGGCCAATACCGTTATCGAGTCGTACACCGTGGATATCTCGAGCCGCGGCTCCCACGATCGCATCGAGGAGGAAGCGTGATCCCACGCGTAGGCATTGTTGTGTTCCCGGGATCGAATTGCGAGTTGGATTGCGAGCGTTCTTTCGAGCGTCTGGGAGCGCGCACCGAGCTCGTATGGCATGAAGAGACCGCGCTCCCCGAAGTCGACATCGTCGTGCTCCCCGGTGGATTCGCCCACGGTGACTATCTGCGAACCGGCGCCCTCGCGCGCTTCAGTCCGATAATGGACGCGGTCAACGACCATGCCGAGTTGGGCAAGCTGGTGATCGGCATTTGCAACGGGTTTCAGATTCTGTGCGAAGCGGAACTGCTCCCCGGCGCGCTGCGCAAGAACGAAGGTCTCAAGTTCTTGTGTAAGTGGAGCGAGTTGCGGGTCGACGTGCCGGGAACGCCGTTTACGGTCCGAGCCGAACAGGGGCAAGTGCTGCGAATCCCGATCAACCACTTCGAGGGCAACTGGTACACGGACGAGTCAACCCTCCAGCGGATGCGTTCAAACGATCAGATCGTGCTGCGCTACATCAACAACCCGAATGGGTCGCTCGATCATGTAGCCGGTATCACCAACGAGCGAGGAAATGTGTTGGGCCTGATGCCCCATCCCGAGCGCGCCTGTGAGGCCCTGCTCGGTTCGGAGGACGGAGCCCTTCTCATCGGCTCGATGCTCGACCACGTGGTTCAGTCCGGGTATGCGCAGTCGATCGCGGCGGGCGTGTGAGCCAACCCGATTCTGTTCACCGCGACCTCGGCCTTACCGACGACGAGTACGCCGCGATCTGCGCCCGACTCGAGCGGGAACCGAGTTACACGGAGCTGGCCATGTTCTCGGTCATGTGGAGCGAGCACTGCAGCTACAAGTCCAGTCGCGTTCATCTAAAAACGCTTCCGACCGAGGGTGAGCGCATTCTCGTCGGACCCGGCGAGGGAGCAGGAATCATCGAGGTCGCCGATGGAGTTGCGGTCGCGTGGAAGATCGAATCGCACAACCACCCGAGCTTCGTCGAACCGTTCAACGGCGCGGCGACCGGCGTCGGAGGGATCGTACGCGACATCCTGTCGATGGGCGCGCGTCCCATTGCGCTGATGGACCCTTTACGCTTCGGTCCCCTCGATGATGCTCGCACTCGCTACACCGTCGACGGGGTGGTGCACGGCATCTCCTCCTACGGCAACTCGATCGGTGTCCCCACCATGGGTGGAGAGACCGTCTTCGACGACTGCTACGCAGAGAACCCGCTGGTCAATGTTGCGTGCCTGGGAGTAATCGACACGAAACTTATGCACGGACGCGCGGAGAAGCCGGGACAGGTTGCCGTCCTCTTCGGATCGTCGACCGGCCGGGACGGCATCGGCGGCGCGAGCGTGCTGGCCTCGGCCGAGTTCGACGAGGACTCTCTCGACAAGCGACCTTCGGTCCAGGTCGGCGACCCCTTCAGCGAGAAGCTGCTGATCGAATGCTCGCTCGAGCTCATCTCACGCAACCTCGTCGCGTCGTTTCAGGATCTGGGGGCGGGTGGCATCTCGTGTCCGGCTTCGGAGATGACCGCAAAGGGCGGAACCGGGATTCGAATCGACCTCGACAACGTCCATCGGCGCGAGCCCCACATGGAGCCCTTCGAGGTCATGATCAGCGAGTCGCAGGAGCGCATGCTGGCCGTGGTCGAGCCGGACGACGTGAAGGAGGTACTCGCGGTTTGCGCCAAGTGGGAACTCGAAGCTCGGGTGCTGGGGAACATCACCAACACCGGAAGGGTCGAGGTCGTCGAGCGGGGGCGAGTCGTTGCGGACGTCCCGAGCCGCGCGCTGGCCGAGGAGGGACCGGTCTACCAGCGCTCGTTCGAACGCCCCCGCTGGATCGCCGAGGTCAACGCGGCCTCCTGCGGGGACGATGCGCCGGAGCATTACGGCAACACCTTCTTACAGATGATCTCGTCACCCCAGATCGCATCGAAGCGCTGGATCTGGGAGCAGTACGACCACATGATCTTTCTCGGAACCGTCATCGGTCCCGGAGGCGATGCCGCGGTCATTCGACTGCCCGGCACCGAGACCGCGGTGGCGATCTCGACCGACGGTTCCGGACGTCTTTGCTTCCTCGACCCCTACGAGGGAGCTCGTCACGCGGTCGCGGAAGCCGCCCGCAACGTCGCGAGTGTGGGAGCTCGCCCCACCGCCATCACGAACTGCCTCAACTTCGGCAGCCCCGAGAGAGGTGACGTCATGTGGCAGTTCGCCGAGGTCGTGCGGGGGATCGGCGATGCCTGCCGCGCGCTCGGCACGCCGGTGACGGGTGGAAACGTCTCCTTCTACAACGAGACGAACGGCCGCCCCGTCTACCCCACCCCGGTGGTCGGGATGCTTGGAATCCTCGGCGAGCCGGCCAAGGCCGTGGGCGTGGGCTTTCGGGACGAGGGCGACGCCATCGTCGCACTCGGGACGACGGAGTTCGACGACTTCGGCGGCAGCGACTACGGCAAGATCGTCCACGGCGCGGTCGGAGGCATCCCGCCTCCCCTCGATATGGTCGCGGAGAAGTCACTGCACCAGGTCCTGATCGCAGGGGCGGACGCAGGCCTGTTCAACTCGGCGCACGACCTTGCGGGCGGCGGCCTGGCCGTGGCCCTGGCCGAGAGCGCCTTCGCCTCCGAGATTGGGTTCTCCGTACAGGTCGGGGGGGCCGAGCCGCACCGGGCGCTCTATTCGGAGAGCCCGGCGCGCGCCATCGTGTCCTGCCCCCAGGGACTGGTCGACGATGTGCTCGCGCTGGCAGGAAGGCATCGGGTCGCCGCCGAAGTGATTGGCTCGGTCGGGAAAGACATGTGTGACTTCTCGGTGTTTGCGATTCCACTCGATGAGGCTCGTTCTGCCTGGGAAGACGGTTTGAGCGCACCCCTGTCCGCTACCATGGGTTAACCGGCGCGGCATGGGCAGTTGTTCGAAGGCGGAAGGGAAGCAGGTTGCGCGGACCGGCCCCAACACAAGAAGAGGGACATGGCAGGAGAAGCTAGAGATGCCTGCGGAGTAGTCGGGATCTATGCGCCCGGCGAGGACGTGGCGAGGCACACCTATTACGCGCTCTACGCGCTGCAGCACCGCGGACAGGAGTCCGCCGGCATTGCCATCTCCAACGGCGACTCCATGGTGGTCTACAAGGATCTGGGTCTGGTCAGCCAGGTGTTCGACGAGTCGACACTGAAGAGTCTGCAAGGACATCTGTCGATCGGCCACTGCCGTTACTCGACGACCGGACGCAACACCTGGGCCAACGCGCAACCCAGTTTCAAGAGTGGGGCGGGAGGCCAGGTCGCGCTCGCCCATAACGGGAACCTCGTCAACACGCTCGATCTCAAGCGCCAGCTCGAGGAGGCCGGCGGCGATCCGACACCAAACCGGGCCCGGCTCGGCTCGTCGAACGACACCGACATCGTGGCGGCCTTCATCGCGCGCGCCCAGAAGCAACGGGACACCCGTCGGGCGGTGAAGGACATACTGCCCAAGCTCTCCGGAGCGTTCTCTTTCACGATCATGGATGAGCACTCGCTGTTCGGCGTGCGTGATCCTTACGGCTTTCGCCCTCTGTGCATCGGGCGTTTCGAAGCGGGCGGCTGGGTCATCGCGTCCGAGACGTGCGCCCTCGATCTAATCGGTGCTCGCTTCATCCGCGACGTCGAACCGGGCGAGATGGTGACGATCGACGAGAGTGGGCTGACGAGCGATCGGTTTGCCGCAGCCAGCGTTGCGACCTGCGTGTTCGAACACGTTTACTTCGCCCGGCCGGACTCGGCGCTGATGGGGCAGAACGTCTATGCAACTCGTTATCGCATGGGCCAGCGCCTCGCCGAAGAGAGCCCCGCTCCGGCCGAGCTCGTGATGCCACTGCCCGACTCGGGCGTGCCGTCCGCGCAGGGCTATGCACAGGCGTCGGGCATCCCGTACGGCGAGGGCTTCGTGAAGAACCGCTACGTCGGGCGCACCTTCATTCAGCCCACGCAGGCGATGCGCCAGCAGGGAATCCGGATGAAGCTCAACCCATTGCGCGAGGTGATCGCCGGCAAGCGCGTCGTCGTCACGGATGACTCGATCGTGCGCGGAAACACAACGCGCCAGATAGTCAACATGCTGCGCGAGGCGGGGGCCCGGGAGGTGCACGTCCGGATTTCTTCGCCGCCCGTCAAGTGGCCGTGCTTCTACGGCATCGACATGCCGAACCAGGATGAGCTCATTGGGGCGCAGCTTAGTGTCGACGAAGTCCGTGACCACATCTCCGCGGACTCTCTCGCCTACCTCAGCATCGACGGAATGGTGGCAGCCACCGAGTTACCTGCCGACTCCTTCTGCACGGCCTGTTTCAGCAGCCGCTATCCGATTCCGATCCCCGAGCGTGAGCTGCACTCGAAGCATGTGCTCGAAACCCCGCGCCGGCACTCCGACTGATTTGGCTGCCGGCTCCCGCCCTTGGAGATCCATGCGCCTGGGGGCCGTCTCAACCGCCCCGGTTGGCTTAGAGAGGTCAAGCTAATGGTAGACGCGGACCTGCATTCCCATCGGAGCCTTCTTGTGAGCCCATTGCGCCGACCACATCGGGATGCGCGCGCATCCGGCGCTCGCCGGGTAGGTCGGAACCTCGGGCCATCCGTGGATTGCACGCAGACCGTCGAAGTAGCTCGGGTAGTAGAGACGGCCGCCTGAATAGCCGGCGATCTTTCGGTTGACGCGATAGACGCCGTCGTGCGTGTATCCGTTGCGACCGGTCGAGGTGTGCAGGATCCACTTCACCTTTCCCTTGCGCACGAACATGATCACCTGACGCGTCTGATCGATCTCTATGTGTTTGCGCGGTGAGGTGGCCCGCGGCTTTGGTCTCTTGGGGCTCGCGAGTGCCCTCCAGGTGGACTCGGTGACCGAGCCCGTCCGAGCCCTTCTTTGGATCTTGTTGAAAGCGATGAGCGCATCGCGCGTCGAGTAGCCAAAGCTCTTGTCCGCTCCCGGAAGGTAGTAGCCGAGCTGTCGTAGACGTTTCTCGAGCCTTCGTACCGCCGCCCCCTTCGAACCGGTGGACAGACTCGGAAGCTTGGTGGTGCGAGAGCGGGATTGGTCGGCACCTCGCTTCAGGTCGGCACTGTCGTAGGAGAGCTTTGCCTTGTACCTTCCCGGCTTGCGGATGTCCATCCGAGACTTGAACGAACGGCCCTCCTTGAGCTTTACCTGCTTCTTCTGAGCCAGCTTTCCGTTGCGGAACAGGCGGACCAGCGCCGACTCCCCGGGTTGAGCCGGTGCGATGGAACCGGCGACCCTCGCATTCCCGAAGAGGGCGACGTCACGCAAGCTCACGTTGACGCGAAAGGCGACCTTGATCGGCACGAACTCACTCTTCGCGGTCAGCGTCCGCGCTCGCAGTTTGAGGTTCTTAGGAGGTTGGATGAGCAGCGAGTAGCGCCCCTCCTCATCCGTCGTGGTCTCGGCGATGGAGCCGTCCTTGCGGTCGACGATGGTAACGAGCTGACCGCCCAGTGCGGGCTTGACCCGGCCCTCGAGCCGGACCCACTGCCCATACTTCATCACGTTCTTGCCGGCCTCGAGCGTCACCGTGTCGACTGTTTCTCCTGCGGCCGCGGCGGGGGCCAGCGTGGCCACCATGACGACGATCGCCAGCGTTACCAACAGTCTGTGCACTCTGCTTCCTCCTCGCCGCCGGTGTGGTGTCGGGAACGGTACCCGAAGCCGGCGCCGGGGGCCAGCCTCTTCGGCTCGTATTACCCTGCCACCATGGCCCTCCGACACGAAGTCTCAGACGGCACAGCGGTCCTCACCCTGGACCGTCCCGAGGTGCTCAACGCTTTCAACGACGAGCTCGGTCACGCGGTGCTCGAGGCCGTGAACAAAGCGTCCGAAGACGACTCAGTGCGTTGCATCGTCATCACGGGTGAGGGTCGGGCGTTCAGCTCGGGCGAGGATCTGGGTGCTCTGGCGGAGGGCTACCAGAAGGGCGAGAGCGCGCCGCTGGGTAACGTGCTGGTCGATCGCTACAACCCGCTGATTCGGGCCATCACCTCGGCGCCCAAACCCGTGGTCGCCGCGATCAACGGGGTCGCCGCCGGGGCGGGGGCCAGCCTCGCTCTGGCGTGCGACTTTCGCATCGCGTCCGAGAAAGCCAAGCTGGTCCTTGCGTTCATCAAGGTCGGCCTCGTTCCGGACTCGGGCGGGATCTGGTTTCTGACCAAGATGGTGGGCGCCGCCAAGGCCTGGGAGCTCTGTGCGCTCGGTGATCCCGTCTCCGCAGAGGACGCTCTTCGCCTCAACCTCGTGCATCGGGTGGTTCCGGTCGCCGATTTCGACGAGGCATGGAGGAGCTTCGCGGCCGGGCTCGCCGCCGGTCCGACGCGTGCCTATGCGCTTACGAAGCGGCTCCTGCGATCGGCGACGGTAAGCTCGCTGGAACATCAGCTCGACCTCGAGGGCGAGCTGCAGGCCGAGGCCGGGCGTTCTCAGGATCACCTCGAGGGCGTGCAGGCTTTTCTCGGCAAACGGGCCCCCAGGTTCGAGGGCAAATAGTGGAGCGCATCGCCACCGACGTCCTCATCGTGGGGGCGGGCGGGGCCGGACTGTTTGCATCGCTGCATCTTCCCGAAGAGCTGGAAGTCATCGTGGTCGACAAGGGCCACAGGGGGCAGGGCTCGTCGCCGTGGGCGCAGGGTGGCGTGGCCGCGGCGCTGGGCGCGGAGGACTCGCCCGAGCTGCACGCGCAGGACACCATGCGGGTCGCGGCGGGACACGCGGACGCGTCGGCGGTCGCGGTGCTGTGCAGCGAGGCTCCGGAGTGCGTGATGGAGCTCGTGGAGCTCGGGTGCGACTTCGACCGGCGCGGGGCGGGCTCGGCCGGACCGCAGGACAAAAGAGGGGCGGGCTCGCCCGGACCGCAAGAACAGACCGGGGCGGGCTCGGCCGGACCGCGGGACAAAAGAGGGCCGGGCTCGGGCTCGGCCGGCGAGCTACATCTTGCTCGAGAGGGGGGCCAGAGCGTCGCGCGTTCGGCTCACTCGGGCGACGCGACGGGCGCGGCCATCATGAGGACGCTGCGGCAAAGAGCGGCGGCGCGCGTGAGACGGGTCGAGGGGGCCTGCGTCCAACTCGCCGTGAGCGAAGGCCGTTGCGCAGGGGGCTGGGTCCTGACACGCGATGGACTGCTCGAGATCCAAGCGAGCTCCACGGTGCTGGCCACCGGTGGGCTCGGCGCCCTCTACGACTCCACGACCAATCCCCCGGGGGCGACCGGCGACGGTATGGCGCTGGGCTGGGATGTGGGGGCCGGCCTGTCCGACGTCGAGTTCGTGCAGTTTCATCCCACCGCGCTCGCGCTCGGCGATGGTGGCCAGCGTCTGCTCTTGACCGAGGCGCTTCGGGGAGCCGGAGCTTACGTCGTCGATGCCGAGGGCAGGCGCTTCTTGTTCGAGCATCACTGCGACGGGGAACTCGCTCCCCGGGATGTCGTGGCGCGCGCCATCGCCGCGCGTCACTCGTGGCTCGACTGCCGGCACCTCGACACCGAGATCCTTCACCAAGAGTTCCCCACCGTGGTCACCGGTTGCCGGGCGTTCGGCCTCGACCCGGCCAAGGACCTGTTGCCCGTCGTGCCCGCAGCCCATTACTCCGTGGGAGGCATCCAGACCGACCTCGACGGCCGCTCTTCGATTCCCCGTCTCTACGCGATTGGCGAATGCGCGAGTACCGGGGTTCACGGAGCAAACCGGCTTGCCGGGAACTCCCTTGCCGAGGCGCTGGTTTTCGGGAGACGGGCGGCCCGCGCCATCGCCGGGCAGAGGACGAGCAAGATCAAGTCCCTGCCGGAGCCACCGGTCCTTCAGGCGGTGAAGGTCGATGCAGGAGCGGCGTGGCCTCGACTCAAGGACGTGAGCTCATCTTGTCTGGGCATAGAGCGCACTGCGGAGGGCCTGGGACGCGCTCAGGATGAGCTGGAAGAGTTCGCTCGTCTTCCCTTGATTGAGGATAGGTCGCTGCTCGAACTGAGATTCGGGGCTCGAGCCGCCCGCCTGGTGGCGCGCGCGGCCTCATTGCGCCGGGAGTCGCGCGGCGTCCACCACCGAGCCGATCTTCCCGATCCCGACCCGGCGTGGGCGGGCGTTCGTCTGCGACTTACGAGGAACTGATGAAGGAGATTCCGCAGGGCTACGAGGGACACCTCGGCGTCGTCGTAACGGACGAGATGACCGTCCACTTCGGCGAACTGGGGAGGATCCATCCGGTCTACGCGACCTACTGGATCGCTCGTCACATGGAAGAGGCCGGCCGAAAGGTCATCGTGCCGTTCCTCGAGGAGGCGGACGAGGGGCTCGGCAGTGCGGTGGCCGTCAGCCACCTGGCCTCGGTGCTCCCCGGCATGCGTGTCGAGGTCATCGCCAAGCACGTTGGGACGGAGGGGCGCAAGGTGATTTGTGAGTGCACCGTGACCTCGGAACTCGACGATCTCGTCGCCACGGGCTCGACCGAGCAGATCATTCTTCCCAACGCCAAGGTACAAGCCAACTTCGAGGACCTCGAGAGTCGCTGGAACCTCTATCAAGAAGCTAGACGGCAACGCCGCCCCGACCTCTTCCTGGATGCCGAGCGGCCCTAGAAGAAGCGTCGCAGAAGGTTCACGACGATGGTGATCGCGAGCGACAGCAGAATCATCGATGTGATCGGGAGGTAGATGCGGCTGCCCTCGTTCTCGATCCGGATGTCACCGGGTAGACGCCCGAACCAACTCAGCGCCCCGGCCATGACCAGAAGACCGACGATGATCGCGGCTGCGCCCAGCCCGATGATCAGCAAGCCGAAGTTCCTTGAACCCATTGTGCCGTTACCGGGGGCGCCCGTCGTTGTAGTCGCGTTCGACGCGCGTGCTGCGACGCTGGCTCATCAGGAAGATCGATAACAGCAGTCCGAGACCACCGACTACCATGAGGATGACCCCGACGACCTCGAGGTCGATGCCGGCGAACTCGAGGGTCACCGCGAACTTGAGAATCGCTCCAACAGCTAGAAGAAACAACGAGGTTCCGATGGCCATGGCTCACCCCTTTGATTCCGGTCTATGCGCGAGTGTCGCATCAAAAGGCCCTCTTTGGTCTCACCCGTTTACTTCGCCCGTGAAAATGGACCGCCCCCGTTGTCCTGGCCCTCCAGACAACTCACAGGGAAAGGAAGAATCACGTGAAGTCTCACACGGTCTACAAGACGTTCAACACGAACGAGCGACGCGCGTTCGTGCGGATCACCGACGATGTCGCCGCCGGGGTCGCTGAGTCTGGCGTCGAGGAGGGCATGGTTCTGGTCTCGGCCATGCACATCACGGCCGCGGTATGGATCAACGACGACGAACCCGGGATCCAGGCCGACGCGCTTGAGTGGCTCGACAAGCTGGCGCCGCCCTCCTGGAAGAAACCGGCAAACGACGTCGCCGAGTCGCTGTCGCCCGATCCCGGCGACTACCGGCACCATCGAGGCGGGGAGGACAACGGCGACGCGCACCTCAAGAACCTGCTCGTGCACCATCAGGTCATCGTTCCGATCACCGCCGGCCGCCTCGATCTGGGGCCGTGGCAGGCGATCTTCTACTGCGAGTTCGACGGCCGGCGAAGCAAGCGCCTCGTCATGAAGGTCATGGGCGAGTGATTTGACCGCAGCGCGAAGATGGACTCAAGAGAGGGTTCCCACCGGACAGCTCCGCTAAGGGGGTGGTACCCGGTGCGATGTCATCCCACCTGGGGTGAAGTTCGGCTCGGTCATCCAACGCCGCAACCGACGCAGGCACAATGCTTCGGAAGGGAGTTTGGATGGCAGGCAACAAAGCGGTCGCGTACATAGGGCCGGGCAAGGTCGAAGTTCAGACGATCGACTACCCGGGGCTGGTCCTTCAGGATGGCCCGGGCGTCGACAAGCGAAACATCGGCCGCAAGTGCGATCACGGCGTCATTCTCAAGATCGTAGCGACCAACATCTGCGGAAGCGACCAGCACATGGTGCGCGGTCGCACGACCGCACCCCAGGACCTCGTCCTCGGACACGAGATCACCGGCGAGGTCATCGAGTTGGGACGGGACGTCGAGTTCATCAAGGAGGGTGACCTCGTTTCGGTCCCGTTCAACATAGCGTGCGGCCGCTGCTGGAACTGTAAGGAACGCAAGACCGGGATCTGCCTGAACGTGAACCCCGCGCGC
Source organism: Actinomycetota bacterium (assembly GCA_050694055.1). Taxonomy (GTDB): domain Bacteria; phylum Actinomycetota; class CADDZG01; order CADDZG01; family WHSQ01; genus WHSV01. The sequence continues at coordinate 15,443 of JBOGWX010000103.1, forward strand.
CCCGGATCCGCCTACGGCTACGTCGACATGGGCGGCTGGGTCGGGGGCCAGGCCCAGTACGTCATGGTTCCATATGCGGACTTCAACGTCTTGAAGTTTCCCGACAAGGACCAGGCGATGGAGAAGATCAGGGACCTCACGATGTTGTCCGACATCTTCCCGACGGGCTTTCACGGCGTCTACAGCGCGGGCGTCGGACCCGGCTCCACGGTTTACATCGCCGGCGCGGGCCCGGTGGGCCTCGCCGCCGCCCACTCGGCGCAGTTCCTGGGCGCGGCGGCCGTCCTCGTGGGCGACATGATCGACGAGCGCTTGGCGCAGGCCAAGAGCTTCGGGTGCGAGACCATCGACCTCAAGCAGTCTGCGAGTCTGCCCGAGCAGATCGATCAGATCCTCGGCCTTCCCGAGGTCGACGCGGCGGTCGACTGCGTCGGGTTCGAGGCACGCGGCCACGGCGCGGATGCCGACCACGAGGCCCCCGCGACCGTGTTGAACTCGATCATGGAGGTGGCCAAGGCGGGCGGACGCCTCGGCATCCCCGGCCTCTACGTGACCGGAGACCCGGGGGGCATCGACGACGCCGCCAAGGTCGGATCGCTGAGCATCCGGATCGGACTCGGGTGGGCCAAGTCGCACGTCTTCACGACCGGCCAGTGCCCGGTGATGATGTACCACCGGCACTTGATGCAGGCGATCCTGCACGACAAGGTCCAGATCGCAAAGGCAGTCAACGCGACCGTCATCTCCCTCGATGACGCGCCGCAGGGCTACAAGGACTTCGACAAGGGCGCCAGCAAGAAGTTCGTGCTGAACCCACACGGCCTGGTCGCGGCCTAGCCCCGGAGTGCCGCCGAGCGGGGCGATGCAGCCTCGCGTCGGACGGCAGTTGCACTTTCGGACCCTGAGGTGTCGGCCCACACGCCTCTCAGGGTCCGAGAGTTCGCGCCCCGGCGGTGAGCGGCGCGAGGATGTCCCCGGGGGTGCGATCTGATCTACGAAGCCGAATTCGAAGCGATGAGGTCCGCCGAACGGCGGAGCCTGCAGTCCGAGCGGCTATCGGGTCTCGTCGCGCGGGTCTACGAGCGAGTCGACTTCTATCGCGAGAAGTTCGACGAAGCCGGCTTGAAGCCGGGCGACGTCTCCTCGATCGAAGACATCACGACCCTCCCGATCACTCGCAAGCAGGACCTGCGGGAGCACTACCCGTTCGGCCTCTTTGCCCGGCAGGGCGAAGAGATCAGCCGCATCCATGCCTCCTCGGGTACGACCGGCAAGCCGACCGTCGTGGGTTACACCCGAGAAGATGTCGACCTCTTTGCTCGAGTGAACGCTCGTTGTCTGGCGATGGCGGGCGCCCAGCCGGGCATGATGTTGCACAACGCCTACGGTTACGGGCTGTTTACCGGCGGGCTCGGACTCCACTACGGAGCCGAGCGACTTGGCATGACGGTCGTGCCCGTGTCCGGAGGAATGACCGAGCGTCAGCTCACGCTCATCACCGACTTTCGTCCGGACATGATCTCGTGCACCCCGAGTTACGGGCTGACTCTCGTGCAGGAGTTCGCCCAGCGCGGGATCGCGCCCGGTGAAATCTCGCTCAGCCTGGGCATTCTGGGGGCCGAGCCGTGGACCGAGATGATGCGGGAATCAGTCGATGCGGGCCTGGGTCTGAAGGCGACGAACATCTACGGGCTCAGCGAGATCATCGGTCCCGGGGTGTCGTGCGAGTGTGTCGAGGAGCGCAGCGGCAGCCACGTCAACGAGGACCACTTCTATCCGGAGATCCTGGACCCGGCCACGGGCGAACCGGTGGCGGAAGGTCGGGAGGGCGTGCTGGTCTTCACGACGCTCACCAAGCAGGCTCTCCCCCTGCTGCGTTACTGGACCGGCGATATCACCTCGCTCTCGAGCGAGGAGTGCGGCTGCGGACGCACGCTGAGGCGCATGGCGCTGATCAAGGGACGCACCGATGACATGCTGATCATCCGCGGCGTAAACCTCTACCCCACAGAGATCGAGTTGGCACTGGGCCGGATGAGTGAGCTATCGCCGCACTACCGTCTGGTCGTGACGCGCGAGTCCACGCTCGATGAGCTAACCGTCGAGACGGAGGTCACCGATGAGGTCTTTCGGGCCGTGGGGGCCCGCGTGCTCGATGACGAGGTCGTCGCCGCGAACCAGTTCCTGAGTGGGCTGCGGGCACGCATTCAACGGGACATCAAGGACTCGCACGGCGTGAGCGCGCGCGTCGTGCTCAAGTCGCCGGGCACGGTGCCGCGCAGCGAGGGTGGCAAGCTCAACCGGGTGGAGGACCGCCGCAACCTATTCTGAATCACTTGGGCGGCCCGCTATGTGACGGTCTGTGGCCGCTCCTGAAGTTGCTCGTCGCGCACTCCAACGATGTCCCCGTCGTAGCCGGCAACGACCGATGACTCCTCGAACCAACTCGCCGGCGCGGCGTGTCCCCAGAAGGTTCCCCTCATTGGGTCGTTGACACTCCAGCGAAGCGGCTCGAGGCCTGGATCACCGGTGTAGTAATCGCTCGTGTACAGCTCTATGCGATGCCCGTCCGGGTCGCGCAGGTACAGGAAGAACGCGTTCGACAGGCCGTGACGACCCGGCCCCCGTTCGATCGCGCCGGCATGACCCATCGCCGCCAGGCGATCGCAGGTGCGCAACACGCTCGTCGGATCGCTGACCCACCATCCCGTGTGATGCAGGCGCGGCCCCCGCCCGTTCATCAGCGCAACATCGTGAACGTCCGGTTTCCTGAACATCCACGCGGCCCACAACCGCTCGTCCTCTCCATCCGTCGAGGTGTACTCCGAACAGCGGAAGCCGAGTCCTTTGTAGTAGTCGAAAGCTCTCTGGCAGTCGGGAACGTGGAGATTGAAATGGTCGAGTCGCAGCACCTCCGCACCCCGATGGAGGTCATAGCGTCGCAGCAGCGAGTCGACACCCTCCATCTCGCAGAAGAATTCGACGGGAAAGCCGAGTGGGTCCTGCACCCTCAGCGCTCGACCCTGCCCCGGCTCCTCGTCCTTCACCCAGAAGGGCTGCAAGCCTTGCGTGCCGCAGTGGTCGAATAGGCGATCGAGATCCTGAGCGGAAGCGACCCGGAATGCTAGGTGACCGATGTGGGCGGAGTCCCCCCGTCGCAGAACGAGGGAATGGTGGAGCCGCTCTTCGTAGCCGCGCAAGTAGATCGAGTCCGGGGTCTCGAGGCTCATGACGAAACCGAGCACGTCGACGTAGAAGTCGTGTGCGCGATGAAGGTCGGTGACTACGTACTCGGCGTGAGCTGCTCGGCGTATGTCGAAGTCCGGCTCGGCGTAGGTGAAGTCGATCATCAGTTATCGCGCTGCAGGAACTCTGTGATGCGATTCATGTATTCGGAACGGTCGTAGCTCGCGACCAGCAGGCCCACCATGCGCACCGGGTCACCGAAGAAGTAGTGCTCGTAGACTTCCTGGCGTCCGGCGAAGCTCGAAACGCTGGCGTCCCAGGCAAGTCGAAAGAGCTTCACGCGCTCGACCCCGTCCATCGAGGCACAGGCGAGGTACTTGTCGACGTCCTCGCGCCCCTCACCCGTCGCATCGCCTTCGGTCGGAAGCCCGAAGAGCCCCGAGGCGGACATCTTCCAGATGGTGTCCAGGAACTGTGGGTACTGTTTGGGGAACCAGTTACGAGCGGCGTTGAGCGGCGCCCACTTCGGCGTCATGACGCCCCAGTTGTTCACCTCGGCGTCGACCTCAGAGCTACGCAGGAAAGACTTGAGCGTCTCGAGCGCAATGATGATCTCGCCGATCTTCTCCTGGATGTGCTGGAACTGCTCGATCTTGATCGCGTCGGCGATCGTGGAGATGAGACCGAGCACGAACTCGGTCTTGGCGAGATCCTTGATCACGACCTGGTGTGTCATGTGCACCAGAGCGCCCGTCTCGTTGTACAGGCGTCCTCTCGTCAGCAACTCGGGGTGTCGAATCATGAAGCAGCGCTCGTAGGGAACCAGGACGTTGTCGAAGATCGCCACCGCGTCGATCTCGTCGAAGCGGGAACCGAAGGGATGATCGAAGCGACTGCGTCCGTAGTCGAAGCTCTCGCGGCACAGAAAGCGGAGACCGGGCGTATCACAGGGAATGGCGAAGGCGTAGCTGTAGGGCTCGTCCTCCGGCCGGTTCTGCAGCACGGTCGATGGGAAGACCATGATCTCGTCGGCGATGGGGCCGATGGTCGCGAGCATGCGAGCCCCACGAACGACGATGCCCTCGTCGTTCTCATCGACTATCCCTGCAGCCAGGAACGGGTCGGTCTGCTCGCTCGGCGGCTTGCTGCGGTTGCTCTGCGGATTGATCAGAGTGTGGGTCAGCAGCAGGTCGTTCTCGCGCACGTGGGTGTAGTAGTTACGGATGTTTTCGGCGAATTGCGGGTCGACCTGCCCGAACCAGTCGGCGGCCGAGGCCATCGCCATGATCGAGCTGTTGAGGTAGTCGCCCGTGCGCCCGAGCTGGCCCAGGCTGAAGTCTGACCAGGTCTTGATCATCTTCCTTCGACGCTCGATGTCCTCCATCGTCTCGGGCTGCAGAAAGGACATGCTGACTCGCTCGCCGCTCGTCGGTGACTCGTAGGTCATCGTGTCCCTGAGTTTCGAGTCGTGCTGCATATCGAAGAGCTGCCCGTAGCTGCGGACGACGTTGCGAAAGGCGGGATGCTCGGCGATCCCCTTCTCGACTCGCTCGCCGTGGATCTGGACGTCGCGGCTCGAGTTGTTCAGCGCATCGATGTAGCTCTGTCCCGTACGTGCCGGCATGCGTGACTACCCCCTTGTTCCGAATCGCGGAATGTGATGTTCGCCCAGTGCAACGTGAATCGTCTCGAGCTCGCAGTAGAACTCGAAACTGTAGAGACCGCCCTCGCGCCCCATGCCGGAGTCCTTCACGCCTCCGAAGGGCATACGCAGATCGCGCACGTTCTGGCTGTTGATCCACACCATGCCCGTTTCTATGGCCTGCGCCACCGAATGTGCCTTCGTCAGATCGCTGCTCCAGACGTAGCCGGCAAGCCCGTAGCGTACGTCGTTGGCGAGTTCGATTGCCTCCTCCGTCGATGTGAACTTGGTTGCGACGAGCACGGGCCCGAAGATCTCCTCCTGGAAGACCCGGGCCGAGCGATCGACATCGGCGAACACGGTGGCCTGAAGGAAGTTTCCCTCGGGCAGGTGATCGGGACGCTCCCCGCCGGCGACCACGCGCGCCTCCTCCTTGCCCGACTCGACGTAGCTCATGACCCTCTCGTGGTGCTCGGGATGGATGAGGGGCCCCAACTCGGTCGCCGCGTTGGTGGGATCGCCGACGCGCAAGTTCCCGGCGCGTTCACCGACCGCCGCGATGAAGTCGTCGTAGATGGCGTCCTCGACGAGCAGGCGCGAACCGGCGGTGCAGCGCTCACCGTTCAGCGAGAAGACCCCGAAGACCGCGGCGTCGACGGCGCGCTCGAGGTTCGCGTCGGCGAACACGACGACCGGAGACTTGCCGCCGAGCTCCATCGAGTAACGCTTGAGCGTGTCGGCTCCGTTGCGAATGATGGATTTGCCCGTCGTCGTCTCTCCTGTGAACGAGATGAGATCCACGCCGGGGTGTGTCACCAGTGGAGCGCCCGCGGTTTCGCCGAAGCCGTGTACCAGGTTGAAGACTCCCGGCGGAAGATCCGCCTCGGCTATCAACTCCGCGAGCTTGCTGGCGGTGATCGGCGACCACTCGGCCGGCTTGAGCACGGCGGTGCAACCCGACGCCAGGCAGGGCGCGATCTTCCACGACTCGAGCATCAAAGGGGTGTTCCAAGGAGTAATGAGACCCGCTACCCCCACCGGCTTGTGCACCGTGTAGTTGAGGAACTCCGTCCCCACCCTGTGTGCCTCGCCACCGAGATCCTGGATGGTTCGGGCGAAGAAGCGGAAGTTCTGGGCAGCGCGCGCGGCTTGACCCTTGGCCTGTGTGATCGGAAGTCCCGTATCCATGACCTCGAGCTCGGCGATCTCTTCGCCCCGCGATTCCATGACCTCCGCGATCTTGACGAGGTGGGCGGCGCGTTCTTTGGCCGCCATGCGCGGCCAGGGGCCCTCGTCGAAGGCGCGCCGGGCGGCCTCTACGGCGGCGTCTACATCGGCCGCGCGGCCCTCGGCCACCTCGGTGATGACCTGGTTCGTCGTAGGGTTCAGCGTCTCGAAGGTGCGGCTCTCGGCGCCGGAGCGAAACTCGCCGTCGATGTAGTGAAGCGGCTGCTTGACCGGATCTGTCATCCGCGCCATCCCTCCTCCGGCTCGTCTACCACCGGATTCACGAGCGATCCCAGCCCGTCGATCTCGAGTCGCATGACATCTCCGGCACGCACATGGCTGAGTCCCTTCGGCGTGCCGGTAAGAATCATGTCGCTGGGCTCCAAAGTCATGAATCGGGTGATGAACTCGATGATCTCGGGGATCTTCCACATGAGGTCTTTGGTGTTGCCCTGCTGGCGCAGCTCGTCGTTGACGTAGGTGCGCATGTCGAGCGAGTTCGGATCGTCGATCTCTCCCTCGACGAGGTACGGGCCGATGGGACCGAAGCTGTCCCAGCCCTTCGCCTTCACGGGGGGCCGGTAGAGGTTGCCGACGAAGTCACGGACGGTGACGTCGTTCGCGATCGTGTAACCGCGTATGTAGGCGGCCGCGTCCTCCGCACGAATGTTACGAGCGCGCCGGCCGATTACGACCGCAAGCTCGTTCTCGTAGTGCATGTAGTCGACCCCCTGTGGGCGGACGACCTCGGCCCTGTGCGCGACCCAGGAGTTCGACGGCTTGAAGAAGAGCACCGGCTCTTTGGGTTTGTCGAGGCCGAGCTCCTCGGCGTGGTCGGCGTAGTTGAGCGCGAGCCCGATGACTTTGCGAGGCACGATCGGCAGCATGAACGTGACCTCTCCGGTCGCGTAGGCGACGCCGGTTTCGGCTCGCAGGACCCCCTCGGAGATGAGCTCGCCCTCGTGATAGCGCCCCTCGGCGATGAACCGAGCGCGTTTCGCCACTAGGTGTCCTCCTTGGTCGTTTGATCTGCGACGGGCACCGTCTCCCACGACGGTGCCTCTTTGCGGCCGGGGGAAGGCTCCCTGGGCTTCGCCTCCTTGCCGACCCCCCCGGTAAGTCCGTAGCCCGCCAGCACCTTGCGGATCCTCTCTTGGTTGGCCGCAGAGGGCTCGCACATCGGGGGGCGCAGCGTCGGGTTGATGCGGCCCAGCTCACCGAGCGCGAACTTGAGGGGGCCGGGATTGGTTTCGAAGAAGATCATGTCGTTGATCGGCAGCAGATGGTAGTGAAGCTCGATGGCCTGCTCCCATCGTCCGGCCGCGACGTGGTTGTAGATGTCTGCGACTTCGCGCGGCAGGAGGTTGGCCGTGGCACTGATATGACCGGCCCCCCCGATTGCGAGCATCGGATAACAAAGCAGCTCGATGCCGGAGTAGACGTTGAAGTCGCGACCGCACTGATGCAACACGCGACTGACGTGCTCGAAATCCTTGTTCGACTCTTTGGCGCCGACGACGTTGGAATGATCTCGCCGCAGCCGGGCCATGGTCTCCGGCGCCAGGTTGACGGCCGTCCGCCCGGGGATGTTGTAGATGATGAGGGGCACGTCGACCGCTTCGGCCAGGACCGCGAAATAGCGGTACAGACCCTCTTGAGAGGGCTTGTTGTAGTAGGGCACGATGACGAGGGCCGCGTCGGCGTCGAGCGCTGCGGCCTGCCGCGTCAATCGCAGGGTCTCTTCGAGATTGTTGGTCCCCGTGCCCGGAACGAACGGCACCCGGTCCGCGACCGTCTTGGCGGCGACCTCGATGACGTGCTCGCGCTCGTCGAGCGACAGAGAGCTGGGCTCGCCCGTCGTCCCCGTCACCGAGATTCCGTGGCTGCCGGACTCGATCTGCCACTCGATCAGATCGACGAACCTGGTTTCGTCGAAGGCCAGGTCCTCGGCGAAGGGGGTGACGATCGGAACGATCGAACCCCGTATCTCCGATGGATCCCGCCGGCTCATATGACCTTCTCCTCATCTTTGGTAAAGAGCACCCTGCGAAACGCATCGACCGTCCGAAGTTTGTGCTCGCGTGCGGCTCGTTCGATGGCTACGAAGGGGGCCGACCGCTCGAGCAGGTCGATGATCTTGGCATGCTCGGCAACGGACTCGCGACCCCGGTTGGGGATGTAGGTGAAAACGGTTCGCCGGATTGCATCCATGCGCTCCTGCGTCTCGCCGATGACCTGCACCAGGTAGGCATTCGGGCAGCGCGCGTAGATCGCGCGGTGCCAGGCGCGGTTGAGCTTCGACGCTTCGACCATGTCGGTGACTCCGACCGCGGCGGCGATCGCGTCGTTGACCTCTCGCAGCGAGCGAAAGTCAATGGGCCGCAGGTGCTCGGCCGCGAGCGCGGTGGCGTTGCCCTCGAGAACCGCAAGCACATGCATCTCCTGTTCCCAACGCTCGTCGTCTAGAGGCGCCACCTGGGCCCCCACGTTGCGCGTGTAGACGATCCAACCCTCGGCTTCGAGGCGGCGGAGTGCCTCGCGCACCGGCACAGGACTCACTCCCAGGTCGCGCGCAAGGGCATCGAGCACGAGTCGGTGGCCCGGCTCGTAAGTCCCGTCGACGATGCGTCGCCGCAACGCTGCGTAGGTGCGCTCGGACTTATTCATAGGCGTCGTAGGGGAGCTCGAAGGGATCGAGCGTTCCGGGTGAGGCGACGACTTGAGGCTCGGTCAAACGCGTGAACCTGCTGCGGAAGTAGCCCAGCGCATCGCCGTCGCTGTACCGGAAGTGCACCACCCGTCCGATGAACAGGGTGTGGTCGCCCCCGTCGTAGGCCTCGTGCGGCTCGCACTGAAAGTGCGCCACCGCTCCGCCGAGATAAGGGGCGACCTTTCCGGTTCGCCAGGGGACCTCGAGGTCGGGGTCGTGCTTGCCGGCAAAGTTGAGCGCCAGGCGCTCCTGGTCCGACGCGAGCACATTGATGGCGAAGGGATTGTCGTGGATCAGGTCGTGACTCCTCGCCTTCTTGTTGATCGACACGAGCACGAGCGGCGGGTCCAGCGATACCGAGGTGAAGGCGTTGACCGTCAGTCCGCGCGGCTCGGATGGTCCCCGGATGCTGACGACGGTCACCCCGGTGCCGAAGCAGCCGAGACAGGTGCGGAGCTCGTAGGTGTTCAGAAAAGACCTCCGTGGCGTGCGGCCCTTCGGCTAAATCGTATACGATCCTGGTGGAGCGGCCGCGCGGAGGTCCTCAGTAGAGGCCATCGCGGGCGAGCCTTGCGGCCGCCTCGAGCACCGCCGGCGACGCCAGGTAGTCGTCGTAGGAGACCGGCGCGAAGCGCTCGAAGGGGATCCCCGCCGGCAGCTCGACTGCCTCCGCCTCGTGGAGACCCCTCAGCCGGCCGGCGATGGCCGCCTTCGTCTTGGCGGGCAGAGAGGCTCGCACCACCACCGGCTGGATCGGAAACGGCCCCCATGATTCCACGACGCGCACCCGGCCCCAGCGACTCGGATGTCGCTTTCGTTCCATGATCAACACGTTGGAGTCGATGGCGGCGCCGTCCACACGCTTCTCGGCCACCAGCCTCAACGACTCGAGGTGTGATCCCGCGACCACGGTCGAGGCGAAGAACTCGGACCCGGCTCCCATCGTCGAGAGGCGTTGCAGCGCGCTGTGCCAGCCACTCAGTGAGAGTGCGTCGTTGTATGCCCAGGTGCGACCCCGGAGATCGTCGAAGCGAGCGACGTCCGAGTCGGAGCGCACGACTACGTCGGAGAAGTAGACCGGATGTCCGGCAGCTCGTTCGTCGGCAAACACGGGAGCAACGGGAACCAGCTCGATGCTGGGGTTATCCGACTGCCTCAGTAAGACGAGTGAGGGCGCGCACATGAAGCCGAGATCGGCCTCGCCGAGCTCGAAGGGGTCGTCGCGGATGCGGGGCCCCGAGATCCGGGAGGCCACGATGAGCTCCGCGCCGCCGAGCCGCTCGCCGACATGGTCCGCCACGATTCGAAAGAATCGTTCGGGGATGCTGGGGGCCAGATAAGTGATCGCCCGCAGCGGCCGTGGCGTCATTTCAGCGACGCTCCGTAGGGCGTCTAACTCTCTAGCGCAAGGACCGCGGGGTGTTCGAGCAGCTTGACTACGTCGAGGATGAACTTCGCCGCCGTTATGCCGTCGAGGATCCGGTGATCGAAGGTGACCGACAGGTTCATCATCAGGCGCGCCACGATCTGGCCGTCGCGCACCACCGCTCGCTCGCTTGCTTTGTGCACTCCGAGAATGGCCGCCTGGGGGTGAAACACAATGGGCGTCGCCATGAGCCCGCCGAAGGGGCCGGGGCTCGAGATGGTGAACGTGGAACCTCGCAGCTCGTCGGGGTGGAGCGAACTCTCGCGGGCGCCGCGCGCGAGGCGATCGATATCCATCGCGATCTCCGATACTCGCTTGCGGTCCGCGGCGCGCACCACAGGAACCATCAATCCCGAGGGCGTCTCGACCGCGATGCCGATGTCGTAACGGTCGTGCACCACGATCTCGCGAGCGTCTTCGTCCAGCGACGAGTTCAGCATGGGGTAGTCCTTCAAGCCCGCGACCACCGCCTTCACGATGAAGGGCAGGACGGTGAGTTTCGCCCCGTCCGGGTTGCGCTCGCTGGCCAGGCGGCGGGTGGCGTCGAGCTCGGTGACATCGCATTCTTCGACGTGGGTGACCGGCGGCACGAGCCTGTGCGCCTCTGCCATGCGCTCCGCAATGGTGCGACGAATGCCTCTGAGAGGAACGCGTTCGCCACCGGCGGGTATCGGTGCGCGCTTCGGCGCTGCGGCCGTGGTGGCTGCGGGTTGCGAGGTTCGGGCCGCAAGCGTTTCGACGTCCGAACGCATGATTCGACCGCCCGGTCCCGAGCCGCTGACCCGGGCAATGTCGACGCCGAGGTCGCGCGCGAGCTTCCGCACCGGGGGCATGGCCTTGACGCGTCCGTTGTCACCGCGCCTCTCGGTGGGACCCGGCGGCGCGGGCGGAGGGCCACCGGCCGTGACGGCCGTCCCCGGAGTCAGTTCCTCGTCCGGTCTAACCGGTGCCGCCCCGGTGGATGGGAGCGCGTCCTCACCGATGGTGATGAGCACCGAGCCCACGGGCACGACGTCGCCCTCCGCGAAGTGAATCTTGGACACGACACCCGCGAAGGGAGAGGGGATCTCGGCCGTGGCCTTGTCCGTGATGACCTCGACGATGAGGTCATCCTCCTCGACCACATCGCCCTCCTTGACCAACCACCTATCGATCTCTCCCTCGGTGACGCCCTCGCCGAGGTCGGGAAGCTTGAAGTTCGGCACCTTGTCAGGCCTCTCTAGAAACTCAGAACCTTCTCGGCGCCGCGCACGATGCGATCGACCGAAGGAAGGTAGTCGTCTTCGTTGGCGAATTGCGGGAAAGGCACGTCGAATCCGGTGACGCGACCAACGGGGGCGTCGAGGTCGAGCATGGCGCGCTCGTGTACGAGGCTCGACACCTCGGCCCCGATACCCGCGGTGCGGGGAGCCTCGTGCACCACGAGCGCGCGCCCGCATTCGGATGCGTGTCGGGTGATGGCCTCGACGTCGAGCGGATAGAGGGATCGCAGATCGACTACCCGCACCTGTGTGTCCCGTTCCGCCCCCAGCTTCTCGGCCGCCTCTACGCTCAACGGCACGGTCGCGCCGTAGGAGAGAATCACGAGCTCGTCGTCCTTTCGCGCGGTGTGCTCGGCCGAACCGCCGGACGGATAGGCGAGGCGTGCCGTCGACAACAGTGAACTCGCCTCACCGTTGCCGCTGCCGAGATCGAACGGCATGTCGTCGGCGACCTCCTGGCGCCCGGCCCGATAGATGCGCTTCGGCTCCATGAAGATGACCGGGTCCGGATGTGCGATCGCCGCGAGCAACATGGCCCGCGCGTCGGACGGCGTCGTCGGACAAACGATCTTGAGTCCCGGCGAGTGAGCAAAGAGGGCCTCGGGAGAGTCCGAGTGCAGCTCCGGAGCTCTCACGCCACCGCCGAAGGGGATGCGAATGACCATGTTGGCCGGACACTCACCGTTGGTGCGCCACCCGTAACGCGCGACGTGCACGATGATCTGCTCGAACGCCGGATAGACGAAGCCGTCGAACTGGATCTCCACGACCGGCAGCAGCCCGTAGAGCGACAAGCCCACGGCCGATCCCACGATTCCCGCTTCGGACAGTGGCGTGTCGATCACGCGCTCGCCGCCGTACTCGTTCAGCAACCCCGCGGTAACGCGGAACACTCCGCCGGTCTTCGCGACGTCCTCGCCGAGGAGCACCACGCGGTCGTCGGACGAGAAGGCCTCGTGCAACGCCCGGTTGAGAGCTTCGACCATGGTCAGCTCGGCCACGTCACTCACCCTCCGAGTTCGTGCCGGGTGGAACCTCGACGTCGCCGGCAGACGGAGGCGCCGGCTGCTGCGGGGGGACCGCCTCGGGTCTGCGTGCGACCGAGTTCACTTCCTCGAGGCCCTCGATGAAGGTCCATGGGTTCTCGGATGCGTAGACGTGGTCGAACATCACCTCGGGGCCCGGCTGCTCGATCGACTCGAGCCCGCGCACGCCCTCGGCGATCATCTCCCTCGCTTCGGCGCGCAACGCGTGTTCTTGGTCGTCGTCCAGGATGCTGAGCCGCCGGAGGAACCCAGCCATGCGACCGACCGGCTCGAGATGAGCCCACTTCTGCGCCTCCGTCTCGTCGCGATACAGCGACGGGTCGTCGGCGGTTCCATGGGCCTTGATGCGGTAGCAAAAGGCCTCGATGAGCGTCGGGCCCCTGCCGTTGCGACCACGGTCGAGCGCGTCCTTGGTCGCCTTCCAGCAAGCAAGCGGATCGAATCCGTCGATGCGTACTCCGGGCATGCCGTAAGCGGCCGCCTTCTCGGCCACCGTGCGCGTCGCCATCTGTCGAGTGACCGGAGTCGAGATCGCCCACTGGTTGTTGATGCAAAAGAACACGGTCGCGGTCTTGAAGACGCTCGCGAAGTTGAGTCCCTCGTGGAAGTCGCCCTCGGAGGTTGCACCGTCCCCGAACCATGCCAGCGAGGCAGTGCGGTCGCCCTTGATCTTTGCCGCCCATGCGACTCCGGTCGCGTGGGGCAGATGCGTCGCGATCGGCACGCAGATAGGGCCGAGCCGGTAATCACGCGGGTTATAGAAACCGGCCGGGCCCCCGTAGCCGCGCACCCAGCCGAGGACCGTGGCGACCGGCAGACCTCGCAGGATGCCGACCGAGTTCTGACGGTAAGACGGAAAGATCCAGTCACCGTCCTCGCACGCAAAGAGCGCGCCCGCCGTGGTCCCCTCCTCGCCCCAGTAAAGGGGGTAGGTACCGACGCGACCTTGGCGCTGCAACATCACCGCGCGCTCATCGAAGGTGCGAAGAATCACCAGCCAGCGGTAGAGCTCGAGCAGTTCCTTTTCGCCGAGACCGTCCGGGACCGGGAAGTCGGGCAGATTATCACCGTCGCCGATGATTCGAAGTGGTTCGGGCCGATCGCTCATCTTGGTTTCCCTCACGCTCCGCCACGCACGGCGTGGCCCTGCTCTCGCCGGCCCGTGCAATGGCTATTGATGGCCGGCCGTCCCGTACTCGGTCGTACGCAGGAGACGAATGCGACTGATCTTGCGAATGCGCTCCTGCGCGTACTCCTCGGCCGCGGCCGCGGTGGAGATGCTCCGCTCGCGCGCCAGAGCAAAGATGTGCTGGAGCTGTTTGTAGATCCCCTCGACGCGCTGCATCGCGCGCGCGCGGTCGTAACCGCGCAGTTCGTCTTCGACGTTCATCAGACCACCGGCGTTGATTACGAAGTCGGGTGCGTAGAGGATGCCGAGATCGCGCAGCTTCTCGCCGTGCTCGGGACGTGCGAGCTGGTTGTTGGCGGCGCCGGCGATGATCCTGCAGCTGAACTCGCTGATGGTGTCGTCGTTGATCCCGCCGCCGAGCGCGCAGGGGGCGAAGATGTCGACCTCCAGCTTGTGAATGTCCTCGAGCGGGCGGGTCTCGATTCCGTGTGTGGACACGGCGCGCGCCAGGTTGTCCACGCTGATGTCGCCGACCGTGACCCGGACCCCCTGCTCGACGAGGTAGCCGCACAGCGCGAAGCCCACCTTGCCGACCCCCTGAAGCGCCACCGTCCTTCCGGTGAGGTCGGCGCTGCCGAAGACCTCCAGCGCACACGCTTTGATGCCCTGCAGGACGCCGTAGGCCGTGACCGGAGAGGGATCTCCGGAGCCGCCGTAGGTGCGGGAGCAGCCACAGACCCAGCGGGTCTCGCGGCGAACGGTGTCCATATCTTCGAGGGCGGTGCCGACGTCCTCGGCCGTGATGTAGCGCCCGCCGAGCGTCTCGATGAAGCGACCGTAGGCCCGGAGCAGCTCCTCTGACTTGATCCGGGTGTGGTCGCCGATGATGACGGCTTTGCCCCCACCGAGGTCGAGGCCCGCGGCCGCCGCCTTGTAGGTCATGCCCTTGGCGAGCCGGAGCACGTCGACCAGCGCCTCTTCCTCGCTTCGATAGTCGTAAAAACGGGTCCCACCTAATGCGGGACCCAGGGCGGTGGAGTGAATCGCGATGATCGCCCGGAGACCGGACTGATCATCGGAGCAAAACACGACCTGTTCGTAGCCATCTCCATTGATGTGCTCGAAAACGCTCATTTCTGCCGTGTCCCCCTGATGGGTGGGCTGCGGCATCGGTGACGCAGCCCGCTGGTCTTACCAGTCCCGATGGTACCGCCTCAATTGTCGAGGCTGCTTTCTAATGCGTGGTTAGCATGGCTGGTGATGATTCGAACCGCTTACCTCCGCATATACGAGCCTGCATCGACCTTCTCGGAGGACGAGCGTCGCCGCTGGCTGACCGATCCCGGCGACGGCGACGGCGGTGATCAACCCCGCTACCGAGCATGGCTGGTCACGGGGCGTCTTCCGCAGGATGAAGCCGGTTACGAGCAGGAGGACGCGTTCGTGCGCGAGGTCGACGGAGAATTCTTCATCTGTCCGTGGCGCACCCGGCTGCGCATGCTGGCCGGCTTGCTCGCCTTCAGGGACAGTGTGCCCCATGAGGTGGCCGACGCCTTCGTTCCCGAGAGTGAGGCGCAGCGCGCGGCCAAGGAGCTCGCCGCTCTCGACGAGCGCTGGCCCCAGATTCGTTCGCACATCCTGCATGCCAATTGGCACGTGCCCCTGCGCTGGTTCGCCGCCTTCGACCCATCCGAGCGGGTCCTGGTCGAGGACCGCCGAGGCCTTCGCATCCGCTACGAGAGCCGCATAACCGAGGCGCTCGCCCGCCTCGCCCACGTCATCACGGTGCTCGAGGAGACGTGGCTCGACGACGCCGTGGTGGTCGCACTGAAGGAGCTATCGGCGTGGCTCGAGGAGTTCTCTCCGGAGGGTCTGCTCGAGCTCGACTACGGGTCGGTGGCCGGCATGTTCGAGCACGACGAGCTCGTCGAGGATCAGTGCGCCGCGGACGTGGCCGCTTGTATCGAGGCGCTCGAAGCGGGAGACGGACCGCGAGCGAGCCGCCTCTTTGGTGATCTCACGGACAAATGGGCGACGGTCCGGGCCCATGAGATCGTCAATTAGCGGTATTTTGTCCGCTCTTGGAACACCATTATCTAGTTCTTTATGACTATGACTTCGTAGCCCTGCACAAGTAGGGAAAATGGCTCTATTGAGCCATTCCGCCCAAACGTCCGAGAGGTCATCATTGCCACTGAGTACGAGTCCGACGATCGCAGGGTCAGATTCCTGGGGCAGGGGTAGTCGGACCGACAAGAATGGAGGCATGATGGAGGCCCAGAAGGACGATCTTCTGACGCCGGCCGAAGTCGCCAAGCTGTTCCGGGTGGACCCGAAGACCGTCACCCGGTGGGCCAAGGCCGGGAAGCTTTCCTCGATCCGGACGCTCGGTGGACACCGGCGTTATCGGAAGGAAGAGGTCACCCGGTTCCTCGAGGGAACCTCGCAGGGCAGCGCGGAACTGCGCTAGCAGTTATCAGGCCGCACAACCGGCAGTTACCAAAGCCGCACATCACGAACGGACGCCATCGTTGGCGTCCGTTTCTTTACCACCATTAGAAGTGGCGAGGGGCAGAATCGAACTGCCGACACCGCGATTTTCAGTCGCGTGCTCTGCCAACTGAGCTACCTCGCCCGGACGGAATCTGGCGCCCCTGACCAGATTTGAACTGGCGGCCTTCTCCTTGACAGGGAGATGAGCACTCCTGACTGCTCCACAGGGGCAAACGGGAGTCGAGGCTATCAGAAACGGGCTACCAGAAGCGATGGCCCGAACCGATCCCAAGGTGATGCCGGGCTCGCTCATGCGGAGCCGCCGGGCCGCTTTATCCGGCTGCGGGCCACGTCCTCCTTGGGCCCCAGAACCACCTGTTCACTCGCCGCCGCGCGGAGCAACAGGGGGGCCGGCGTCTGATCCAGAACGTTCACGTCGTCGGGGAGCGGCACCGAGACCTCGAGTACGCCCGAGTCCCATCTCCCCGGGACCGCCCCCAGCCCCCTCAGGATCGCCAGCATGGTGTCGTTGTGTCCCAGGGTGTAGGCCCGAAAGGACCGTACGCCCTGCGCGATGGCCGAGCGGGCGAGCAGGAACAGAATCGTCTTGCCGAGGCCTTTGTTCTGGTAGGCGTCGCCGACCGTGACCGCGGCCTCCGCGACGGTGGGCTCCGCTCGAGCTCGCACCCAACGACCGATGGCGATGGCGGGCTCGGCGGGCTCGTCCGGCAAGACGGCAATCACGGCGACGTGATCGACGTAGTCGAGCTCGGTTAGGTAGCGGAGCTGAGTTTCGGTGAGCCGGTCGATGGACCTGAAGAAGCGCCGGTAGCGAGACTCGGGCGACAACCTCGCAAAGCCCTCGACCAGTCGCTCCTTGTCGTCGGGACGCACCGGACGAAAGAGAACCCGGGTGCCATCGGCCAGAGTGGTTTGCGCCTTCATGTCAGCAGGATAGGAGTAGTCGGGTCCTACGGGAGGTCCCAAGCACCTTACGGCCCCGCGCTCGTGTCCCTATGCGCGCGGCAGAGTGTGGGTAGTTCCGGAGGTTTCGACCATGGAAGAACGATCGAGTCGCGCCCTGAGGACGGTCACCGTAGTGGTCGTCGCTTCAGTCGTGACAACTTGGACACTTTCCGCTGTGAGTCCGGTGGTCGACGCGAACAGCGCCGATAAGGCGTTCGGGGAGGCCCGCTCCGAGCGCTCTCCGACCGCAATCGGTCCGGGGCGCAGCTTTAATCACGCGCCCCTCTGCGACCCGGGCGCGGATGCCCAATACGTGACCTGCGGCACGGTTAGCCTCAAGCTTCCCCGGTCGGGGCGCGTGCTACTGATCATGGATGGAGCCTGGCGCACCGACACGGCGCCGTCCTCGGGACGTTGCCGTTTCTTCGGACCGGGAACCTCCAACCAGCAGGCGGAGTTCGGTGAGGACGACGACTCGAACGTCCTCTACTCCTTCGGCTTCAACGAGGTCACGGGCAAGCTCGTCGCCGGCAGGCGCACCTTTGGCTTCGAGTGTCGCGAGTTCACGGGCGACACCATCGCGTTCAAGGACGTGATGATGTCCGCCGTCTTCGTGGGGGCCCGGTAGCGCAAAGGCGGACATGGATCCCGCCGTTTGCCATGCTTTTCGTTCGGGGAATCAGGCTCCCTCCTTGCGCCCGGACATGGTCTCGGCCACGCCGAGCAGCAAGATCGAGGCGATGACCGCGAAGACGAAGCCCAGGACGTTGAGTTCCATGATGTCCCCGGTGCCGATGAGGCTGGCGATCGAGCCACCGATCACGGAACCCACCACACTGAGGAGAAGGGTCGCGATGACGCCTAGATGCTGGCGACCGGGTTTGAGCAAGCGAGCCAAGGCGCCGATGACGAGCCCTGCGAGGATGAAACCAATCACGTGGAGTCCCCTTCCATTGACCTGGCAATTGGATGTGCCTCCAGTTACCCCCGTCGCCATCTCCTAAGCCGGGCGCGCCGCATAAGAGCGGACCGCTTAGTGGCCCGCCCCACAAATACACATGCGTTTTGGCGGCGAGAAAGCTGCGCCTGGCGGCATGGCTCCGCCAAGGGCGGAATTGGGATTCATGTTCTCGCTCCGTCACGTACCTTGCCCGGTACGCTCCTCCGCTGCGGCCTTGCCAGGCTGGTTTCTCACTCGCCAAAACGTCACTTTACTTATGTGGCGGACCACTTAGTGACCGGCGGGACCGGGACCGAAGCCGAGTTCGGCGAACACACCCGCGTGGTCCGACGGCCACAGCCCAGAAGGGGTTCGATCCGCCTGCTCCTCGCCGACGACCTCGGCCTCTTGGGCCGAGAATCCCCCGCCCCTGAAGAGCAGGAGGTCTATGCGCTCGTCGAGTTGCGGGGTGGCGTTGTCGAGGTTGGCGGCCTGGCAACAGGTGAAGCCGGGGTCGCCGGGCTGTGACTCGCTCCACGCGTCGGTGAACCCGGCGTCGAGCAGGATGCCGTACGTCGGCGTCGTGCTCCCGTCGGCGGCCGAGTTGAAGTCACCCGCCATGACCACCGGAAGTGAGGTGCCGGCGGGTCCCGCCAGCAGCTCCTGCGCTTGAGCCACTTGAGCTGCGGGCGAGAAGGCCTCGAGGTGTGTGTTGACGAGCCTGAAATCCTTGCCGCGCACCTTCACGTCGATGGAGTTCCAACCGCGTAGAACCTCGATCGGCCCGAGCACCGGACTCGGGAGTATCAGGTTGGTTTCGAAGTTCTGCGCGTGAGAGTTCGAGAGCTTGAGTTGAGACGTCTTCAGGTCGGTCCGCGCCAGAATGACGTCACGGTCGGTCAGCCGCACGTCGAAGCCTAGAGCCGTGGGTGCTTCTCCGTCGAAGTTCTCGACGACCGATACTGGCGCGTAGTCGAGCCCGCGATCGTCGAGCGCCTGCAGCAGTATCTTCAGGAAGTCGAAGGCGACTTCGGTCGCCGGGGTTGCGGGACCGTCTGCGGGAGTGTCCGTCTGCCACAGGCTCACTTCCTGGAGTCCGATGAGGGCCGGAGAGGTCTCTTCGATCTCATGAGCGATGGATGCGGCGCGCGCATGGAAATCGGTGGACACGACTTGCAGGTAGAGCCCGGTAGCGGCGGCCACGGCTTCCGGAAACGTCTGGGCCGTCAGGATCGGAGTGAGATCTCCCCCAAGATAGAGGTTGTAAGTCATGACGTCGGCGTTCCTCCTGTGGCCCGAATGGGCGGGCGCGACCGGCGTGGCGATCAGCGCAACGACAACCGTAAGCACCAACAGGACATGCCGGCGCGACACTTGAGCCATGGCTTCCTCCGAACGCTCGGGACGGGTCTAATGATTGTCCGCTGGGGAGCCGGCCCCGGCTAGGGGGACCAAGTGTCACAATCTCCACCACTTACCCTCCCGGCCTCGAGCGCCGATAGACCAGATATGAAGGCAATCACGTGGGCGCTGAGTTCGATGCTCGCCGGGATGCTCGCCGCGACGGTGGCTCCCGTTCCAGCGAAAGTAATCGCGGAGGGTCCCGGTTGCGCGCTCTTTCCCTCGGACAACCACTGGAACCGGCGCATCGACAAACTGCCGGCGCATCCTCGCTCCCCAAAGATCGTCGCGGGCATCGGCCGGCATAAGACACTTCATCCCGATTTCGGTTCGGGGACCTGGGAGGGCGGCCCCATCGGTATCCCGTTCATCACGGTCGCCGGCGACCAGGAGCGGGTGCCCGTGTCGTTCTACTACACCGAGGAGTCCGACCCCGGGCCCTACCCGATTCCTGCGGACGCACCGATCGAGGGCGGTCCGAACAGCGATGGGGACCGGCACGTCATCGTGGTCGACCGGGACGAGTGCGTGCTCTACGAGCTGTTCGACGCTCACCCGCGCGATGGAGGAGCTCGTTGGACGGCCGGGTCGGGCGCGCGCTGGGATCTATCCTCGAACGACCTGCGACCCAAGGGATGGACGTCGGCGGACGCGGCGGGCCTCCCGATGCTTCCGGGGCTCGCTCGCTACGATGAAGTGGCGAGCGGCGAGATCGACCACGCGCTGCGTTTCACGGTATCGAGAACGCGTCGCCATTACGTCTACCCCGCGCGCCATTTCGCTTCGTCGTTGACCGGCCGTAGTCTTCCGGCGATGGGACAGCGCTTCCGATTGAAGAAGCGCTTCGACATATCGAACTTCCCCTCGCAAGCAAAGGTGGTCCTTCGGGCTCTCAAGCGCTACGGGATGATCGTCGTTCGATAACGGATCAGACTGGTTCATCTCGGGAGCACCACATGAAGACTGGGACAACGATCAGTTGCGGGCGTTGAAGAGTGTCAAAGGAAAGCACTTCGTAGTCGTCGATACGAGCAAGCTTCCCCGTCCGTAATCGACCCGCTCCCAGGGCGATGCTGGGTTGCGCGTCCGTCATCTCTTCGCTATTGGGACCTGATGCGCGTCTCGTAAGAAAAGCCGCAATAGGGATCGAGGCGTGGACTGATCGCCCGCATTGCGATAGCACGGATACCGAACATCTCAGGTCGCACAGCCGCCGGAGGAGGATCAACACCGAATGGCAATTCGACCACCCGGAGAGCTCGGGCCGACAGAGGAGCTGAACGTTCTCCCTGCGATCGTGGTCGTTAGCCGCGACCCCCGCAACTTCTCGATCGTCGACGACGAGATTCGCAAGCGTTACGGGCCGGATTACCGGGTCGTCACCTGCGAAAGCCACGAGCACGCCATCGAGAGCTTGAGGGCGTTGGGGACCGAGAGGGTGCCGGTCGCCCTCATCCTTGCGACCTATGGCTTGCAAGAACCCGATGGCATCGCCTTTCTCGCCGGCACCCGCTCCTTACACCCGACGGCAAAGCGTGTGGTCGTAATCGCGTGGGGGGATTTCGAAACGGCCCGTCCTATCTTCGACGCGCTTACCCTCGGCGAGATAGACCACTGGCTCATGCGGCCGGAGCATGCACGTGACGAGGAGTTCCACCGCTCGGTGACGGAGTTCCTCGAGGATTGGGCCGCGGGTCAAGAGGTCACCTTCGAGGCCGTTCGGATGATCGGGACGCGCCGATCCTCACGGAGCTCCGAATTACTGGACACCTTCAAGCGCAACCACATTCCCGTCGGTTTCTACGAAGCCGAGTCGGAGCGGGGCAGAAACATGCTGGATGACCTCAATCTCTCGGAACCCCCGTTGCCTGTCGTGGTTCTGCGCTTCGCGCCGGAACCCAAGACGCTCGTGGATCCGACCGACATGGAGATTGCGGACGCGTTCGGGATAACCAAACCGCTAGCACATGACGCCCACTTCGATGTTGCGGTCATTGGCTCGGGCCCCGCCGGCCTCGCTGCAGCGGTCTACGCGGCGTCGGAGAGATTGAAGACGCTGGTTATCGAAAGGCAAGCGGTAGGAGGTCAAGCGGGCACCAGTTCGTTGATACGCAACTACCTCGGTTTCCCGAAGGGAATCAGCGGCAACAAGCTGGCGATCATGGCCTACCTTCAAGCTTGGTCCTTCGGTGTCACCTTCCATTTCATGAGGGAAACGGTGGGATTGTCCCAGGACGGTAACGACAAGGTCTTGAAGCTGTCCGACGGCACCGAAGTAAGAAGTCATTCCGTGGTGGTTGCAACGGGCGTCGCGTACCGGCGCTTGGAAATTCCCAGCCTGGACGATCTTCAGGGACGTGGCGTCTTCTACGGTGCGTCGGTTTCCGAGGCTCCCGCGATGAAGGACAAGCGTGTCTTCGTGGTGGGAGGGGGAAACTCTGCAGGTCAGGCAGCGGTCCACCTCAGCAAGTACGCCTCGAGCGTCACGGTTCTGGTGCGCGGCGAGGCCGTGGCGGCAAGCATGTCCGGTTACCTCGTCAAGGAGATCGGAGCCATTCACAATATCGACGTGAGGCACCACGTCGAGGTCGTAGGGGGAGGCGGAGGAGACTGCCTCGATCACTTGCTTGTGCGGGATCGCCTCTCGGGCGCGGAGGAGCGACTGGAGGCCGAAGCGCTATTCGTGCTGATCGGTTCGCAACCGGGAACCGAGTGGTTGAAGAACGCGGTCGCGCGGGACGACTGGGGCTTCATCTTGACCGGCGGCGATCTGGAGCAGGAGCGCATCGATCTCCACTCGTATCGAGACCGGCCTCCCCTGTTGTTGGAAACGAGCGTGCCGGGGGTTTTTGCCGTCGGTGATGTGCGACGAGGCTCGGTGAAGCGCGTCGCTTCCGCGGTGGGTGAGGGAGCCATCGCCGTTCATCTCCTGCATCGGTACCTGGAAGATCAGCAACGCTCTTCGCCCAGCCTGGTGGATGCTCCGGCTGAGGCGCGTGCGTGACGGATCAGGCAGAGACCCGTACCGGAGTCCACTCCTCCGGCACCAACGAGACGGGATCTCTTCGGGTCATGACGCGCGGTATGCGAATGCTCCTGTGGATCGCAGGAGCGCTTGTGCTCTTCGCGGGAGTCCAGCTGTTCGTCTTTCCTGAGAACACGGATGAGTACTTTGCATGGACGATAGATGTGCCTCTGACTGCGGCCTTTCTTGGGGCAGGCTACTGGGCGAGCGTCGTCTTCGAGTGGCTCGCTGCTCGAGAGAAACTCTGGGCCAACGCACGCGTGGCGGTTCCGTCGGTCTTCGTGTTCACCACTCTGACCCTCGTCGCAACGCTATTGCATCTGGATCTGTTTCACCTCGATCCGAGCTTTGGACCGGCGACGAGGTTCGTTACGTGGGCGTGGATCGCGATCTACTCCACCGTTCCGGTAGCGATGACGCTTCTGTTCGTGAAGCAACAGCGAGCTTCCGGGCGAGACCCGGCTCGCACCGCGCCGCTGCCGCGCGGCGTCGTCGCGGTGCTTGCCGTTCACGCTCTCGGTCTCCCCATCTTCGGCGCCTACCTCTTCATAAACCCGGAGAGCGCGGCTTCTCTGTGGCCCTGGCCACTTACCGCTCTCACCGCGCGCGCCGTGGGGGCGTGGGTATTCAGCCTTGGAATCGCAGCGGCGCACGCCCTGTGGGAGGGAGACGTGCGAAGGGTTCGCCTTGCCGCCCGGGCGTATGTGGCCGTAGGCGTGCTCCAGTTCCTCGCGCTCGCGCGCTACCCCGACACCGTGGCGTGGGACGAACCGCAGGCGATCGTCTACGCGGTCACGCTGGCGAGCATGATCGTGTCGGGTGCGATGGCCCTGGGGGTGAGCCGCGGCTACCGGAACGCCTAGATATCCCACGCCCGTAATTGTCAAGCCGCCTCCTCGACAACGGACGGCCATGCAATCGAATCGTCATAGAGCTGCCGGTGACGCAGGCAACCGTGAAGGATCCCCACGAGACGGTTGGCG
>JBOGWX010000104.1:0-3583 GCA_050694055.1 Actinomycetota bacterium
GGCAGAGGATGGTGCGAGCGTGTCTGCTCCGCTGGCGGCGGAACGATGTGATGCTGGAAACTGAGCTCTATGGCGGAACGATGTGATGCTGTTTACGGCGGAACGATGTGATGCAGGCTGTCACCTAATCCGACCGAGGCACCGCGCGAGCCCGTCGAAGATCATCGACACGGAAGCTGATCTCCCAGTCTTAGTGGTCCGCCCCATAAGTAAAGTGACGTTTTGGCGAGTGAGAAACCAGCGTGGCAAGGCCGCAGCGGAGGACCGTACCGGCAAGGTACGTGACGGAGCGAGAACGCCGCCAGGCGCAGCTTTCTCGCCGCCAAAACGCATGTGTATTTGTGGGGCGGGCCACTTAGCGCACCCTTCCAATCGTCAGCTCCTTCTCGGGGCGTTCGCATCTCAGCGCCGTTCGCTCGTGAGGCGATTGCGCGCGACCGTCCCGTGCTGGGATCTGCCGGGACTGCAGGTGCTACTTGCAGGTTCGTGACCTGGTCGGCATCGGGGTCCCACCTGCTGGTCCCATCGTTGCTCAATTGATCACGATGATGATCGGTCACGTGCTGGTTGATGCCTGGCGAACGGTCTCCGGCCGGGGACACGGCCATCCTCACTAGCCTTATCGCTCCGTCTTCGGCACGGCAGCAGGCAAGTTCACCCTTCGTCGCTCCGGCTCAATCGTCGACCGAACCCATGGCCTTCAGAGCATCCTCAACCGCGGTCCGCAACTGGGAAAGATCGCGCGTTGCAACCTGCCACACCTCACCCAGATCGACCCCGAGGTACTCATGGACGAGAACGTTTCTAAAACCGGCGATCGCCGCCCAGTCGACCTCAGATCGAGAGTCTTTGACGTCATCTGATAAACGCTTCGTCGATTCGGCAAGCACTTTGAAGAGTTCGAATGAGCGCGTCCTGCCTCATAGTGTCGTCGAGGAACTTCGCCTTGGTGTCCGGCAGATAGTCATCGATCCTATCCAGGCATTCGACGATACGGGCCAGATAAAGACGCTGCCGCTCGGTCATAGAGGTCGCGCTTCCGCCACCACCTGATCGCGGATGACCCTGTGCAGTGATCCGAGAGTTACTACGTGGACCCTGCGTCCGAGGAGTTTCTCGAGGTCCAGGATGAGGCGGGAGTGATCGAGCAGACTCCGGTCTTCATCGAACTCCACGAGAAAGTCCACATCGCTGTCTTCGCCGGCCTCTCCTCGAGAGACCGAACCGAATACCCGGACACGATTCGCGCCGTTATTAGCAGCGAGTTCAAGGATCGCCTCTCGCTTTGCACGCAAGAGTCTCTCAAGATCCATCCCCAACTCTCCTGCCTCTCCACGATCCGAAGACCCGTGCGGCGCCACCTTCCTTCTACCGCGCGGAGCCGATTCAATCGACTCCTCTTCAAGCTGTGTGGGGACCTGAGACATCTTTGAAAGCAGTCTCGAGATCTCAGACTCTGGCAGCCTGCGGTGCCCGCTGGGGAGGCGAACAGCGCGGATGTATCCCTTTGCGATCCAGTTTCGAACTGTTCCAGAGGAGATCTGGAGTCGATCCGCTGCATCTCCTACCGAAATCAGCTTCACATCCCGAACCTCTCTTCTTCATATCCGATTCTACAGAATTTATCAATATTCGCGTTTCTATAGCAATTGCGACGTCCTGGCTCTGACACCATGTTGCGCTTTCCGGGGTTGGCGCGGCTGTCTCCGCAAGGAAGATCGCGTCCTCACGCACGCCGCAGAAGGTAAAAGACCAACAATGAGATCGGGGAGGAACTCCTTCTCGCCGAGAAGACGGTACGCAACGATGTGCCTCCATCCCGGCCAAGCTCGAGGTCGCCTTGCGGGGCGAAGGCGGCCGCGTACTTCGCTCGTCACACCACAACGCCCGGCAGCTGACGCCGTCAGTACTGATCCGGCTCCTATCGAACGTCGCTGCGCTCGGCCTTGAAGGCGCGCAGCCGCAGTGAGTTGCTGACCACGAACACGCTGGAGAACGCCATAGCCGCGCCTGCGAACAAGGGATTGAGGAACCCGAGCATGGCCACCGGGATAAGGACGACGTTGTAGGCGAAAGCCCAGAAGAGGTTGCCCTTGATCGTTCCCAGAGTCTTGCGAGAGAGTCGGATAGC
Source organism: Actinomycetota bacterium (assembly GCA_050694055.1). GTDB lineage: Bacteria > Actinomycetota > CADDZG01 > CADDZG01 > WHSQ01 > WHSV01. The sequence continues at coordinate 2,132 of JBOGWX010000104.1, forward strand.
GTCGGCCGCGGCGCGCAGGTCTCCCGAGATCAGGGTGAGGTCCGAGGCCTCGATGGCGACGTCGGTGCCCGTTCCTATGGCTAGGCCGAGGTCGGCTTGAGCAAGCGCGGGCGCGTCGTTGACACCGTCGCCCACCATCGCGACCACACGGCCCTCGTCCTGCAGCAGGCGAACGATGTCGACCTTCTCTGCGGGCAGCACTTCGGCGATGATCTCTTCGATGCCGACTTGGGCCGCGACCGCTTTGGCCGTGACCTTGTTGTCGCCGGTCAGCAGCACCGGCCGCAACCCGAGGGCCTTCAAGCGGCCGACCGCCTCCGCACTGGTGGGCTTGACGGTGTCGGCGACGACGAAGAGCGCACGCGCCTCACCGTCCCAGGAGGCCGCGATCACCGTCTGACCTCGCTGCTGGGCGTGGTCGCGCGCGGCTTTCAGATCACTCGGCAGATGGCTGCCTCGGTCCGCCAGCAGGGTCGGTCGCCCGACGATCAGGTCGTGGCCCTCCACGACGCCTTCGACTCCCAGGCCCTCACGGTTGGCGAATCCGTCCACCGCGGGAAGCTCACCCTCGGCCTGCGCCGCGGCGACTATGGCCTGCGCTATCGGGTGTTCGGAGGCGTGCTCCAGCGCCCCGACGAGCCGCAGCGCCTCGGCGCGCTCGGTGCCCTCGGTGACGACCACGTCCACGAGCGCCATCTTCCCCGTGGTCACGGTGCCCGTCTTGTCGAGCACCACGGTGTCTATCCTCCTGGTCGACTCGAGCACCTCCGGCCCCTTGATGAGGATGCCGAGCTGAGCTCCACGGCCGGTGCCGACCAACAGGGCAGTCGGCGTCGCGAGACCCAAGGCGCAAGGACAGGCGATGATGAGCACGGAGACGGCGGCTGCGAAGGCGAACGCCGCGCCGATGCCGTCGGCGAGCCAGAAACCGAGCGTGCCCACGGCCAGCACGATGACGATCGGCACGAAGACTCCCGAGATGCGATCGGCCAGGCGCTGCACCGGCGCCTTTCCGGTCTGCGCGTCGGTGACCAGGCGTCCGATCTGGGCCAGCGCGGTGTCCGACCCGACCCTGGTTGCCTCGACGACCAGACGGCCGCCCGCATTGACGCTCGCGCCGACGACATCGTCTCCTGGTCGCTTCTCGACGGGCACCGACTCGCCGGTGAGCAGGGACTGATCGACCGCAGACGTTCCCTCGGCGACGATGCCATCGGTCGCGACCTTCTCGCCTGGACGAACGACGAATCTGTCTCCAACCTGAAGCTGTTCGACCGGAACTCGCCGCTCGGTGCCGTCGGCGTCGATCACCCCAACGTCCTTGGCGCCTAGATATCCCACGCCCGTAATTGTCAAGCCGCCTCCTCGACAACGGACGGCCATGCAATCGAATCGTCATAGAGCTGCCGGTGACGCAGGCAACCGTGAAGGATCCCCACGAGACGGTTGGCG
>JBOGWX010000105.1:0-57547 GCA_050694055.1 Actinomycetota bacterium
ACCTCGAACCTAGGGGCGTGCCCTGCGCTCATCTTGGATTTGGTCCTCGGGACCGGGTGTTCCTTATGGAGAGGGGCTTCCGGGCTCAACCGGGCTGAATCTGACCTACATCCATGTCAGGTGGCCCCCAATTCATGAGCTCCGAGCGAATGACGGTTGCGGTGACCGGAGCCGCCGGCTACCTGGGTCGCCGGCTGATCCGCTCTCTGTGCGCGGAGGGGCGCGTCGAGAGGGTGCTCGGCTTCGATACGCAACCCCCCCGTTTCCGCTCCGAGAAGTTCGTTTTTGACACCCTCGATGTGCGCGACGAGCGGCTCGGGAGCCGGTTGGCCGGCGCCGACGTTCTCGTCCACCTGGCTTTCGTGATGAATGCGGTGAGCCGGCGGTCCGGCCGAGCCCGCCCCGCGAGCCGGCGGTCCGGCCGAGCCCGCCCCGCGAGCGCAGACGAGGCGAGTATGCGGGACATCAACGTCAACGGGACACAGAACGTCTTCCACTGTGCTGCGGACGCGGGCGTAGCCAAGCTCGTCTACCCCTCGTCGGCCACCGTCTACGGAGCCCACCCCGACAACCAAGTGCCCTTAACCGAGAAGTCGCCCTTGCGAGCCAACCTCGACTTCTCCTACGCCGCGCACAAGCTCGAAGTCGAGTACATCGCCAGGGAGTTTCGCGCCGAGCACCCCGAGGTGGTGTTAACGCTTTTTCGCCCTGCCCTCGTGTGCGGCGCCGGAGTCGACAACGCGTGGTCTCGATTGATCGAGGCTCCGGTGCGGTTCGCGATCAAGGACCACTCACCACCGTTCCAGTTCGTACACGCCGACGATGTCGTAGCCGCGCTCGGCCTCGCCACCTTCAACGACCTCGACGGCGTCTTCAACCTCACACCCAGAGGCTGGCTCGAGCACGACGAGGCGGCGGGGCTCCTCGGTCACAGACCAAAGGAGCTGTCCGCGCCGGTCGCCTTTTCGCTCATGGGGCGTCTGTGGGACAGGGGGCTCGCCGAGGCACCGGCCGGGATGCTCCACTACCTGATGTATCCCTGGGTGATGTCCGGAGCGAAGCTGACCGAGGCCGGATTCGTGTGTGAACACTCGAACGCAGAGACACTGCAGGAGGCCTTGTCACACTTGCTCCCTTATGTCCGAATCGGCCGCGCCCGCGTGCCCAGGGCGACACTCCGGCGTTCCGCCACCGTGGCGGCGGCCGGCGCCGTCGCCGCGGCCGCCCTGCGAGCAGCCCGGCGAGTGCGATCGTCGAGCTGAGCGGTGGGGCAACTCGCCGGATGGTGCGCGAAATCCCCAAACCTGCACGAAATCGGGGTGCCAGGGGTTGCAACCGCCGGAACCGGGGAACGCTCTGGTAGGGTTTCGTGGTTCTGAGCGCCGGTCGCGGGAGCAATCCAACCGGTGCGATCCGGCGTAGCACGGGCCGCCCGACGGAAGAGTGCGCGCCGGCGAGTCAAGTCTTAGAGGAGAAGCGGCATGATCTACCTGGTAATCCTGGTGCTCGCGGCCTCAGTGTCCATCGGCAGATTGTGGATGTTGCAGCGTCGCCAGAGATCCCACCTACAGACGGTCGACGGTTTTCGCGCCGGCTGGCAAGCCCTGTCGGAGCCGGTCAACCCGGCGCCGGAGCGCGCCCCGGCTCGGCGCAGGCCACGCCGCTCAGAGGTTCCCCGCCGCAAAGCGACTCCCCGAGCGGTGCATCGCCGGACCGAGGCGCTCGATCCCGCCAGAAGGGCCGCGGCCAAGAGAAGAATTCAGGCAAGAAGAGCAGCGCGCCAGTTCTAAGTCCTGTTACTAGAGCTCTCAGTCACTAGACTCTAGTGACAGACTCTAGTGACTGAGCCGACTACAGAAATGAGCACCGGTGGCGCGCGATCTAGCAATTGACCTCGGAACGGCGAATACGCTCGTCTACCAACGCGGTAAAGGAATCCTCTTCGCCGAGCCGACGGTGATCGCGCTCAACAAGGAAACCGGCGACGTTCTCGCCATGGGCGACGAGGCCTGGCAGATGATCGGTAGAACACCCGGCTACATCGTCGCGGTTCGCCCGCTGCGCTCGGGAGCCATCTCCGATTTCGATGTAACGGAAAAGCTCATTCGTCTCATCCTGCAGCGCTCCGGGGTCAACCGGCTATCGCGGCCTCGCGTGCTCGTGTGCGTGCCTTCGGCGTTGACCGAGGTCGAGAGACGAGCGGTCGAAGAGGCCACGCTGTCGGCCGGCGCTCGCTCGTGCTATCTGATCGAGGAGCCGATGGCCGCGGCAATCGGTGCGGGGCTTCCCATCCACGAGCCGATGGGCAACCTCGTCGTCGACATCGGTGGAGGTACCAGTGAGGTCGCGCTCATCTCGCTCGGTGGAGTCGTCACGAACACCGCCGTGCGCGTTGGGGGTTTCGATCTCGACGGCTCGATCCAGAACTACATTCGCAAGGAGTACCGCCTCGCGATCGGTGAGCGCACGGCGGAACGTATAAAGATCGCGATCGCATCCGCGTTTCCTCTGGCCGATGAGAAGAAGGCCGAGCTCCGTGGACGCGACCTCGCCACCGGATTACCGAAGAACATCACCATGTCGTCGGAGGAAATGCGCAGCGCCATCGACGAGCAGGTTCGTTGGATCGTCGATGCGACCATCGATTGCATCAGCCAGAGCCCACCAGACCTGGTGCAGGACGTGCTCATGAACGGCATCACGCTGACCGGTGGCGGCGGCATGCTGCAGGGTCTCGACATGCTGCTGAGTCAGGCGGCCGAGGTTCCCGTGCACATCACCGACCAGCCACTCGAGTCGGTCGTTCTAGGAGCGGGAAAGTGCCTGGAGGCGTTCGAGAGCGCCAAGTCGGTGCTACTTCACGCCTGACCACCGGGCGGTTGGTCGAGATCGCTCTTGCCTCGCTTAAATCCGCCCGCATCTAGCATTTGAGATCCATGCAGAGCCAGACCGAGATCCGCGACCAGCCACCTCAGGGCCCGCCCCACGACGCGCGCTCGCCGTGGCGCTGGCTCACCGCCGGTCTGGTGCTCGCCTTCCTTCTCTGGGGTTCGTTCAACCTCGCCATTCCGATCTTCTACGCCTTGGAGCCGGGGCCGGCCCGGGATGTCGAAGTGCTGGTGGAGGTCTCCGGTGACCGCACCTACTCCTCGGACGGAAGCCTCTTTTTGACCACGGTGAGAGTTGATACCCATGTCACGGTGGCCGACTGGTTCAGGGCTGCCCTCGATCCGGCCAGGAGAATCGTGTCCCGCGACGAGGTCACCGGAGGCCAGTCGTTCGAAGAGCAGGAAGAGATCCAGCTTCAGGAGATGGAGATCTCCAAGGAGCAGGCTCGCATAGTGGCCCTCACTGCTCTCGACTACCCCCCACCCAGCGGGGGCGGTGCCAGGGTGGTGCGCGTCGACGAGCAGGCGCCCGCGGGGGGTGTGCTGGAGGAGGAGGACGTCATCACCGAGGTCAACGGCCAAACCGTCGAGACCACCTGTGATGCATCGGAGTCGATCGGCCGGGTCCAGGCGGGAGATGAGGTCGACCTTACGGTGCGACGTGACGGAGAAGACGAAGAGATCAACCTCACCACGGCCCAGAATCCTGAGGATCCGAACAAGGCCTACGTCGGCGTCTACATGGAGAACGAGGACTTCGAATACGACCCTGGGGTCGAGGTTCGGTTCGACACCGAGAACATCGGCGGGCCCTCGGCCGGGCTCATGTTCACGCTGGCGCTCTACGATCAGTTGACGCCCGAGGATCTTACGGACGGGCGACAGATCGCAGGTTCGGGAACGATCGCGTGCGGTGGCGAAGTCGGCGCGATCGGTGGCATCGAGCAGAAGATAGCGGGGGCCGAAGCGGAGGGCGCCGAGGTCTTCCTCGCTCCCTCGGGCAACTACGAGCAGGCCCTGGGCATTGCCGAGGACATCACCGTGGTCGAGATCGCCAACTTCCAGGATGCTCTCGACTACCTGGAGGGCAACGAGTAGACGCCCGGCGACGGGCTCAACGTTTCGGGAGCGGCTTCCGATAGGAATCTCGCTGAGCTCTATCGCTTGGTGGGAGACTTGGTGCCAATGTTCGAGAGCTTTCTGGCGGTTCCCCTTCACTTCACGGTGGAGTTTCTCGGCTTCTTGGTATTCGCCGGGGGCGCCGTACTGGTGCTGGCGCGTCGCGAGACCCTGGGCGCGGGCGCCGCCGGCCGTTACCCCACCGCCGGCGGCTTCGTCATCCTTGCTCTTGCAGGAGTGCTGCACGGCGCCAGCTTCGACGTCGCGGCTCACGACGGCGACACCGCTTTGGCGATGATGCGAGCCGCCGGGTTCCTCCTCGTGTCCGTGGGACTCGCCCTGCCCGCGTCCGGATCGCCGGTCGGCGCGGCCCCCGCCGCCACGGCCTTCGAAGTCAGGGAACCGTTGCTCTTCATCCCGGCGGGGGCCGCGCTACTGCTAACTGTGACCGCGTGGCGGCGCGCTCGGCGAACGGGCGGCCGTTCCTTCGAGGCGGTGGCGCTGGGGGCCGCACTGCTGGCCGTGTCCGAGGCCTTGACGGCCGTGGCACCGCGGGCCGACTTCTCATCGGGGGTGGTCGGTTACTACGCGGTCGGAGCGCACGGAGCGAAGCTCTTGGGCTACGGGGCGCTGGCCCTGTGGCTGAGCAGGAGCGCCAGGCTCTCGATTCGAACCCGTTTCGTAGCGGCCTTCGCCGCTCTGCTCATCGTCGTCGTCCTGGTCCTGTCGACCGCGCTGACCGGAGTCATCTCCAACAACGTCGCCGAGGAACAGTTCCGCACGGTGCAGTCGCAATTGGACACGGCCCTGCAGGGGATCGAGTCGGATCGCCGGGATCTGCTCGACGAGACCGGACAGATCGCCGGCCTGAGCGATCTCGAGCGCCGCGTTGCCGGAGGCCAGAACATCAAAGCGCTCGTCGATGGGCTCCGCACCGAGCTGGAGTTCTTCCAAGTCGATTTCGTCGCCGTGCTGGATCCGGGCGGCCGGCAGCTCGCGTTCTCGAGGGAGGGCCCGACGCTTCTGAACGCCCGGGGCCGGGTCGCATCCGGGCGACTCACCAACGTCGACGTGGTGTCGCTCCTCGGGTCACCCGTGGTCGACGACCTTCTGAGAACCGGCGGCGGATCGTCCAGCATCGAGGTCATCCCCAAGTCGAATGCCGTGATGGAGCTCGCCGGCATCGAGGTGGTGCCTCCGTCGGGCAGGGGGACGGCCGGCTACCTGATCACCGCCCGATGGGTGGACCAGCTCACGGTCGAGGACATCTCGGACTCGTTCGCGCCCAGTCACGCGACGCTCCTCGTGGACGACGAGGTGCTTGCGACCACGCTCCCTCCGGGCGTGACGGCAGGCTCCCTCCTGCCCGACGAGGTGAGGCGGGAGCTCGTCCTCGGGGAGCGCGCGACCCTGCAGCAGACCGTTTCGGGCGGTTCCTACTTCGGAGCGGTAGCTCCGCTGCGCGACGCCCTCGGCAATCCGACGCCGGCCGCGCTGTCGCTGTCCGCGCCGTCCTCGGTGGTCGCCGAAACGCGCGAGGACGTCATCCGCGTGCTGTTCCTGGTCGCGCTGGCCATCACCTTCGTCGCCTTGGTACTCGCGTGGCTGTCCGGTAGACGCCTCACGCGCCCCATCCGCCAGTTGACTCGTACGGCCGCCGCAGTCCGAGAGGGCGATCTCGAGGCAACTGCGCCGGTGTCCGGTGACGACGAGGTCGGACGCCTCGGCGAGACCTTCAACGAGATGACCTCCGCCATCCGGCGGATGACCGGCGACCTTCGCACCGCCGCGCACGAAGAGCACGACCTGCGCGAGCGGATCGAGAAGATCATCCACTCGATGGCCGATGGTCTCGTGGCGGTCGATGCAGAGGGCAGGGTGGTGACCTTCAACGACGAGGCCGAGGTGATGTCGGGACGCAATGCCTCGGACGTCATTGGTCATCGCATCACCGAGGTCGTGCGGGTGGTCGACTCGCAGGGCGAGCCGGTGGAGCTGCCCATCTACGGCCTGGGTGAGGGATCGGTCGGCGGAGTGTTCCTGCGCAGAGAGCACCGGGAGCCTGTGCCCGTAGCGGTAACGAGCGCCGTGCTGCGCGACGAGACGGGCGCGCTCGCCGGCGGGGTTGCGGTTCTGCGCGACATGACGCGCGAGCGCGAGGTCGAGCGGATGAAGTCCGAGTTCCTGTCGAACATCTCACACGAACTACGGACTCCCTTGACGCCCATCAAGGGATACGCGGACATACTCTCCCGCAAGGACGTGCCGGTGGACAAGCAGCGCCACTTCGCCTCGGGCATCCTGGACGCAACCGTTCGTCTCGAACGCATCGTCGGCCTCTTGGTGGACTATGCCGCGCTCGAGGCAGGGAGGCTGTCACCGAACACGCGACTCGTCGATGTCGGGGCACTGCTGGAGCGCCTGCGCGGTGAGTGGGCGGAACGGGCGTCCCGGCACGAGTTCGTCATCGAGGTCGAAGCCGGGCTCGGCAGGGTAATGGGCGACGAGCGGTTGCTGCGGCGTTCCATGGAGGAGGTGCTCGACAACGCGGTCAAGTTCTCGCCCGAGGGAGGTGTGGTTCGACTCCGCGCCCGCAACCATCAGGCAAACGGTGCGGGCTCGGTCAATCGTGTCGAGGTGTCCGTTGCGGACGAAGGCATCGGAATAAGCCCGGACGATATGGCGCGGGTCTTCAGCGACTTCCATCAGCTAGACGGGTCGCCGACGCGCACCTACGGGGGCCTGGGGCTGGGCTTGGCCTTCGTGCGCCGAATCGTGGAGGCTCACGACGGGACCGTCGAAGTCGATAGCGAGCCGGAGCGCGGGACCCGCCTCATCATGAGAATTCCGTCGGTGGACTCGTGAGTTTGTGCTTTCGCGTCCCGCGGGAGAAGATGGATGCCGAGGGGCGCTCAGCGCGTCCACTGGCCCGGCGGATGATCGCACCATGAAGAAAATCGCACTCGTCCTTTCGCTCGTCCTGATCGGCGTTACCGGATACGCCTTCATCGGTGGCGACGACGGACTGCCTGAGATGACGCTAGAGCGACTTCGAGGAGAGGTGACCGTCCTGCGCGCCGGTGAGCAGATCGAGGTCCGTGACGAGATGGGCATAGGTCCCGACGATCGCATCTCCACCGGTTCACAGGGGCGAGCCGAGCTCAGGCTTCAGGGACAGCGGCGGGTTGAGCTCGCACCCGATTCCGTCGTGGTGGTAGCCGGCGTCGACGCAGTGGACGGCATGAACGGGTCACTCCTCGGCTCGTCGCACGACGGCGACGCCCTCGACCTGAGCTTCGGTTCGGTGACCGCTTCGACGCGCGACGGGAGCTTGCGCGTCGACCTGGGCACCGGCTCGTCACGCGTCGGCGTTTACACCGGTAATGCGACGATTTCGTCTCCGGGAGTGGCGGAGGTCGAGATCGACCGCCTCTTCGAGGCGGACGTTGCCGGAAACGAGCGGGTGCTCGACCCCACCCCTCTTGCGATCGACCAGAGCGACGCGTGGGACCAGATCCACCTCAGTGAGGTTCTGCGGCTGGACGACCGCATCACGAAGCTCGGAAACGGACTTGCCACGCAACTCGGGGGGGCCCGCCCCGGGATCGACTACTTCGGAGGGTTGGTCCAAGCGCCCGTCGGCTTCCTGCAGCCTTACCTGCGCCGGGAGAGAGTTCCCGATTTGCTCATTGGCTTCACGATCGCCCGTACCGTGGAGCCAGGCCTGCCCGGCGCCTTCGCCCAGGCCTTCGAATACCGGGACCAGGGCGGCAGCTGGGGGGTCATCGCTCGCATTATGAGCACTCCCGAGACCAGGCTGATCGCACAACTCGAGAGCGCCATCATCGAGACCGGGATCCTCGCCGCCGACACGTCCGACGGTCCCAGCTTCGGGCCCGTTGCCGAGTCCACCGGCGGAGCACCGGCCTCAGGTGGCACCGACTCGAGCTCGCCGGGGCCGGGCGACGGAACCGGGGACGGCGGCACGGGGGGATCGCCGCCGGACGATTCCGGTGGTGGGAAGCAACCTCCCTCCGAGCCTGAAGAGCCACCCGAGGAAGACGAGTGCAGTCCCACAAACCCCGTTGCCTGTATCGAGGACCCGCCGATAGGCGACCTTCTGGACGAGGGCAAGGGCCTGTTGCCGTGACGAAGCGACCTCTCGTACTCATCGCGGAGGACGACGCCGGCGTCCGAATGACCCTGGAGTTCGTCCTCTCCGACGAGGGCTTCGACGTACTCGCGGCCGAGGACGGTGAACAGGCGCTGACCCTGGCGCTCGATCGCTCGCCCGACGCCATTCTCCTCGACCAGATGATGCCCAAGATGAACGGCAAGGAGGTGCTCAGCGCGCTGAGGGCCTCGGAGGCCACCTCGGACATTCCCGTGTTCGTGCTCAGCGGCATGGACCCCAGCATGGCGGGTGGGGGAGGAGCGGAGGTGGAATGGCCGAGCGCTCACTTCGTCGGAAAGCCCTTCGACCCCGAGACCTTGATCGAAGGCATCCGGCGCGCTCTCGACCCACCTGCGATAACGCCGTAGTCGGACTACGCTGCCGGTAATGGCAACTCCAATCAGAAGACCAACCTCGGGCCGCGGGCCCATCATCTTCGGCGCGCTCGTGGTGCTGGCCCTGCTGCTGTTCTCCTCCACCGCCTTTTATACGGACGTGCTGTGGTTCCGGGAGGTTGGAATCGCCTCCGTGCTATGGACCGCCATCTCGACCCAGCTCGCTACCGGCGCCGCCGTGGGCTTGGTGGTCGGCGCGGTGGTCTACGTCAACCTAGTTATCGCGGGACGGATGGCGTCCGCGTACAGCTTCTTTAGGATCGAGGACCCGGAGCGTCGCGACCCCATGGATCGCTACCGCATGATGTTGGATCCTTATCTGAGGTGGCTCCGGCTGGGAGCCGCCATCGTGCTCGGGCTGCTGGCCGGCCTCGGGGCGAGCAGCGGCTGGCAGACCTTCGCTCTTTACCTCAACCGCGTGTCGTTCGGGGAGCAAGACCCTCAGTTCGAGCGCGACATCGGTTTCTACGTCTTCGAGCTGCCCTTCTTGAATCTCGTCCTGGACTGGGCCTGGTTCGCGATCGTTGCGGCGCTCGTGGTTTCGCTCGTGGCGCACTATTTCCACGGATCGATCCAGCCGGAGGCCGGGCTCGCGGGTATCGCCTCGGGCGTCATGGCGCACCTCTCCGTGCTGCTGGGGCTGCTCGCACTGATCAAGGCGGCGCAGTACTACCTAGGTACCTTCGGGTTGAACTTCTCGGATCGAGGAGTGGTGACCGGGGCGAGCTACACAGACGTCAACGCGCAACTGCCGGCGCTCAGGCTGCTGGCGATCATCTCGATCATCTCGGCCATCTTGTTCATCGCGAACATCCGTTTCCGGCGCGTCTCCCTGCCGCTCGCCGCGGTCGGCATATGGGTTCTCACCGCGGTGCTCGCCGGGGCAGTCTGGCCGGCGTTCGTGCAGCGCTTCTCGGTGCAGCCGCAGGAGGCCGGCCGCGAGCGGATCTACATCGAGCGCAACATCGCCGCGACCCGGGAAGCGTACGGGCTCGACGTCGATTCTCGTCCCTTCGCCGGAACGGACGATCTCGACGAGGAGGCCATCGAGTCGAACGAGACCCTGCTGAGCAACGTGAGGGTTTGGGATCCCGACGTACTCGGCCGCGTCTACAACCAGTTGCAGGCCATTACGCCCTTCTACGCCTTCCCCGATGTCGACGTCGATCGCTACGAGGTCGAAGGTGAGATGCGACAGGTGCTGTTATCGGGCCGCGAGCTGTCCATAGGGGACCTCACGGCCGGGCCGTCGTGGCAGAACGAACACCTCATCTATACCCACGGATACGGAGTGGTCGCGAGTCTGGCCAACGAGTCGACGACCACCGGCCAGCCGTCGTTGCTGGTGCGTAACCTTCCGGGTTCGGTCACGCGCGACGCACCCGCCTTCGACCTCGACGAGCCCGGCATCTACTACGGCGAGAACTACGAGGACTCCGAGTACTCCATCGTCAACACCGAGCAGGCCGAGATCGACTACCAGGGTGAGGGCGAGGAGGCCACGGTTCGCAGTAACTACGAGGGTGTCGGCGGCATCGAGATGGGTGGTTTTCTGCGCAAGGCCGCTTTTGCCGTGCGGGAGCGGGACTTCAACATCATCCTGTCCGACGAGATCGGGGCCGACAGCCGCATCATGCTCTATAAGAACGTGCGCGACCGCGTGCGGCGCGCGGCGCCTTTCTTGGCTCTGGACGACGATCCCTACATTGCTGCGATCGACGGAGGATTGAAGTGGATCCTCGACGGTTACACGACGAGCAACTTCTATCCTTACTCGCAGCGTTCCGACCTCGGGGAGATCATCCAGAGCGCGACGGGTGGATCGCTCGACGGTCAGGCCAACTACCTTCGCAACTCGGTGAAGGTCGTCGTGGATGCATACGACGGCACCCTGGACTTCTACATCGTGGACGACGAGGATCCCATGATCGAGGCGTGGCGCAAGACCTTCCCTGCCCTCTTTGCCGAAGAGGAGCCGTCCGAAGAGTTACGGGAGCACTTCCGCTACCCGGAGGACCTCCTGTTGGTGCAGTCCGAGGTGTACCTCCGCTACCACGTCAGCGACCCGCTCACCTTCTACTCGGGTAACGACGAATGGGCGATCGCGGCGACCTCCACGACGTCGCAGACGCCGGTCACGCCGACCTACCTGCTCATCTCGCTCCCGGGCGAGACCGAGGAGGAGTTCGTGCTGGCGCGACCCTTTACCCAGCGAGCGCGCAACAACATGAATGCGATCCTGGTGGGTCGCTCGGATCCCGACAACTACGGAGAACTGCTGACGCTCGACTTCCCCAGCAACAGCACGATCGAGGGACCGGCACAGATCAGAAACCTGATCAACCAGAACGAGGACATCTCGCGACTGATCACCTTGCTGACCAACCAGGGCTCGGAGATCCTCTTCGGCTCGCTCGTCAACCTGCCGATCGACGACTCGATTCTCTACGTTCAGCCGCTCTTCATCGAGGCGGCGTCGGCGACCGTTACCGAGGGCACGACCGGGGGTGGCGGGATTCCCGAGCTCCAGACCGTGATCCTCGTCTACGGCGATCAGGTCGTGCGAGGCGACAGCTTCGACGAGGCGCTCGCCGTGCTGTTCGATCTCGACGGGCCGGAGGAGCCGACCACGCCGGCCGACGGCGAAGACCCGGCCGACGGCGAAGAGCCGGCCGACGGCGAAGAGCCGGCCGATCCCGAGACCGAGGACCTCGACGCCATCGTCGAGGAGGCCGGCGAGGTCTACCAGGAGGCCCAGGAGGCCCTCAGCGACGGTGACTTCGAGACCTACGGCCGCTTGATCGAGGAGCTCGGGGCGCTGCTCGAGCGGGCCGACGCGCTGTCCGGGGGCCCCGGCGGGGGTGGCGGCGGGGACTGAGCCGCCGGCTCAGGCCGCCCGCCGGACCTTGCTCACTTTGTCTCGTTATGCGGGACAAACCGAGCAAGGTTCCCGTGAATGGCCAACGACGCCCCGTCTGTTATCTTCGGGGGGCAGGGTGGAGCAGTCTGGTAGCTCGCCGGGCTCATAACCCGGAGGTCGTAGGTTCAAATCCTACCCCTGCAACTACTACCAGCGGCGTGGGAGTACAACGCCGGTTCCTCGCCGCCCCCAGATACGGGTCTCAGCGGCTTTCTGGACCAATAGGGGCGCGTGGGGCGACACCTGAGGGTCCAGGAGTGCCGCTGAGGGTCCAGGAGTGCCGATATCGGTCGATCGCCCGGGCCGTCACGCGGCGTCGTCTCTCGGACACGAATCCGCTTTGAACTTGCTTGATCTCTTTAGGCGTGACCCCAGTTTCTGTCTTGTGGCCGCGTCACATTTCTGAACTCTGCCGCATATGTCCGAATGCTTGGGGTACCTCTGTGCCGAGCCTGGTACGGGTGCATTTGGACACGCCTGGCGGGTGGAAGTACGTCATGTTGATGGGTCGCCGGCCAGGGCGGCCCGGAGCGCCCCGCGCTCCGAGAGAAACAGGGGGTAGACGCCATGAGCAGACTTCGTGCTCTAGCAGTGTTGCTTGCGGCGGGGATGGTTGCATCGGTGATGCTGCTGCCGTCGTCGTCGGCCGAGAAGTCCCAGGCTTCCGATCCGAAGACCAGGGCGACGGACACGACGGTCGTGCCGGTCAAGGGTTTCCACAAGAACGGTGTCAAAGCGTTCGACGGAGACATGACCATCAAGCGCTTCATCAAGCGCAACGGCAAGCTTAAGGCGGTCGGCAGCTTGGACGGGACCGTCTTCAACCGCAAGGGTGCCGAGAAGGGCACCGTCGAGGACAAGAAGGTCAAGACCCCGGTCAACCTCAAGAAGGCGAGCTGCGACATCCTTCGCCTCGTGCTCGGACCGCTCGACCTCGACCTCTTGGGGCTGCGGATCGAGCTCAACCGGGTCGTTCTCAATATCACCGCCGAGCCGGGCCCGGGCAACTTGCTGGGAAACCTGCTGTGTGCGGTCGCCGGTCTGCTTGACGGCACCGGGTTGCTCGGTGTCATCCGCAACCTCCTGAACGCGATTCTCGAGGTGCTGAACCTGCCGTAACGGCTCACGGCAAGACAGTGACGACGACTGTGGGGGAGGGCTGCCCTCCCCCACTGGTCGCGCTCGGAGGAAGGATTTACCGCGCGAGGCGGTACTCTGAGGGTTCCCCCTTTACGAGCGGTGATTTCTTTTCCGAGATTGAGGTGTTCAGAGTGGAACCAGGTGAGCTGATCTGGCAGGGCCGAATAGGCAAGACGCCGTTACGCGTGGGCGTGTCCCACGCCGAGCGGATCGTGGCCGAATGGGATTCCCCCACCGGCTCGCGGCACAAGATCGCGTCCTCGGTCGCGGAGTTCGAGCGCAGCGTGCTCTTCCAGCTGCTGCTCAACGCGGGGGAAACCGACGACTCCTCGACCAAAGAGGTCATCCAGGCCATCGAGGAGGCCCAGGCCCAGAGGCCGGCGCCGCCCTCCGCCCCCAAGCGCCGCAAGAACGCCAAGGCGAAGTTTCATCGCCGCTCCCGGCGGGCGCCTCGCCGTCGCTAGTCCGGGGGCCGCTCCCCGTTCTGAACGCGGCGTGCCGCGACTAAATCGCCCAAAGCCCCCTTGCCCGCGCCACTCGGCTCGGCAATATCCGTCTTTCTGCGTATAGAGACTGCTGCGCTCAGTGCCGATGATGGAACAACGACGAGCACCGACCGCACAAGGGGGCGGCAAGATGGGCAGACGACAGGTCTTGGTTACCAAGCGCAAGTCCGAACGGCGTGACGACGAGCTGCGAGCCGCTCACAAGGAAGCCTTCGACAAGATCCTCGAGGCCCGCACCACGAACGAGTACCAGGACACCGTCCACCGTGCAGTCACCGAACTGATCGAGGCTTGCGAGAACTACGTCGCCCGCCACTAACTTCATCCCCCCCGACCCGACGGCCCCGTAACCCCCCTTACGGGGCTGTCTTCATGTGACCTGCATTTTCTCCGGTCTCCCCGCTCTCGGTTCGCCGCCCCCGTCTATCGCGTGGATACTTCGTTGCCGTGGAGTCAACGAGGACGGTGCAAATCAACTCGCAGAAGGTGCGCCTGCTCGAGAGGGGCGAGGGCCATCCCGTCGTAGTCCTTCACGGCTGGGGCGGACGCATCGAGTCCATGGCTCCCGTCGTCTCCTGCCTCGCCCCTTCTCGACGAGTGATCGCGCTGGACCTACCCGGATTCGGTGAATCGCCTACTCCGGCCGGCGCTTGGGGAACCCCGGAGTACGCACGTCTTGTGCGCGACGTTCTCTCGTCGCTGGATATCGAGAGAGCGTCGTTCGTCGGCCACTCATTCGGAGCAAAGACGTCGCTGTACCTCGCGGCGACCACTTCCGACCTGGTCTCCAAAGTGGTCGCGCAGGGAGCCTCCGGCCTTCGCCGGCCACCGTCGTTGAAGGCGCGCGCCAAACGAGCAGTCGGGAAGGGGGCCAAGTTCGCGGGCAGGCTCGGCCCCCCCGGCCGGGCGCTGCGGCAGGCGGTCTACCAGCGGATCGCATCCGAGGACTACAAGAACGCGGGTGATCTGCGTCCGATACTCGTCAAGGTGGTCAACGAAGACATCGGCCACCTGCTCTCGAACATCGCCGCGCCCACGCTTCTGGTCTGGGGTACCGAGGACGATGCCGCGCCGCTGGAGAGCGGCCGGCGCATGAAACAGCTCATTCCCGACGCCGGTCTGGTCACCTTCGAAGGCGCGGGTCACTTCGCCTACCTCGACGAGCCCGACCGCTTCTGCACGATCGTGCGTCACTTCTTGGAAGTCCCGAACTGATGGATGGCCCGCTCGACCTGCCCGATCCCTTCTACGGCTACTCCGTCCTCCTGAACCTCATCATCTACCTCGGGCTCCCGCTCTTGGGCGTGCTGCAGTTTTTCCGCTTGCGACGCGCGTTGCACGTCTTCCAGCTCGAGGCTTACAAACGACTCAACTTCTTGCGGTGGGTTCGCGACCATCGCGATCGCGCGCGGTGGATGCGCAGCACTCCGGCGAAGAAGCCGCTGGCCATGACGGGACGGGCATGGCGCATCCTGGTCCTGGCCATCGCCCTGTCCATCGTTCCGGTGTTTGGATCGTGGGCGGTCGCGCACCTGTTCCTCGGTGGATGGCCCGCGGACGTGATCGCCTATGGCCTCGCGCTTCTTCTGGTGCTCTACTTCTCGAATCACCTTCTGGCCCTCGCCGACTGGCTGCTGACTCCCTTTCAAAGAGCGATCAACGAGCGCTACACACGACGGGCTCGATCAAAGCTGGACGAGTTCAAGCCCGTCGTTATCGGCGTGACGGGTTCGTACGGCAAGACTTCGACGAAGTTCGCGATCGAGAAGCTGATCGAGCCCGAGGGCGGGGTTCTCGCTACGCCCGGTTCGTACAACACCACCATGGGCGTCGTCCGTACCGTCAACGAGCTCTTTACCGGCTTCCATAGGTACTTCGTCGTCGAGATGGGGGCCAAGCAGCGCGGCGACATCGCCGAGATCGTTGCCTTCACGCGGCCGCACATCGCGGTGCTGACCGCGGTCGGTCCGGCGCACCTGGAAAGCTTCGGGTCGCTCGACAACGTGCGCAAGGCCAAGTACGAGATCGTCTCGGGCCTCGACGGCGACGGGGTGGCGGTGATGAACACCGACGATCCCGAGGTACGCGCGCTCGCCGACCAAACGCACGGGATCAAAGTGATCCGCTACGGTCTCGACCAGGCCGGCCATCCTCACGTGGCCGCGCGCAACATCGAGTTCACGTCCGAGGGTACGTCGTTCACCTTGGTCGACAACCGCAGCGGCGAGACCTTCCACGCGCGCACCTCGTTGCTCGGTCGTCACGCGATCGGCAACCTGCTCGGCGCGGTGGCGGTTGCGCTCGAAGTCGGCAGATCGCTGAGCGAACTGATTGGTCCCATCCGCCGGCTGACGGCCGTCGAGCACCGACTGCAGATCATCAAGGGCGCAGGCGGCGTCACGGTCATCGACGACGCCTTCAATTCGAACCCGGACGGGGCCTCCGCCGCTCTCGAGGTCGTCGACGCGCTGGAGGCGAACCGAAAGGTCGTCGTCACGCCCGGCATGATCGAGCTGGGGCCGTTGCAGGCCGAGGCGAACGAACGTTTCGGGGAGCAGGCCGGGCGCGTCGCCGACACGCTCATCGTGGTCGCGAAGGTCAACCGCGAGGCGATCGTCAAGGGAGCGGTTCGTGCTCGCCGGGCGAAGATCATCACCGTCGACACCCTCGCAGCCGCCCAGGAGGAGCTGCAGTCCCTGATGGAGCCCGGCGCAGTGGTGTTGTTCGAGAACGACCTCCCGGACCAGTACGAGGGCTGAGAGGCGTTCCTAGCACTATACCAGATTTGATATAGATGACGTATGGACAAGAGGAAGGTTCGGCGCCACGGGCGGTCGGTGGAGGCAGCCGCGCGCGCTCCGGTCACATCGGGCGGCTATCTGATTGCCGAGGCCAGGCAGAGAGCGGGTCTGGCACAGGCGGAGCTGGCCGAGAGGCTCGGTACCTCTCAATCCTTGGTCGCCCGGTGGGAGACCGGTCGAGTGACCCCGAGCTTCAGAGCGGTCGTGCGGGCGGCACGCGCCTGCGAACTCGAGTTATCGGTGGGGCTGTCGACCTACGATGCGGAACACGACATCTTGATTGCCGATCAGCTCCGGCTCACTCCCGAGCAGCGAGCGCGCAAGATGCTGGCGCACGTTGCCGCGCTCGTGCGCCTGCAGACGGAAGCGCGCCGAGCCGATGGGTGAGGATCCCGGCAACGCTTTGAATCCCGGTTTGAATCCGGAGGGCCTGTTCGCGGCCCTAAGTCACGCGCGCGTCGATTACGTGCTGATCGGAGGGTTCGCAGCGGTCTTGCACGGCTCGCCTTTGGCCACGCAGGACCTCGACATCTGTCCGTCACCCGCACCGGCCAACCTCAGTCGCCTGGCTTCGCTGTTGCTGGTGGACGGGGCGCGCTGGGAGGCATCCGGGACTCTGTTTGCCACTACCATCGAAGAGGCAGAGGCGCGGCTGCGGTCGGTCGAGGTGATGAGCTTCGAGAGCAGCTTTGGGCGCCTCGACGTCATCCCACAGCCGTCCGGGACCCGAGGTTATGCGGACCTGTTGCGCGAACGCGTCCTGTACGAGATCGGTGGCATCCCGGTCCCCACCGCCTCGCTGCGAGCCGTCATCAGGTCCAAGGAGAGCGCGGGGAGGCAGCGCGACCGTGAGCACCTCCCGACCCTTCGGAAACTGCTCGAGCGGTTGGAAGCGGAGGATGCCGGCTGAAACGGGTGTGTCACTTCACCCGTTTACACTCGGCCACCTATGGCACGACTATCGGTTGGAGTGATCTTCGGTGGGCGTTCGGTCGAACACGACGTATCGATCGTGTCGGCCCATCAGGTCATGGCCGTCCTCTCCGAGGATCACGACATCGTCCCCATCTACATCACGCGCGAGGGGCACTGGTACACGAGCCCAGCCCTCAACGACCTCGAGGTCTACAGGTCGGCGAGCTGGACGGACGCCGGTGAAGAGGCGTTCATTCCTCCGTGTGCAGGCTTCGGGGGTCTTTTCCTGCCGGCCTCGGGCCGCTTCGGCAAGACGCGCACCATCCCGCTCGATGTGATCGTGCCCGCGATTCACGGCACCTACGGGGAGGACGGGACCCTGCAGGGCCTCCTCGAGCTCGCCGACATCCCCTATGCCGGCTCGAGTGTGACCGGCTCGGCCGCGGGCATGGACAAGATCACGATGAAGGCGGTCTTCAAGGCTGCCGGGCTGCCCGTCGTGCGCGACCTGGTCCTCGAAACGGAGCGCCTGGACGCCGACAACGACGCCGTGATCGACGAGATCGAGCGCGTCATCGGATATCCGGCATTCGTGAAACCCTCCCGGCTCGGCTCGAGCGTGGGCATCGGAAAGGCGGTCGACAGGACGGGCTTGGCCGACGCGCTCGAGGTTGCCCGCCGCTACGACAACCGGCTCCTGGTCGAGGTCGCGATGGAGGACTGCGGCGAGATCAACTGCTCCGTCCTGGGGGGGCCGGGCGTCGAGCCGCGGGTCTCGGTGTGCGAGCAACCCGTCGCTTGGGAGGATTTCCTGACCTTCTCCGATAAGTATCTGCGGGGCGGTAAGGGCGCCGGGCACGGCGGAGGCAAATCGACGGAGGGCATGGCCGGCCAGGATCGCCGCATCCCGGCCCCCATCTCCGACGAGCTGACCAAGCAGGTGCAGCACAATGCGTTGACGGCCTTCAAGGCGATCGATGCGGCCGGCGTCGCCCGCATCGATTCCTTCGTGAAGGAGGACACCGGGGAAAGCTGGGTAATGGAGATCAACACGGTTCCCGGCAGCTTTGCGTTCTACCTGTGGGAACCCGCAGGCGTGAGCTTCAGTCAGCTCATGAACGAACTGATCGAGATCGCCCTGGCTGCCCACGCGGCCAAGTCGGAGCTGATGTTCACCTTCGAATCCACCATGCTGTCCGGTTACGGAGGAGGGAAGAGCGGTGGCTGACGCGTCGCCCGTCGAGCTCACCGAGGACGAGAGAAGACGCTTCCAGGCGGACGCCTTGCCACTGCTGGACTCGCTTTACGGCGCCGCGCTGAGGATGACCCGGAACCCCCAGGACGCCGAGGACCTGGTGCAGGAAACCATGCTGCGCGCCTACCGGGCGTTCGACCGCTTCGAGGCGGGCACCAACCTGAAAGCGTGGTTGTTCCGGATCCTCACCAACGCCTACATCAATACCTACAGAAAGCGCCAGCGGGAGCCACAGAAGGTGAGCGCCGACGAGGTCGAGGAGTTCGATCTGTACAGGGAGCTCAAGAACCACGACACCCAGTTCGAGGCCACTCCCGAGTCCATCGTGCTGAACTCGCTGGTGGATTCGGACATCATCGACGCGATCGACGATCTGCCCGAGCAATTCAGGCTCGCCGTCGTGCTGAGCGATATCGAGGGCTTCAGCTACGCCGAGATGGCCGAGATCATGGACGTGCCCATGGGAACCGTCATGTCGCGCCTGCACAGGGGAAGAAAAGCGCTGCAGAAGCGGTTGTGGGATGTAGCCCGGGACCGAGGAATCGTCAAGGGCGCCTCGAACGGGTCGAGCTAGCGCCGGGAGAGCAACTTGGTTGTCGAAGACGGGGGACTGAGGAACATGTCGTTGGACCTGATGCCGTGGGACCTGGATGTGTGTCCAGGATGAAGGAGCGCTGTCGCGAGACCCTCGAACGGGCGTACCTTTTTCTCGACGGCGAGTTGCTTTCCGTCACCGAGCGTCACGAGATAAGGCGTCACCTCGAGGACTGTGCGCCCTGCTTCGAGCGGGTGGGCCTGGAAGAGGACGTGGCGAAGGTGGTCGCTCGCCTCAGGGGATGCCAGCCGTGCCCCGAGGGCCTGAGATCCCGCATCCACTCCCTGCTGGAAGAAAGACGCTAGTGGCCCCCAGTTTTTTCCAATAACTACCTATTCCTTCTGGTCGAGCTCACGTAGAATGTGCGAGGACGAGCCACGAGCCGGGGAGGAACTAGGTGGACGAATCCACGCACGATCACTTTGCGTCGGACGATACCTATATCAGCACGGGAGAAGCGGCAAAGATTCTCAGGGTGTCGCCCAAGACGGTTGCTCGTTGGGCCAAGGATGGGAAGCTTCCCCACATACTGACCCTCGGCGGCCATCGTCGTTTCCCGCGCCGCGCCGTGGACGAGGTGGCCCGAAGGACCACGATCTTCTAGACGCACCGCGCCGCCCGATTCAACTTTGAACTTATAGGGGCGGCTGTATAGGATTCCCTCAGGATTTCATCTCATCTTGTCTGCGCGATCGTCGAGACGATCGCTCGTTTTCTGCGGGGTATTCACGCACCATGGCCCGGACCAACCTTCACGAACTTGCGAGTCGCCTGCTCGGCGGACTTGCTGATGCTTCGACCAATGGTTCCTTTGAGGGCAAACTGCGCGATGTTGCTGCGGAAGCCGGCCTCAATTCGGTGCGCACCGCGGAGGCCGTCAAACTACTCGAGGAGCTGGGCCGCGTAGAGGTGGTTCAACGGGGTCGCCGAGGAAGAGACACGGTGATAACCATCTTCTCGACCGAACCCGTGAAGCTAGAGGATGCCGAGGCCAGCCTGCCAAGTCGCCAAAGCAAGCGAGGCTCCTTTACCTACGACGAGATTGGCCGGGCCATGGTCGAGCGCTTGCTCGAGCTGGCGCGCGACGACGGGTTACGCACCGCACAGGTCGAGGCGTTCGCCACGGAGGCGCGCGCGCTGCGCGACAGGATCGCCGAGCTCGAAGAAGAGATCGATTCCACCAAGTCGCGCGAGGAGGACCTCCGCATCCGGCTGCGAGCAGCAGAGGAATCGTTGACTCGCAGCGAGGAGAACCTCAGGCGGGCCGTCGGGGGCCCGGCGCCCTCTCAGCACACCGTGACGGTGTCGGACGACGATTCCAAGGCGGTTCTCGAGATTCTGAGATCACGCCGGCAGTGATCGCGCAAGTGTGAGCGCACAGACAGCGTGACGGAGGAGGTCGTCCTCTTCCGGACCAATGGTCCGGTCGCAACGCTCACGATCAACCGGCCGGATCGTCGTAACGCGATCAATCCCGAGGTCACCCGCGCCCTCTCCGAAGGCCTCAGTCGGGCCGAGGAAGATGACTCCGTCTCGGTCGTCGTGCTGACCGGCGCCGGCGAGAAGGCTTTTTGTGCCGGAGCCGACCTGGGGACGATGAGCGCCGACGGAGCTGTGGCGCAGCACTTCGTGAGGGCTGAGCTGGGAGGACTCCTCCTCCAGATGCGCCGGGCCCGCCCGCTGATAATCGCCCGCGTCAATGGGCACGCACTTGCCGGCGGCTTCGGGTTGATGCTCGCCTGTGATCTCGTGGTTGCGAGCGCGGAGGCAGAGATGGGGACGCCCGAGATCAACCTCGGACTGTGGCCCTTCATGATCACTGCAGTCGTGCAGCGCGACCTTCCGAGGAAGCTCGCGCTCGAGCTGATGTTGACGGGCAGGCGCATGACCGCCGAGGAGGCCGCGCGCTGGGGCTTCGTGAACCGGGTGGTCGGTCGCAAGGAGCTCGATGGAGCCGTCGACGAGCTAACCGAAAACCTGGCCGGCAAGAGCCCGTTGATCGCAGCGCTGGGTAAGCGCGCGTTCTACCGGGCCGAGGACATGCGCTTCGACGAGTCGCTGGAATACCTCTCCGGCATGCTCACCGTATGCCTGCAGAGTGAGGACACGCTCGAGGGCGTGACTGCCTGGCTACAGAAGCGCGCGCCCGAGTGGAAGAACCGCTGACCAACGCCTCTCGAGCGCGCGCCTGAACGAGAGGCGCGCCCCTCGCTCGGTGGATTACCTTGTCAGCAGCGAGGCCCGGGCAGACTTCGGCCGTAGCGCCGGCGAAGGGCCCCCACGGGAGGCAGACGTGCAGGAGACAACCGGGACCGAACGCCAGGCGGTCAGCTACAGCTACGAGGGCCCCGACCTGCGGAGTCAGGTCGAGGCCCTCAACGTCAAGCGTGCCGCGCACCTGGAGATGGGCGGTGCCGAGCGGGTCGAGCGACAGCACTCGCACAACAAGCTGACCGTCAGGGAGCGCGTCGACCTTCTCTTCGACGAGGACACCTTCTCGGAGGTGGGCATCCTCGCCCACCATCAATCTCAGTCGCCTGCCATGCAGGGAAAGATCACGCCCGCCGATGGTGTGGTCACGGGAGTGGGACGGGTGGACGGGCGCAGGGTGGCGGTGATCGCGTACGACTTCACCGTCATGGCGGGATCGATGGGTCAGGTGACCGAGATCAAAGCGAGCCGGATGCGGGAGATCGCCCTGCGGGAACGGATACCCCTCGTCTGGCTCATCGACTCCGCAGGCGCTCGCATCCAGGAGGCCACGGGCTCGATGTTCGCGGCCACCGGTGACCTCTTCAAAGAAGAGGTCATCATGAGCGGCGTCATTCCCCAGGTGGCGGCCATGATGGGTCCGGGGGCCGCGGGTACCGCCTACATTCCGGGGCTGGCGGATTTCGTGCCGATGGTGAAGGGCAACTCGAACATGGCGCTCGCGGGCCCTCACCTCGTCAAGGCCGCGGTCGGTGAAGACGTCACCGCGGAGGACATGGGTGGGAGCAAGATCCATTGCAGGGTCTCGGGTGTCGCCGACCTCGAGGTCGCGGACGACCGGGCTTGCCTGGAGTCGATCAAGTCCTATCTGAGCTACTTCCCGTCTTCGAATCTCGAGCAGCCACCCATCGTCGACACCACGGATGCGACCGACCGCCGGGTCGAGGAGCTCTACGACATCGTGCCGGCGAATCCACGCCGGGCGTACGACGTGCACGAGGTCATCGCCGCGCTCAGCGACGACGACGGATTCTTTCCGATGAAGCCCGATTGGGCGCGCAACATCGTCACCGGATTCGCCCGCTTCGGAGGTAGACCGGTGGGCATCGTCGCCAATCAACCGAAGTTCCTGGGCGGCGCCATCGACGTCAACGCCGCGGACAAGGCGGCTCGCTTCGTGTGGCTGTGCGATGCGTTCCATCTTCCGCTGGTTTTCTTGATGGATTGTCCCGGCTTTCTCGTCGGCAGCGCGGTCGAGAAACAGGGGATCATCCGCCACGGCTCCAAGATGCTCTTCGCGGTCGCCGAGGCGACGGTGCCGAAGATCACGGTCGTGACCCGCAAGGCTTACGGGGCCGGCTACTACGTCATGAACGGACGAGCCTACGAGCCCGACGTCATCGTGGGGTGGCCCACGGCCGAGATCTCGGTGATGGGACCCGAGGGGGCCGTCAACATCATCTTCCGCAAGCAAATCGAGGCGATGCCCGAAGAGCAGCGCAACGAGGCGCGCAACGACATGGTGAAGCTGATACGAGACCAGATCTCGCCCTACGTCGCCGCAGGCTGGGCCTTCATCGACGACCTGATAGATCCGGCCGACACGCGCTCGGTCATCGTGCGCGGGCTCGAGCAGGCGGCCACCAAACAGGTCGAGCGACCCTGGCGCAAGCACGGAGTGCTCCCGGTCTAGTGCCCGTCAACGACGCGACCGTTTTCGTCAGGCGCCTGCTGATCCTTGGCGGTGTCGTGGCCGGGGTGTTCGTGTACGGAATCGCCGGCTACATGTTGTTCGGCTTCGGGCTGGTGGACGCCGCCTATATGACGACGCTGGCGGTCACCACTGCCGGATTCAATCCGGTGCGCTCGCTCGACGGAACCGAACAGGTGTTCACGATGACGATCGCGGTGTTCGGCGTGAGCATGTTCATTGCGATACTGACCGTGCTGGGGGGAGCTATTGCCGAAGGACAATTGGCCATCACATCGCGAAGGAGACGCATGCAGCGAAGGATCGACAGCCTGCGAGACCACTTCATCGTATGTGCCTACGGCCGCGTGGGCCGGACGACGGCCAGGGAGTTCGAAGCCGACGGAGCCTTCTTCGTCGTCATAGACAGCCTCGAGGAGCTAGAGGACCAAATGGTGAGGGACGGAGTCGATTTCATCGTCGGCGATCCTTCGTCGGAGGTCGTGTTGCGAGCTGCGGGGATCGAACGCGCCAGAGGGCTCGTGTGCGCTATGGACTCCGACGCGGTCAACGTATTCATCACGCTGATGGCGCGCTCGCTGAACGAGACGATCTTCATCGTGGCCCGAGCCTCCGAAGCGACCGCCGCGGACCGCCTCTACAAGGCGGGAGCGGACCGCGTCGTCTCTCCGTACGTGACCAGCGGAAGGCACATGGCGCTGCTCGCGCAGCGCCCCCGGGTGGTGGACTACCTCGAGCTCGCGTCGCGTGATGCTCCCGGTTTGCGGCTCGACGAGATCCAGGTCGAGCCGGGGTCGACGCTGGTGCAACGATCGCTTCACGAGCTCTCACCCGACATAGTGCCGCTCGCCGTACGTCGCGCCGACGGCGAGATCGTCCCGAACCCCGATCCCACCCTGCGCGTCGAGGCCGGTGACCTCCTGATCGTGCTCGGCGACGAAAAGTCTCTTCGAGCGGTCGAGGAGTGACGACCTCCGGCTTCGTCGTCGCCCATGGGATCCGCATCTACTACGTCGAGGAGGGCGAGGGGCCTCTGGTGCTGTTGTGCCACGGCTTCCCCGAGCTCGCTTATTCGTGGCGCAACCAGATGGCGCCGCTCGCCGATGCGGGCTTTCGGACCGTGGCGATCGACCTTCCCGGGTACGGGCGCAGCGACAAACCCGAGGTCTGCTACGACGTCCTGTGGTTGTGCGCCTGTCTCGCCGCGGTCGTCGAGGCCCTGGGGTCGCAGAGCGCCGTCGTTGCGGGGCACGACTGGGGTGGTCTGCTCGCATGGCCGCTGGCACGCCTCCATCCTGAGAGAGTCGCGGGCGTCATCGGAATCAACACCCCGGACCTCCCTCGGCCCCCGGTTCCTCCAACCGAGTACCTGAGAGCCCGTGGCAGCAGCAAGCACAACTACATTCTGGAGTTCCAGAAGCGCGTGGAGCCGGAGGCCTTCTTCGAGAGCGATACCCGCACGGCGCTCGAGTTGTTCTTCAAGGGCCCGGTGACCATGCACACGGAGGTCTTCACCGACGAGGTCATGCAGGTGTACGTCGATGCCTTCTCACCCAAAGGGGCGATGACGCCACCTCTCGAGTACTACCGCAACATCGATCGCAACTGGGAACTGATGGCCGACCACGACGGCGCGCCGGTAGAGGTTCCCTGCCTGATGATCTCGGCGGCGAACGACTTAGTTCTGCACCCCGGCCTCGCCGACGGCATGGAGGAGCGCGTGCCTCGGCTACAGAAGGTCGTCATCGAGGACTGCGGGCACTGGACACAACAGGAGAAGCCTCGGGAAACGACCGCCCACATGCTGGCTTACCTGAAGTCCCTTGAACCCTGGTTCTGAGTCAGGGCTGCGTTCCGAACAGCCTGTCTCCGAAGTCGCCCAGGCCCGGAAGGATGTAGGCGCTCGAGTTCAGCTCTCGGTCGAGGCTGCCGGTGATGATGTCGACGTCCGGGTGATCGTCCTGCAGCACCTTCACCCCCTCGGGGGCCGACACGACCGAGACCATGCGCACGCCGGCGGCCCCCGCCTTCTTGACCGATTCGAGGGCCGCACTCGCGGATCCTCCGGTAGCCAGCATCGGGTCCAGCACGAACGTCGTTGCATCCTCGAGGGACGGCAGCTTGGCATAGTACTCGGACGGCTGAAAGGTTGCTTCGTCGCGCTCCAATCCGAGGTATCCGACTCGCACCTCGGGGAACAGCTCGACGACAGCATCGAGCATCCCCAAGCCGGCCCGAAGGATCGGGACGGCCACGATCGGTTGGGCCAGCGTCTTGCCGCTCGCCTCCTCGAGGGGAGTCGATACGGTGCGCGTCTTGGTCGGTAGATCCTTGGTCGCCTCGATCATCAGCACCGTCGTGAGGCGTTTCGTGATGGTGCGAAACAGCGCCGGCGGTGTCGTCCGATCGCGAAGCGCCAACAAAAGGTGGCTGGCGAGCGGGTGATCGACCACATTCACACTCATACCGGCGGCAGCATAAACGCAGCGGCTCTCGCGTGCGCCCGTACTTCCGGCCGGCCCTCCGTTGTGTAGCCTTGCTCGCCATGGATGCAGGCGAGCGGAAGCGAGCGTAGTGGGTGGATAAGTGCATCGTCACCTGCGCCATCAGTGGAGTCGCCGCCAACCGCGCTCAGTGTCCTGCGATTCCGTACACCCCCGAGGATTATGCCGCCGAGGCGAAGCGTGCCTACGAGTCGGGGGCATCGGTAGTGCACCTTCACGCGCGCTACCCTGATGGCACCCCAAGCTTCAGGGTGCAGGAGTACCAAACGATCACGCAGGCGATCCTCGCCGAGACACCCGACATCGTCGTCAACTATTCGACGGGGGCCGTGGGCATCCCCATCGAGGAGCGCGTCCACCACATCACCGCACTACGGCCAGAGCTCGGCGCGCTCAACATGGGGTCGATGAACTACGCCAAATACTCGAGCCGTCGTAAAGAGATCGTCTTTGACTTCGTCTTTGCCAATCCGTTTTCGGAGATCACCTACCTGGTCGACAAGATGAGCTCTGTCGCCGTCAAGCCCGAATGCGAGTGCTTCGACACCGGGCATATCGGCAACGTCGGTCCCCTGATCGAGATGGGCCTCATCCGGTCGCCCATTCAGTTCTCACTGATTCTGGGCGTGCTGGGAGGCGCGCCGGCCAACCCGCGCACGCTCGCGCACATGCAGGAGCTGTTGCCACGGCCCCACACCTGGGAGGTCATCGCCATCGGCCGTGACCAGTGGGGCATGGTCGCGGCGGCTGCTGCGCTGGGGGGCAACGTCCGGGTCGGCCTGGAGGACAACTTCTATTTGCCCGATGGGGAGATGGCGAAGTCCAACGGCGATCTCATCGAGCAAGCAGCCAGGCTCGTGCAGCTATCGGGCCGCTCGGTTGCAAGCCCGGCCGAAGCGCGCGCTCGGCTTGCGTTGAAGCCGGTGCCCGATCGAAGCGCGCTCGATTCCTGGCATCCGGCAGGATCTCAAGAAGGAGAGGAGAGCCGGTGAGCGAGGAAGTGCTTGCCGACATGGTGGCGAATGTGTGGAAGGTAATCGTTGCCACGGGAGACGACGTGGGCGAGGGCGACACCATATGCATCCTCGAGTCCATGAAGATGGAGATACCCGTCGAGGCCACCGTCGCCGGAACGATCTCCGAGCTGAACGTCACCGAGGGCGGTGTCGTGCAAGAGGGCGACCTCATCGCCGTCATCGATTAGACCGGTGGCTCTCGTCGAGGTCGGCAGCGTCGGTTCCACCATCACGATCCTGCTCAATCGTCCAGAGGCACGCAACGCGCTGTCTCTCGAGTTGTGCGACGCCATCGTGGAAGCGCTGGAGCAGGCGGAACGCAGCGAGTCGGCGCGGGTGATCGTAATTGCGGGCGCCGGTCCGGTGTTCTCATCGGGTGCCGACTTTGCGGCGGTGTCGGGCCCCGAGGGTGTCGACTTCTTGCCCGCCTTCGGGCGCATGCTGAGCGCCGTGGCCGGTCACCGCTTGCCCACCATCGCTCGGGTTCAGGGAGCCGCGCTCGGTGGCGGCTTGCAGCTTGCCACGGTGTGCGATTTTCGTGTCTGTGCGGCCGACGCACGCCTCGGTATCCCCTCGTCGCGGCTCGGTGTCGTAGTGAACCTCGAGAACGTGGAGCGACTGGTCGATCTGATCGGTATCGCCAGGGCGAAAGAGGTGTTGATGACCGGCAAGGTCTTCACCGGCAACGACGCGCTCGCCGCCGGTCTCGTGACGGAGTCATGCGAACCAGACGAGCTCGAGCGGGCAACCGAGCGCTGGGCCCTCGGGATCGCCGCTCTCGCGCCCCTTTCCGTCCAGGGAGCCAAACACGCTATCCAACTGATCGTGGCGCAACGCGCCCTGCGCGCACACAAACCGGAGGCCGCTCTGGAGGTGGACGCCCTCGTAGCCGAGGCCTACGCGAGCGATGATCTCACCGAGGGCATTCGTGCCATGGGAGAGAAGCGCCCACCCGACTTCAGGGGCTCTTAGAGGGCGAAGATGACCCGAATCTGTGTTTTCTGCGGTTCCAGTCCCGGCGCCAGCGACGGTTACGCCGCGTCCGCGGCGGCCATGGGCCACGCGCTCGTGCGGCGCAACCTGGGGCTGGTTTACGGGGGCGGTTCCGTAGGACTGATGGGTGTAGTGGCCGATGCCGTCGTGGCCGACGGAGGTGAGGCCATAGGGATCATTCCTGGAGACCTGCTGGCGCGGGAGATCGGGAAACTCGACATCACCGACCTGCGCGTAGTGGAAACGATGCACGAACGCAAGCAGCTCATGGCCGACCTGTCGGACGGCTTCGTCGCCCTGCCCGGCGGCATGGGCACCTTCGAGGAGCTATGCGAGATCTTGACGTGGGCTCAACTCGATATGCACGACAAGCCCGTGGGACTGGTCAACGCGGGCGGCTACTACGAACCGCTCCTCGCACTGTTCGACCACGCCGTGACCGAAGGGTTCATCTCACCGACGCACCGGATGTTGCTCAAGTCGGCGGACACACCAGACGAGCTGCTGGACGCCTTCGGCCTTTAGCAGCTCATGCTCTACAGAGGGCGACGATCTGCGAAGCCTGAGGTGGTGGGATGCCAGTAGCCCACGCGCGGTTCGCCCAGCTTCCAACACAACCACGCAGGCGCTCCGTCGACCACGGCCGGGAAGTCAACGAGTCCTGCTTCGATGTCGCGTAGCTCGACCTCCCACCCTTCGAGACGGGTGAACAGCTCGGTAACGCGGCCTTGGATTTTCTGCAGTTTCCGGCGTTTCGACGTACCGCCGTCGGCGGCCGCCTCGCGTGCGACCTCGGCGCGCAGGTCGGATGCCCTTATGAACTTGTCGCGCAGCTCGGTGAGCGTCGGCGCGAGATAGGGAAGCAGCTCGTTGGCCTCCTGCGCGCTGTAGCGCTTGGAAGCCATCAGGCTGGGCCGAGGGCCTCGGCGAACCGCTCGCCGACGAGGCCGCCGATGCGTTTGGCCTCGGCGAGTCCCGCGCGCCGGTCGAAGGAGACGCGCCGATGGCGAAGCGTTACGTCTGCACCGGCTCTATCGATCAAGAGATAGCTTGCCGTGTCTCCGTCCATTGGGAGCCCCACCGAACCGGTGTTCGCGACCAGCGTGCCTCCCGATAGCCGTCGCACGAAGGCGCGGTGCACGTGGGCGTAGACGACCACGGTCGCGCGGTCCTCGTATTCGGCGAAGTCGGGCGCGGGGTCGTCCGGCATGGGCGCGCGGAAAGGCGAGTTCGGCGTGCCGTGGACGAGAAGCACCGATCCGGTTCCCGTATGACCCAGCGGAAGGTTCAAGAGCCAATCCGCGTCATCCGCCGAGACTCCGTGCTCCTCGGCCATGGACTTGAAGATCGAGCGCTCGTCCTCGGACTCGACGGTCTGGGGGTCGCCCGTGATCCACACGTCGGTATTGCCCTTCACCGTCGGCCAGCCCGCCGCGCGCACGCGCGCGATGCATTCCGAGGCCCAGGGACCGCTCCAGCCGAGGTCGCCTCCACACCAGACCTGGTCGGGTCGCTGCACCTCCATGTCCGCCATGACGGCCTCGAGGGCCAGCAAATTGCCGTGGATATCGGACAGGATTGCGATGCGCACGATGTCGGAGGTCTCCTGTTCGTGGTTGGTGGCCAACCGCGCTGCCGTGTTCACCCTAAATGGGCTCACAGGGCCGTACCATCAAAGCTATATGGCAACGCTTGCGGATCGTATCTACCGGGTCTCCGACCTGAACAAACGGCAGAGTGAGCATCTTCGTACCCTGTGTGGCTCGTGGCAGGTACTCGCCGACCTGTCGTTTAGCGACCTCCTGTTGTATGTGCGGGTGATGGGCCAGGAATTATTCGAGATCTCCGCCCAACTGCGGCCGTTCACCTCGCAGACTCTTTATCCGCAGGACATGGTGGGCGTGCGGGTCACCCAGCCCGAGCAGCCGATCGTCGAGCGGGCCTTTCGCGAGGGCCGGGTGTGGCAACAGGACGACCCGGTGCTGGTGGACGGCATCCCCATCCGAATGGACGCCGTGCCGGTTCGTTTCGGGAGCGGAGTGATCGCCGTGGTCACCAAAGAGGGCAGCCCCGCGACCTCTCGCCGCCCCGGGCGACTCGAGCAGGTGTACCTCCAGTGTGCCGAACGGGTCAGTCAGATGATTTGCGACGGAACCTTTCCCCACGAGAACGTTTCGGTGACGAATGAGTGGCCGCGCGTCAGCGACGGTTTGTTCGTCCTCGACGAGTCGGGCCTGATCTCCTGGGCCTCTCCCAACGCGCTTTCATCGATACACCTGCTCGGCGTGAAGCAGAACGTGCTGGGCCGTTATCTCGATGAGCTCGGGCTCGGTTCCACCCCGGTCGGTGAAGCGCTGACCACCAGGCGGATGCTGGACGGTGAGCTCGTGCGAGGAGATTCGCACATCAGGCTGAGGGTGTTGCCGCTGATCGAACGCGGCGTGAACACGGGCGCTCTGGTGCTGGCGCGCGACGTCAGCGAGCTTCGCCAGAAGGAGCGCATGATCTCCGTCAAGGACGCAACGATTCGGGAGATCCACCACCGCGTCAAGAACAATCTCCAGACGATCGCCAGCCTTCTTCGACTACAGGGGCGGCGCGTCTCGTCCGAGGAGGCCAAGCTGGTCCTTCAGGAGAGCGTCATGCGGGTCGGTTCGATCGCTCTCGTTCACGAGACCCTGTCGGAACAGCCCCACGACGTCGCCGAGTTCGGCGACGTCGCCAATCGCATCTGCCGGATGGTGTCCGACGGCCTC
This sequence comes from Actinomycetota bacterium, assembly GCA_050694055.1. Classification (GTDB taxonomy): domain Bacteria; phylum Actinomycetota; class CADDZG01; order CADDZG01; family WHSQ01; genus WHSV01. Next base: position 29,900 of record JBOGWX010000105.1, read on the forward strand.
GTGTCGCCCGATGCGCAGATCGAGATCAAGATGTCGGGACGGACGGGTCCTCTGGGGGCCGACCTGGCGACCCCCCTCGCCGTCAGCGTCACCGAGCTTCTCCAGAACTCGATCGAGCACGCCTTCCCCGAGGCGCGTGCCGGCACCATCGGCGTCGAACTGGCGCGGGAGGACTCGGAGATCGTCGTGACGGTCTGGGATGACGGCGTCGGCCTCACCGACGCGCCGGCCAAGAGCACCAGGCTGGGTCTCCAGATCGTGCGGTCGCTGATAGCGGAGCTCCACGGATCCTTCTCGCAAGCGACCAACGGCGGGACCCGCAGCGAGATCCGGATCCCCCTGGAGCGCCGCCGGCGCCCGGAGCTCTCTCCGCAGTGACGCCCGTCAGGGCGAAGCGGTCGGAGTGGGCGACGGAGCGGGGGTGGCCTTCGGACTCGATGGTGCACCCGTGGGCGATGGCGTCGGCGCAGGTGTGAGGGTCGGCGTGGGAACGGGGGCCGGGCTCGGCGGCGGCGCGCAGGTTTCGGTCGGGACCTCCTGGCGCAGCATCGTCTGCATCCTCGACTTGCACCACGGAGCCGCGAGCAGGCCGCTGTCCGGATCGATGCGAACCCGTACGAGGTCGCTTCGAGGCGGACGAAAGTCCTTCACCGGTCTCCCCTCCAGGGCCGAGCTCATGAAGTTGCGCCAGATCTGGGCCGGGAGGCTTCCCCCCACGACACGAATGCCGTGCACGTTCGTCATCGGGACGCGTCCCTGGGGGTAACCCACCCACACTGCGGTCACCAGCTCGGGGGTGTAGCCGACGAACCACGCGTCGCCGTAGTCGTTGGTGGTGCCGGTCTTGCCGGCTGCCGGCCGTCCGATCCGGGCCGCGGTTCCGGTGCCTCGCTGGATGACCTCCTCTAGCGCCTTGGTGATGAGGTAGGCGTTACCGGGAGCGAGTACCCCGGGGGTCACCTTCTGATCGGGTGTCAGGACCTCACCGTCGGGGAGCTCGATCGAACGGATCGTGGTGGGTTGGATGGTGGTGCCACCGTTCGCAAGAGTCCCGTAGGCCGAGGCCATGTCCAGCACGCTCACCTCTACGGAACCGAGCGCGATAGAGGGAACGGCTGGGAGCTTCGCCGTCACTCCCATCAGCCTCGCTTGGTTGGCGATCGCTCCGGCACCGAGATCCAGGGCCAGCCGCGCGAACACCCCGTTCACCGAGTCGACGAGCGCTTCGTCGATCTCGAGCGGCGCGCCGCCTGCGCCCTCGGTGTTGCCGACCGTCCAGGTCGAGCCCTCGGGGATGATCGTGCTCAGTGGCCCCGAGTCGTAGCGCTCGTCGAAGCTCATGCCGGTCTCCAGCGCGGTGGCCGCCACGAGGGGTTTCATGACAGAACCGGGCTGCCGGCCGGACCCGCCGCCCTGTCTACCCAGCGCGAGGTTGACCTGGGAGGTGCTGAAGTCCCGCCCCCCGACCATGGCGAGGACTTCGCCGGTGCGAGGATCGAGCGCCACCAGAGCGGCCGCCGGGTCGCCCGCCTGGTTCAACACCGAGGCCACTGCGTCGTCGGCCATACGCTGCAGTGCGGGGCGAAGCGTGGTGACCACCGAGAGCCCGCCTTTGTAGAGCGCCCTTGCTCGTCCGTGTTCGGTGCGACCCAACCGTTGGTCGTCGAGCAGCTCACGCCTGGCCGCCTCGACGAAGTACGGCTGGCGCAAGGTGATCGGCGGCGGGTCCGCGGTGACACCGAGGCCGGCTCGCTTGAGACGACCCGCAACTCGGGGCCTTAGATGTCCCAGCTCCGCCATTCGATCGAGCACATAGTTGCGCCGTTGTCTCGCAACCTTGGGGTGCTGGCGCGGATCGTAGAGGGCGGGCGACTTGATCATCGCCGCAAGCAACGCGGCCTGCGCCACGTCGATCTGCCCGACGCTGCGGCCGAAGAAGGTTTCGGCGGCCGCCCTCAGTCCGTAGGCGCCCTCCCCGAAATAGACGGTGTTCAGATACCGCTCGAGAATTTCCTTCTTCGTGTAACGGCGCTCGACCTCGATGGCCAGACGCAGTTCGCGCGCCTTGCGCGCGAACGTCTTCGGTGCCTCCTTGAAGAAGGTGTTCTTGACGTACTGCTGGGTGATGGTGCTTCCGCCCTGAACGGCTTCGCCCTCGTCCAGGTTGGCCAGCATCGCCCTGCCGATGGCCTTGAGATCGAAGCCACCGTGGGTGAAGAAGCGCGCGTCCTCTGCCGCCACGACTGCTTCGACTACCGCGCGCGGCAGCTTGTCGAAGGCGACGTAGGAGCGGTTCTGTTTGTACATGCGAGCGAGCAACGAACCGTCGGCCGCGTGGATGGTCGATCGCAGCGCCAGCGGCCGCTCGTTGCGGAGGTCCATGGGCGCGAGCGAGCAGGCGGTCAACAGGGACGCCATCAGCGCCAACAGCACGAGCGCTCCGCGGGGGCGGGTGATGCGACGCATGGGGAGCTAGACCTCGAATCGTTCGAGGCGGCATAGCTCCATGACCTTCGGCAGCACGGTGGCCCCCTGCAGCATCAAAGTTCCTCCCAGCGGTCCTCCTGGTTCATCAATCGGCGCGGGTGGAGCACTACTGAACCCAACGAGGAGGGTTGCCGTCCGGTATGCGAGGCTTGCGGCATGGCTCGAAGCGACGCTGGCGGTGCTGATGGGAATCTGGGTCAACGAGCGGACCATCGCCGAGGCGCAGACCCGGGTCGTTTCGCAGGTGGCGGGTGGTGACCGGCTCCGTTCCTAGACTTCCAGCGCCTCCCTCAACCGCATCAAGGTGCGGTTGAGCAGCCTCGAGACGTGCATTTGAGAGATGCCGAGCTTGTCGGCGATCTCGCTCTGGGTCATCCCCCTGAAGAATCTCAAGTAGAGGATGTTGCGTTCCCTTTCGGGAAGCTTGGCCATCTCCGGCGCCAGAGCTGCGCGGTACTCGAGGTTGGCCAGCTGGTGGTCCTCGCTGCCGAGCTGGTCGGCGAACGAGGTCGAGCCGGAGTCCCCTGAATCGATGGGCGCATCCAGCGAGGTGAAGTTGTACGCCTGCGCGATCTCAAGACCCTCGAGCACGTTCTCCTCGGAGGTGCCGGCCGCTTTGGCTATCTCGGTCACCGTGGGTGAGCGCCCCAGTTCCTGGCCGAGATTGCTCACCACCTTGGTCAGCTCGAGGTGAAGCTCTTGCAGGCGGCGTGGAACCCGCACGGCCCAGCCCTTGTCGCGGAAGTGCCGTTTCAGCTCTCCCACGATGGTGGGCGTGGCATAGGTCGAGAACTCGACCTCGCGTTCGAGGTCGAAGCGCTCGATTGCCTTCAACAGGCCGATGGTGCCCACCTGCACCAGATCTTCCAGCGGCTCTCCTCTATTCCGGAAGCGGCGGGCGAGGAACTCAACCAAACCGATGTACTGGTCGACCAGACGCTCTCGGAGCCGGGTCCGCTCGTCGTCGCCGGCGGCCCGGTAGTCGTTAAACAGCCTGCGGACCTCGCTACGGTCCAGCATGGCCCGATCACTCACGATGTGGGCCTGTAGCCGGGTTCAGCGGTATCACGCCCGCTTGGTCTTGACGACGGAGAAGGATGGCATCCCGTCGGTGGCACCGAGCTCGGCCGACTCGGCGACCGTCTCGAGGATCATCCGTGAGAACTCGGTCAGGTTCGTGCGTACCTCATAGGGTTCGGTGTACTGCCCGCGGCCCTCGATGTGGATTCGATCGCCAAGCAGGGTGAAGGTGACCGCGAGGGTTCCGGAGCGCCCGTGGGCCCCGGTGACATAGGCAGACAGCTCATCCACGGCAATCTTGAGATCCTCGATGTCCTCGAGGGTGAACGAGATGCGAGAGGCCAGCCCGGCCGCCACCAGTCGCACGACCTGCAGATACTCGGGCGACGCGGGGATCTTGATCGAGATGGTTTCCACAGTGGTACTTCCTTGCTTCGAGCTCACGAGGCGGAGGCTCTCCGTTTGGTCGTCTTCTTCTTGGACGATGACGACGAGGTGTCCTTCTTCTTTTTCGCCTCCGCCACCGATGCCTTTAGCGCCTCCATGAGATCGACGACCTTGGTCGGCTCCTCTTCCGGCTCTGCCGCGACCGTCACCTCTTCGCCCTCGATCTTCTGCTCGGCAAGCTGTTCGAGCTTCAGCCGGTAGTCGTCCTGAAACTCGCTCGGGTTGAAGTCGGCCGAGAGCTGCTGGATGAGCTGGCGCGCCATCTTGACTTCGTTGTCGCGTACGTCGATCTTCTTGTCGAACTCCTCGAACTCCGGCTCCCGGATCTCGTCGGGCCAGTGCATCGTCTCGAGCACGAAGATGTCGTCCTTGAGCCGGATGGTGGCCAGGTGCTCCTTCTCGCGCAGCGCGACCTTGGCGATACCCACCTGGCCCTCGGCCTCGAGGGCGTCGGCCAGCAGCTTGTAGGCCTTGATCCCCGTGGCGTCCGGCGCGACGTAATAGGTCTTGTTGAAGTAGATGGGGTCGATGTCCGTCAGCGGCACGAAGGAGACCACGTCGATCGCTTTGATCGAGTCGACGTCGAGTGCTGCCAGCTCGTCCTGGGTGAAGGTCACGTAGTGCCCCGAGGAGTACTCGTAGCCCTTGACGATGTCGTCCCAGGCCACCTCCTGATCACAGGCGCTGCACACCCGCTTGAACTTGATCCGCCCCCCGCCCTCCGGACAGGCCTCCTCGTCGTGGAGCATGTTGAACTTGAAGCTCTTCTCCTGGACGGCGGAGAACAACTTCACGGGGATGCTGATGAGCCCGAAGGTGATCGAGCCTTTCCAGATGGGTCGCACTTTGTTCGTTTCCCTCCCACTGCGCCGGATGGCGTTCCGGCTACGCTCATGCCGCCGCTCACACGGCGCCGGGTGGCTCAGCGCGTTTCGCCGAGGCGATCGCCGGTTGATTCGCTAGTTGATTGTAGTCGTCACGGCCAAGTCACTACCCGTTATTGTCTCGAACGCGTAGTGTTATCAAAAGTCGCGTCGGACGCAGGAAAAGTGACTCTGCGTGTCGAAGATGCGGCTCACGGCTCGTGACCACACAATCAGGGCAAGCACAGGCAGGGCAAGCACAGGGCAAGCAAGCAGACGGTTACCGAGAGCGGGAGACGCCAGGAGAATGGAAGCTAGGGAGTACGCAAAAGCGCTGGGCGAGAACCTGAGAAGGATCCGCCAGCAAAAGGGCATGTCCCTACAGGACGTACAGGCGGCCTCTCGGGGCGACTGGAAGGCGGCCGTCATCGGCGCCTACGAGCGGGGCGACCGCAACGTCACGGTCGGGCGCTTGCACGAGCTGGCGGATTTCTACGACGTCCCGATCTCGGAACTGCTACCCGAGGCGGGCGACGCCACTCCGGTGCACACCGAGCAGAAGCGACGCGTAGTGCTCGATCTGGACAGTCTCGAGAAGCTCCCGGCGGCGGACCGGGATCCGATCCACAGGTTCATGTCCGCAATACAGCTGCAGCGGGGGGACTTCAACGGGCGGGTGCTGACGATTCGTGAGGACGACATCATGTCGCTGGCGCTCATGTACCAGACGACCGCCGACGAGCTGGCCCGAAGGCTCGACTCATGGGGAATGCTCGCCCGCACCGCCTGAATCGGGCCGAGCTAAGTGGCCCGCCCCACAAATACACATGCGTTTTGGCGGCGAGAAAGCTGCGCCTGGCGGCGTTCTCGCTCCGTCACGTACCTTGCCGGTACGCTCCTCCGCTGCGGCCTTGCCAGGCTGGTTTCTCACTCGCCAAAACGTCACTTTACTTATGGTGCGGACCACTAAGGAGGCCGGACCTCGATGAAGCCTGCGGCTGTGAAATCTCCATCGAAGGCGAGAGCCTCGCGCATGCGCAGCCGCCGCATGAGAGCGAAGCTCGTGGCGTCTACGAACGAATAGGCGCGCTCATCCCGCCGCCGGAGCCAGCGAAATGCCTCTTGTTCCAGAGCTTCGTCGAGGTGCCTGATTGCCAGCGACGGCGACTGGGTGACCGCATCCAGAAAGCTCTTGGCGTGAGCGTGGCCGCTTCGTCGCCGAAAGAAGGTCCACGACTCGCCCACCACGAGCGTCGTGGTGAGAAGGGGCCCCGGGCTCAGAGCCCAGACCGCCCGTGCCTCAGGGTGCCTGCCGTCGCGCGCGTAGCGCAGCGCGACCCAGAAGGAGGTGTCGACGAACCTCATGCGCCGTAGACGACGCCGTCGATGTCCCCTCCCTCGGCGTCTGTGTCGCCCACGAGCTCGTCCAGGGGATCGGCGGCGCGCTCGCCTCCAAGACGCTCACGCACGAACCGGCGAATCAGCGCGGCCTTGGAGACCTCGAGCCTGGCCGCCTCGATAGCAAGAGCCTCGTCGAGCTCCTCCTCGATACTGATCTGGAGTCGCTTCATTTCGACATCTTACATCATATGAGTTATGCTTACATCACCTGGAGCCTCGCTTCACCTAGACGAACAGCGCTCCGGCGACGATCACGAACAACAGCGCCCAGTAGATCGCGGTGAACAGGTAATCGGGTCGCCCCGGCGAGCTCGGAATCAGCACCGCCAGGACCCAGATCGGCATCACGATCACACCGAAGAGCAGTCCGTAGCCCAGTGCCGGCCAGCGCGGCCAGCTCGCCCCGGACCCGAGCGCGAGGGCCAGACCGAGAAGCAGGATCCCGAGAAGGGCCTGCCCGTTCACGTCGGCGCGTGCGCCGCCTCGCGTCAGCCGGTAGAGGCGATAACCGAAGCCCATGACGGCGTTGCAGACAAGGGCTGCAACCAAGACGCTCTGCCAGCTCTCGTTCATCGGAGAGTCACGATAGCCTCCTGCACAATGTCCAAGAAAAAGAACAAAAGGAAGAAGCAACAGCAACGGCCCCCCGGCGTCGATCCGAACGAAAAGAGAAGACAGCGTCTCGAGGAGAAGCGCAGGCAGCGGGAAGCGGCGGCCAAGGCACGGAGGAGGGCCGAGTTTCGCGAGCGACTCGTGCGCGGGATGGTATTCGCGGGGATCGTGGTGGCCGCGATCTGGTTCTTCTTCCTCCGCACCCAGACGCCCTCCGAGATCGACGGCTTCGAAGTCCAGACCTTCAGGGAACAGCGGGGCCACACCAACCAGCCGGTCGACTATCCGATGACTCCACCCGTCACGGGTAACCACGCTGAGAACGCCGCCCCCTGCGGGGTCCACGGCGTCCAGATCCCCGACGAGCTGTTCGTCCACTCCCTCGAGCACGGTACCGTCGGAGTGCTCTACGACCCCAATACGGTCGAGGTCGAAACGATCAGGGACATCGAGGCGCTGGTGAGCGAGTACGACGACCGTACGATCTCGGCCCCCTATGCGAACACCCAGACGCCCATCACGCTCACCTCGTGGGGCGAGCTGATGCGACTGCCGGGCTACGAAGAGGACACCATCCGGGAGTACATCGATTCGTTCAGAGGTAAAGGTCCTGAGAGGATCGCCTGCGATAACGAGTCGGAGAGCCCCTTCGACCCCCAGAGCCTCGAGCCGGCCACACCCGAGGACGGCGACGGAGGCGGTGAGCGGGAAGACGTAGACGAGCGAGCTGACGAGACGAGGAAGGACAAAGAGGGCAGGAAGAAGAAGCGAGGAAACGCCCAGGACGATTCCTGAGGGATAACCGAAGGGAATCGACATCCGAGACTTCAGGAACTCGTTTCTAGTCGGCTTAAGATTTAACCGTTAGAATCCTTGTATGAGCGAGTTTCGGATCGGGCAGGCGGCGGCTCTGCTCGGCGTCAGCGTCGACACCGTGCGCCGGTGGGCGGACTCGGGCAGGCTCCCCTCGCGGCGCACCGAGGGCGGTCACCGCGTGGTCGACGGAGCGGCCCTCGCGCAGCTTGCGACCGAGTTCAACGAGACCGCCGCGGGGGAGAACGCCATCGCTCAATCGGCCCGCAACCGCTTCGGCGGCATCGTCACGCGCGTGATCCGCAACGAGGTGACCGCACAGGTCGAGATTCAGTCCGGCCGGCACCGTCTGGTATCGCTGATGACGAGCGAGGCCGTCGACGAGCTGGGGCTCGAACCGGGCGTCATGGCCGTCGCGGCGGTCAAGGCCACCACCGTCGTAGTGGAGCTTCCCCCCAGTGCCTAGGATCCGTGCCCTGGTTTTCTCGCTCTTGCTTCTTGCCGCGTGCGGGGGGTCCCGCGCGGAGTCTGACTTCAGCGGAACGCGCACCATCACCGTTTTTGCGGCTGCTTCACTCAGCGACGCATTCGAAGACATTGCGGCGGAGTTCCGGCGCAGCAACCCCGACGTCGAGGTGGACTTCAACTTTCTTGCATCCTCGGACCTCGCGGCGCAGATCATCGAGGGCGCTCCGGCGGACGTATTCGCCTCCGCGGACGAGCCCAACATGGCGAAGGTCACCGATGAGGGACTGGCGACGAATCCACATGTGTTCGCGTTGAATCGCCTGTCGATCGCGGTGGCTGCCGGCAATCCCCAGGGCATCACCAGCTTGAGCGATCTCGAGGATCCCGAGCTCGTGGTCGCGCTGTGCAACGTGGAGTGTCCCGCGGGCCGGTACGCGCAAGAGATCTTTGATCGGGCGGGACTCGCGGTCGAGGCGGACTCGTTCGAAGCGGATGTGCGGGGCGTGCTCACGCGCGTCGGTCTGGGCGAGGCCGACGCCGGTCTGGTCTACGTTACCGACATCGCGACCGACCCCGACGTCGAGGAAATCGAGATTCCCGAACCAGACAACGTCATCGCGTCCTATCCGATCGTCACGCTCGACGGGGCACCCGAAGAGGCTGCCGGCTTCGTCGAGTTCGTACGCTCCGAAGCCGGTGGACGAATCTTGAGCACCTATGGCTTCGAACGCCCGTGACCAAGTTCCCACGGCGCGCGACTCGAAAGCGAAAACCACCTCCATTGGTGGCGGGGCTTGCGGCTGTCTGCGCCCTGTTCCTGCTGCTTCCTCTCGTCGGACTGGTATCGAGGACGCCGTGGGGACGGCTGATCGAGGAGCTATCGCAGCCCCAGGTCCTCGACGCGCTGTGGCTTTCATTACGGGTGTCGTTCGCGGCGACGCTGTTGTCTTTGTTGTTCGGCGTTCCGCTTGCGTGGGTGCTGGCTCGCTGGGACTTTCCCGGCCGGTCCTTCGTTCGAGGCATCGCGCTCCTTCCATTGGTGCTGCCCCCGGTCGTCGGCGGAGTTGCGCTGCTGCTCGTCCTGGGCCGGCTCGGCCTGGTCGGTTCCGCGCTCGAGAACCTGTTCGGCGTCCGTCTATTCGGAACGGCCGCAGGCGTCGTCGTCGCCGAAACCTTCGTGGCGCTTCCGTTCTTGGTTCTGACGGTCGAGGCGGCGCTACGGGCCATGGACGTTCGCTACGAGGATGCGGCTGCAACGCTGGGGGCGAGACCGTGGACGGTCTTTCGCAGGGTCACGGTCCCGGCGATCCTGCCCGCTCTCGGGGCGGGGGCGGTTCTGGCCTGGGCCCGAGCGCTGGGGGAGTTCGGCGCGACCATCACCTTCGCGGGAAATCTGCCGGGGCGCACCCAGACGATTCCTCTGGCCGTGTTCGTCGAGCTGCAACGAGGACTCGACGGGGCCATCGTGTTGAGCCTGGTTCTGGTCGCCGTGTCGCTGGTGGTGATCGTCGCCATGCGTGACCGCCTCGTCGCTTCGGCGTGAGCCTCCAGGCAGAGGTGGCGCTCGCGCTGGGCACCCTCGAACTCGAGGCGACGCTCGAAGCCGGGTCCGGCGAGACGGTTGCTCTCGTCGGGCGCAACGGCGCCGGCAAGACGACGACGCTGCTTGCCCTCGCGGGTCTGCTTCCGCTGGAGCGAGGCCGAATAGTTCTCGACGGAGAGGTTCTCGAGGACGTCGCCTCGGACCGGCGTGTCCCTGCGGAGGAGCGTCGCGTGGGGCTCTTGTTTCAGGACTACCTCTTGTTCGAGCACATGAGCGTCGTCGACAATGTCGCCTTCGGTTTGCGCGCCCGCCGCGTGGCGAGGCGAAAGGCGCTTCGGAGGGCGAGTGAGTGGCTCGAGCGGGTGGACCTCACCGGCTACGCGCATCAGCGCCCGGGGAGTCTCTCGGGGGGGCAGAAGCAAAGGGCGGCGCTGGCGCGCGTTCTGGTGACCGATCCCAAGTTGCTGCTGCTCGACGAGCCTCTCGCGGCGATCGATGCGATGGCGCGCGGCCCGCTGCGACGAAGCCTGCTCGGACATCTGAACGGCTTCGAGGGCAGCCGCATGGTGGTGACGCACGATGTGGTCGAAGCCGTGCTGCTCGGGGACCGGATGGTCGTCCTGGATGACGGACGTGTGGTCCAGAGCGGCACCGCCGAGCAACTACGCGCCCGTCCCCGGACGCCTTACGTGGCCGAGCTCTTTGGGCTCAACCTATGGCGGGGGCGAGCGGGCGGAGGGGTCGTTACCCTGGCGTCGGGAGCCGAGCTGGTCGTGCCGGGGGCACCGTCCGGCGACGTGCTGCTGAGTGTTTCGCCTAAAGCGGTAGCTCTCCACGCACTTCGTCCGCATGGGAGCCCTCGAAACGCGTGGCGCGGGACCGTTGCGTCCGTGGAGCCATACGACGACGTCTTCCGCGTTCGCATCGAGGGAGCGGTCCCCGTCACGGCGCTGGTGACGCGCGCCGCCGTGGCCGAGCTCGGCCTCGCCGCGGGCGCGGAGGCCTGGGCGGCGGTCAAGGCGACCGAGATCTCCGCCTACCCGGCCTGAGAGCCCAGGGACTTCGCCGGATCAGGCGATCTTTGCGAGGCCGCGTGACTTCCGTCGATCCTCGATCAGGTCCACGACCGCTAGCTCGATCGGTCCCTGAGTCGAGAGGTCGCCGAAGGTTGCTCCCTCTCCGATCGAGTCGAGCGAGATGGTCCATCCGGACCGGTAGCGGTCGAACACGCGCGGGTCTATATACGAGGAGCGACAGACCGCGGGTGTGTTCCCGAGGTAGTGCGCCACTTCTTTCACCGCGCGCGTGATGGCTCGCTTGCGAGCGGTTTTCGACGCCGCGGCTCCGTCGCTGACGGCGATAGCAACGGCGGCCAGAACCGTGGCGCTCCACGTGCGAAAGTCCTTGGCGGTGAAGTCGCCTCCCGATATCTCGCGCACGTAGTCGTTGATGTCCGACGACCTCACGTCGCGCCACGCCCGCCCGTGCTTGTAGGCGAGCAGCTCGAGCCCTCCGCTTCGTCGCCGCTTGAGTGACGAGATCACCTCCAGCATCAGCGGATCGACGGTCGACCAGATGCGCCTCCGGCCGCTCTTGGACCGGTAGTCGAAGATGACCTCGTCGCTCTCGATGGTGACGTGGCTCTTGCGGATCGTCGCGAGACCGTAGCTCTGGTTTTGTTCGGCGTAGCCTTCGGTGCCGATGCGAAAGAACCCGCGGTCGAGCAGCCTCACCGCAAGGCCGAGGGTCTTCTCCTTGGGGTGGCCGGTGAGCTGGAGGTGCTTCAGGGTGACCGACCTGATCGAGGGCAACATCTCGGCGAAGTCCATCATGTGGTCGAACTTCTCCTGGTCCCGGCGGGCCCGCCAGAGCTCGTGGTAGATGTACTGCTTGCGTCCGGCCGCATCGGTCCCGACCGCCTGGAGGTGCCCGTGGGCGTCGGGGCAGATCCACACGTCTCGCCAGGCCGGAGGAATGCTCAGCCCTTTGAGTCGGGCGACCAGCTCGGGGCCCTCGACCCGACTGCCGGACGTGTCGTAGTAGGCGAACCCTCGCCCGTGGCGCTTGCGGGTGATTCCCGGACCGGAACAGTCCACCCTTCGGATGCGTGGCATGCGCAGTGTGTTTCCCGTTACGCTCCAACCCAATCGCCGGACACCTCCGGGAGGGCGCCTTGCGGCGAGTTTGGCCCCCCGGCCCGGCGTGTTCGATCCACAGACCAGGAGGTGACATGGCGGCCACGAGCCGTAACGGCGAGGCCCCCGACAGGAACCTCGCCATGGAGCTCGTGCGGGTGACCGAGGCGGCGGCACTCGCCGGTTCCCGCTGGATGGGGCGAGGCGACAAGGAGGCCGCGGATCAGGCGGCAGTGGACGCCATGCGCCTCATGATGGACACGGTTCCGATGGACGGCATCGTGGTGATCGGCGAGGGGGAGAAGGACGAGGCCCCCATGCTCTACCGGGGCGAGGAACTCGGCACCGGCGAGCCCCCCCAGGTCGACATCGCGGTCGACCCGATCGATGGGACGACCTTGACGGCAAAGGGCATGGCCGGGGCGCTGGCGGTGGTCGCGCTCGCCGAGCGGGGCACGCTCTTCGACCCGGGCCCGTGCGTCTACATGGACAAGATCGCGACGGGAGAGGAGGCGCACGAGGTCGTCGATATCGAGGCGCCCGTGGCGGAGAACCTCAAGCGCATCGCCAAGGCGAAGTCGTCGGACGTGGAGGCCTTGACGGTGGTGATTCTCGACCGCCCGCGCCACGATGATCTCGTCAGAGAGGTCCGCGAGGCCGGTGCCCGCATCAAGTTCATCATCGACGGTGACGTCGCAGGCGCCATCGCAGCGGCGCGCGAAGGGACCGGGGTGGACCTCCTATTGGGGATCGGAGGCACACCTGAGGGAGTCATCTCCGCCGCCGCGATCAAGTGCCTCGGGGGAGTCATCCAGGGAAAGCTGCGGCCCCGCAACGACGAAGAGCAGCAGAAGGCCATCGCAGCGGGTTTGGACGTCAAGGACGTGCTGACGACCGACGATCTCTGTGCCGGAGAGGACGTCTTTTTCGCCGCAACAGGGATCACCGAAGGAGATCTCGTGAAAGGAGTCCGCTACCAGCGCTCGAGCGCCATCACGCAGTCGATCGTCATGAGATCACGATCGGGAACGGTGCGGCTCGTCGATGCACTGCACCGGCGCGAGAAGTTGAAGGCGTACTCCTCGATTCTCTACTAGGTACCCACTACATTGGGCAAGTTGCGCCGCGCGCGTTCCCTTGCCGTAGACCTCGCTCCATTACGCGACTCGGTCCCGTACCGCGCGCTGTGGATCGGTCAAGTCGTGTCGCTCATCGGTACCCAGATGCGTCTGGTGGCGGTCCCCTTTCAGGTCTTCGAGCTGACCGGCTCGACGGTTGCGGTCGGTCTGATCGGGCTGGTCGAGGTCGTGCCGTTGATCGTGTTCTCGATCATCGGCGGGGCGCTGGCCGACGCGTTCGACCGGCGCAAGATCATTGCCTTCGCGACCGTGGGGCTGATGCTCGACGCCGTCGCCCTCGCGGTGCTCAGCTTCTCCGGCGACGCGTCGCTCTGGTCAATCTACGCGCTCACCGCGGTGGGCAGCACCTTCGCTGCGATCGACAGACCCGCGAGCAGCGCGATGGTTCCGACCTGGTACCCGAAGGCGAGATGCCCGCGGCCATGGCCCTGACACAAGTCGCGTTCCATACCACCCACATCGCGGGTCCGGCACTGGGGGGAGCCGTCATAGCGGTTTTCGGGGGGCCGGGCTGGGTCAATGCGGCGGACGCCCTCACCTTCGTCGCGGCGCTGATTGCGCTGCACTGGCTACCGCGAACAGCTCCCCACCTCGAGGTCGCCGACGCCGACAACAGGGTCACGCTGAAGTCGATAGCCGACGGCCTCTCGTACGCCTTTCGAACACCGCTGATCCTCTCGATTTTCTTGATCGACCTCGTTGCGATGATCTTCGGGATGCCGCGTGCCGTCTTCCCGCAGCTCGCGGCCGAGACCTTCACCTATGGAGCCGCCGGCCTGGGGCTCCTCTACGCGGCTCCCTCTGCCGGGGCCCTCATTGGGGCGCTGACCACGGGATGGGTCGGGCGAGTTAAGCGCCAGGGGGTTTCGGTGCTCGTCGCGGTGGCCGTATGGGGAGCAGCCGTAGCCCTGGCGGGTCTCTCGCTGTTCTCTCTCGCGCTCACGTTCTTCTTTCTTGCGATCGCGGGTGCAGCCGACGTCGTGAGCGCGGTCTTCCGGGGAACCATGTTGCTCGAGACGACTCCGGCACATCTACGAGGCCGGGTGAACGCCCTGAATCTCATGGTCGTGACGGGAGGTCCGCGCCTCGGTGACGTGGAGGCCGGTCTCGTCGCCGGCGCGATCGGAGCGGGCCCTTCAGTCGTGGTCGGCGGGGTCGCGTGCCTGGTCGGCACCGTGAGCGTTGCGGCCGGCTTCAAGCAGCTGCGCGAGCACGTCTCTCCTGCGCGCAAGCACCTGGAGACGACCACGTAGCCAATCAAGGCACCATCAAGTGGTGCTTAGCGAGGACCTGTTTTTCGGCCCCATGCTCGGATCATTTCTGGTCGTCGGCCCAGGCGAGGAGCAGGCCCCGGTAGTGCGACACGAACTTCTCGTGCTCGTGCGAGGGGAACGTGGTGAGGACGGTCTGCACCAGCAGCTCGTCGAACTCCGAGCTCCGCACGTAATCGACTGTGGCCTCGTCGATCTGCTTCAGGGACGTGCTGCAGAAGTCGTCGTATTCGTCCACGGCGAAGTAGCTCTCGCTGAGCTTGCGATACTCCTTGATCTTGTCCTCGTATGAGAGATCATCGCGATCGCCCACCGCGAAGAACTCATGTACGTCCTGGTCGACGCGCATCTGCCGCCCGGTAGCCGCACAAAAGATCGTCCACTTGACGAGCGACTTGATGGCCCACGGGAAGTAGTAGTGGAGGCTGATGAGACTCATGTCGGGACAAGCGTTCGCGTAGTCGATCGGGTACGCTTCGCCGTCCTTGCAGATGATCTCGCAGGAATTGAACTCCCACCGGAAGAACGCGTTCACCAGGCGGCTGATGGTCACCACCTCCTCGCCGAGATCGGGCGACAGGAAGTCGTGGCGGACCTCATAGCGGTTGTGCAACGGCTCTGAAGGGTCGTAGCTCATGACCATGGTCTCGGCGCCGATGGACAGGCTGCGCGCAAAGACGTCGAAGTCCTCGACCGAGGCCTGTAGGTGCATGAGCCGCTCACCGGATTCGTCGTAGCGACGGTGCAGGTCTCGGTCGTCTTTGATCCGAGTCACTCCGACCCATGCGCCACCGTCGAAGGGCTTCATGTACAGCGGGTATCCGATCTGCTCGGCGACCTCCTCGAGGGGTGAACGGCAGGTTGTACCTGCTCGCCGTATAGGGAAAGCGAGGGTTCTCCGGAGGTCGCTTGGTCGGGATCATCCAGGTCTCGGGGATCTTCAAGCCGAGCCGGATCATGGCGCAGTACGCGGAGTGCTTTTCCATCGACTGAAAGGTGAAGGGGTTGTTCATCAAGTAGACGTCGTTCATCAACGAGATCTTCTTCAACCACTCGCGGGGAACGTAGTACCAGTGCGCCAGCCGGTCGATGACGAGCGAGTAGCGAGGGGTTGCGCGCAGGTTGAAGGGCTCGATCGTGATGCGCTCGGTGTCGAAGCCGTGAGTCGTCCCGGTCCGGTCCACGCTCGTGCCAACTCTTTGCATCAGTCCCTCGAACGCGCGAGGCCAGTCCTCCTCGGTGCCGAGTAACAGCCCGATCAAATGCCTCTCGTGAGTCACTGTGCCCCCCTTCTCGTTTCGGTTCTACGTCAGCAGAAGCGCGGCATGTGATGCGCGATCTGGTTGCGCCACGACGGCCAGTCGTGCGGGACATCGTGGCCCCACAGGTCTAGCTCGTGCTTGAGCCCCTTCTCCTGCAATCGAGCCGCGAACGCCTTGGTGCTCTCGAGCGCCCCCGTAGTGTCCTCCCACTGACCCTGGCCACAGACGAGCAGCAGACTGACTCGCCCTCGTAGCCACTCGAGGTGGTCGCCCTGCAGATTGCCGACGTAGTCCATGGGGTTATTGAAGTAGAAGGTCTCCCCCCCGGTGTCGTGGCCGATCTTCGAGACGTCGTAGACACCGCTCTGGCAGATGCCCAGGGGAAAGAGATCGGCGCGCTTCAGTACGAAGTTCGCCGCGTGGTACGCGCCGAAGCTGCATCCCGTCGTGATGATGTCGAGACCTCCACGGCAGTCTTCATGGATCCAGGGGACGACCTGGTTGATGACCCAGTCCTCGTAGAGGCCGTGCAGCCGAGCGCGCTCCTCGAGGTCGAGGTCGCTGCGGCTCCAGCTGGAGGCGTCGAAGGTGTCGATGCAGTAGACCTTGAGCCGCCCTTCTTCGATGAGATGAGCGACCGAGTCGATCATCTGGCGATTCTCGTAGTCCAGGATGCTGCCTTGCTCGGACGGGAACGCGAGCAGCGGCCGTCCGTGGTGTCCGTAGACGACGACGTTCCCGTCCGCGCCGATGGAGCTGGCCCACAGGCGCGCGTCCTCTCTTCGCATCACTGCCCCCAAACTCTTTGCAACAGTTCGATGAGGTGGGGGTCGAAGGTGTCGCGCCAGCCCACCCAGTTGTGTCCGTCTCGGTTGACGGCCAGGCGCACGTCGTAACCCTGTCTCGCCAGCGCGTCGTGGACCGCGTGATTGTTGGCGAGGTTCTCCTCGATGGTTCCACACGTCATCGTCACCGGTACGGGATGGCTCCAGTCGCCGGCGGTCAGGATGCGCCCCACGAATCGTGATATCCGCCTGAAGCGCACGAAACCGGACTCCTGCTTGTCGAAACGCTGGCGAAAGAAGCTCCCCGACTGCAGGTACAGCGCCCCAAAGCTCGCCGGGTGTGTCCGATGAGCGTGGAGCATCGAGAGCGCGCCGAGGCTCGCGCCCATTCCTATGCGGAAGCGCCGGCCCTGGGGAGTGGGGGCGTGACGGTTGAGCCAGGGAAGTATGCGGTGCGCCAGCACGCGGCCGTAGGCGGCCGACGCCGAATAGATCTCGTTTCGATCGACGGGTCCGATCAGCGCCGCCCGCAGAGGTGGAAGTAGGTCCTCAGAGCACTTGCGGTCCAAGAGCATGAGCAGCTTCGAGTACTCAGCATAGTCGGGTCCGTCGTGCGCGATCAGCAGGGGAAGCGGCTGGTCCGGCGAGGTGCCGGGGCTAGACCAGAGCACGACGGGCAGCGACGCCCCGATGGAGCGGCAGTCGATCGTGCCGGCGACGATCGGTCCCGGATGCCGGAAGTCCCCCTCCAGCCACGCGGGACTTCCGTATTCGGGCCACTCGACCACCGACTTGTCGCCGAACGGGCCGGGTGCGCGCAGGGGATTGGAAGGGTCGGGTCTGAGCTCTGCCGAACCATCGCCGCGTACGAGCTCGACCAGGTACTCCATCCGGTCGAGGTCGGCCCTCGGAAAGCGAAGCTGCCACGCTGCGTCGTCGGGCCGGCGCGTGAAGGCCGGACCGTTGCGCGGGCGCAGGACCTCTTGATAGAGGTTCACTCCGGCGAGATCACTAGAGGGGTCGGCAAGCGCGAAAACCACCTCGTTCTCGCCGATGACCGGCGACAGTGTGGCGGTGCTCATGATTGGCGATGAGGCTAACCGCTGGCGGCCGCCCGCCGGCTCAGCGGCGGGGCTCCCAGCGAAAGTAGCGCGCGGCGAGCAGCAAACCGGCCACCCCCCACAGCGCGATCACGGCAGTCGAGAACCACAGGAATCCTGAGCTGTTGCCGGGAGGTGGAAGAAAGGCCTCGAAGGTGGCGTCGAGGAAGTGCTTGATGGGAAAGAGCCCGGCAACCGACTTGATCCACTCCGGCCCCTCCTCGATTGGGATGAAGGTCCCCGATAGGAACAACAGCGGCAGGACCATCACGTTCACCACGGCCGGCGCCGCTTCGGCGTTCGGGACCGCACAGGTGGCGGCGAGCCCCAACGCGCAGAACGCCGCCGATCCCACGATCAGGGTGAGGAGGAAGGCGGGAAAGGTGTCCAGCGGGATGTCCACTCCGTAGAAGACGAGCCCGAAGAGGAGGACGATCAGCACCAGGATCATCGTCACGAAGACCGCGTGCAGCACCCGCGCGGCGAGGTAGACCCAGCCCGGACAGGGAGTGCCACGCAGGCGTTTGAGTATTCCCTCGTCGCGCGAGAAGGAAATGCTGATCGCGATATTGGTGAAGCAGGCCGTGACTACCGAGAACGAAAGGATCGCGGGGATGTAATAGGTCGTGCTTTCGATGACCTCGCCCGTCGGTGAGAGGGTGGTTCCCCCGCCGAGCAGCGTAGAGAAGATGACCAGGAACAGCAGGGGGAACACAAAGGTGAAGAACGCCGCGGCAGGGTTGCGCCAGAAGGCCTTGTTCTCGAAACGAGCCTGGCGGATAACCAATCCGGCAGTGCTCATCGCCGGCGTCCGCGCTTCCCTGAGCCTGCAGCCGCCGATCTTTCTTCTCGAGACCCTTCGCTCTCGGAGCTTTTCGTGAGCGCCAGATAGACGTCCTCCAAGGTCGGCTGCGATACCTGAAGCGATCGGAGCTCGACTCCCTGTTCCAGCGCCCAACCGGAGAGAGCGTTAAGGAGGGGAAGGGGACTGTGCGTTTCGCATCTCCAGGCGTCGCCGTAGAGCTGGAAGTGCCCCGCGATCTCAGCGGGCGGAGAGGCCGTGTTGGAAGGCAGAACGAATGAGATCTTCGTACCCGCGACGTCCCTGCCGCCCAGTGCGTCGGGCGGACCCTGTGCGACTATCTCACCCTCGACGATCACCGCAACTCGGTCGGCGAGGTATTGCGCCTCGTCCATGTAGTGAGTCGTGAGGAGAACGGTCTTGCCCAGAGCCTGGAGGTTCTTGACCATCTGCCACGCGTTGCGGCGCGCCGACGGATCGAAACCCGTGGTGGGTTCATCGAGGAACAGCAACTCGGGGTCTCCCGCGAGTCCGAGCGCGACGTCGAGTCGTCGCTGCTGACCTCCCGACAGTCGCCTGATGCGTTCGTCGCGTTTCTCGGTCAACCCGACGATCTCGATCACGTCGTCAACCGGCAGCGGGCTGGGATAGTAACCGCCGTAGAGCTCGACCACCTCGCGCACGGTGAAGAAATGGTCGACGCTCGTGTCCTGCAGCACGATGCCGATTCGTTCCTTCAGGGCCCGCTCGTTTCTTCGGGGGTCGTGTCCCAGCACCGTGACGTCGCCTGCATCGGCCGTCCTGTAGCCCTCGAGAATCTCGACCGTAGTCGTTTTGCCGGCTCCATTGGGTCCGAGAAGCGCGAACACCTCACCGGTGTCGACGTACAGATCGATACCCCTTACCGCAGCGACGCTCTCGTAGGACTTTGTCAGTCCCTTGACGTCGATGGCTCGAGTGTTCATGCGCATCGAGCATAAGCTAGGCCTATGACGGACTTCTTGCAGACCTCACCGAAGCTGCCCGACGCGTGGAGCTCCGATCGCATTCTGCGCGAGGCCCTGGAGTGGCACCTCGGCGAGGACCTGTTCACCCTGGCGGAGCCCAGCCTTGCCGCCCTCGGCCGCGCGGCAACCGAGGCTCGAACCCTCGAACTGGCGGCGCGCGCCGAGAGGGAGAGTCCCCGCCATGTGCCCTACTCGCCGTGGGGCGAACGCATCGACGACATAGAGGTGTCCGATGCGTACCTCGAGCTGGGGCGAATGGGCATCGAGGCTGGAGCCACGGCGCTTCCCTACGAGGACGATCCCTACGGCGCCAAGGCGCGCCTCGTGTGGGCCGGTGTCCTGTCGCTGTGGGGGCCGTCATCCGCTCTGTCCTCCTGTCCCGTCGCGATGACCGATGGGGCTGCACGGACACTCGAGCTCCACGGGGGCCAAGAAGAGCGAGACATCATCGAACGGCTCACGACGCGCGACGTCACGCGCGCCTGGGCGAGCGGGCAATGGATGACCGAGACCGCCGGTGGCTCCGACGTCGGACGTAACAGTACGGTGGCGCGTCGCGATGCGGAGGGCGCCTGGCGCCTGTGGGGCATGAAGTGGTTCACCTCGGCGAACACCGCCGAGATGGCTCTGACGCTCGCTCGCCCCGAAGGAGCCCCCCAGGGCTCGGCGGGCCTCGCTCTCTTTCGTATCCACCGACAGCTCGAGGATGGGACGCGCAACGCGATCCGCGTGCGCCGGCTCAAGGACAAGCTCGGCACTCGAGCCCTTCCCACCGCCGAACTAGAGCTCGAGGGGGCCCTGGCCTGGCCGGTAGGTGAACCACGGGCGGGCACCGGAGTGAGGCGCATCTCGACGATGCTCAACCTCACTCGGATCCACAACTCACTCGGGGCTTCCGGAGCGCTGGGCAGGGGACTGGCCTGGGCGCGCGCCTATGCGCGCGCACGCGAGGTCTTTGGTCGTCCGTTGCACACCATGCCTGCTCACCGGGCCACCTTGTCGGACCTGGCGGTGGACTACGCGTCGGCGCTGGCGCTCGTGTTGCGCTGTTGCGAACTGACGGGACGTCAGGAGCGGGGTGTCGCGGGGGAGGACGAGCTTGCGGTGCTGCGCTGCCTCACCCCGGTTACGAAGTTGACGACCGGCCGGTGGTCGATCGCGGGTGTGACCGAGGCGATGGAGGCGATCGGCGGAGTCGGCTACTGCGAAGACTCAACGATCCCTGCGCTGGTGCGCAACACGCACGTCATACCCATCTGGGAGGGCACGACGAACGTCTTGTCCCTCGATGTCCTGCGTGCCGCTCAGAAATCGAACGCACTCGAAGCCCTGCTTGCGGACGCGCAGCATCAGGTCGAGGGACTCGTCGACGATCCGGGCGCGGGCGAGACGGCGCGCGCCGTGCTGGCATCTGCTGGGGAGCTACGGAAGCGCGTCCTCGAGTCGGCGGACGACGCCGAGCGTGCGCAAGCGGACGCTCGGTCCCTGGCCCTCGGCGCGGGGGCGACCTATGCCTGCGCCTTGTTGTGTCGTCAGGGACACTGGGCATCTCAGCGTGGAGCCGGTTTCACCGCGGCGGCGGCCGCGCGCCTCGCCTCCCGGGGTCTGGTGCCCGCCGCAGCGCCACTGGATCTGAGCCTCGCGATGGAGGACGAGTAATCGGCACCTTCCGGCGGCAATCCAACGCGCCGTAGAAACCGAATAACCGCCGATGGACCATTCCAGGCGTGCACTTTTCATTCTGATCCTGTGTCTCGCCCTGGTGGCGGTGGCTTGCGGCAACGTTGGCGAGAACGAGCCGGCAGCTAATGATTCGGCCACGGGAGAGCAAGGTGACATCCAGTCGTCGCCTGCGAGCGAGATCGCGATCAGAGGAATCGCTTTCGTTCCCGCGACCTTCGAGGTCGACGCGGGCACCGAGGTGACGTGGGTCAACAAGGATCCGGTCGATCACACGGTCACGAGCGGAATTCAACGGGAACAAGGCGTTCCGGGAGTCGAGAAGGACAAGCCGGCGAGGCCCGACGGCAGGTTCGACGAGAGCCTGCCGGAGCAGGGCGATGCCTTCACCTCTACCTTCGATGAACCCGGCACGTACACCTACTACTGCGACGTGCACGCCGGCATGACCGGCGAGATAGAGGTCGAGTAAGAGAGCGGTCCGGCGCGAAAGATCTGAAGTTCAGCACATCCAAGTCTCGCTTTCGATCCGAATCACTCACAACTACGCAAAAGGCTCGGCGCAGGCACCTGAAGACACAGCGCGTGTCTCAAACGCGTCCGAGTTCGGGAACGATCGAAAGGAGTTTTCATGAGAATGAAGAAGTCTTTGCTCGTCAGGCTCATCGGAGCAGCACTGGCTCTTGCTCTCGTCGGCGTCGCGTGCGGCGGAGGCGACGCGGCCGGCGACGGTGGTACGGATACCGGCGCTCAAGAGGGCACCGAGGGCACCGAGGGCACCGAGGATTCCAGCATGGATGCCGAGGAGTCGGCGACCGGTGTCGACACCGGCGCGGCGAAGCTCAGGCAAACTTTGACCGATCTCCTCGATTCGCACGTCTATCTCGCCGGCATCGCGGTCGAGCAGGCCGTGCTGACCGAGGACCCGAACTCGCCGCAGTTCAAGGCGGCCGCCGCAACCCTCGACCAGAACTCGCAGGACCTAGCGTCCGCGATCGAATCGATCTACGGCGCAGAGGCGGCCGACGCCTTCCTCGAGCAGTGGCGTGAGCACATCGGTTTCTTCGTCGACTACACGATCGGCGGGATCACCAACAACCGTAAGGCGCAGCAGAAGGCGGCTCAGGACCTGGCTCAGTACGAGGATGACTTCGGTGTCTTCTTGAGCGAGGCCACCGGCGGAGAGCTTCCGGCCGACGGAGCCGCAGAGGCGCTGCAGATGCACGTCGATAGCTTGGTCGCCGCCGTCGACTCGGTGCTGGCGGGCGACCCGCAGGTGTTCGAGCAGCTCTATGCCGCGGCACACGAGCACATGCCCATGACGGCCGCTGCACTCGCGGGAGCCATCGCGGTGCAGATGCCCGAGGAGTTCGACGGTGACCCCAACTCGTCGGCATCCGAGTTGCAGTCGGGTCTGACCGACCTCTTGAACAGCCACGTATTTCTCGCGGGCATAGCGGTCGAGCAAGCCGTGCTGACCGAGGACCCGAACTCGTCGCAGTTCAAGGCGGCCGCGGGGGCACTCGACCAGAACTCACAGGACCTTGCAGCCGCGATCGAGTCGCTGTACGGCCCGGAGGCGGGCGACGCCTTCCTCGAGCAGTGGCGAGAGCACATCGGTTTCTTCGTCGACTACACGGTCGGCGGGATCACCAAAGACCGCAAGGTGCAGCAGAAGGCGGTCCAGGACCTGGCCCAGTACGAGGATGACTTCGGTGCCTTCTTAAGCGAGGCCACCGGTGGTGAGCTCGAAGCCGGAGCGGCCAGCGAGGCGCTGCAGATGCACGTCGACAGTCTGGTCGCGGCGGTCGATTCCGTGATCGGAGGCGACGCCAAGGCGTTCGACCAACTGTATGCGGCGGCCAAGGAGCACATGCCCATGACCGCTTCGGCCCTCGCCGGTGCGATCGTTGAGCAGAACCCGGATCAGTTCGCCGAGTAGCAGTAGCTCCACAGGCAACCAGAGAGGCGCCCTCGAGGGGGCGCCTCTTTACGCGGTGGGGGACTAGTTTGTTACGAAGCAACAGAAGGCTTCAGGGAGGCTGAGGCGGAACGGATGCGAGGCGGTGGTGCGGTGAGCTTGGGCGACGGCCGAAAAGAAGCTCGAATACTGGTGGTGGACGACGAGGTGCCGGTGAGGCGTCTTCTCGTCCGGCTCTTGGAGCGGAACGGCTACTCTTGCGCCACCGCAGGCGATGCGGTGGCAGCGACCGAGTCACTCGAGGCCGAGCCCTTCGATCTGCTGCTCACCGATATGAGCATGCCGGGGGAATCCGGGCTCGACCTGATCCGAAGTGCCTCGGACCGATATCCCGATCTGGCAACCGTGATGGTGACGGGCCTGGACGACCGGGACCTTGCGAACTCCGCACTCGAACTCGGTGCCTACGGATACGTGATCAAACCGTTCGAGTCCAACGAGATCCTGATCAGCGTCACGAACGCACTGCGACGGCGTTCACTCGAGATAGAGAACCGGGAGCACCAACAACGCCTCGAGCAGAAGGTGAAGGAGCGAACGGGCGAACTTTGGAACGCTATCCGCGACCTCGAAACCACGCAGGAGGAACTCCGGCGATCGCGCGAGGAAACGGTCAAGCGGCTCTCGATCGCTGCCGAGTTTCGCGACGATGAGACCGGTCGTCATATCCAACGGATGAGCCGCTACTGCGCCCTCCTCGCTCGTGAGTTGGGCCACGACTCCGAGCAGGCAGAGCTCATTCGGGTCGCAAGTCAGATGCACGACATCGGCAAACTCGGCATTCCGGACAGCATCCTCCGAAAACCCGGCCCCCTCACGCCGGAGGAGCGCCGCATCATGGAGCAGCACTGCGAGATCGGCTGGCGCATTCTGGCGGAATCACAATCGGAGCTTCTCGATTGCGCTGCGGTGATCGCGCTGGCCCATCACGAACGCGTCGACGGGACCGGGTACCCGCGCGGGCTATCGGGTTCGGACATCCCCTTCGCAGGCCGCATCGCAGCCATCGCCGATGTCTTCGATGCACTGACCACCGATCGCATCTATCGAGCGGCGATGCCTTTGGGGCGGGCCCTCGAGATCATGCGCGACGGCAAGGGGACACATTTCGATGCCGGCGCGCTCGATAAGTTCTTCGACACACTCGACGAGGTGATTCGAATCCACCAGGAGCTCTCGGACCACTAAGTGGTCCGCCTCATAAGTAAAGTGAAACGCATGTGTATTTGTGGGGCGGGCCACTAAGCTAGACGCCGAGGTCGTGAAAGACTGACTCTATGGAAGATAGAGCCATCAGCTACGACGCTGCTACGGCACTGATCGTGGTGGACGTCCAGAATGACTTCGCCGACCGGCAGGGAAACCTCTACGTCGAAGAAGGTGAAGGCGTGGTCCCCTTCGTCAACCGCCAGATCGACGATGCGAGACCAGCCGGAGCGCTCATCGTCTACACCCAGGACTGGCATCCCGAGTCGACTCCGCACTTCGAGAAGGACGGAGGGATGTGGCCCGTCCACTGCGTCATGGGTACCTGGGGGGCCGAGTTCCACCCCGAGCTGACGGTTGATGGAGAGATCGTTAGAAAGGGCGCAACCGGACACGACGGCTACTCCGGCTTCACCGAGCGTCATCCCGAGACGGCCGAACGGCACGCCACGGCACTGGTTGATGTCTTGCGTGAGCGAAACATCGTGCGCGTGGTGGTTGTGGGACTGGCGACGGACTACTGCATCAAGGAGACCGCAATCGACGCGCTCGGTTACGGCTTCGAAACGATCGTGCTCGCCGATGGCGTGAGGGGAGTGAACCTCGAATCCGGAGATGATCGGCGCGCCCTCGAGGCGGTGCTCGCGGCGGGGGGACGAATCGAGTGACCTGGGTCACCGACGATAACGCCGCTCTGTTAACGGATTTGTACGAGCTGACCATGGCGGCGAGCTACTTCAGGCACGACATGAAGGAGCGTACGACCTTCGATCTCTTCGTCCGGGAACTACCCGAGCAACGCAACTTTCTGATCTCTTGCGGCTTGGAGCAAGCCCTCGATTACCTCGAACGCCTGCGCTTCGATGATGAAGCTGTGAGCTATCTTCGCTCGCTGGAGATGTTTGATGAGGAGTTCCTCGACTACTTGAAGGAGCTTCGTTTCACCGGCGACGTACATGCCGTGCCCGAGGGTGAGGCCGTCTTCCAGGGGGAACCGCTGCTGCGTGTCACGGCTCCCTTGATGGAGGCCCAGATAGTCGAGAGCTTCCTGCTCAACTGTGTCGTGTACCAGACGATGATCGCTTCCAAGGCAGCGCGCGTAGCGCTGGCAAGCGGGCGGTGCGCTTTCGTGGACTTCTCACTGCGAAGGGATCACGGTGCCGACGCCGCGCTCAAAGGAGCGCGTGCAGCTTACGTCGCCGGTGCCGCCGCCACCTCGAACGTGCTGGCGGGCATGACCTTCGGAATCCCCGTCAGCGGCACCATGGCCCATTCGTACATCATGGCTTTCGCGACCGAGAGCGACGCCTTTCGGGCCTTCGCGCGCGACTTCCCGGATCGTGCGGTTCTGCTCATCGATACCTTCGATGTCGAAGAGGGGGCGCGACGCGCCGCTCGAGTGGCCAACGAGCTCGCCGGCGAAGGCGTACGACTCACCGGCGTGCGCATCGACTCGGGAGACCTCGCTCACCTGTCGAGATCGGTGCGGAAGATCCTCGACGACGCCGGGCTTAACGATGCACAGATCTTCTTGTCCGGCGACCTCGACGAGCACCGGATCGCTCGGCTCGTGGACGAGGGTGTGCCCGTCGACGCGTTCGGTGTCGGCACTCAGCTCGGCGTTAGCGGGGATGCCCCCTCGCTGGGCGGTGTGTACAAGCTGGTCGCCGACTCCAGCGGCCCCAAGATCAAGCTGTCCGCCGGGAAAGTGACGCTTCCCGGCTGCAAGCAGGTCTGGCGCTACGAGCGCGGGGGGATCATCGACCATGACGTGATAGCGCTGGAGGTCGAGGAGCTGTCCGGTGCTCGACCCGTCCTGAAGCCGGTGATGAAGGGGGGCCGGCGTGCAACCGAGGCGGAATCGCTCGAGAGGATAAGGACGCGCTGCGCCGTCACCCTCCGCACTTTGCCCGAAACGTTGAAATCGCTTATCGAAAGGGCGCAGTATCGGGTAGAGCAGTCGGAGGGGCTGAGGCAATTGATCGACCGCGCCAGCTCGGCCAGTCGCTGATCTAGCGCACAGGAGATGACCCGTTGCGCCGGGTCGGAAGGGATCGATGGTGATCTTTAGGCAGTTCTATCTTCCGAGCCTCGGTCATGCCTCCTATCTGGTGGGCGACGAGAACACGGGCAAGGCCCTCCTCCTGGATGCTCAACGAAACGTGTCGGAGTACTTCACGGCCGCCCGCCGAGAGGGTCTGCGCATCGGATACGCCCTCGATACCCACGGCCATAACGACTACCTGAGCGGGATCAGCGAGGTTGCGGCGCGCGGGGACGTCGAGCTGCTCGGCTACCACGAGGCCAAGCTCGGCTACGACCACAGAGGAGTGAAGGACGGCGAGCTCATCGAGGTAGGGGATGTCGCGTTCGAGGTGCTGCACACGCCCGGACACACGCCCGAGCACATTAGCCTGCTCGTCTATGACCGAACCTCCGGCGAAGAACCCACGATGCTCCTGTCCGGAGGAGCACTGCTGGTCGGCGATCTGGCCCGTCCCGATCTGCTCGGGGGGCCCGACGAAGCGCGCAATGCGGCGCGCGACTTCTGCCACACGATTCAGGAAAAGATCCTGTGGCGACTTCCGGATCACGTCGAGGTCTTCCCTACCCACGTGGCCGGTTCTCTGTGCGGCGGGAACATCGGCAGCCGGCTGTCGACGACCCTCGGCTACGAGCGCAAGACCAATGCGGTCCTCGCCAGGGTGTCGACGTCCGAGGAGTTCGTCGACGAGTGCATCCGGCTGGACAATTTGCCCGCGGTTCCTCCCTACTGGCGCCGCATGCGCGCACAGAACCTCGCAGGACCGGAGCTTCTCGGAGTGTTGCGCGAGCCACCGGCGCTGAAACCGGGAGAGCTGGCCGGCGCGGTGCGAGATGGTGCCGTGGTACTCGACGCCCGTTCGCCAGAGGCCTTTGCGGGGGGCCACATTCCCGGAGCGCTCAACGTGGGCCTGTCGACGAGTTTTTCGACTTGGGCGGGGACGGTGCTCGAAGCCACTGCGAGCGTCGTGCTGGTGCTGGACGATCCCGATCAGCTGTGGGAGGCGACGTGGCAGCTGTTGCGCACCGGCTACGACCTCCCCGTGGGCTGGTTATCGGGCGGCATGCAGGCGTGGCGGACGAGCGGCGAGTCGGTCGAGATGGTCGAGGAGATCCCCGTCCGCGAGCTGAAGAGGCGGCTGGACGACTCCGCCATCTCGGTCCTCGACGTTCGCCAGCCGGCGGAATGGGCCGAGGGTCACATCGCGGGGGCGCGCTTTATCACGGGGGCCGAGATTCCGGCGCGCTCGAACGAGCTGAGCGCGACCGAGCCGGTGGCGGTGGTTTGTGGCAGTGGGTACCGCTCGGCGGTGATGGCGAGCCTACTCAGAGCGCGAGGCCACGAGCGCGTCCATAACGTCACCGGCGGGATGAGCGCGTGGAGAAACGCCGGGTTACCGGTGGAGCGCGCCTAGATATCCCACGCCCGTAATTGTCAAGCCGCCTCCTCGACAAGGGACGGCCATGCAATCGAATCGTCATAGAGCTGCCGGTGACGCAGGCAACCGTGAAGGATCCCCACGAGACGGTTGGCGAGAGCCCGTAAGGCCTGGTTGTTCGTCTTGCCCCGCCCTCGCTGGAGG
>JBOGWX010000106.1:0-14726 GCA_050694055.1 Actinomycetota bacterium
GGACGCACCACGCCGATGGCGCCCACGCCCTCCTTTTCAAAGCGGCGCCGCCACTCGATCACGCTGGAGCGGGACGCGTCGACACGTCGGGCGATCTCGGCATTCGCGACGCCGTCGGCAGCCAGCAGCAGAGCCCTGGCGTTCTGGACCACCCGGTGTGGGTTGGTGCGGGACTTCGCCAGCTCTTCGAGAATCCGGCGCTGGCCGGGCGACAACGACAGCGCTTCGGCCGGCGGATGAGGCATGTACAGAGTGTACCATGAACCGCGCGTCTATTTATGTATCACTACACTAGCGAGTCGAGGCGGCGGGCGCGGCCGCGCTCGCAGTTGGCCGGCGGTCGCCCCGGGGCCGCTCGAAGCGACCCAGGAGCGCAATGAAGGGAACCAAGAAAGCGGTCAGGGCCAGCAGCCACAGCGGACGTAGCAGCCACCACTCGAGCGTGCCGGTCTCGGGCTGCGGCCAGCCGAGGGGATACAGGACGAGCACCGCCAGCGCCATGGCCGAGAGATGCCACAGATACGCCGTCATGATGATGGTGTTGATGCCCACAGTGAGCGCCCATGTCCTGCGGCGCTCGAGCCGGCGACTCATGGTCGGGCGAGCCAGCATGGCGACGCCGACCAGGAAGAGGGCGAGAGCACAGATGCAGATGCTCGGCGGTGTGTTGTTGCCGACCATGCCGTCGTCGACGCCCACCATCGAGCGGGAGTAGACGCCGATGTTCGTCAGGGCGACCAAGGCCCCCAGTCCCACGACCGACATCGTTGCGAACGCAGCACGACCGAGCCTGTCGAAGGTGCCGTCGGCGTAGAAGAAGCCGAGCTGGTGAACGAACAGCCACACGACCGCGAAGTTCAGCAGCCCGACGATGGGAGCTTCGAGGGCTATGCGCACCACGTCGATGGTTGCGGCGACCACGGCGAGGCCCACCAGGGCATGGATCCTGAAACGCTCGTGCAGCCACACCATGCCGGGTGCGACGGTGACGACCAGCAGGTAGACCCCGAGGAACCACAAAGGAGCGCCCATCAACTGTGTTGCGGCACGAAGCGAATCCGGTGGGATCACGAAGAGGTTCTCGAGCACGAAGGTCAGAGCCATCCAGAAGGCGATGAAGACCGCCGTGGGCTTCATGAGCCGGGCCACGCGGTTCTCGAGGTATTCGGTGTAGTCGCCATTCCGTCGTTGCAGCGCTCGCCAGGACTTGAGGTTGGCGAAGCCTCCGACGAAGAAGAACAGCGGCATGACCTGCAGTACCCAGGTGAGCGCCCACATGCCGTCCACGACCTCGAGCGCGCTGTGGCCACCAACCTCGCCGTCGCGCCAGACGACCACGGCCGCGAGCCAGTGGCCGAAGACGACGACCATGATGGAGATGGCTCGGAGGAAGTCCACGTAGCGCTCACGATTCTGGGGCGTTCGGTCGGCCAGCGCCAGCAGTGTGTTCACCTGTGCTCCTTGAATCGACGGTTGCTTCACTTAGTCTCGACAACCATGGGCGAGCGGCCTAGACGGCATCGGGAGGACGACGGTCGCAGGAGTACCCAATAACTACTGGGTACTTTGGGAAGGCCCACTCGAGGCGCGACCCTATCCATGTCAGGAGGATGCGAAATTGTTCACGACCAGGCCCGAGCTGCGCGGGAACTTCGGCATGGTGGCGTCGACACACTGGCTCGCCTCGGCGGCGGGCATGGCGGTGCTGGAAAAGGGCGGCAACGCCTTCGACGCCGCCGTGGCCGCGGGATTGACCCTGCAGGTGGTAGAGCCGCACCTGAACGGGCCGGGAGGCGAGGCGCCGCTCCTGCTGTACGACGCCGGGCGCGGCGAGGTCGAGGTCATCTGCGGACAGGGTCCGTCGCCGGCGAAGTTGTCGATCGATCACTTCGAGCAACTGGGCCTGGGTGTCGTCCCTGGCACCGGTTCCCTGGCGGCTTGTGTTCCGGGAGCCTTCGATGCCTGGATGCTTCTGTTGCGGGACTACGGGACGCTGCGCTTGGCCGATGTCATGAGCTACGCGCTGCACTACGCGGAGCACGGTTACCCGGTGCTCCCACAGATAGCCGGCACGATCGCGTCGGTCGAGCAAGAGTTCCGCGACCACTGGCCCACCTCTGCCGGGGTCTACCTGACGGGGGAAGGCGCTCCAGCCGCCGGATCGCGCTGGCGCAACCATTCGCTGGCGCGCACCTATCACCAACTGCTGTCCGAGAGCGAGAGCGCCGGCAACGATCGCGACGAGCAGATCGAAGCGGCGCGCCGCGTCTTCTACAAAGGCTTCGTCGCCGAAGCGATCTTGAGATTCATGGCTCAGGAGGTCATGGACTCATCCGGTCACGCGCACGTGGGAGTCCTGGACGAACGTGATCTGGCCGACTTCCGAGCCGAGGTCGAGAGCCCGCTGTCGCTCGGCTACCACGGCTACACGGTCTTCAAGACGCAGTCGTGGAGTCAGGGACCAGTCTTTCTTCAGCAGCTCGCGCTCCTCGCGGGATTCGATCTCGCCGGCATGGAACACAACGGCGCCGAGCACATCCACACCGTGGTCGAATGCGCCAAGCTCGCCTTCGGCGACCGAGAGGCGTACTATGGCGACCCCCGCGTCGAGG
Source organism: Actinomycetota bacterium (assembly GCA_050694055.1). Taxonomy (GTDB): domain Bacteria; phylum Actinomycetota; class CADDZG01; order CADDZG01; family WHSQ01; genus WHSV01. Next base: position 2,613 of record JBOGWX010000106.1, read on the forward strand.
CCGTTCCGATGGAGCGGCTGCTTCACCCTTCGTATGCCCAACAACGCAGAGAGCTGGTCGGCTCTGAGGCGTCACTCGAGCTGCGTCCCGGTCGGGTCGGCGAGCGAACACCGCGCCTGCCCGCCACCCAGGTGGTCGAGGGAGGCCCAACGGGCGGAACGGGAGAGCCCACCGTGGCGCTCTCCGGGGAAACCAGGGGCGATACCTGCCACGTGGATGTCGTTGACCGGTACGGGAACATGATCTCGGCGACGCCGAGCGGGGGCTGGCTGCAGAGCAATCCGGTGATACCGGAACTCGGTTTCCCCCTGGGGACCAGAGCCCAGATGTTCTGGCTCGAGCGCGACTTGCCCAATTCACTGCGCGGCGGTAAGCGCCCCCGCACCACCCTTTCGCCCAGCCTCGCGTTCAAGCACGGCGAGCCCTACCTCGCGTTCGGGACGCCGGGCGGAGACTCGCAGGACCAGTGGGCCCTGAACTTCTTCTTGAACCACGTCGCGTTCGGGCTCGATCTCCAGGCGTCCGTAGACGCTCCGACCTGGCACACGACGCATTTTCCCAGCTCGTTTTATCCGCGCGACGCCCATCCCGGACGGGTCATAGTCGAGGGCCGCATCGACGAATCGGTGGTGATGGAGCTCGAGCGCAGAGGCCACGAGATCGTGGTCGGCGACGACTGGTCCCTGGGGCGAGTGAGCGCGGTGGGCGTCGATCCCGAGACCGGCATGCTGAAGGCGGCCGCCAATCCTAGGGGAATGCAGGGTTACGCCGCAGGTCGTTAGGAGGGTAGCCTTGGTCGACGCCGCCTGGGATTGGAGGGGTCGTGAACGAGGTCTTCTGTCCTGACTGTCGCTTCAAGCAGCCGAGCGAGCACAGGTACTGCTTTCGCTGCGGCCGATCCCTCCCGCGTCATCTCGCCGAAGCGACACCGAGCAAGCTTGCGCGCTTCTTCGCGGGAGTGAAGATCGACGAGGGTGATCCCGAGAACGCCTACCTGCGCGTCTCCTGCTACCGCAAACAACAGACCTTCGAGAGCCCAGAGGGCTCCGTCGTGATTCCGGGAAGTCACGTCCGTTTCTCCATTTGGGTCAACGACGAGGCCAAGTGCGTGCTCTCCGTACCCGAGACCGAAGCGCGCGATCTCGGCCGATTCCTCGAGGAGGGCATGCGGAGACTTGGAGACACGATGGTGGGCCCAAGCTCCCAGGAAGCACGAAGCACGGGCAACAACTAGTTGGGCCTTGCTCCGGCTCCGCCCGACGATGAGGTACGCCTGTTCGTCTATCGCTTCATGGTTGACCGCGTCCGCCCACCGATGCCGGTGGAGATAGCGACCGCCCTGGGCACGTCGTCCTCCGAGGTGGAAGCGGCGCTTCGACGACTTGCGGACGAGCGTGTGCTGGTGCTCGCTCCGGGCACTCCCTACATCTGGATGGCGAATCCTTTTTCCGCCCTGCCCTCGCCCTTTGCCGTTAGAGCCGGAGGAGCGGACCGTTACGGCGTATGCATTTGGGACGCCCTGGGCATCGTCGCGATGCTGGGTGACGAGGGACGCGTGACGACGCTGTGTCCCGACTGCGGCGATGAACTCGAGCTTCGGGTCCAGGACGGAGTGATAGAGCCGAGCGACTACGTCGTTCACTTCGCTGTGCCGGCCGCGCAGTGGTGGAACGACATCGGCTACAACTGATCGACGATGCTTCTCTTCCGGTCGGAAGAGCACAGGGATTCGTGGCTGAGCGATCGCGACCTCGAACACGGGGCGAGCATGACGGTAGCCCAGCAGTGGAACCTCGCGCGGCGGTGGTACGCGCACCGTATGGCTCCCGACTGGCGCCGGCGAACGCCCGACGAGATCCAAGCGCTCTTCGAATCGCTGGGTCTGACCGGACCCTTCTGGCGGCTGAGCTAGCCAGGAGGGCTTGGTACCTCTCAGGAGGGTGACTCGATGTCCTCTATCTCGGGATTCAGCTCGAGGTAGCCCCTGGTGACGGCCTCCTCGGTGTGCTCGAGGTGGGTGGTTAGGAGATGGTGGAGTTGTTCTCGATCGCGCTCGGCCGCCGCTCTGGCGAGCGCGCGGTGCTCGTCGTGCGCCGTTTCGAGCGATCCGAACACCAGCGTGAACAGTCGGTGGTAACGCTCGGCGCTCTGCCATAGGAGATTGAGGATGCGAGCCGACCAGGCGCTACCGGCCGGCTGCAAGATAGCGTGATGAAAGGCGCGGTGAGCATCCCAGAAGCCGCTCTCTGCGGTTTCAGGATCCGCATCGAGGAGGGTGTCGAGGCACCCCTGGATGCGGGCGATGTCCGCATCGGTGTAGGTGCTCGCCGCCCGCCGTGCAGCATCTCCCTCGATCAGACGGCGCAGGCGATAGATGTCGTGGAGCTCCTCGAGCCTGACGCCGGTCACGATCGGCCCCTGGTGGGGGACCGTCTCGACGAGCGACTCTGCTTCGAGTCGCTGGATGGCCTCGCGCACCGGGATGTGGCTCACGCCCAGGTCTCTGGCGAGGGCCGCGACGGCGATTCGCTGACCCGGCCGGAGATCGCCGTTGAGGATGCTCGTTCTCAATCGCGTCGCGATCTCATCCGCGAGCAGCGGCCGCTTGCTGAGTCTCTCCATGCTAGGACTCAGCCTCCGTCATCGCACGATCTACTCCGTCCTGTACGGGTCTGCTCACGCGGTTCGACCGTTGCCACGCACCAATCACCGCCGTGGCCGCAACGAAGATGCCGGCGATGGTTGCCCACGCGATGTCGTAGCGTCCTGTGCCGTCCACGAGCGACCCGAAGGCGATCGGGCTTCCGACGAATCCTAGATAGAACCCGAAGAGCACGTACCCGGAGGCGCGCCCGGCGGTGGCGGGCCCGACGGCCGCTATTACGGCGAGCATCCCGACGGAGTTCCATGTCACCGCCGTCGCACCGAACAGGAGCGCGCCCGTCCAGAGCAGCGGCGGCGTACCTCGCTCAGCCGCAAGGATTAGAAGAACCGCGATGATCGCACCTGCGGCCAACGCCAGCAGGGTTACGACGAAGCTCCGTCGCCGTTCGGTGACCACTCCCCATAGGATTCGCCCGGCGATTCCCACCAGGCCGATGAACGCGGCGACGGCCCCCGCCGTCTGAACCGAGAAGTCGAGTCGCTCCACCGCGAACAAGGGGAGATAGGCGGTGACCGCTGCGACCCCGGACCCCATCAAGAAGGCATAAGCCGCAAGCCACCACACTGCATGAGCAAGCGGCGCGCGTCGCGCCGCGGCGGCCGCGCTCGTGGGGCTTTCGAGTCGGTCGGGTGGCACGACCACCACTGCACCGAGCGCCCCCAGTAGAGGAACGATCGCGCTCAGGGCCAAGGCCGTCCTCCACCCCAGCCACGCTGCCAGAGGCGCAAGCAGCGCGCCCGCCGCGAACGCTCCGATCTGCACGCCCGACTGCTTGACCCCCATGATGACTCCCCGCCGTCCTTCGGGGACGTGGACCGCCACGAGTTTGTTCGTCGTTGGGTTCCCCGTCGCCACCGACAGCCCGGCGAACCCGGCGGCGGCGAGCAGAGGCGGATAGGAGGGCGCTACGGCCATGGCGAGCAGAGCGATTCCGATGATCACGAAGCCACCGAGCATGACCCTGCGTCCTCCGAAGCGATCCACCATCGGTCCCGCGATCAGGGACAGAACGCCCCCCACGACGAAGAACGAACTGGTGAGCAGACCGAGCCGTGAGCGACTCAGTTGGAGGTCATCCACCAGAAACGGCCCCAATGCGCCGAACGCGAAGGCCGGAAACGACGACGCACCCATCGCGGCCGCCAGCACGGTGCTGAAAGTGATGCGCCGGCGCCGGCTATCTCCCAAGTCGTGCGGCTCAGCCGTTTCAGCCGGCAACTCTCAGGCCTCTTGCGGACCGACCACCGCATTGCGCAGGCGACCCAGGCCCTCGACCTCACATTCCACGATGTCACCCGGAGCGAGATAGCGAGGAGGATCCATCGCGAAGCCAACCCCGTGAGGCGTACCGGTGAGAATGACGTCTCCAGGCTCGAGCGTCATACCGCGCGCGAGGTAGTGAACGAGATAAGCGACTGGGAAGAGCATCTCCTTGGTCGATGAGTCCTGACGTAGCTCGTCGTTTACCCACGACTTCAACGCGAGTCCTTGTGGGTCGGGCACCTCGTCTGCGGTCGTGATCCACGGCCCGATGGGGCAGAAGGAATCGAAGCTCTTGGAGCGGTCGAATTGCCCATCGGCCTTTTGCCAGTCGCGCGCCGAAACGTCATTGGCGACCGTATAGCCGAACACCGACTCGAGCGCGACCTGCTCACTCACACGGCGCGCCCTGTGGCCGATGACCACCGCCAGTTCGACCTCGTAGTCGCCCTGTTCCGTTAGTTCCTCATCTATGACGATCTGGCCGGACGGGTCGTTGAGGCTGCTTGGGAACTTGCCGAAGAGGATGGGCCGCTCGGGTTGCTTCGCGTTGGTTTCCCTTATGTGGTCGAGGTAGTTGAGACCGATGGCGAGCACTTTGGTCGGTGACACGATGGGGCGGAGGAAGTCGGGATCCTCGACGACCTCTGACCCCGAACCATCGGACAACCTCTTTTCGATCTCGTCGCGGGCTGCGATCACGTCCGCCGTCGTGTGGACGTCGATGCCCATTGCGTTCAACGGCACCCAGCCGCCGCTCTCTCGCTCGACGGCGAAGACCGGCGCCGGGCCGTCGTGGGCAATGCGTGCGATTCTCATGTCGACTCCAATCTACGCAGTGGTGATGTCGGTGGGGTCAGGTTTGCGCCAGAACACCAGGCGCCGTTCTAGCCACGACATCAGGCCGAACAGTGCGAGCCCTATCAGGCTCAAGTAAAAGATCAGAGCGAAGACTCGATCGATGCGCAATTGCTGAGCCGACAACCGAACGAGTTCGCCGAGGCCCTTGCCTCCTCCGAGGTACTCGCCCACCACCGCTCCAACCACACTGAACACCGCGGCGGTCTTGAGCCCCGCGAAGATGAAGGGGAGGGCGTTGGGCAGCTTGAGCTTGCGAAGGGTCTGCCAGCGGCTCGCGCCGAGGGACCGAAACAGCATGATCGCATCGCGGTCGGTCGAGGCGAGTCCGGCGGCAGTATCGACGATGACCGGAAAGAAGGCGATGAACAACGCCATGACCACCTTGGAGTTGATCCCGAAACCCAACCATGCCACGAACACGGGAGCGAACGCGACCTTGGGTAGGGCGTTGAACCCGACGAGATAAGGCATTACGGCCTTCTGTCCGAACTTGCTCTCTCCCACGACGACGCCGAGCGCGAATCCCAGAGTGGCCGCGGCGATGAAGCCCAGGATCACCTCTTGAGTGGTGATCCACAACGCCTCGAGAACGTAGTCTCCTCGGACGATGCCCTGGGCGCTGTTCGCCACCTCTCTGAATGTCTCGGCAGGCCCAGGCAACAGGATGCGCGAGACGAGCTCGAGCGAGGTGATCAGCTGCCAGATGAGCAAGCCCGCGCCTCCCAGGAGCAATAACGCCAGCCACTGAGGCATCCGGTCGAGAAGAGATTCGCGCTGGGTCGCGCTTTCAGGATGCGGCATTGGGCCGGACTTCCGCTCGACGGTCTTGCTCATCGGTGGCCCCCCAAGTCGAGTTTCGACCTCACGTCTCGAACGATGACTCCGAACTCCTCGCGCGTTGTCATGTCTAGAGTACGCGGTCGGGCGAGATCGACGTCGATCACGTCGGAGATGCGACCCGGCCGGGCCGACATTACGACCACTCTGTCGGCAAGGAACACGGCTTCTGGGATCGAGTGCGTAACCATGAAGGCGGTCGCGTTGCGCGCGTCACAGATACGCTGCAGTTCCTCATTCATATAGTCGCGTGTGAGTTCGTCCAGAGCTCCGAATGGCTCGTCGAGCAGCAGGACCGAGGGTTCGGTCACCAGCATGCGGCAGATCGCAACTCGCTGAGCCATACCCCCGGACAACTCGTGAGGATAGACCGTTTCGAACTCGTCGAGCCCTACCGAGTTGAGGAGTTCGACGGCCTTCGCGCGTTTCGCCTTTGCGAACTTCGCGCCGTGCCGAATTTCGATCGGTAGCATGACGTTCTCGAGAGCGTTTCGCCAGGGCAGCAGTGTTGCTTGCTGAAACATGATTCCGATATCGCCGCGAGGACCCACGACCGGGCGGGTGTCTAACACGACCTGCCCCTGCGTTGCCGGCAGGAGCCCGGCCATGATCTTGAGCAGCGTGGACTTCCCACAACCGCTCGGACCGATCATGGTGACGAACTCACCGTTGTTGATCGTCAGGTCGATGGGCTCCAGCGCCTTCAAGTCGCGGGCCTCGAAGACCTTGGTGACCCCATCGACCCTGAGGAGGTCTGTTAGCGCCGTCGGTGCGGCGCTCGTCGAGCCGAGTCGACTAGCGTCTGTGCTCATACGCGGATCTCCCTACGACCCCACGAACTCGTTCGTGTAGGCAGAATCCAGGTCGTCGACCGGAGCGTCGAGCTCGCCCGATTCCAAGATGCTCTCCTGCCATGCCTCCCATGCCTCTGGCGGGAAGAAACCGATCTCGTTACCCTCGATCGGCTCCGTGCGAGGAACGATGGCTTCGTAGAGCGCATCGGTAAGCTCGGGGTCGGACGCCTCCTCGGGGTTGATCTCGGCGCAGTGCTCGAGGGTCTCCTCTTTGTTTTCGCGCGCAAACTCAGTTCCCTGGGTCATCGCTCTGCTGAAGCCCTCGATCAGTTCCGGGTCTTGCTCGATGGTGGAGCCCATCGCCGCGTAGCCGTTGCCGAAGTAGCTGAGGAACTCCTCCGGAGTCAGTTCGCGCAGCGGAAGCCCGCGCGCCTCGATGATAGCCATGTCCGAAATCGCGGCCGAGTAGGCCTGGATCTCGTCGCGCTCGAACGCTGCGGTTGCTTGTCCACCGTCTCCTACGGGCAGGAACTCGTAGTCGGTTCCCTCTTCGAGGCCGGCATCGGTGAGGATCGCTCGGGCGAAGGAGACCTCGGCCCCCTCAGCGGTACCAACTCCGATCGTCAAGCCGTCCAAGTCCTCTATCGCCTCGAACTCCGAGTCGTCGGGGACGACGATGCCGAACAGTGATTGAGAGAAGTGGTTGAAGAACAAGACGGGGTCCTCACCCTGCGCGATCGCACCCAGCACCGGACCCGGACCCGGAAGCCCGATCTGCGCCTGGCCCGCGACCATGGCTTGGAGAACAGGCCCGGAGCCGTCGACCGCCTCGACTCTCGCCTCGATCCCCTCGTCGGCGAGGTAGCCCTCTCCCATAGCGGCGCACAGATTGAAGACGTTGATGGCGGACGGGTTGGGCAGCAGGACCGTGATCTGCTGGATGGGGCCTCCGGCACCATCCCTCGCATCGGAGTCGTCGTCGCCGCCGCAGCCGGCGGTCACGAGAGCTACCAGCAGCAATAGTTGGAGCCATTTGCAGCGTCGCATGAGTCTCACTCCCCTCGGGTCCAGAAAATCCACCGCTTTGTCGCGGGCCCCTCTGGACCGAGCCATCGGGTGCTATATCCTATAGTCTTTACCCTGCCAGACGGATTTATGCAACCGTTTGTGGTGATATCGGGAGATTGTCTCGAGGTCGGCGAGAGGGCGCCTGAGATCGCCTCTAGACGGCGGCGAAGATGTCGTCGAGCGTTCGCCAGAAGCGTCCCCGCGGCCACGCCTCGATGCCGTGGGTCCGCGCCTGACGCCCCAGTTCCACGTCCACGTGGCTGAAATACCCGATCGTCCGGGGCCCGGCCCCCCCGGATAGCTCGGCCCACGCCCGAATCAGTGAGCTGCCTCCGGTATCGAGATCCAGAACGACGAGATCCGCCTCGGGGAGACGGTCGAGCGACCCGAGAGCCTCCGCCGTGAGGCTTTCGACCTTCAGCGAGGCGGCCGCAGCGGCCCCCTCGATCCGAGCCCGCGCCATGAGGTCGCCCCCGATCAGGAGGACGGTTCTCGGCTCCGCCGGCTCGTTCATGTGCCTCAGTCTGGCAGGGACGCGAGGAGGAAGATGGACGCTGCGGCCCAGGCCTGCGGAACACAGGTCGTGGGGTAGACGACGTAGGGGGCGCCGCGGGCCCGTTCGAATCCACAGAGAAGCTCGGGGAGCCGGCGAGCGGGACTCGCTTCCGCGACGTCGAGTAACGCCGCGCGCAGGCGGGCTGCGTGCCGGACGAAGCCGTAGCGGTGGAGGCCGGCAGCTACCAGGGCGGTGTCGTGCGGCCACACCGAGCCACGATGGTAGCTCTCCGGATCGAAGGCGGGCGAGCTGGACGAGAGCGTGCGCAACCCCCACCCGGAGAACATGTCGCCGCCCAGGAGGCGCGCGGCCAGCCGCGGTGCGAGATCGTCGTCGACGATGCCGCTCCAGAGACAGTGGCCGGCATTGGACGTCACGCTGGCGACCCGACGCTTGTCGCCGTCCAGTGCGAGGGCGTAGCAGTCGCGCTCGTCCATCCAGAAGGCGTCGCGAAACGACCTCCTGAGCACCGACGCGTCGGCGAGCAGCCGCTCGGCCTCCTCGACTCGACCTCTCGATTCGAGAAGCTCGGCGAGCCTGGTCCGGGCCGCGTAGACGTAACCCTGCACCTCGCACAGCGCGAGCGGTCCCTGCGCGAGCGAGCCGTCGGCGTGGACGATCGCGTCGTCGGAGTCCTTCCATCCCTGGTGCAGCAGGCCCTGCGAGGCGCGCCGTTGATATTCGACGAAGCCGTCGCCGTCTGCGTCGCCGTGCGCGCCGATCCACTGCAGCGCGGCATCGACATGGGATTGGAGCGCGTCAAAGGTCGCGTCGTCGCCGGTGCGCAGGGTGTACTCCGCCGCCACCAGGACGAAGAGCGGCGTCGCGTCGACGGTCCCGTAGTAGGGAAAGGGCATCAGCTCCCCGGCGCGTGCGAGCTCGCCCCCACGCAGCTCGTGCAGGATCTTGCCCGGCTCCGCATCGCGCTCGGCATCGTCGCCGGTCGCCTGACGCTCGGCGAGCGCGAGGAGCGTGTCGCGCGCTATCTCGGGGGCCGCGTCGAGCAACGCGTAAGCGGTGAGGAGCGAGTCGCGCCCGAAGAGGGCGACGTACCACGGGATCCCCGCCACCACGACGTTGTGGGCGCCCACCGGTGTCTGGAGCATGGCGAGGTCCCGGCCGGCCGCATTGAGCGCCCGGTCGATCCGCTCGCCGCCGCCCGCTCGAGGAAGCTCGACCGGAGTGGAGAACTGCTCGTCACCCGGCGCGCACGAGACGTGCAGCGCGACGACCTGGCGTTGGTCGGGCGCGAGGGTGAGATCCCAAGTCAGGACTTGACGGCCGCGACCTCGAGAGATGCGCGCCGGTCGTGGAGACGGGCGGACGTCCGTCGTGCGGCGAAGGCCGTCGCGGCCGGTGCGTCCGTAGCTGAGCCCGTCACTCGTGACCTCCGGTTCGAGTGGGGGCCGTGCCTCCTCGGCCCATCCCCGGACGACGAAGAGGTCCACCAGATCGCATGCCAGTTCGAGCTGCAACGTCACGGCGACCGGCGCTTCCAGAGCCTCGAGAGAGATGCGCTCGACGAAGTCGCGTCCGATCCGGCGATGGCGAGTGACGGCGACCCGGTCTTCGAGCTCGAGCCTTATCGTCGCCTCGAACCCCGCGTCGTCGGAACTCCACAGCGCGCGCGGTTGCGATCCCGAAACGGTCAGGACCAGTCGCGAGAGGTGACGGGCATCGTGGAGCCACACGCCCTCGGCTCCCGCACCCGTAATGTCCCCGTTTGGTTGTGAACAGGAGAACAGCGCGCCCTTCTTGGTCGTGAGGAGGCCGGCCGAAGAAAAGGTCATAGCGCTGGTTGTAGCAGGTCATGCCAGACAAGAGTCCGATTGTAGGTACGCTGACTCCTACATGAGTGATCAAGCGAACCGCCCTCGTTCCCGTAATCCGTGGCAGCGCAGAGGCGAAGCGCGCAACGAGCAGCGCCCCGGCTCCAACCGCCCTCAGGACTCCTCGGAGGGCATGGATCCGCGCCAGCGAAACGTCACGATCGCGTGGGTAATCGGTGGCCTGCTCATCTTCACTCTGATCCAGACTTTCACCGCCGGTGAGAGCGAGAGCATCGAGTTCTCCCGTTTCCTGGATCTCGCGGAGGAGGGGGCGGTCACCGAGGTGAACATCTCGGAGACGTCGGTGTCGGGCAGCTTCGAGGCCGACGAGGGCGAGCGCGAGTTCTCGACCACGCTTCCCGTCAACTACGAATCGAACGCGCTGGTAGACGAGCTGCGCGCCAACGACGTAGAGGTCACCGCGACGCAGGCCAGTCCCTGGCTGGGCCTGTTGTCGTTCTTCCTGCCGTTCCTCTTCATCGCCGGGCTCTACTTCTTCTTCATGCGTCGCATGCGCAACCAGTTGACCGGTGGCGGGGGACCGCTGTCGCTCGGTAAGAACAAGGCGAAGCTCTACGACCGGACCGACCTCAAGACGACCTTTCAGGACGTGGCGGGCGTGGACGAGGTCGAGGCCGAGCTCGCCGAGGTCGTCGACTACCTGAAGAACGCGGACAAGTTCCGCAAGGTCGGCGCCAAGATCCCAAAGGGGGTCCTGCTGGTCGGACCGCCGGGAACCGGTAAGACGTTGCTGGCGCGCGCCGTGGCCGGCGAAGCGGAGGTCCCGTTCTTCTACATCTCGGCGTCCGAGTTCATCGAGCTTTTCGTCGGTCTCGGCGCCGCGCGTGTCCGGGACCTGTTTCAACAAGCCAGGGAGCGCGCTCCTGCGATCGTCTTCATCGACGAGATAGACGCGATCGGCCAGTCGCGCTCGGGCGCCGCGGGCGGCCAGATGGGCTCTCACCAAGAACAAGAACAGACCCTGCAGCAGCTGCTCACCGAGATGGACGGCTTCGAGCCCAACAGCGGTGTCATCATCGTCGCGGCGTCCAACCGTCCTGAGGTGCTCGATGCGGCGCTCCTTCGCCCCGGCCGCTTCGATCGGCAGATTCAGGTCAACCTGCCCGACATCGGCGGGCGCGAGGAGATCCTGCGAATTCATTCCCGTGAGGTGAAGCTCACTCCCGATGTCGATTTCAAGGTCCTGGCTCGCCGGACGCCCGGTTTCTCGGGAGCGCAGCTCGCCAACGTGGTGAACGAGGCGGCGCTGCTGGCTGCGCGAGGAGGCAAGGAGATCGCCGACATGGGCGACGTCGAAGAGGCGATCGACCGAGTGTTCGGCGGACTCGAGCGCCGCTCCCAGGTGCTGACGGAGAAGGAGCGACGGCTCGTCGCTTATCACGAGCTGGGGCATGCGCTCGTGGCGCGGTTCGTCGAACACGCCGACCCGGTACACCGCGTGTCCATCATCCCTCGTGGCATCGGGGCGCTCGGATACACGCAGCAGCTCCCCGAGGAGGAGCGTTACCTCATGAGCGAGCCGGAGCTGCGCGACATGATCGCCGTGCTGTTGGGTGGACGCAGCGCCGAGGAGACCGTCTTCAACTTCGCCACCACGGGGGCCGGCGACGACCTTCGGCGCGCCACCGAGATTGCCCGCCGGATGGTGATGGAGTTCGGGATGTCGGAAAAGGTCGGACCGATCAACATCGCCGAGACGGGCGCTCGCTTCCTGAACCCCATGTTCCGGCAGGGGAACGACGTCTCCGAGGAAGCCCAGATGGCAATCGATCGTGAGGTGAAGGCCATCCTCGAGGAGGGGCAGGAGAAGGCTCGGAAGATCGTCACCGAGCACCGCGAGGACATGGATGGTCTCGCGGAGCTGCTGCTCGAAAAGGAGAACCTCGGGCGCAAGGATCTCGACGACTTCTTCGGGGAGCCCTCGGCCGGTGACGACGAGGACGCAGACACGAGGACGGACGAGATCCTCAAGGGCGAGATGCGCCAAATCCAGCAGCAGAACTAGACCTCGAGCCGGGCTAGGGGCTCCGCCTCCACGAGGCCGGGTATCTAGCGCGGCCCGGCGCCGGAGCATGTGCCCTTTGCCGCGCAAGCCCGAACATGCGGTCCATGCGGTCCATGCGGTCCATGCGGTCCATGCGGTCCATGCGGTCCATGCGGTCCATGCGGTCCATGCGGTCCATGCGGTCCATGCGGTCCATGCGGTCCATGCGGTCCATGCGG
>JBOGWX010000107.1:0-1740 GCA_050694055.1 Actinomycetota bacterium
GAGTGCCCGCCATGTCATCCACAATGAGATACGGCAACGAGAATGTGTCGCCCGGCCCGGTCCCGCGTTTATGGACACCTATCTCGGCCGCATCGGAACGAGTCTGCCAACCCTCTCCTTCGCCACCCTTGCGAGCGTCGAACTCAACGTTCAGCACACCTTGCCAGAATCTGAGGGCGCGCTCCGGGTCGTCGGCTGGAAACTCGACGAGGGAGACGGGAGAGCGATCCATGCGCCCACAATAGCGGCGCTTGAAGAAGACTGGGCAGCCTCGGCTGTTCTCGCCATGAAGCGAAGGCATGCCGGGAGAGCTAGGCGGACGCTTCCCCCCGCGTCAAGAAGTCGTCCACAACCTCGAGGTAGCTCTTGCTCTCCTCGGCGTGTGCTATGTGGGCGCTGTCCTCGAAGACCACCCATTCGGACCCCGGTATGCCGTCGTGCACGACCTGCACCAGTTCTGGAGTGGCTTCATCGTGCCGGCCCGAGGTGAGGAGGGTAGGCACGTTGATCTCGCCCAGCCGGTGCTCGATGTTCCAGTCCTTGATGACTCCGACGACATGGAACTCACTCGGTCCGTTCATCGTGTAGTCGACTTCCGGATTCTCCGCGAGCTTCGCGAACGCACGCCTCGCGTAGTCCGGCCACGGCTCCAGCCGGCACACGTGCCGGCGATAGAAGACCATCACCACCTCTTGGTATTTCGGGATCGTCGGTCGTGCCGGCAGCTTCGTGCTTCTTGAGAGCCTCCTGCACTACGTCGGGGAGTTGCGCTCGCGAGCGGTTGGCCTCCGAGACCCAGCCCGGGATGCTCGCCGGTGAGCTCTCGATGGCTATGCTGGCCAGCCCCTTGAGGCTTGCCGAGGTCTCTCCGGAAACCGCGGTCCTCGAGAGCTACCAGCGCAATAGAACAGGCGAAGGGTGTACTTACTCGAAAACACCTCTCTGACCAGGGCTCGTAGTCTTCCTCGGTCCACTCGTGCGCCGAGGGAGAACAATGCCTGTATCGCTCATCTACATGATCGTTCGTATGCTGCTCGGGGCGCTGCTCCCCGGCGGTCGGGACGATGCCGCCAAGGAACTCGAGATCGTCGTGCTCCGTCAACAGATCGTCGTGCTCCGTCGTCAGGTGGCCCGCCCTCGCTTTCGTCCGCTCGGTGGTTGTCGAGGAACCGCGCGGGGACCGCATCGATGTGCCCGGGGGCCGCGTTGCGCAAGACCTTCGCTCATTCGGGTCCTACACGAACAGGACGATCTACGGATGCCGCGGAGGAAGCGCGGAGCGTCGGACTCCCGGTGTTTGGACCCCACGCCCGATCGCCTCAGGCGCATGGATTTCATAATGGCCGCAACGGTCGATAGGCTGGTGGGATGAGATCGGAGCAGGTGAACCGGGCGTGAAGATCGGGGCGGCACTGTCCACAAACCCAGAGGCACGCAGCGCTGCCGCGGAGGCGACCTTGCAGGCGGCGCACCGCCTCGGCGAGAGAGAACCGAACCTGGCCATTGTGTTTGCGTCTGCTCACTTCGCGCAACAAGCAGAGGCAATAGTCGACGCCGTTCACGAGGCGGCGAGCCCCCAGGCCCTGGCGGGGTGCGTGGCCGAGGGAGTGGTCGGAACCGGCAAGGAGGTCGAAGCGCAGCCGGCCGTCTCGGTGTGGCTCGCGAGCCTAGAGACAAAGGTTCGCACCTTTCACTGCCAGTTCAGTCAAACCAATGGCCACGCGGCCTTTTCCGGCTGGC
>JBOGWX010000108.1:0-113912 GCA_050694055.1 Actinomycetota bacterium
CTTCCGCCTCGGAGAGCTGGTCGCCTCCGGAAACGGAGATACCGTCGACCCCGGGGGCACCTCGAGTTGGCGGCCGCCCGCGGGCGCGCTCAAGTCGGGACGCACCTATTTCTGGGAGGCGCGCAGCGACGACGGCGCCAACCCCTCGGCCTGGGTGCCCGACCCCCGGCGCCGCTACACCACCGTGGGAGGCGCGCTGGCGCTCAACCCGACGCTGCCCGACGACCTCCTGGTGGCGCAGTCAGACACCTTGGGCCTCGAGCAGTTCTATCCCTACGAGAGTTTCGATCTCGGCACCGCCGAGGCCCACGCCCATCTCTACAGCGGCAACCTCGCGGTCAAGCAGCACGACATCACGATCCCGGGCGTCGGGCTCAACACGGTCATCTCGCACAGCTACAACTCACAGCGCAGCGACTCCCTGTTCCACACCTCGGGCGCGGGACGCGGCTGGAGCCTGTCGTTGCAGGACGCAGACACCGGGACCGACCTCAGCGCCCCGAGCGTCGACCTCAACGCTCCGGTGCACGTCACTGCGACGCGTGCCGCGGGGTCGCGGCGGGCTCCGCCATCGGCGCGGTGCTGGAGTTCACCGACGGCGACGGGACCGTGCACCGTTTCGTGCGCCCCGGTGGCCCCGGCACCGAGTGGCAGTCGGCGCCGGGCGTCAACCTGAGGGTCAAAGAGACCCATGCCTCGGTCAACGACCCGCTCGGGAGTGAGTTCTGGCTCATCCGCCCCGACGGAGTCGTCTACGCGGTCGAGCAGGTCCCGTTTCCCTCCCCAATCACCGACCTCACCAACACGTGGCACGTCACGCGCGTCTTCGACCGCAACGACAACACCCTAAGCTTCGACTACACCGAGATCACCGAGGACCTCGACCCCGGCGCGCTGCCGCCGCTCCTCAACCTCCGGCTCGAGTCGATCCGACACGACCGGGGAAACGAGGAGGTCACACACCACGACTACGACGGCCCGACCCGCAACCTCACCCGCATCACGACCCTGCCGTGTGCCGGCTGCGCCGACGAGCGCACCTTCGACTTCACCGTCACGCCCGACGGCCGCCTCACCGAGGTGACCGCCAACACCCACTCGGGAGACGCGTCCGAGCGCGTGACCACGCGCTACAGCTACTACCACGAGGACGACCTGCTGGCTCCCTACAAGCCGCTGCGGACGCTGGTCGACGGACGCGGCGCGACCACGACCTTTGTTTACGACGAAGCTGGCGAGCGTCCGGTGCTGACCCGGATCAACGACCGTGCGCTCAACGACTGGACGCTCGACTACTCGCCGGTCGCGTCCGAGGCCGAGCCCCGGGAGACGACCTTGACGACGCCGCGCGCGGCGGTGACCCGCTACGACGTCACCGGGCGCCAGCGCGTCTCCGAGACAGACGCCCGCATCGCGGGCCACAACATCGAGCGGATTGAGACCCCGGCACGATCCAGCAGTCGGGCGCTACCGAGCGCGTGGTCGACACCTACGTGTGGTCGGAGAACCGGCTGAGCTCCAAGACCAACGGTGCGGGCAACACCACGCGCTTCGGCTACATCGACTTGGGCCTGGTCGACGAGGTCACGCTGCCGCCCCGCAACGAAGCGCGCGACAGCCTGCACCCCGACGCGCCCACCAGAGAGGTCGTCATCGAGCTCGACTACCAGCGCCCGGAGGCGAGCACCTACGACTCCGCGGTCGCCGAGCTCACCGCGGTGACCCAGGACGCCGCGGCCGCGGCCGACGAGCAACGGCGGCGCGAGTTCGGCTACGACGCAGACGGCAACCTCGAGACCATCACCGAGCGATCCAACCAGACGGGCGCGCCCGACCGCATCACGCGCCTGACCTACTACGACCCGGGTCTGCTCAGGACGATCGACGGACCGCTCACCGATTTCAACGACGTCACCAGCTTCGGCGATCAGGTCGGAACCTACGGCGGTGCGCATCGCACCGGGCAGATGAGGACCGTGACCGACGGGCGCGCCAAGGTCTCGAACTTCGACTACACCCCCTACGGCAGGACGCTCGAGGTCATCAACCGCGACGGCCACACCCAGACCATGGACTACGACGAGCGCGACAACCTCGTCTCATCGAGCGACGGCGAGGGCCACACCACGAGCTTCGCCTACGATGCCAACGGCAACCTTGCGGTCGAGCGCGCGCCCAAGGGGCACAGCAACACGCCGCTCGGCTCGGGCAGCTTCGAGACCCGCTACCTCTACGACGCCATGGACCGCGCAGTGCGGGTCACGACCCCGACCGAGACCGAGACGCTGCGGGCGGAGACGACCATGGACTACTTCAGCGACGGGACGCTCGCGGCCGAGCGGGTCGCGACCGACTCGGGCCAGCGGGTGACCGACTACGCCTACCACCCCAACCAGCTCATCAAGTCCCTCACCGAAGACGCCGGCAGCGGCGACAAGGCCGTGACCGACTACCTCTACGACGACACCGGGAGGCTCGAGCAGACGACCCTGCCGTCCAACTCCTCGGGGGTGCGCCCGGTCGCGGAGCTCAGCTACACGCCCGCGAGCGAGGTGTGGCGCTACGCCACGACCGCGTCGAGCGACGGCCAGAGCCAGCGGAGCCGGGTAACGACGCTGTCGTTTAGCGCCCACGGTGAGACCATCGAAGTGCGCGGGCCGCGCTCCGTCGCGGGCCGGATCCAGCGCCAGGAGCAGAGCTACGACAACTTCGGCCAGCTCGAACTCCGCCGCCAGTTGCTGAATGATCCCGCCGCTTCGGGGGGTGAACGCTGGCTCAGCCACACCTACGACTACGACCTCGCGGGTAACCTCGAGACCCTGACCCAGCCCAACGCCCACCAGGGCTCGCTCACCACGACCTACGACTACGACGTGCTCAATCGCCTCCAAGAGCAGAGCGATCCGTTCGACGACCGCCACGTCACCCGCTTCACCTACAGCGACGAGGGGCTCCAAGAGCAGCGCACCGAGATCAGAAGAGAGTCCGGCACCGACACCACGCTGCGCACGATCACATCCGACTACAACGACGACGACACGCTCAGGACCCGCATCGCGGTCGAGGGCGACGCCTACCTGGCGCAGTGCAACTACCAGGCCGGCAGCCCCGAGGCAAGCGGCTTCGACGCCAACGGCAACCTGCTCTACAGCCGCACCATCAAGGGCACCGGCACCGCCGGCTGCGGAGGCGTGGCGCCGCTGTCGTCGAAGTCCTTCACCTACGGCAACCGCGACCTCGCCACCGCGGTGACCCAGAGCATCGACGACCCGACCACCACGGACCAAGGCGACGGCAGCTCCGACGACACCACCAGGCGCCAGGAGCTCTCCTACCGGCGCGACGGATTGCTGGCGCGCTCAGCCTGGAACGCCGGCACCCCGGAGGAGAAGGTCACCACCTACGACCACTCCCCCGGCGGCCTGCTCGAGGGCGTGACCGACTGGCGCGACCGCACCTCCACTTTCGACTACGCGCCGGCGGGCAACCTCACCGAGACCCGCTTCGGCGGCGACGTCGCACAAGGCGCGCTCGCCTATCACTCTGACGGCTCGCTCCAGTCGTTGCGTTGGAGCGACTCGCTCGGGGTGCCGCTGCGCTCACACACCGGAATCGACTACGACCCGGGCGGGCTCAAGACCAGCGAGTCGATCGACGTGCTCCCGGCCGGCGAGATGACCGACCCGGGCGGGACCGCCAGCTTCGACTACGACCTCCTGGGGCGCCTCACCGGGTGGCACAACCCCTTCGCCGAGGTCCCTATCGGCCAGGAGCCGAGCCACGCCTACGGCCTCGACGACGCCGGCAACATCACCCGCGAGGAAGTGACCGGGGCCGCCGAGGACGTGACCATCACGCAGAACTACGTACAGGGCCGCCTCAGCGAGCGGCGCGCCCAGTCCGACGCCGGGGTCGCGACCCTGACGGTCGACGACTACTCGGTCATGGGTGAGGAGAAGCAGCGCACCATCAGCCTGACTCCCACCGGCGGGCCGACCACCAGCGAGACACTCACCACCGACCACGACGCCCAGGGTCACACCGCCTCGATGACCCACTCGCCCTCAGGGGGCAAGCCCAAGGTCGACTTCGTCTACGACGCCGACGACCGCCTCATGGCTCGCACCTCCGACGGCAGAACCAAGCTGTTCTTCTACTACTTCGGCGACACCAGCCGCGTCGCCGAAGAGACCAGCGCCAGCGGCGCCACTAAGACGCTTTACTGCGGCGACAGCGCCGGACGCCCGCTCGCGGAGGTCAAGGACGACAACTGGACCTGGCTGTTGCGAGACGCCGAGGGCAGCGTCGCAACCAGGCTGTCGGACTCCGGCAACGTCAAGTCGCACTCCGCCTACGACCCCTACGGCGCCACCAATGAGGCCGGAAGCGGCATCGCGGTCGGCGAGCGCGACCCCGAGACCGAGCTCGGATACCAGAGCGAGGCGGCCGACGCGGTCACCGGCAACATACTGGTGGGACCGCGCCAGTATGATCCCACGACCCAGCGCTTCACCACCGCCGACGTGTTCATCGACGCGGGAAGTGACCTCGCGCTCGCGATCGATCCCTTGACCGGCAACCGCTATCTGTTCGCGGCCGCCAACCCGGTGGCGCTAGACGACGACGGACACGCGCCGATGTGCGACGGGACGAGTTATTGCGCTCCAGGCCCCAGAGAGAGCCGTGATAGCCGCTCCCGGGCTGCACCTCCTGCTTCGGCTGGCTATTCAGCTGCTCTGGCTGCGGACCATCAGGCGGTTGCAGTGGTTCAAGAGCTACAACAACAAGTCCGAAGTTTGACGGTGTCGGGCACTCGTACCGACTTGACAACCGTGGCGGCCACTCCGGTAAGCGTCAGAATCACATCTGCCCAAGCAGAGTTCGTTCCAGTGCACACCGGTGGAGCTGGACCTATCGATGCTTACTATCGCTATCAGGCACGCATCTCCTACGCCAACATATTCGTGCCCTATGAGGGGGGTGCGAAGTTTGGATTCACCGCCTCGCTCCGAGGTACGAAGGGACGGACTCCCTTACGCCAAGTGCCACCTGAAGCGCCGACCTCACCGACTATCCGTGCGGCTAATTCCGGCTCTGCCTTCTTCAGTGGCTACATCGGACCGGACATCGGCAGACCGGAAGAGATCGTCTTCAAGATAGGGGCGACTAGTGGTCGAGGCGGCGGTCGAGGAATCCTGCTGGCCCAGATTCTCAACGACGCGCTGGGTACATCCACTTACGCGCTGCCATTGGATTAGGAAAGAGGCCTTATGAAACCGAGTCTTGAGTACAAGGCAAGGGTGCTCAGTCTCTTACTTGCCTTCTTGATTCTGCAGAGCTGCGGTGAACCAGGTCAGGAAAGACGTGCAGGTAGTACGTCTGCGACGCTGCCCGCTCCAACTGAAGATGAGACAGCGATCATCGACGCTAGACGCTTGGAACCCCAATCGCTTCCTCAATCTCTAAGGAGAGCTGCTGCGAGAACTGCCGGCAGCTCGACCCGAGCGGTGCGCATTCTCAAGGCGATTGAGCTAGACGGCAAGATCCTTCTGCTAGCCGAGTCGCGTGTGCCGGGCTCATCCAACGTATTCGTTGCAAGCAACGTATTCGTTGCAAGCTTCAGACAGTCAAAGAGGAGCTGGATCAGCACCGACTACCATCCAGACCTACCCGGAATGAGAACTGCCGCGTCAACCGGAATCGCTCCTCACTCGGGGATGACGCTGACCACAATGGTGACCATCGACGGCATACCCGTCATCGTGGGCTTCGCCGATCCCACGCTCTCCCCAATCGAGAGTCTCGATGATGACCAGAAGCTCTATGACAACGACGTCCCGGGAGTCATGGGGTCAACGCTCGTGCTCGTCGAGCCTTGGGGTCAGCTTCGCTTCTTCAGAAAGGGCGAGCTGGAGATGGCGGTAAGCATAGTGGGGCCTGAGCTTACTCCCAACTTTCAACGGGCACCCACCGCGGAGGCATGCGAGACAGCTGATCGTTTTCTCCGGGCTCTTGACGAAGGCAACAGGAAAGCGACTCTGGACAGCTTGCTGCCCGGGGTTCCGCCGAGTCTCGTTGAGAGTGTGGAACCGTACGCGGATTCTGTGGTAGGTGAGGCTGCGTACACTGATATCTCTCAGTTCTCTTGCGCTTACGACACGGGCGATCCGGCTTTTCAGCTCGAGATCGCGGTCGCTCCCCACGGCGATAGATGGGGGGTTTGGACCTGGGGGTACCAGCGGTAGCAAAGAGAGTCGCCGACGACACCACCAGGCGCCAGGAGCTCTCCTACCGGCGCGACGGCTTGCTCCAACGCTCCACTTGGAACGCCGGCAGCGCGGAGGAGAAGGTCACCACCCACGACCATTCGCCCGGCGGCCTGCTCGAGGGCGTGACCGACTGGCGCGAGCGGACCTCGAGCTTCGACTACGCGCCGGCGGGCAACCTCACCGAGACGAGCCTGGGGGACGCGGCATCGCAGTGGGGGGGCGACCCCGAGACCGAACTCCGCTACCAGTCAGAGTCGACCGACGCGGTCACCGGCAACCCTACGCTTCACACGGAGGCCTCTCGCACGGCCAGGTCGGCGATGGATGACCCGCGGGTTCGGCGGTAGATCGTCTGATTGTCTGTGGAGCTGAGTGATCGGTGCGCGAACCGCGCCGGGGGTTGTTCAACCCGTCGCCTCCAGGTACCGGGTCTCATCGACGACCAGCTGCCAATAGCCTGACTCCGGTGGCGCCGCCCGGAAATCTTCGAAATCGAAGGTGAATATCGGCAGCTCATGACGTTCCGCGTACGCCATGACCGAAGTATCGACGAGCCCGAGGTCAAGGTCGGAGAAGCGACTGTCGATCTCGACCGCCCGCCCAAGCAGCCCCTGCGAAAGGAAGGCCACCTCGTGCTCCCGGGCGGAGACCGCTGCTAGAAACGCCAACGCTGCGCTTTTGCTTACCCGTGCTCGCAGCAGCTGATCGACCTCGACGAGGACAACGTCCGGAATAATGAGTTCACGGCCGAGCTCTGAAACTAGCGAGGCTGCCAGTCGATGGGCCCGATCGCGCGCGTTCGTGGCGGCAACGAGCGGCCCCGTGTCCGCGACTACCTTCACCGGCTCGGCACGAGTTCCTCGAGATATTTCTCCGCCCTGCGTCCTAGATCCTCGGGCCCGCCACCGACCCCGACGTAACTGGGTGATCTTCGCCCCTCCAACGACCTTGCTCCAGCTTCAATCAGTCGGGCCGCTACTGCAGAGAACGATTCGCCATCACGCGCCATCTTTCGTACGAGTGCTTCGGTGTTGTCGGGCAAACTCACAGTTCGGCGGGCCATCTAGCCACCTCCCATAGCTGTATGAACTCAGCTATCATACCAGGGGGTGGCCCGGTCGAAAGCGTCGGGCACCTTCGTAACTGCGTTCGATTCCAGGACTGCGCGCACCGTAAAGCTATCTGGCCCGATGTCTGTTGTCGGTCCGCGAAAGAATCTCGCCGAGACCGGAACCAGGTCAGGAACGACGTGCAGGTAGTACGTCTGCGACGCTGCCCGCTCCAACTGAAGATGAGACAGCGATCATCGATCTCGTCCGGTCTGCCGATGTCCGGTCCGCGTTGCAAGGATTCGCAACGTGGGCGGTAACTGTCTTAGGCCATTTGACCTCGTACCCCAGCGCCCCAAAGCCAGTCGAGCAGAGCGAGTTCGAGAATGTTCTCGTCGACGCCAGCTTTGGTGCCTAACGTTTCCACGACACGGGCTCCTCCTCCAACCTCCTAAGGACCTCTTGCACGTCCTGCACGAATGCCGGCCAGTATTCAGCGCCATGCAGCCCGCGACCATCCTGCACAGAAATGTCGGCCGCGAGAAAGTCGGGTTTGATTTCCTCCATCAGGCGACGTGCTTCGCTGGCTTGCATGTACTCCGATCTCTGAACGGCCGCTTCCTCCTCAAGCCACAGGTGCATTCTCGTCAATGCTCGCAGCAATTGGACCCAGGGGACATAGAGGGGCATGTCCTGTTCGGCAATGCCGAGGAACTCGCCCCACCGCGTCCGGTCCAGCCGGTAGCTGCGGCTCTTGGCCCTCCGTGAGATCTGCGCGATGCCTGCTTCGATCAGCGAGTCCAGGCCCTCACGCACGTTCCGGGGAGCGTACGCCGCGGCCTCTGCGATCTCATTTAGAAGTCGGTGTTCTCGCGAGGTCAAGAGGACACGAATGATTTCCGCCCTGCTTCCGATACCGAATATCTCTCTCAGTCGAAACCCGAGGTTGATCGGGGCAGAAAGTTCCAGCACGCGCGATTTGCCGCTCGGGCCGGTCGCCGGCCGTCGGAAACCATAGTCAGCAAAGATCGGATCGGCCTTGCTAACCCTCGCCTCCCGACCATTGATCCGGAACAGCGTTTGGGGCTCGGGAGGGGCGCTGGGAGCGACGGGCGCGCGGCGAGTCACTTCCTTGGCATGCGCGTTCGACCACGCCAGCACCGCGTCAACAAGTCGCCGCACAACGTCATCATGATGGCGGGCGAGGTTGCGCAGTCGCTGAATGCTGACGAGCCGCAGATTGAGCGTCACCCAATCGAGGATCTCGTCGAACAAACGAGGCTCATGGCGGGACACCACCAGCGAGAAGACCAACAGCGCTTCAGGATCGACAGCCCACAGATCCCTTCGATCACTCCAGCCAGAAACACCGATCTGCGTCCATTGCTCCCATGAGAATGCGACCAGCTTGGCCCGGAGGTCGTCTCTAAGCTCCGAGGTCTGCATCCTCCACCCCCAGATGCTCCAGAACCCCCAACAGTTCTCTGCGGAAGCCTTCAGATGGGTCATGGGTCACCGCCCACCGTGCGCCGGCGAGGAGTTCATCTCGAGTCGGCTTAAGGGCGCGCAGGTCGTCTTCATGCCGACCGGCTCCCTGATCCACCAGCGCGTACAACTTGAAGTGGATCTGGTCGAATCGACCAGCAAAATGGACGGTGAGCGCCGCGCCGAAGCTGCGAGTTTCGACTCGCTCCATAAAGGCATCGGGAAGTCCGAATCGCAGAAGGTCAACAGGGCCAGGATTCAGCCAGTCGGGCTCCAATTCGAAGTCTCGGGCGACCCGATTCCTCGCCTCCACCAGCTCAGACGGCAAGGGACGGGCTGGCTTCAGACCTTCAGCCGAGTCGAGCGCCAGGACATCGACGTCGCTGGTCGTTCTGTCCACCAGACCCAGCGCCAGCAAAGCCGCCCCGCCAATCACAACAATCTCAAGGTGCGCATCCAAGGCGCTGAGGTGTTCGCCGAGGGCTGTCAGGAGGCGATTCCCTTCATGGGCGTCGAAAGGCATCTAGGATGTATAACATCTCATTTGGTAATGTTCAACATCCTAATCGGACGAAGACATCTACCGGTCCTAGAGGGCCTGGGAGCGCTACTCCTCGGCGCCTCCGCCCCCACCTTCGCCGCCCTGTCCGCCGCCGCCCTGTCCGCCGCCGCCCTCTTCGACCACGAGGGTGCCGGTCATGGTCGTGGGGTGGAAGTCGCAGATGTAGGGGTACTCACCGGGCTCATCGGGGGCCGCGAACTCGAAGTCGACGGTCTCGCCACCCCCCGCAGTATCACTGGTGTAGAACGCGGCGGCGGGATCCGACAGATCCTCTTCGGTCTCGTAGAAGGCGATGTTGTGGTCGACCGAATCCTGGTTGTCGAGCGTGCCGCTGTACTCCTCGCCGGCCGCCACGGTGATCTCCTCGACGTCCCACGCCGTGTTCTGAGCGACGATCGTGCTGCCACCACCGCCTGCGGGTGCCGCGGTCTCGCCGCCTTCGGCAGAGGCCGTCTCGTCTTCGCTGAGGAAGCCGGTCTGGGCAACCGCCACGCCGATCAGCAACGGATAGAGCACCACCGCCGCCAGCTCGGGCCAGCGGCGTCGAGCCGCGTCGGGGCGCAGCGCGTAGAACGCGCACGCCCCCAGGACGTTGGCCGCCATGAGCAGTGACAGGGTCGTGGCCGCGGCGGGCTCGAGCGACAACAGAATCCGAGAGAATCCAATCGCGATCAAAGCGATGACCACTAGGGCGGCAAGAGGCAGGACGAAGATGAGCGGAACCCTCAGGCGAATCTCGCCGGACATTCCCGATTGATTGTGCGTGTCCTGGGCCATCTGTGCTCTTACCTTCTATTCGATTCGATCACGGAGGGGGCATTACTTCCTCATGTCCCATGCCTCGAGCTCGCGCTCGAAGTCGTCCCAGCTAACCGATTCGGCCTCGGCTCGTTCCTCGCGCGCGTTCCAGCGAAAGAAGAGCACCGCGATGACGCTCCACAGTAGCAGGCCGCCTCCGATCTTCATGATGAGACCGGCGATCATCTGGTCGGTCGTTGCCGTCAGTCCCCACAGGCGCGGAACCGTTTCGTAATGCTGGTAGAGCACTCCCTCGGCAAACGTGAGGAAGGACGCGGGGACGGTCGGAATCACCGAGGTGAGGAAGAGGTAGAACATCTTTGCGATGTCGGTCATGCGCCCCAACTCCGGCAACGGCGAGACGACCGGCCACCACCCGATGATGGAGGCTCCGAGGATCAGAGCGTGGACCACGCCGTGTCCCGCATTGGACGACGTCTGAAGGCCCACGATCACCGGCCAGTGAATGAAGGCGACCGTCCCGTTGAAGATGAGCAGCGCGACCACCGGTTTCGTGAGAACTCGCATCACCCTGAAGCGCGCGCCGGTGCCGATCAGCGAGCGCAGCAGCCAGCGCGGGGTTCCGAGCAGAAGGAGTGGCGGTACGACGAGCATGAACGCCAGGTGCTGGATCATGTGGAAGCTGAAGAGATACCTCTCCGCGATGTCGTGCAGCGGCCAGTCCGACGCGAACCACAACAGGATGATGCCTGAGTAAAAGGCGAAGACCTGCTTGGCGGACGCGGGCTTCTCTCCCGGTAAATCTCCACTCGCCCGTCCCGCTCGCTCCCCCTCGCCAACCTTCCGGGGGCCGAGCACGTTGACGGCCCAGGCGTATCCACCCGCCAGCAGAACGAGGGCGAGCCAGACCTCGGGATGGGGGTTCCAGGTCCATGGATTCACCGCGGCTTGAGTGGCCGGCTGGAGCGCCATCGACACGCTCTCCTCAACCACCGGGGCCACCCGACCCGGGACCGCCCTCTGCCGTAAAGAAGATGACGAGGACGATGGCGAACACGAACAGGGCGAAGCCGAGACCGGTGACGAAGAGGTAGCGGAACAGCTTGCTGTCGAACTTCAGGTGCATGAAATAGCCAACGACCATCACGAACTTGGCCAGTGACAAGGCTATGAGCAGCGGCACGATGATCCCCTGAAGTGCCTCGATATAGAAGATGGCGACCTCGATCAGCGTGATGATCGCCAGGATGACCGCGATCTTCACGTACTGACCGGGTCCGGGGTGATGCTCGAGCTCGAAGTCCTCTTGCGGTTCGGCGTATTGGCTCATGAGCTCCTCTAGTTCGGAATCAGGTAGACGAGCGTGAAGATGACGATCCAGACGATGTCGACGAAGTGCCAGTAGAGACCGATCAATTCGACCTTGCGGGAATCGTCGGGCCCGAGTCTTTTGAACATCGACATGCCGACGAGCAGCAGCAGCATCAAGATGCCGACGGTGACGTGCGCCCCGTGAAAGCCGGTCAGTACGAAGAAGCTCGACCCGAAGGCACTCACGTCGAGGCCGAGGCCCTTGTGCGCGAACTCGGTGAACTCGTAGATCTGACCTCCGATGAAGACCGTTCCGAGCATCGCCGTCGCCAGCAGCCACGCGCGCATCCCTCGTTCGTCGCGGCGCTGGCACGCGGCTAGTGCAAGGACCATCGTCAGAGACGACATGAGCAGCACGAACGAGCTGACCGACGTGTAGGGAATGTCGTAGAGCTCCTCCGTAGTGGGACCCTCTCCCGTGTTGTTGCGGTAGAGCAGGTAGGTCGAGATCAGCGACCCGAAGAACAGGCACTCCGAGCCGAGGAAGGCCCACATCGCCATCTTGGTGTTGTCGAGGCCCGTCGAGGTGTGGTGCTCGTGCGCCGCCGGGCTGAGCTCTCGAGTCGCCACTAGTGCTCGACCTCCGACGGCTCGAGGACCCAGCCGAAGAGTCCGAACAGCAAGATCATTGCTCCGACGATGATCAAAGGCCAGCTATAGATCACGCCGTAGCCGAGCACCGGCATCCCCACCGCGGCCACCGCAGGGAACAGCGACGGAGCGGGCAGATGGATCCCTCCTCCGGGATCGCGCTCCTCGAACTCGCTCGTCGAGGTCGCTCCGCCCGCCACCACCGGGGTCGCGTACTCGTCCGGTTTGACCACGTACTTACGGTGCCAGAAGTCATCGCGCGCTTTCACGACGGGGACCTCGGCGAAGTTGTACACGGGAGCGGGCGAAGGGATCGACCACTCGAGCGTCCGTCCGTCCCACGGGTCGGCGCCCGCCTCGCGCCCCTTCCTCTTGGTCAGCACAGCGTTGACGAAGAAGATAGCGATCGACAGCGCGATGATAAAGGCGCCGACCGTCGACACGAGATTCCACAGGTTCCAGCCCATGCCGTCGGGATAGGTGTAGGTGCGACGCGGCATGCCCTCGAGTCCGAGAATGTGCATCGGGCCGAACGCGGCATTGAACCCGATGAACATCAACCAGAAGTGCAGCTTCCCCAGACCATCGTTGAGCAGCTTGCCGAACACCTTGGGCCACCAGTAGTAGAGGCCCGCGAAGAGGCCAAAGATGGCGCCCCCGAAGAGCACGTAGTGAAAGTGAGCGACGACGTAATAGGTATCGGTCTGCTGTGCGTCGTGCGGCACTATCGCGTGGGTTACGCCGGAGAGTCCACCGATGATGAACATCGCGACGAAGCCGATCGCGAACAGCATGGGCGGGGTGAAGTGAAGGTCGCCCTTCCACATCGTGCCCAACCAGTTGAAGATCTTCACGCCCGTCGGCACCGCGATGAACATCGTAGATAGGGCAAAAGCCGAGTTCGCAACCGGACCGAGACCGACTGCGAACATGTGGTGCGCCCACACGCCCCAGCCCATGAACCCGATGGCGATACCGGCGAACACGATCGCGGCGTATCCGAAGATCGGCTTGCGGGAAAAGGTCGGCAGCACGTCCGAGACGATCCCCATGGCCGGCAGGATCATGATGTAGACCTCCGGGTGTCCGAAGAGCCAGAAGAGGTGCTGCCACAGCACGGGGTTTCCGCCGGCTTCCGGATTGAAGAAGTTGGCGTTGTAGACCCGGTCGAACATCAGCTCGAACAACGCCACGGCGATGATCGGCATGGCGAACAGCAGCAGGAACGCGGTCACCAGCGTCATCCAGATGAACACCGGCATGCGCATCAGAGTCATTCCCGGCGCCCTCATATTGAGGATGGTGACGATGAAGTTGACGGCTCCAAGCAGTGAGGCCAGACCCAGGATCTGCAGACCGAGCGAGTAGAAGGTCATGCCGTTACCCGGAAGCTCTGTGCTCAGGGGCGCGTAGCCAAACCAGCCCCCGTTCGGAGCTCCTCCCAGAAAGAAACTGGAGTAGAGGAACAGTCCACCCGCCACGAACACCCAGTAACTGAACGCGTTGATGCGCGGAAAGGCGACGTCGCGCGCGCCGATCATGAGAGGCGCCAGGTAGTTCATGATGCCCACACCCAGAGGCATGATCACCAAGAAGATCATCGTCAGCCCATGCATGGTGAAGAACTGGTTGTAGGTTTCGGCCGACAGCGTCGTTCCGTTGGGGACCGCCAGCTGGGCGCGGATGGCAAGCGCTTCGAGTCCGCCGATCACGAAGAAGACCAGCGCCGTGGCGCAGTACATGATGCCGATCTTCTTGTGATCGACCGTGGTGACCCAACTCCACCATCCGGTGGTAGCCGTCGGCCTGCGGAACAGGCTCGCCTCAGCCGCTGCAGTTGCCATCAGTTCACTCCCTCAAGGCCGTTACTCGAGACTCTGTAGATAGGCGACCAGGTCGTTGATCTGGTCCTCGCTGAGATCCAGTGCGGGCATCTTCGATCCCGGACGCACGCCGTCGGGATCGCGCAACCACGCCGCGAGGTTCTCGGCGTTGTTCTCGAAGGTCGCTCCCGCGAACGTGCTCCGGCCGGCGAAATGCGTCAGGTTCGGCCCGATCTTGGGCTGCGCCTCGAGTCCCGGCTGCACGGCGTGACAAGAGGCGCACGCGTAGGCGTCGGCACCGTCCTCGACCACCGTGCTCTTCACCTCGAAGTTCTCCGCGAAGATCTCCCGGCCGGCCGCCGCGTCGCCGCTCGCGCTCTCGGCCGCGGGCGAGGTCTGCTGCTCGACCCAGGCATCGAAGTCTTCCTGCGTGTGGGCGTAGGCGACTAGCTTCATATTGGCATGGCTGAGTCCGCAGAACTCCTTGCACTGGCCCAGGAAGCGGCCGGGTTCGTCGGCCTGATAGCGCAGGAAGTTCGTGTAGCCGGGGACCACGTCTTGAGTACCGCCCAGACGGGGGATCCAGAAACTGTGGATGACCTCGGCCGTGCCGTCCACACCATCGGTTTCGGCCCCCTGAATCTCGAGCACCACCGGTTCGCCGGCCGGGATGTGCAGTTCGTTGGCCGTAGTGATGTTCTCTTCCGGGTAGTTGAACTCCCACCAGAACTGATGGGCGATGACCTCGACCCGCAGCCCGTCCTCCGGCGGGTCACCCTGGAGGTCCAGGATCGTGCCGACCGTCGGGATGGCGAGGCCGGCCAGGATCAGGGCGGGAACGACCGTGAGGACGACCTCGACTTTCGTGTTGCCGTGAAACTGAGAGGCCTTCCGGCCTTCTTTGTGGCGGAAGCGAATCAGAGCGTAGACCAGCGCGCCCTCGACCAATACGAAGACCACGACGGCGATGGCGAGGGTGATGTTCCACAGGACGTCGGGGGCCCGGGAGAACTCGCCTGCCGGGTTCAGTACGGACTGCGGCGCGTCTTCGGCGCCGGCACACGCGGTGGCCGCGAGAACCAATAGGGAAAGGAGCGCGCCCTTAACGGCTCGCCGCGTGAACTTCCTGGAAAACCCCGGTTTCCTGTTGGCCACTGCAGGCGCAATATATCCGAAGCGCGGCCGGTAGCCTGATGTCCATGACGACCGAAACCACGACCAATACGTCCGGCCGGCCTTCACTTTGGCGCAAGCGGTTGGTCGTTGGACTTGGGCTTGTTGCGGTGCTGGGAGTGGTTGTGTTCCTGGCACTGAAACCCGCTCCGGAAGCCCCTCGCTCGGCCCCCGTTTTCACGCTTCCACTGCTGGCGGCCGACGGCGAGCTGTCGAGCTCCGAGTTGGAGGGCAAACCCGTAGTCTTCAACTTCTGGGCATCGTGGTGCGAGCCGTGCAAGGAGGAGCTGCCGGCCTTCCAAGAGATCGCAGAGAAGTACGACGACCGGGTGACGATCTTGGGCGTGAACGTGCAGGACACCGAGGACGAGGCGATCGCCATGGCAGAGCGCTTCGGGCTCACCTATCCACTCGTGGTCGGTGACCGTAAGATTCAGCGAGACTTCGACATCTTCGGCCTCCCCCAGACCTTCTTCGTGACGTCCGACTACCGGTTGCTGCAAAGCGAGATCCGACCCGACGAGGGCCCGACGCTTCTGGGGGAGAACAACGCCAACACCTCGGGGCTCGGCGCCATCACCCGCCGGGAGCTCGAGAGTGAGATAGAAAAGCTCCTCGACGACTGACTAGCGATCGTCTCGACGATCGCGCCGAGAGAAACCAGCGAGGAGAACGAGTGGCCGGATCCGTCGCCGCGACAACCCAACGCCGCACTCCGAGCTCGCTGCTCGGCATGGTCATCTTCATCACATCCGAGCTCATGTTCTTCGGCGCCCTGTTCGGTGCTTACTTCACGATCCGAGCTCAGGCCGGCGAGTGGCCCCCGGCCGGAACCCCTCACATCGACGCCCTGCGTACCGCGTTGTTCACGGTCTTTCTGGTCGCGTCGTCCGGCACGCAGCATCTGGGGGTGGTCGCCATTCGACGAGGGGACCGGGCCGGGCTCATTCGTTGGATGTGGATCACGATCGCTCTGGGAACCACCTTCTTGGCCGGACAGGCGCTCGAGTACGCCGAGCTCTTCAATGAGGGTTTCAGCATCGGGACCAACGTCTTCGGGGCTCTGTTCTTCACGATGACCGGCTTCCACGGCCTGCATGTCGCCGGGGGCCTGCTCATGCTGGGAGTGGTGGCGGCGAAGGGCCGCATGGGGCATTTCACCGCCGAGCGCCACGGCCCGGCCGAGGCGGTGGGCTACTACTGGCACTTCGTGGACGTGGTGTGGATCTTCTTGTTCTTGGTGCTCTACCTCCTCGCCTGACCGCACCAGCGACCGCCTACAAAGGGTCCGGGTTCCCTTATGGTTGGGCGTAGATGGAGCAGCAGACCCTTACAGCGGCGCCGGACAAGCGGCGGGCCAAGTTCTTAGTCGGTGGAAGCGTGATCGCCCTCGCCGTGGGCGGCCTCATCTTGTTCGCCATGACTAGGCCCAACTCGACTTCGTTCTACATGACCCCCACCGAGCTTCAGGCGGCCGGGCTCTCGCAGCCGGGCGACGACGTGAAGGTCAACGGCGACCTGGTGCAGGACTCGGTGGTCGAGAGGGGCATCGCGACGACTTTCGACATCACCGACGGCGATTCTCTGATCTCCGTCACCACCGAGTCGACCCTTCCCGACGCCTTCTACAGCGACTCCGACGTGATCGAGATCATCGCTCAGGGTCGCTACGACGGGGACACCTTCACCGCGTCTCAGGTGTTCGCCAAGTGCCCGTCGAAGTTCAAGGCCAAGACTTAGTATGCGGCGATCGTGAGCCCCATTCGCTCCCTCGCCGGGCTGGGGCGACCCTCGTTGCTGGCGGCTATCGTCTTCGCGCTCGTCGCCGTTGCTGCTTTCGTTGCAGCCGGGCGAAGCGGCCGGCGCGATTTGAGCGAGGCGGGCAAGCGCGCGCTCTACGCAACCTTCGGGTTCACCACGCTCGCGACGGTAGCTCTGGTCACCGCTCTCCTGGCGCGCGACTTCAGTCTCAGCTACGTCGTCAATTACAGCTCTCGTTCCTTGAGCATCCCGTACACCATTAGTTCCCTGTGGGGCGGGATGGAGGGCTCGCTGCTCTTTTGGACGACGCTCTTGACGGGGTTCTCGGCGCTCGCCGTCGCCAAGGCCCCCCCACGCAGCGCGAGGCTGGTTGGCTCGGCAGGCGCGGTCCTCATGGGCATCGCAGCCTTCTTCTTGTTCATGGTGGCCTTTCCCGGAAACCCGTTCGCCGAGGTCGGCGGCGGCGTCCCGACCGACGGCCAAGGCCTCAACCCACTTCTTCAGTCCCCCGGGATGATCATCCATCCGCCGCTCCTGTACACCGGCTTCGTCGGTTTTTCGATCCCGTTCGCGTTCGCCGTCGGAGCACTGTTCACTAAGCGGCTGGACGACTCCTGGTTCACCGCCACGCGCCGCTGGACCCTGTTCGCATGGACCGCCTTGAGCGTCGGCATCGTCCTCGGCGGCGCGTGGGCGTACACCGAGCTGGGATGGGGCGGGTACTGGGCCTGGGATCCGGTGGAGAACGCGTCCTTCATGCCGTGGCTGACCGCGACCGCGTTCCTCCACTCGGTAGTGATCCAGGAGAAACGTCGCATGCTCAAGGTCTGGAACGTCACTTTGATCGTGCTGACCTACGGGCTCGCGGTGTTCGGGACCTTTTTGACCCGATCAGGCCTCCTGAGCTCGATCCACACCTTCTCCGAAGGCCCGATAGGTAAGTACTTCCTGCCGTTCCTCGCACTCCTCTTGATCGGGGGACTCGGGATGGTGGCCTACCGGCTGGATGCGCTGAGGAGTGAGAACCGCCTGGACTCGCTGTTGTCCCGTGAGTCGGCGTTCATCGCCAACAACGTCCTCTTCGTGGCCGCCGCCTTCACGGTGTTGTGGGGCACGATGTACCCGATCATCGCCGAGGTCTTTACCGGCATCCGTCTGTCGGTAGGGCCGCCTTTCTTCAACACGATCTTCACGCCCATCGGACTCGCCATCATTGGTTTGGCCGGCATAGGCCCCCTCATCTCGTGGCGTCGCATGAGCAAGGGATCGTTCTGGCGCTTGGTGCAGGTCCCGCTGGGGGCCGGGATCGTGACGGCCGCCGGCCTGGGACTTCTCGGAATATCGAGCGCGGGGGCGTTGCTGTCCTTTGCGCTCTGCGCTTTCACCGCGACCGCGATCATCGCCGAGTTCACCAGGGGTAGCAGCGTCTACCGGCGGCGTGACGACATCGGAACGCTCGGCGCGATCAACCAGACCATCCGCCGTAACCGCCGGCGCTACGGGGGCTACATCGTGCATCTCGGCGTTCTATTGATCGTGATCGGCTTCGCCGGCAACGCGTTCAAGACCGAGCGACGCGCGGACATGAGCCCGGGTGAGACCCTCGAGATCGGCTCCTACACGCTCACCTACGAGGGCCTCACCACGCAGAGCACACCGGAGAAGGACATATACGAGGCTCAGATCGCCGTAAGCCGCGCCGGCGAAGCTCTCGGTGGGTTGCGGCCGCAGCGCAACCTTCACCTGGCACAAGGCCAGCCACAGAGCGAGGTCGCCATCCGCACGAACCCAATCGAGGATCTTTACGTCGTCATGACCGGCTTCGACGGCGACGGGTCGGCCGTGATCCGGGCCTTCGTCAACCCGCTGACGTGGTGGCTATGGGCCGGCGCCGCCGTGATGCTGGGCGGCATGCTGGTGATCATGTGGGGGTCGACGCCGGTCACGGTGACCTCCACCGTGCGGGCGCCCGCGCAGCGAGAGCCGGCGGTGGCCCGATGACGCGCGCGGGCTGCGTGGCGCTGATGCTGGTTGCGATGCTGGCGGCGCCCGCCACCGCCCAGTCGCCCGAGGATCTCGCCAACGAGATCTCGAACAAGGTCATGTCGCCCTACTGTCCCGGGGTGACGCTGCACGACTGCCCGTCCCAGGAGGCACTCGACCTGCGCGACGACATCGCGGGCTACGCAGCCCGGGGGATGAGCGAGGACGAGATCATGGACCGCCTCGAGGCCGACTTCGGGCCTTCGATCCGGGCGGAGCCCTCGTCCGACGGTGCCGGGGTGCTGGCCTGGGTCCTTCCCACCGTTGCGTTGCTCGTCGGAGGGGCAGCGGCCTGGACGCTCGTACGTCACTGGACCGGCGCGCGCGTCCGCGCGGAGCCGGATCACCGAAAGACGGACGCGCGGCCTCTTTCGCCCGCCTCCGCCGAGGAGCGGCAACGTCTGAGCGCCGAGCTGGGCCGCTTGAGGAAACGGGCATGATCCCGATGCTTCTGGTCCTCGCCCTGGCACTCGCCGCCCTCGCATGGGTGTCGCTTCCGTTGCGCCGGGGCGTCCGTACCGATCCGGGCGGCGGCTCGCCGGAGCTCGAAGAAGCCGTCGCAGAGAAGAGGTCCGCCCTGCTGGCCATCCTCGACCTCGAGGAGGAGCGCGCCACCGGCAAGCTTTCGGAGCGCGACTTCGACCACCTCAGGGCCGATTACGAGGCACGGGCCCTCAGCGCGCTGCGTCAAGCCGACGCTCTGCGAGACTCGTCGGACGATGATGACGAGCTCGAGATCGCGGCCGTCAGGGACCGCCTGAGATGTCCCCACTGTGGTGCCGCCCGCGCGCCGGACAAGGCGTGCGAGTGGTGCGGCGCCTGATCCCGGCGCTGCTCGTGACCTTGGTCTGCGGCGCGGTTCTGATTCCCGCGCCCCTGCACGCGGCCGAGAGGGGCACGATCCAAGGAATCGTGACCAACGGCACGACCGGTAAGCCCCAGGAGGGGGTCGAGGTCAGGCTGCTGGGCGGACGTCGGAGCGAGGAAGGCGACTTCCGCCAGGATATCGACGAGGTTGCCACCAGCGACGGTAAGGGGGAATTCGAGTTCACGGACTTGCCGGCGGGTCGCGCGCGCGCCTACGCACTCGATGCAAGCTTCGACGGCGGGATGTTCCCCGGCGGTGTCGTTACGATTCCGTCGGCAGGCGACGTCATCGAGGTCACGCAGAAGGTCTGGAACACGACGTCGGACCCTCGTTCCATCGTGATCCAGAACGACAACATGTTCGTTCTGGAGGGCGATGAGGGGGCCGACGTGATCGAGTCCTTCACGATCGTCAACGTCGGCGACGAGGCCTACATAGGACGAGGCGCGGCCTTCGATGCGGCCGAGGAGGGCGGTAAGCCCACCCCCACGCTCTCGTTCTCCTTTCCCGAGGGAGCAGCTCGCAACGGCGTCCAGATCGTCGAGTCCGATCTCGACGTCCCGGAACTGCTGGACACCGAGACCGGGATCGGCATCACGAGCGCGATCCCCCCCGACGAAACCCGCATCACCTTCGCCTACAGCCTGCGGGTCGAGACGGGACAGCTGGATCTAACCAGACGCGCGCTGTATCCGATCCTCAATGTCAACCTCTTCGCCGAGCGTCCTTTCGCCATCGACTCACCGAAGCTCTTCGAGGATGGAGAGGAGACCATCGAAGGCGTCACCTACGCTCGTTACCGAAGCGAAGACCGCGTGACGGAGGGTGACTCGATCCCCATCATCGCGGTCGCCGAGGGCGACGACGACTTCGCTCTGCGCGCGGGCGCGATCGCAGCCGGCGCGCTGCTGGTGGTCCTCCTGGCATTCGCATTGCTGCGGCGGCGCGGAGGCGCTCGGGCCGCTACGAGAGCACGAGTCGAGCCGGTAGAGCAGACGCGCGACGAGCTTCTGGTGGCGATTGCCCGCCTCGATCTCGACTACAGCAACGGCCGAGTCGACCGAGAGCAGTGGGTTGCGACACGGGCGCAGCTCAAGTCCGAACTCGCGGAGACCAAAGCGCCGGAGCCTGCAGTTGAGTGATCCGGGCTTTCGTTCGGAGCGAGGCTGCATCGAGTTGAAAGGACTCACGGTCTCTTACGGCTCGACCGTCGCACTTAAGCCCCTGAACCTGACGCTGTACGACGGCGTCACCGGAGTCTTCGGACCCAACGGCGCGGGCAAATCGACCCTGCTGCGCGTGCTGGCCGGCTTGCTACGTCCCAGCGG
Source organism: Actinomycetota bacterium (assembly GCA_050694055.1). GTDB lineage: Bacteria > Actinomycetota > CADDZG01 > CADDZG01 > WHSQ01 > WHSV01. The sequence goes on from JBOGWX010000108.1 coordinate 21,083, forward strand.
TGGATCGGCGTCGTTGTGGGGGAGGGAGATCCGATCGTCGGACGAGATGATTCGGCGGCGCATCGGCTACGCCGGCCACGAATCGGGGCTCTACTCACGACTCTCGGTCACCGAGAACCTGACGCTGTTCGCCGAGTTGTATGGAGTACGGCGCGCGCGAGTGGACGAGGTCCTCGAGGGTCTGGCTCTGACGGAGCGTGCCGGCGCACCGGTTGGAGCGCTCTCCGCCGGCCTCAAGCGGCGAGCGGCCGTTGCGCGCGCGGTGCTGCACGAACCCGACGTCCTCCTGCTGGACGAGCCCTACGCGAACCTCGACGACGACGCCGCCGAGCGCGTGTCGGTAACCATCAAGTCCTGGCGCTCGCCCGGTCGCGTCGCACTCATCGCGACGCACGGCGCCAAGAGAGTCAAAGCCTTCGCCGATGCGGGCATCATCGTCCAGCGAGGAATCGTCATCAGCTATCGCCGCCGCACCGCAACCGGTTACGAGATGGCCACTTAGATGGAGGTTGCCGTCCGCGAGCCCGGCTTTGTCGCCAAGACCACGGCGTTGATCCGCAAGGACCTGCGCGTCGAAGCGCGGGGACGCGACACGCTGCCGCCCATGCTCGCTTTCTGCCTCACCGTGGCTCTTCTGCTGTCGTTCTCGTTGCCCGGGAACGCGGTCATGCGCGACCCGGTGGAAGTTCCGATTGGAACCGTGGCGCTCGCCGACGTCATCGCGGGCTTCTTGTGGATCACGGTGCTGTTCGCAGGCCTGATCGGCTTCGCGCGCACCTTCGAGATCGAGCGAGAGGACGGCGCCCTGGACGCTCTCCTCCTCGTCCCGTTGGATCGCTCGGGCTTGTTTGTCGCGAAGGCCCTCAGCAACCTCGTCTACCTCGTCGTGATGCAGTTGTTGCTGGTTCCGGTGTTCGCCCTGTTCTTCTCGTTGCGACTGGGCCGCGATTGGTTGGTGCTCGCGCTCGTAATCGCGTTGGTCGATGTCGGATTCTCCGCGCTCGGCACGTTGTTCGCGGCGCTCGCCGCCCAGACCCGGAGCCGGGAGCTCATCTTGCCCCTCCTTGCGCTGCCCGCGCTGGTACCGATCTTCATAGCGGCGGTCGAGCTCACCTCGGATCTGTTCATGGGCGGAGGGCTCGAGGCCGTCGCCGCAAGAGGATGGTTGGGAGTGCTCGTCGTATTTGATGTGGTATTCGCTACGGTAGGAGCCCTGGCGTTCGAATTCGCAATCGACTGACCCCAAGAAGATCGGTTCAATGAGACGACTGTCCACCATCTTCATATCGCTGTTGCTCGTTGCGGCCGCCTGTGGCGGCGAGGCTGAGCCGGCGGCCGAGAGCCTTCTAACCGAGGCGTCCGCCGAGGGTGGAATCTCGCTGCCCGAGCCGCTCGACGCCACGGCTGCCTACCTCGTCGCTCCCGAATCGCCCGCGGGACCCGAGACCCTGAGTAAGCTCGAAGAGGTCGACGGCGTCAACCTCGTCGTCCCCGCCTCGATCCGCCGGATGGAGGTCTCAGGGCCTGAGGGGACTCGAGAGCTGCGCGTGGCGGCCGTCGATCCGCTGGAGTATCGCTCCATCGCGCCGCTCCCGACGAACGAGGCGGAGTTCGTGTGGACCTCGCTCCTCGGCGGCGAGGTGGTGCTCACCTTCGAAGCTGCCGAGAAACTGGGGATCGAGGATGGCGGCATCGTCGAGCTCTCGGGGGGCCGGGAAGTCGAGGTGGGAGCCTTCGCCGATAACCAGACGCCCAACATCGCCGACGTCGTGGTCGATCTCAGCGTCGAGGAGCAACTCCCACCGGCCGACGACCAGGTGTTGACGGTCGGAGTCGAGCCGGGCACCTCGTTGGACGCCCTCGGGGTGGAGCTCACCGACCGTCTGCCGGGCTCGAAGCTGGTTCCCCTCGTCCCCCCCAGCCTGACCACCAATCCCCATCCCCGTACCGGCGGAGGCGAAGACGGTGGCTCCGGCGGCGAGCTCATAGGGACCCTGCGCTACAAGGTGCTCGACGACGGCTTCATCAAACCCGAGCAGGCCTGGGTCGACGCCAACATCGCCACGACCTCGGTTTCGATCATCGGTGAGGTCAGCTGCCACCGGCTGATGCTGCCGCAGCTGCAGGCCGCCCTCGCCGAGATAGCCAGCGAGGGTTTCGCGGGCCGGCTGCGACCGGGCGACTACGGCGGTTGCTACGTGCCTCGGTTCATCGATCGCAATCCCGAGCTGCCTCTGTCGATGCACGCCTTCGGTCTGGCCATCGACCTCAACGTCTCGACCAATCATCTCGGCACCGCCGGGGACATGGACCCGCGCGTGGTCGAGATCTTCGAGCGCTGGGGCTTCGTCTGGGGCGGCGACTGGTCGCGCCCCGACCCGATGCACTTCGAGCTGGGACGCCTGGTAGAGACCGGCTGACCTGCCCCCGCCGGACCAATCAGGCATCGCTATCCAGCTTTCGTCTGGTCACCCATCGCGATCCGGCAAAGTGCTCGGTGCGGACCAAACGCCGGATCGAGTTCCACCGGCGGACGACAGATCGTTCTCGCGCGCAGGCGGCGCTGGGCAAGCGCCGCTAGAGAATGGATGCCCCTGGATTCGCTAGCGCGCGGCGGTTAGTAGGCTGGCTGGGTGAGCTCTAGCCCTGCTCCGAAGCTCGGCCGCGCGGCACGAGTACCGGAGTCCCCGAAGGTCAAGGCCCTGGGCCTGGTGGCGTGGGCCTCCGTGGTGGTGGCGCTCGGCATGATGTTCCTGGTCGCCCGCGTGGACGACTTCAACGGTCCCATTCAGAAGATCTTCTACGTCCACGTGCCCTCGGCGTGGCTCGCCTATCTCTCGTTCGCGATCGTGTTCCTCTGCTCCATCGCCTTTCTCCGCACCGAGAACCGGCGCTGGGACCTGCTGGCGCACTCGGCGGCTGAAGTAGGAGTGGTCTTCACGAGCCTCGTCCTGATCACCGGGCCCATCTGGGCGCGGCCCGTCTGGGGAACTTGGTGGCAGTGGGACGCGCGGCTCACCTCGACCCTCGTGCTGTGGCTCGTCTACACCGGCTATTTGTTCCTGCGGGGGCTGTCGACCGACCCGTCGCGCAGCGGCCGCCTCGCCGCGGTCGTCGGAATCATCGGCTTCATCAACGTCCCGATCGTGCACTACTCGGTCAACTGGTGGCGGACACTGCACCCGGTGGGGCCGACGGTGGCGGACCCGGTCAACAACTCGGGGTTCGAGACGCCGGAACTGGCGACTTTCTTCGTAGCGCTCGGAGCCTTCACGCTGCTGTTCGCCTGGCTGCTGGCGATCCGGGTGCAGCTGGGGCGGCTGCAGGACTCGGTCGACGCCCGAGCCATCGAGGTCGAATCGCTGCAGGAGCAAGCTCCTCAACCCCGGCGGCCGGCGGCGGCGCAGCCGACATGAGCACGACCACCTGGATGATCGTCGCCTTTCTGGCCGTGGGTGCGGGAATCGGCGGCTATCTGCTGTCCGTCGGCGCGCGCAGGAGGCATGCGCACAGGCGACTGAGGGAGCTCGAGGACCGAGCCGAGGGGTCCTGATCCCGAGGGGCCGCAAAGTCCCTGCTCAAAAGCACAATGCCACAACCTAGGGCGCGCAAGGGCACAACCGTAAAGCACCGTTTGGTTGCTAATATGACGTGTGAATGGCAATCACGGAACGCATCTACAGGCGAACGGACCAACCGATGAGTTGGGCCAAAGCAATCGTCACGGGATCCCTGGTTTGGATTCTTGGAATCATTCTGCTTGGGCAACTGCCCTCGGCGATCATTTATTACGCCGACCAGTACGTGGCTCAGATCATCGAATTCTCCACCAACATTCCGGGTGTCAATGCCGAGGGGCTCAACCCGAAGCAGGTGGCCATCCTTCGAGACATCGTGGCGAACTCCGTCCAGATGGGCTTTTTGACCGTCGCGCTCATCGCGGCTTACATCTGGCAGGAGCGTAAGCGCAAGAGGCTGGGAACCAAGGGTCACACGGACACCGTCAAGGGCTACCTGTCGGGCAAGTAAGAATGCCCACGATCGCCGAGAATCCGACTTCAAGAGGAGGTGTGTGAGATGGCGGAACCTGAACCGAAATCGATGGAGATCATCGAAAAACCGATCTTTCGCACCGACTACGACATGCAATTGGTCGATGCCGAATGGCTCAAGGGCGCGGTCAAGCCGAAGCGCTTCATCGACTTCATCCCCGAGCAGTGCATCCTGTGCGAGGGGTGCGTCGACATCTGCCCCTGGTACTGCATCTTCATGGTCGATCCCAACGCGGTCGAGGATTCGGGCAACGTCGAGCTGTCCCGGCAGATGTCCGGCAGCGACATCCTGTTCCTCATCGACGACAACGCCTGTACGCGCTGCAACCTGTGCGTCGAGCGCTGCCCCACCGGAGCGCTCGTCCAGTCGGAGGTCACCGGTGGGAGGCGCAAGCGCGGTGCCCGAGCGATGGGGACCGTGGACAAGAGTCAAAAGGCTTCCTAGAAAGGTCTCTTAGTGGCGAAGGCTTCAGGTTGGAACCCCCGTCAGAAGCTGGCGGAGAGGGTAGACCAGCTGCACAACGGGCAACTATGGCGTTCCATGTTCCGGCCGGGCTCGATCTTCCGGCGCGGCTACGCCGACTCGCCGCGCAACCGCGCCTACGTGGTCATGAACTCGGTGCTGTATCACCTCCATCCGGTCAAGGTGAAGCGGCACGGAATCAAGCTGAGTTACACCTTGTGTCTCGGGGGGCTGTCCTTCTTTCTCTTCATCCTGTTGACCATCACCGGCATCTACCTGATGTTCTTCTACCGGCCCGCGGTGGGCGAGGTCTACGCCGACATGCAGCGCCTCCACACCCAGGTCAGTTTCGGTCTGCTGGTGCGCAACCTGCACCGGTGGGGCGCTCACCTCATGGTCATCAGCGTGTTCCTGCACATGGCCCGGGTGTTCTACACCGGCGCCTACAAGCCGCCGCGTGAGTTCAACTGGATAGTCGGCGTCTTCCTTCTGCTGCTCACGCTGCTGCTCGCCTTCACCGGTTACCTCCTGCCGTGGGACCAGCTCGCGGTGTGGGCCGTCACGGTCGGTACCGAAATGATGAAACAGTCACCCGTTATCGGGGACCAGGTGCAGTTCGCCTTGCTGGGTGGACCGGTCATCGGGCCGGAGACCCTGCTGCGCTGGTACACGCTGCATGTGCTGTTCTTGCCCTTCATCATCGTGATCTTCATCTCGGTTCACTTCTGGAGAGTTAGAAAGGACGGAGGAATCTCGGGCCCGCTGTAGGCGCCCACACGAGATCGGACACAGCCATGCCGACGCCGGACGAGGTATTCGAGCAAGTACTGGCGGAGGAGACCTCCAAGGGCTCCTCTCCCGCCGTCGCGCAGGCGCGCGCCAAGGCCGCGCGCGTCCGGGCGCAGCGCGGGTCCAAGGACCCCAGCAAGCCCGACAAGTCCACGGCGCCACCGCCCTCGAGCAACCCCGAGGCCAAAGGCGCGGCCCCCGCTCCGGCGGCCCAGTCCGAGTCCCAACCGGCCGCGGCAGCAACCGCGACCAAGCCCGCCGCGGCCGCTAAGCCGGCATCCAAGCCGGCGAGCGGCGCTCCGGCCCGCAAGGCGGTCGGCAACGGCAGCGCGACGGTTCCGGAACGGGTGCAGCGGCTGCTGGCCGTCGTCAAGCCCGAGGCCATTCAAAAAGTCGAGCGTCAGCCGATGGACCGCGTGAACGTCTGGCCTCACCTCATGGCCGCCGAGATGGTGTCATTGCTCGTGGTGCTCGCGGCGCTCACGATCTTCTCGATCATGGTCGACGCCCCACTGCGCGAGCTCAGCAACTTCAACCAGACGCCGAACCCGTCCAAGGCGCCGTGGTACTTCCTCGGTCTGCAGGAGCTGCTCCGCTACTTCCACCCGCAGGTGGCCGGCGTGACCATCCCGACGGTGATCATCATCGCCCTCATAGCCGCCCCCTACGTGGACCGCAACCCATCCACCAGTCCCGACGACCGCAAGTTCGCCATCGTGCTGTTCTCGTTCTTCATGCTGACGTTCGCGGTGCTGACGATCATCGGAATGTTCTTCAGGGGGCCGGGATTCAACTTCATCTTTCCGTGGGAAGGCGGCATCTTCTTCGAGCTATAGCAAGCTAGACGTGCAGTGACCAAGAGGTAAGAGACAGAGGTAGACCAGAGTCAAGAGGGAGCACCGTGAGTCCAGGAACGATCGCACTCATAATCGTAGCGTTGAGCATCGCCGCATGGGGCCTGTTCATGGCCAATGTTGCCATTCGGCGCGAGCGCAAGGCCGCGCTCGCGAGCGCGTCCGGCTCCGGGGGTGGGACGGCGACACTGGAGGCCCCCGAGCGCAAAGAGGACACCGCCGCGACGCCCGACGTCACCGTCAAGAAGGTGCCGGAGAAGAAAAAGAAGCCGCTCACCAACGAGCAGCTGGCGGTGTCACGGCGTCAGTTCCTGAACCGCGCGTGGACGGGCAGCTTCCTGACATTTCTCGGCTTCTTCGGCATGGGGACGCTCAGCTTTCTGTGGCCCAAGGTCCTCGGCGGATTCGGCACCGAGATCAACGCCGGAAACTACGACGACATCCTCGAGCAGGTCGGTCCCAAAGGTGGCTTCGCTCCGTTGTTCATCCCCGAGGGCCGTTTCTGGCTGACCTTCTACGAAGGCACCGCCGAGGGCGTCGCCTATGAGACGACCGGGGCGGCCGACACCAAGCTCCTGGCGCTGTACCGCAAGTGCGTTCACCTTGGTTGCTCCGTACCCCACTGCCCGTCGTCGTCGTTGTTCGAATGCCCCTGTCACGGGTCGAAGTACCGCCTCAACGGGGAGTACTACGCCGGGCCGGCCCCCCGCGGGCTGGACCGCTTTACGGTGGTCCGCAGCGGCAGCTCCGTCGTGGTCGATACCGGCACCGTCGTGGTGGGCCCGCCGCGCGGTACGAACACGTGGGAGAAATTCGCCGAGCCGACGGGCACCTTCTGCGTGCCGTAATGGTGACACCGGAAATAGGGAGAACGCTCTAACCAGATGGACACCAACGTACTGACCGTTGCGCTGCTGCTCCTGGTCGGGGCGATTGCGCTCTGGGGCTTGTTCCTCGTGAGAAACCGCTTGGAGCAGAAACCGGGCTCGTTGCTCGGAATCCCGCATGCCATGCGCCCCGGCGCTCCCGATTTCGCGTTGGAGGGGCCCCGTCTCGAGCGCATCCAGATCGGCGGCGTCCTGTTCACGCTGGTGCTCGCCATCTTCATCCCGATCTACTGGCTGCCCGAGGCGAACCGCCAGGCGGCCTTCCAGGAGCGCTTCGACGAGGAGTCCCTGCACCGCGGGGAGCTTATCTTCCAGAATCCGCCACCGCTCGACGAAGACGCCGATCCGGTCGAGTACAAGGAAGATGAGCGAGCGATCTCGCTCGGAATGGGATGCGCCAACTGTCACGGCGGTGTCGACGAGGAGAATCCCGAGAACTCGGCCGGTGGGGGTCTCGCCAACCCCGCCTACATCGACCCGGTGACGGGAGCCGAGATCCAGTACCGGGCACCGCCTCTGCAAACCGTCTTCCAGCGCTGGGACGAGGAAGTGGTCAGGTTCACGATCGAGCGTGGGCGTCCGGGAACGCCGATGGCCGCCTGGGGGGTCGACTACGGGGGCCCGATGACGTCGCAGATGGTCGACGACGTCATCGCGTGGGTGCAGTCGCTTCCCGGCAACGAGAGCAATCCCAACGATGCGATCTCCGAGTCGTGCCAGGACCCGACCCCCGGCATCAGCTCCGAGCGGTGCGGCGAGGAGATCTTCACCGCCCGCTGCGCGGTGTGCCACGGGGCCGAGGGGCAGGGCAAGGAGGCCTTCGGGTCGCTCGAGGACCCGTGGTCCCAGGGCAAGGCACTGTGGAAGGGCGACGTCAGGAACCTCGACGAGCGCCAGCACTTCCTGACGATCGTCAACGGCCGGCGCTTCGCCTTCATGCCCCAGTTCGGCGAGGCACCGCCCCAGGGCACCCCGGTGCCTCCCTTCCCGCTCACCGACGCGCAGATCCAGGCCGTCATGGAATACGAGCGGGGGCTGTGATGGACGCGATCTTCGTCGAGGGCTGGGCGGCGACCATCTCCGCGATCGTCATCTTCTGCGGCAGCGTGTGGCTGCTCTTGACCATGGTTCTGGGGGCCAGGCTCGCCTACTTCGTGACCGCCTCGGTCACGCTGGCCTTCGTGGTGATGATGGGTGTGGTGTGGTCGATCAACCCCCTGGGCCCGGTGGGCGACCTGCCGGGTTGGGAGGCATCGGGCGTGAGCGAGGACCAGGCGGAGCTAGAGGGGCCGAGCGCGGGCAGCTACCCCGAGGATCCCTGGGAGGAGTTCGACGAGGAGGACGAGGACGAGCAGGCGCTGGCCTCCGAGCTCGAGAGCGCCGCGACCGATGCCCTCGGGACCGCCATCGAGGAGGGCGACGTCGAGGTGTTCGAGGACGCCACCCAGGCCGTGGTGAGTGAAGGTAGCGCACGCGTGCTCGAGTCCGACGGCGAGCGCTACGGTGCGGTTCAGCTCGAGCCGGCGCCCGAGGCCGAGCCGGAGGAGGAGGCCGAAGAGGAGACGTCGCCGGTTCAGAACCTCGATGTGCCCGAGGTCCCCTCGCCCGAGCCGACCCCCGCAAGCGAGCTGCCCGACTCCGACGCCCGTGTCTATGCCCTCTTCCGGCTGGACCCGGGTAATCCGCTGGGTCAGGCCCGGCTCATCACCATCGGGAGCTTCGTGGCGCTGGCCCTGCATCTGTTCGGGCTCGGTCGCTCCGAGCGACGCAGCAAGACTCTGTCCGATGAAGTCAACAGCCGCACGGTCTGAGGAGACGACGTGGAGACGCTTCGTAAGCTGAGATTCGCATTCGCCATGCTGATGCTCCTCGGCGCGAGCGCGTGCTCCGGTACAGGAGTCAACGCGGGCGAGCAGGGGGGCCGAGCGTTCGTCCTGATGGCGATCATGCTGGTCGTCGTCTGCATCATTCTCGCCATCTTCCTCGGCAAGGAGGACTAGCTCCCTCCCAGTCGCTGGGGCTCCGCTCGGGAGACGAACTCGTCCTTTCTGTGCGCTGAGGGCTCATGGGAAGCCCTGAGTGCAGAGAAACCCTGAATAGTCATTCGACCGAGTCGCGGGAACCTACTTTCTACGGCGATCGCGGAAGAACTGCGCGAACCCCAGGGCAAGCAGTAGATAACCTCCGACGTTGGCGGCGAACAAGGCCGAGTCGGGGAAGGCGTTTCCGAAGCGCGCGCTGAGCGCCGCCCCCAGCAGCAGGATGACGGCCCCGCCGAGCATCAGCCGGCGCCATGGCTCGACACGAGCCCACCACCTTTGGATCAACGAATCCTGAGGTGACCCAGCGCGGGAGTTCCGCCCTTCGTCGCGGGCCGGCTTATCGGATCGTGGCGAGGACATCGGCTGCGGAGTGGACGATGTGATCGATGTGATCCTCGGTGTGGGCCTCGCCGAGGAAGAGCGCCTCGAAACGGGACGGGGGCAGGAAGACGCCGCGTTCGAGCATGCTCCTGAAGAAGCGCCCGTAGGTTTCCTCCGAAGTGGCCACCGCCTGCGAATAGTTGGTGACCTCGTCCTGCGAGAAGAAGAACCCGGCCAGGCCCCCGATCGCCGCGGCATAGAGCGGGACTGTGGCGGCATGGTCGGCGGCATCGATCAGCCCCCGAACCAAGGACCGAGCGCGCTCTTGAAGCCGGCCGTAGATTCCAGGATCGGCCTGGATCATCTGCAGGTTCGACAGCCCCGCGGCCAGCGCGACGGGATTGCCCGACAGCGTCCCCGCTTGGTAGACCGGTCCGGCCGGCGCAAACTGATCGAGCAGCTCGGCCGGTCCGGCGACGGCACCGACCGGCAATCCTCCGCCGATGATCTTGCCCAGCAGCACGAGGTCGGCGCGCACGTCGAAGCGCTGCTGTGCTCCCCCGGCACCCAGCCGAAAGCCGGTGATGACCTCGTCGAAGACCAGCAGCGCGCCGATATCGTCGGCGATGGAGCGCAGTCCCTCGAGGAAACCGTCGTGGGGCACCACCAGTCCCATGTTGGCGGCGACCGGCTCGACCAGGATGGCGGCGACCTGATCTGCGAAGGGCTCGACGGCCTCCCTCACCGCGTCGAGGTCATTGTACTCGCACGTCACCGTGTCGGACGCGGTGCCCTCGGTCACTCCGGGCGTACCCAGGATGCCCAGCGTCGCCACGCCCGAGCCGGCCTGCACGAGCAGCGCGTCGACATGACCGTGGTAGCACCCGGAGAACTTGAGGAGCTTGTCTCGTCCGGTAACCGCGCGCGCCAGTCGCGCTGCGCTCATCCCGGCTTCGGTTCCCGACGAAACGAAGCGCACCCGCTCGACACCCGGAACCATCTCGACGACGGTGCGCGCCATCTCGACTTCGAGCTCACTCGGAGTGCCGAACGACGTGCCGCGCGCAGCCGCATCCGCGATGGCACGAACGATCTCGGGATGAGCGTGCCCGAACAACAGCGCGCCCCAGCTCTGGACGAGGTCGATGTACTGGTTACCGTCGACGTCGGTGATGGTCGCCCCGGAGGCGCTCTGCACGAAGAACGGCTCGGAGCCCACCGCGCCGAAGGCCCGCACCGGCGACGAGACGCCGCCCGGCATGAGGTTCAGCGCCTCGGTGAAGAGCTTGGCCGAGCGAGTGTGGTCGAGGCCATGCCCCTCGGGAAAGGCTCCGTCCGGACTCTCTAGGTGAGCCACTCGGCGGCCTTCTTGGCGTGATAGGTGATCACGAGATCGGCACCGGCCCTGCGGATCGAGGTCAGCACCTCGAGAGTTGCCCGTCGCTCGTCGAGCCAGCCTCGCTCGGCGGCGGCCATCAGCATCGAGTACTCACCCGACACGTTGTAGGCCGCGGTCGGCAGGCCGAAACGTTGCTTGACCGCGCGCACGACATCGAGATAGCCGAGCGCGGGTTTGACCATGACCGCGTCGGCTCCTTCGGCGATGTCGAGCTCGACCTCGATCAAGGCTTCGGAGAAGTTCGCGGGATCCTGCTGGTAGCCGCGCCGGTCGCCGAATTGCGGCGCGCCCTCTGCCGCCTGACGGAAGGGGCCGTAGAAGCTCGACGCGTACTTGGCCGAGTACGCCAGGATCGCGGTCGACTCGTGCCCTTCGCGGTCGAGGGCTGAGCGAATCGCGCCCACCTGCCCGTCCATCATGCCGCTCGGAGCGACGAGGTCGGCCCCCGCCGAAGCCTGGCTCACGGCGATGCGACCGTAGATCTCGATGGTGGAGTCGTTGTCCACCTCGGTGCCACGAACGACTCCGCAGTGACCGTGATCGGTGTACTCGCACATGCAAAGATCTGCGATCACACAGATCTCGTCACCAAGCTCGTCTTTCAGCGCGCGCAGCCCCTGCTGCAGAATGCCGCCGGGGTTGTGCGACTCGCTCCCCCGTTCGTCCTTGTGTTGTGGAATCCCGAACAGCAAGACGCTTCCCACGCCCCGTTCGGCAAGCTCACGCCCCTCCTTGACCAGGCTATCCAAGGTGTGTTTCACGTGTCCCGGCATCGAGGAGATCGGTTCGGGCTCCGCTATCGCTTCCTTCAAGAACAGCGGCGCCACCAGATGCGAGGGTGCAAGCGTGGTCTCGGTGAAGGCCCGGCGAAGCCCGGCGGTACGCCGCAAGCGCCGAGGCCTGTAGGAAGGGAAGGAACTCATTGATCCATTCTCTCATCACCGTCCGGCTCGGCCTCAGTCGTCGCAACGGAGAAGTGAGCGATGAGAGTGTCTCTCAGGCCGCCGGCGGTGTGCTCCGTGGCCACGACGTCGACGCGCAAGCCGAGCTCCTCGGCGGCGGCGGCGGTCGCGGGCCCGATGCAGGCGATGTTGAACAGGCCCGGCTCGCTATCACCTCCAAGTCCGAGCTCCTCGGGCGCGCCGGCGAGCTCGACGAAAGCGCGCACTGCGGACGCGCTGGCGAACGTGACTACGTCAAAGGCACCCGAACGCACCCGGTTGAGCGCAGAGCGAGACGGCGAACCAAGCACGTTGCGGTAGGTGGCACACTCCTCGGGGGTCCATCCCGAACCCTTCAGCGTCTCGACGATGTCGCGCGGCCCACCCTCGACACGAGGCAACAGCACGCGCCCGACACCACGGTCCATGTTCTCTGCCAGGGCCTCGGCGGTGAAGGTGTCCGGGACGAAATCTGCCTTGATGCCACGCTCTGCGAGCAGATCCTCGGTGACTCGTCCGACCGCCGCAACCTTGGTTCGAGAGAAGGCACGCGCGTCGTAACCACGCGCGTCCACGCGCTCGAAGAACTTTTCGAGACCGTTTGCGGAGGTGAACACCACCCACGCGTAGAGGCCTTCGGCCAGTTTCTTGGCGGCGAGATCGACATCCGTGAAGGTCTCGGGGTCGGCGATCTCGATCGTCGGGAAGTAGACGACCTCGGCCCCCGCTTCGCGCAGGATGTCTCCGAAAGCTGCGGCTTGGTGTTGCGCGCGGGTCACGACGATGCGCAGGCCGTGCAACGGACGCTGCTCGAACCAGGAGATTGCGTCGCGCAGCCGCACGACCTCGCCAATGAAAACGGTGGCCGGCGACTTGATGTCGGCTTCGGCGGCGAGGGCCGCGATCTTGTCGAGCGTTCCGGCGACGACGCGCTGGCGCGGGAGCGTTCCCCACTCCACGACCGCCGCCGGGGTGTTCGAATCTCGTCCTCCGTCGATCAGTCGAGCCGTCACCCGGCGCAGAGAGCGGACGCCCATCATCAACACGAGAGTGTCCGGTCCCGCCGCCATCTGATCCCACGCGATCGAGCCTTCTGCTTCCTCGTTCGCCGTTAGCACCGCGAAGCTCGCCGCGGTCCCCCGGTGCGTGACCGGAATCCCCGCGTACGAGGCCGCCGCGATCGCCGACGTAACGCCGGGCACGACCTCGAAGGGCACACCCGATTGGGCGAGAAGCTCGAGCTCTTCGCCCCCGCGTCCGAAAACGAAGGGGTCGCCGCCCTTGAGCCGGACCACCATTGCACCCGCCTTGGCGCGTTCGATCATCAAGGCATCGGCTACCAGTTGCCGCGAATGCTCCTCGCCCGGCTTCTTGCCGACAAAGATGCGCTCGGCCTGCGGCGCCTCCTCGAGCAACTCGCGCGCCACGAGCCGGTCGTACAGACAGACGTCACAGGCTCGCAGAAGCTCGAGCCCGCGCGCGGTCACCAACCCGGGGTCACCCGGACCGGCGCCCACCAAGTACACGCGTCCTGCCCTGTGCGTCTTCAGCTCCGTTGTATCTCCTCGGCTTTGATGTCCTCGAGAATCTCGGCGCCTCCGGCCGCGAGGATCGCTTCGGCGAGCTCGCTACCCAGCGCCCCGGCTTCGATCGCCGGGCCGGATATCCGGTCGCGCAGCACCTGATCCGTGTGGGGTGAGCCCAGCATGCCCGTAACCAGCAAGCCTTGCTTACTCGACTGGGCATGGCAACCGAGCGGAACGGTGCAACCTCCCTCCAGCCTCCGGGAGAAGGCGCGCTCGCAGGCGACCTCGGCGGCGGCCGAGGGGCTCTCCAGGGGGCCGAAGAGGACAGCCAGGTCGGTGCGCTCGGAGAGGGCCTCGACGGCGAGGGCCCCCTGCCCCGGCGCAGGGACCCAGCGCGTCGCCTCGAGGGGGCCGAAATCGGCCTCGACGAGCGCGCCGAGACGCTCGATGCCGGCCGCGGCTAAGACGGCGGCGTCAACCTCTCCGGCGGCGACCTTCCGCAGGCGCGTGTCGAGGTTCCCGCGAAACTCGACCACCTCGAGATCGGGTCGCAGCTCAGTGAGCAGCACCCGCCGGCGCATGCTCGACGTCCCTACGCGCGCCCCCGAAGGGAGTGATCCGAGCCGCTCCTCGCCGGTGTCACCGTTGCCACCGACGACAACGTCGCGCGCGTCGGCGCGCGCCGGGATACAGATCAACGCGGCCTCGGGCGCAACCTCCGCGGTGAGGTCCTTGGCGGAATGAAGGGCCACGTCCGCGTTGCCGGCGAGCACCTCCCGCGAAACCTCCGTAGTGAAGATGCCCTTGGCCCCAAAGGCGGCAAAAGACCTTTGCTTGTCGTTGTCGCCCCTGGTGCTGACGGTGAGGATCTCGATCTTTGTCTCGGGCCTCTCCGCACGCATGCGCGCCGCTAGTAGCTCCGTCTGGCGCAGCGCCAGTTGCGAGCCCCGGCTCGCTATGACGATGCGATCGGGGGGGGCCATTTAGAGGTCATCTTCGAGCTCGAAGAGCTCGTACAGCGCCTCGAGGTAAACGTGCCCCTGGGTGGAGCTGGCGATCTCCTTGGACTTGCTCAGCGGTGTGTGCAGGATCTTGTTGACGATGCGCCGGGTCATCTGATCGATGACCTCGCTCTGCTCGGGAGTGAGCGCGCCCATTCGAGCCCTGAATCGTTCGAGCTCTGCGACGCGCACCGCTTCGGACCTGTCGACCAGTCGTGCTATCGCAGGCGCGACCTCGAGGGCGCGCTCCCAACGAACGAAACGTTCCAGCTCTGTGGCGATGATGTCCTCGACCTTGGAGATCTCGTCGAGACGTCCGCCGATGTTGTTCTCGACCAGCGCGCGTAGATCTTCGATATCGCGCAACACGATCCCGTCGATCTCCGCCACCGAAGGATCGACGTCGCGCGGCACGGCGATGTCGACGATGAACAGGTCATCGGGTCGCTCGCGGCGGTCGGCCATCTCTCGTGCGGTCTTGTGATCGAGGACCGTCCCGGGAGCGGTGGTGGAGCAGATGACGATATCGGCCCTCGCAAGCACGTCGGGGAGGTCCGCAAGGGAGCGCGACTGCACGCCGTACGCGTCGGCAAGGCTCTGTGCTCGTTCCTCGCCGCGATTGACGATGATGGTCTCGGTAGCGCCGGCGGCTTGCAGCGCCCGCACGGCCAGCCGCCCCATCTTCCCGGCACCCACGATCACGACCCTCTTGTCCTCGAGCGTCTGTTCCGCAAACGCGCGCCGCGCCAGTTCCACGGCGGCCGACGATATCGACACCGGGTTGCGAGAGATCTCCGTTTCGCTGCGGGCACGTTTGCCGACGCTGAGCGCCTGACCGAACGCGCGGCGCAGATTGCGTCCGACGCAATCCTCGTCTTCCGCAAAGGAGATGGCCCTGCGGACCTGTCCGAGAATCTCGGACTCCCCCACGATGAGCGAATCGACTCCGGCGGCCACGCGAAACAGATGCGACACCGCGCCCTCATCGAAGTAGGTGTACAGGTGGTCGCTGAAGTCCTCCGGGGCGACATGGCAGAACTGGCTCAGGAAGTTGCGCAGGGCCTGCGCTCCGGGATGAAACTTCGTGACACTCGCGTAAACCTCGACGCGATTGCAGGTCGAGAGGATGACGCCCTCGGTGACGTGCTCGCAGTTCCTCAATTCGCCAAGAGCCTTGGCGTGTCGTTCGTCGGGGATGGCGAGGCGCTCTAGCAGGCTGATGGGAGAGGTCTTGTGGTTGAGCCCCACGACCACGATGGACACGGGTCGAACCTACCTTCGGTCGGTCTGCTGGTTCTCGAGACGGCGATTGGCCTCGCGCGCCGTCTCGATCGCCTTGGTTCGCTGCTGGTAGAAGCTGAGGATCTGCAGCTCGACCGAGAGGTCGACCTTGCGCACGTTGACGTCGGGCGGAACGTTTACGTGCGAAGGAGCGAAGTTGAGAATCGACTTGATGCCCGCGTCAACCAGCTTCTCGGCAACCTCCTGGGCGGCCGCCGGAGGCGTGGAGATGATGCCGATGCACAGCCCCTCCTCCGCAACGGCCTCCTTGAGCTCGTCGATGTGCCGCACGATGATGCCCCCGACCTCTTCGCCCACGACTGCGTCGTCGGAGTCGAACAGGGCGGTGATGCGAAACCCGCGCTCCGCGAACCCCTTGTAGGAGGCGAGCGCACGGCCCAGGTTTCCGATCCCGATCATGGCCGTGGGCCAGTCCTGGGTCAGGCCAAGCTCGCGCGTGATCTGGTAGAGGAGGTACTCGACGTCGTAGCCGACGCCGCGGGTCCCGTAGCTGCCGAGATAGCTGAGGTCCTTGCGCACCTTGGCGGCGTTGACGCCGGCGAGGCGGGCGAGTTCCTCGGAGCTGACCGTTAGCGCGCCGTGGCTCTCGGCGAGATCGAGCAGCGAGCGGAGATACATCGGGAGCCGGGCGACGGTCGCCTCGGGAATCGGTCGGTTGCGCATAGGTCCGCATCTTACGGGCTTGTGAGTACAATCACAAACCGCAATATCGGGCCTGACCTGCGCTTTTGCCGGATTCGCCCCAGCCACAACAAAAAATCTGTGAATTTGTGCGCCGGGTACCAGGGTGGGGAACGGCTGACTTGGCTCACCCGGTCAAATCCCCTCGAGAATCTGAAGGACGGCAGGGGCCAGGAAGACCCTCCGATTTGCGTGGAGAGTGAGAGAGTCCAGGTATCCCGCCTCCACGAGGACCCCGATGGCGTTACTTGCGGCCTGATAGGAGATGTTGTATCGGTCTCTCACGTCCGTTGTGGTGACGACCGGAAAGCCCACTAAATCCTCGGCTATTTCGATTGCCTTTCCCCTGACGCTCTTAGCTCGCAACTCACGAACCATCTGCTCCCTCAGTTCGAGCAAGCTGTTGGATTTTTCAAGTGCGCTTTCCGACTGCACCTTGACACCTTGGCAAAAGAACTTCACCCAGTCGTCGAAGTCTCCGGTGACACTGACGTTTCGAAGATGCTCCCGGTACTCGGTCCGGCGCACTTCTAGGTATGGGGAGATGTTTAGCAAGGGCACCGAAAGGTCCCCTGTATGCAGGAGGAGAAGGACCGCCGCCAAACGCCCTACCCGGCCGTTGCCATCGAAGAAAGGGTGCAGAGCCTCGAACTGGTAGTGACCTACCGCCATTCGAACAAGAAGGTTGATATCCTCTCCATGAATCCATCGTTCCCAGTGAAATAGGCCTTGGCGTAGTTCTTCGCCTGGCGGTGGCGGCACAAAGAATGATGCTGCGATCTCCGAGTCAGGGCGCGGCCCAACAAAATTCTGTCGCTGGCGTATCTCGCCCTTTTCGCTGGCGGGACACTGACGGTCGCTCAGCATCAAGCGAGCATGCAGGCGGCGTATCAAGTTGATGCTAAGAGGTTGCCCCTGGTTGATGGCAGCGAAGCCGAGTTCAGCCGCGGCGATGTGGTCTAGGACCTCTCGCACGTCTGAGGACTGCTCTCTTTCTAGCAACTCCCCTTGGAGGACCTGAGGAAGCGTCGTAAACGTTCCTTCCAGTGCGGAAGAACTGATGGCTTCCTCTCTGATCTGTGGCCTCGCAAGATTGCTCGGGTTGAGGAGCCTGCGTCCTTCCCCATCCAATCGGCCGAGGGCGATCCCTGCTTGGGCGACGACGTTCCACGTGGCCGCGCTAAGTTCGATCTCGTCTGGCAACGGCTGAGGGACATAGGCAAAGTGGTCATATGGTCGGCCCCGGGCGTCAGTACCAGATATTGGAACCAGCCGCCCTATTGGAGACTTCCCAAACAGCTCGAGATCCACGTTCCACTTCTCCTTGGGTTACTTGAATCACGTCCCTGTGGTTTCCACTTAGCTTGAATCTACCTTAATATCTTCCAGTATCCCCTCTAATACTGGAACATATATCTTGATTGCGGGGAAGGTGACAAGTGATGCTTCCATTATGGCTTCCAATCCAAGAACCCTCTAAGAGGCTAGAGGCTGAAGGGGACCTCGGGAAAGGTTCTCTGGAACCAGATCGAGAGCTGGAAGAACTGCCCCGAGAGGAACATCAGCCCGACCAGCACCAGCAGAGCCCCGCTCGCCAGATTGATGGTTCGGGTATGCCGCCGGAGCCACGCCACCGCGCCGGTGAGGCGGCTCACCCCCAGACCGGCGAGCAGGAAAGGCACCCCGAGCCCCATGGAGTACACCAGCAGCAGCAGCGCTCCCTCTCCGACGCCGCCGGAGGCTCCCCGGCCCGCCGCCATGGTGAGCACCGCCCCGAGGGTCGCTCCGATGCAGGGACTCCATCCGAAGGCGAAGGTGGCTCCGAGCAGCGCGCTGCCGGCCATGCCCGCGCCCGGCCGGGGATGGAACCGCTTCTCTCGATAGAGCCACGGCAGCTTGATGACCCCAATGAACACCAGCCCGAGCAAGATGATCAGCACGCCGCCGGCCTGCGACAGCAGCTCCTGGTTCTGTCGGAGGTAGTGCCCCAGCAACGTCGCCGTCAGACCCAGGGCCATGAACACGGCCGTGAAGCCCGCAATGAAAGCCAGCGAGACGGCACCCGCTCTCAAGCTCGCGCGTTCGCTCTCTTCGGTCGCACTGAGGCCCGACATGTAGGAGATGTAGCCGGGCACGAGCGGTAACACGCAGGGCGAAAGAAACGAGGCGAGCCCGGCGGCGAAGGCGATGGGGATGCTCGGGTCGGCCATCAGCGCGCGCTCGCCACGAGGTCGTCGAGCAACGCCTGCAGGTAAACGGCATCGGTCACGGCCCCCGCCACGTGCTCGACGATGGTGCCGTCGGCGGAGATGAAGAAGGTCTCCGGCTGGCCCGTCAACCCGTAGTCGTTCTCGATGGCGCCGTCGTCCCGCACGCTTGGATAGCTCAGCTCGAAGCGTCGCTCGAAGGCCCTGGCGTCCCGTGGCGTGTCCTTGATGTTGACTCCGAGAAAGGCGACCTCGCCCTCATAGCGCTCGGCCATGGTGTTGAACAGCGGCGCCTCGTCCTCGCAGGGGACACACCACGACGCCCAGAAGTTGATTACCAGAGGCGCCTCCTCGAAGTCGGAGAGTGCCAGGGAGCCCGTGCCGTCGAGGCGCTCGGCCGCGAAGCCGGGGGCGGAATCACCGGGCTGAGGTGCCCCGCCGTCGGCGAAGGTCGCCCATGCCAGCAGCGCCATCACGGCCAGGGCAGGGCCCACGATGAGGGTCACGCGGAGCCCCTTCACGGCGCGCGGCCCCGCATCCCCCTCGGGGGACCGAGCCGGTGATCGTGAGTTCATGACGCCAATCCTCGCGCGCCCCCGTCGCTACGGCGGCCCTCCCGGCGCAGGGCCGCCCACCGAGCTATCATTTGACTCTGTCAACCAATTAGTTGAGAAAGGTCATGCACTTGGTACCGCCGACCAGGATCGGGATGGTCCGCGAGTTCAACCGCTTCTATACGAACGTGATCGGGGCCCTGCGAGGGGGCTTGCTCGACACGCCGTACTCGTTGACCGAAGCGAGGGTGATCTTCGAGTTGGCGCAGCGGGATGCCTCCGAGGTCGCCGACCTGCGCCGGGCGCTCGACATCGACGCCGGTTATCTCAGCCGCATCCTGGCGCGTTTCGAGAGTGACGGACTCGTGGCGCGCGCGCGTTCATCTGCCGACGGACGGCGGCGAATCATCACTCTCACCGAGCGCGGTCGGTCAGTCTTCGCTCTGCTTGACGAACGTTCGGCTCACGAGATCGACCACCTGTTGTCGAGACTCGATGATGATGGTCAACGTCGCTTGGTCGAGGCCATGGGCCTCATTCGAGCGCTCCTCGAGGGCTCGGAAACAGTCCCTGCGATCGTCATTCGGCAACCGGGACCGGGTGACTTCGGCTGGGTCGTGCAGCGGCACGGTGCGCAGTACGCGCGCGCCTACGGTTGGGACGAGACCTTCGAGTCGCTGGTCGCGCGCATCGTAGTGGACTACATCGAGCATCGTGACCTGAAAAGGGACGGCGCGTGGATCGCGGAGCTCGACGGCGAGCCGGTGGGGTGCGTCTTCTGCGTCAAGAAAGACGATGCCACCGCGCAACTGCGTTTGCTGCTGGTCGAACCGAGTGCCCGAGGCCTTGGGATAGGAAGCCGCCTGGTCGAGGAGTGCATTCGTTTCGCCCGAAACCGCGGCTACGAGCGAATGACACTGTGGACCAACGATGTCCTCGTGGAAGCGCGACGGTTGTACGAGCGAGCCGGTTTCCAGCTAGTCGACGAAGATGCTCACCACAGCTTCGGTCACGATCTGGTGGGACAAACCTGGGAGCTCGATCTCTCGGCTAGCGACTAGCACGCGCCAGCGCGCTCATCAGCTCTCTGGTGGTTGCCGTCCAGTGCCGCTCGAGGGCAGCGCAGGCCGCGTCGGTGTCGCCGGAATCGACGGCCTCCATCACCGCGGCGTGTTGAAAGATCCACGAGGGCTGAGGCCAGCGTCCAGCGACCCCGGCCGTGGCCGAGAAATAGCGCCGCTCGAGCGCTCGAAGTCTCCCAAGCTGGAGCTGGAGAGTGTGGTTGGAGCAGCCGGAGGTGAGCGCTAGGTGCCACCGCTCGTCGAGCGCCCTGGCCTCCTCTAGCGTCGCGGCGCTCTCGTACTCGGCGTGCAGCCGGCGAAGCTGGTCGAGCCTCTGCAGGGCGACACCCTTAGCGCTGCGCAGAGCCAGAATCTCGAGCGCGGCGAGAATGGGAAAAGCGTCGCGCGCTTGTTCGAGCGTCAGCGGCGCGCAGATGAAACCGCGCGCGGGCTCACACACGACGAGACCTTCCGCGGACAGCAGCAACAACGCCTCACGCAGAGGGGTGCGACTCACCCCGAGCTCGCGCGCGAGGATCGATTCGTTGATCCGGACGCCGGGGGCAAGCTCGCCTTCGACCAGCAAGAGGCGAAGGCGCTCGACGATCTCGTCGCGCAGCGAGCCTCGCGTGATGAGCTGTGTGGCCACGACTCTCCCTTCGAGCCCTTGGAGCAACCTTGGAGCAACTCCCGGAAACACTGTATGCAGCATGCAGCCGAGGTCTCGGATTTCGCGACCGACCGTCTGACCAGCGTGCAGCAATTGGGTCTGGACATTCGGCGCTCATCGCCTAGGCTTGATCCCGAGGAGGGGCAGGCGTTGTGCGCCTGCCCCTTTTCCGCGCCTCGACGTGCCGGAGTCAACGGGCCCGACGGCCCGACACGACAGTGGAGGTAGCCCGTGTTTCATCTGCCGACATCCCCCGTGCTGGATGCCCTGCGCCCGCGCGATCGCACTCGTCTGCTCGAGCGCGCGGTTCCTCGACGCCTCGTTGCGGGCGAGCGCCTCTACTTGTCGGGCGATCGCGGGCGTCGAGCCCATCTCGTGTGCTCGGGCGTCGTCAAGATGACGGCGCACGATGCCGAGGGCCGCGAGACGATCCTGTGCCTGGGCCTGGCGGGAGATGTGCTCGGCGACGTCGCCGCGCTCGACGGCTATCCGCAACCCCTCGACGCGGTCGCGGCCATGGGTACGACCGTCTTGGGCTTCGACGCCGATACCTTCGTCCGGCTCCTCGAGAGCAATCCCGCAGCCGCAGTCGAACTCGCCAGGGCCCTGGCTCGGCGCACTCGCTGGATCACCGACACCGCACTCGAACGAACGGGCAGCGAGCTGGCGGCGCGGCTCGCGGGCCGGCTCCTCGACCTGGCGGATCTCGTTGGCTGCGTTCGCAACGGGGCCGTCGAACTCGAGGTCGCGCTTCCGCAGGCCGATCTCGGAGGGCTCGCCGGGATGTGTCGTGAGAGCGCAAACCGCACCCTCAGGCTGTTCAAGGACGAGGGGGTGGTCGACTACAGGGGCCGAAGACTGAGGATTCTGCGCCCGGACGCCCTCGAACGCATCCGCTGTCGCGGCCGCTCGGAGACGTCCTTCGGCCGGTCCGGCTCCTGAACGAGTCTCTTTCTGCAGGATTCTGAACGTCTGCACTCAAGGAAGTCCTCGAACGCTCCGACATTGAGCTTAGAGTCCGGACGAGGTTCGGGGATGTCAGGCGGCACCCGGTTAGGGCGTCGCTCTGCTTTGAGCCTCCCAGCCCGCCCCAAGCCGGTCCACCTCCCAAGGACTCAGCAAGGCGGCCAGGCGCTTCCGGAACCCGAGTCCGGAAGCGCTTGCCGCGTCTGGCGCAAGCGCGCTCCGCTGCGAACGTGCGAACATCGTGACCCATGGCTGCGATCAACCCCCAACCGGTGCAATGCTCCACGGGTCCTTTCTGGGCCTTCGAGCTCGAACGCGCCATGGATGACATCGCGGCAGCCGGCTTCACCGAGATAGAGCTGATGGTCACGCGCGACACCAAGACGCACGAGCCGGACATTCCTCTGAAGCTCGCCGGCGAGCGAGGACTGCACATTGCCGCAGTTCACGGGCCTTTTCTGGTCATCACCAAGAACGTGTGGGGCATGGACCCGATCGGCAAGATCGAGCGCGGCATCGAGATGTGCTTGGCCGTCGGCGCCGACACGCTCGTCGTTCATCCCCCGTTCCTGTGGGAGAGGAGCTACGCGAACTGGGTCACCCAAAGCGCCGAGCAGTCCCACGAGGAGACCGGGATCATGGTTGCGATCGAAACCATGTATCCGAAGTGGATGGCCGGCAGGAAGCTGCGCGGCTACCGCTGGCTCGACCCGGCCGAGCTGGTCGACGAGGCCCCCCACGTCGCTCTCGACACCAGCCACCTGTCGGTATCCCGCGAGGACATCCTGACCTCATATAAGACCCTGTTGCCTCGCCTGGTCCACATCCATCTCAGCGACAATGCGGGTGACGGCAAAGACGGGCACCTGGAACTGGGACGTGGAATTCTTCCGCTGGAAAGGTTACTGGCCGAGTTGCGTCGAACGAAGTACGCGGGAGCCATCTCGCTCGAACTGTCCGTGAACCGCTTCGTGCAACGGCCGCACGAGCTAGTCGAGATGTTGGCCCGCAACCGCGTGTACGTGGAGGAGCGCTTGAAGGGACGCAGCCGTATATCGAAGGGGCTGCCCCGGAGCTGAGCGTTTCCCCCACCCGAGTGACGGAGGTCGCCGGTGGGAGCAAAAGTGGTGGTCGTCGACGACACCGAGCACGTGCGGGCCATGTTGGTCGAAATGCTACAAATCGACGGATTCGAGGTGGTTGGAGAAGCGGGCTCGGGCGCTCAAGCGATTCTCGTCACCGATAAGCACGACCCCGACGTCGTGGTGATGGACTACCAGATGCCTCAGATGGACGGACTCGAGGCCGCCCGCCGGATCCGCTCCCGCCGCCACGAACAGCCGATCATTCTTTACAGCGCCTATCTGAGTCCCACGATCGAGCGGGAGGCCCGCCGGGCCGGTGTCGCGCTGTGCGTGGGCAAGGCGGAGGGGCTGCCTCAGCTCGAGCGGCACATCTCCGAGTTGACCCGGCAGATCAGCCGCAAGTAAGCAGAGGGTGTCACCCCCGGCCCCCTCGGTCGGCGGGCCCCCCTCGGAGCTGCGGGGGCCGTTTGACTTCATACTGTTTACACAGTAGAAAACTTGCTCGCCGGGCAGCGTCGCTCGGGACGCCGGAGCATCGAGCGAGAGAGACAGATCTACCGTGTGCCACGATTGCGGCTGCGAGCGCACCCCCCCACGGCAGCGCTCCGAGGGCCAGTGGGCCCTCGGCTACCGGGAGCCTCTGAACCCGGCCGAGCAGGCCAAACGCGAGGACGACGGCCTCAACGTCCGCCCCCGCATCGAGCGCATCTACGCCACCCAAGGATTCGGCTCCATCTGGCCGTCGGACCTCCGCAACCGCTTCCGTTGGCACGGGCTCTACACGCAGCGGCCGGAGTCCGACGGTTACTTCATGCTCCGAATCCGCATCCCAGGGGGCCAGCTGACCTCGGAGCAGGCGGAGGTCATCGGATCGCTGGCCCAGCGCTTCGGGCGTGACGTCGCCGACGTGACCGACCGGCAGAACATCCAGCTCCACTGGATTCGCATCGAGCAGCTGCCCGAGATATGGGCCGAGCTCGAGGGCGTCGGCCTGTCCACGACGGAGGCCTGCGGGGACACGCCCCGAAATATCCTCGGTTGCCCGCTTGCGGGGGTAGACGCTTCGGAGGTGATCGACGCATCGGCGGTCCTCATCGAGGCGAACGCGAAGCTCGCCGGCAACCCCGAGTTCTCGAACCTGCCCCGCAAGTACAAGATCTCCATCTCCGGATGCGCCCATCAGTGCTGCCAGCACGAGGTCAACGACCTCGCCCTGGTGGGAGCGGTTCACCCGGATGGACGTAGAGGCTTCGATTTGTGGGTAGGAGGTGGGCTCTCGACCAATCCGATGTTCGCCAAGCGTCTGGGGGCTTTCATCGCACCAGAGCAAGTCGTGCCGGTCGTGCTGGGAGTGACCGCGGTGTTTCGGGATCACGGCTATCGCAGGGCACGCAACCGAGCGCGCTTGAAGTTCCTGGTCAACGACTGGGGGGCCGAGAGATTTCGCGCCGTCCTCCAGGAACAACTGGGGTTCGAGCTCGACGATCTACCCGAGCCGCCCCCCTCGAGAACCTCGCACCGGGAGCACGCGGGGGTGTGGCCCCAGCGCGACGGCGCCTACTACGTCGGCTTCGCCCCCCGGGCGGGCCGGCTCGCGGGTCACCAACTTCGTGCGGTCGCGCGGCTCTCCAACAAGTACGGTATGGGCCGTATGCGAACCACGACCCAGCAGAAGATGGTCATCCTCGACGTGCCCACCGAGCGCGTTGCGGACCTCATCGAAGAACTCGACACGATCAACCTGCCGGTCGAAGCCAGCGCCTGGCGGCGCGGAACCATGGCGTGCACGGGCATCGAGTTCTGCAAGCTGGCCATCGTCGAGACCAAGGGACGAGCGACCGAGCTGTACCGCTATCTCGAAGAGCGACTGCCCGACTTCCAAGAGGACCTTCGCATCAACGTGAACGGTTGTCCCAACTCGTGCGCGCGCTACCAGACCGCGGACATCGGGCTCATGGGCTGCCAGGTGAGCGAGCGAGCCCACGCAACCGACGGGGCCGGACATCCCATCGAGATCAAACGCAAGGTCGAGGCGTTCCTCGTGCATCTAGGTGGACATCTTGGATCCGAAAGAGCGTTTGGAAGAAAAGTGAAGGGCGTGAAGGTGCTCGGCAACGAGCTGGGTCCCTATGTCGAAACGCTCGTCGGGCGCTATCTGAGCTCGAGACGTCACGACGACACCTTCTCGACTTTCGTGAACCGCCTCAGCGACGCAGAGCTACGCGCTTTCGGAGCCAAGCCCGACTTCCTGGGACTCCCCCCTGCTCCGGGCATCCTTGCGGAGGCGCGCGCGTCGTGAACCTGGCTCAGCTGAACCGCGTCGCTCCAACGATTGATCTCGATGCGTTCGAGCGCGCTCACCCGCACGAGATCTTGGCCTGGACCGCCAAGACGGTCGACCGCCTGGCCATCGCCACGTCGTTTCAGTCATCGGGTCTGGTCATGTTGCACATGCTGCAGAGCATCCGAAGAGATCTGCCGGTGCTGTTCCTCGACACAGGCTTCCATTTCGACGAAACAATCGCGTTCAAGAACCGGATCGTGGATATGTGGGACCTGAACATCGTCGATCTGCGAGGCAAGCACGGAAGTGTGCGCGAGCAGAACCTCACTTACGGCTTCGAGCTCTACCGGAGCGATCCCGACAAGTGCTGCTTCATCAACAAGGTCGAGCCCCTGCAGCGAGCGCTCGAGGAGTTCGACGGGTGGATCTCGGGCCTCAGGCGCGATCAGTCGCAGCTGCGCGCCGGCACTCCGATCATCGAGGATCAGCAACTCGTTTCGGGTCGAGAGGTGTTGAAACTCCATCCCCTCGCGAACTGGACCAAAACCGACGTCAACCGGTACATCGAGGAGCACGACATCCCGACCCACCCGCTGCTCGAGCTCGGCTTCGCCTCCATCGGGTGTGCGCCGTGCACCAGCGCGACCGGTGCGAGCGAGTCCGACGAGCGAGCGGGTCGCTGGCAGGGCTCCGACAAGACCGAGTGCGGGATACACAACATCGGAAAGTCGGGCCGGTCGCGTCAGAGCGAGGCCGAGCAATAGTGCGAGCCGTGCCGTTTTTCTGCCCCTACTGCGCGGAGCAATCGATCGAGCCGGCGGGCGAGGGACCCGACTACTACTGCGAGTCGTGTGACCGGCGCTTCGCCGTGAGCTTCAAGGGCCTCGGTGAAGCAGCAGATGAAGAACAGCACAGCCAGAAAAGGCCCGTATCCTCGAACTCATGAGACGTAACACCCTCTATGCGATCGTGCTGTTGCTCGCGGCCATCGCCATCGCAGGCACGTTGAGCGTGATCCGCCTCTGGGGTCTGACCGGCGGCTGATCAGTCCGCCGGTATGACTTCCACGAAGCCCTCGATGCCCGGCACGCGCAGCGAACCGGTCCGCGCTCCCGTCGACGCATCCAGCACCGCCAGTTTGCCCGGCAGCGCCGCGTAGAGTCGCCGTCCGTCGGAACTGACTCCGACACCCGATACGGGCTGCCGCGTCTTCCACCTCTCGACGATGGCCAGCGTCTGACCGTCTATGACGAGCACTTCCGAGCCGCCCGCGAGGTACAGGGTGCCGTCTCCGCCCACGGCCGCCGACGCCCGACCCCTGGTCAGCGCCTCGAGGTCGAGGGTCACGGATCTCAGCACCTTGGTCTCGAGCGGTGCGATGACCGCCAGACCCCCCGACGACGGGTCGGCAACGAAAAGCCGCTCGCCATCCGGCGATAGGGCCATCGCATGAGTCGTCACGCTGCCGGTGCCGAACGGTGCTCGCAGATCGATGCAATGGGTCCAGCCGCCCTCGAGGTTGAGCAGGTGCACGAAGGCGTAGACGTCACCAGGCTCAGGGGCGCCGCTGCCCCCGTGCGCGTAGTTGGGACCCTGCTGCGTGTAAAGCGTGTAGAGCTCGTGTCCGCTGGGCGAGAAGGCGGCGATCCGCCCGGTTCCCCGCATGCTCCCCGGTGCCCTCTGCTTGTCCGCGGCGATCCTGCGCACCTTGCCCGAGCCTAGTTGCAGACGCCTGAGCCCGTAGCGGGTTGGGTTCATGGCCGGCGTGTACTGGAGAAGGAAGAGCTGCCGGAGGTCCGTGGAGAAACCCTCGAGCTCGAAGTTGCCCTCGAGGTCATAGGTCACCGTCTCCTCTGAGCCATCGGCCGACACCACGGCGATCGTCGTGCGACGCTTGCCGGCCGGCAGCCACGGAGTAGCACCCTCCTCGTGTGGTGGAGCGAATGCGAGCAGCTCGCCGCCGGCCGACGCAACTCCGGGACGCAGTCCCTTCGGGGCCGCGACACGGTGCAACGCGCGACCGGTGGACGCTGCGATCGTGGTCACCGAGCTCGGACTCTTGCCACCGGAAACAGAGAAAAGCAAGGAGGAGTCTGGGGACGTAATGGCGCGAGGCGCATCCGCGACGATGGTGCCGGTGCTGGGATCGAGGACCGCGAGTCCGGTACGAATGCGTACCAGCAGGCGGTCCTCGACGCGCGCCGATCCTCGAGTGGGCTCCGTCTCGTCTACCGACAGCGTCGAGCAGGACGCGAGCAGCAGGGCTGCTGCAGTTGCCACACACGCTTGGGCTGCCGGTCTCATAGCGACCCCTGTTCTGTTCTTCCGCCGGTCCTAAGACTCACTACGAACCGAAAAGGTTCGGGGGTCTCGTCGACCATCGCGGGCCGGATAAGGGCTCGGTGCAGACCAAACGCCGGACCGAGTTGCGTTGTCGAACCCATCGCCGGATCGCTTAGATGAAGGTGCTGCCTCGGTACCTCAGGCCTTTGTAGACCATTTGCTGGATCCGGTCACGGATCGAATCGGTGAGGTCGAACACGAACATCCTGTCGTCGGCCGCGTCCTCGGGGTACTGGTCCATCGGAATCGGCTCGCCGAACTCGATCACCCATCTGCTCGGGAGCGGAAGCAGGCCCAGGGGACCCAACAGCGGAAAGGTCGGGGTGATCGGGAAGTACGGGAGGCGAAGCAGCGACGCAAGGGTTCTTGCGTTGCCCACCATGGGAAACGCCTCCTCGGCCCCCACGATTGCGACGGGAACGATTGGCACTCGTGCCCGGAGCGCAACCTCGATGAAGCCACCTCGGCCGAACCGCTGCATGCGATAACGCTCGCTCCAGCCCTTGCCCGTCCCCTTGTATCCCTCGGGAAAGACCGCAACGAGTTGATCGCGTTCGAGCAGTGCCAAGGCATCCTCGTCACACGCGACCGCGTTGCCGGCCTTGCGCGCCAAATGACTGACGAAGGGCGCCGCCCAGACGAGATCGGCCCCTATGTTTCGCACGACGCGCGTGGCCGGATGTTCGGTCGCCACGGCATACTGCATCATCACGGCGTCGATGGGGATGGCTCCTGAATGATTCGCCACCAGGAGGGCCGGACCCTCACTCGGTATGCGCCCGACTCCCAGAGTTCGAACCCTGAAGTAATGCTTGTAGAGCGGTCGCAGCATCGGCAACAAGATCTCGCGCGACAACTCCTGGTCGTAACCGAACTCGTCGATCGGATAGTCGCCGTGAATCCTTCGATTCATGAAGGCGCGCAGCTTATCCAGCACCGACCGGTCGGCCTCGGGGCCGGCGATCTCGCTCGACAACTCATCGGCCGCGCGCGGCTCGAACCTGGACCCCGCCGCGCTTGCCTTCTGGCGCTGGTGCACGCGGCAGTAGTCCTCGCCGTGGAGCGCGTAGTTGCGGCACGGCCGCCCCGTGGTGGTGGTGGCCTGACAGCGCTGGGGATCGCGCCGTGACTCGAGTCGAATGACGTTGTCGTCCCGGGCTGCGTCTTGCATCAGACGCTCTCCGTAGATTCCGCCCGCTGCTGCGGGACGCCGGCCGGGTCTTGCTCCCAGGCCGGTTCAGAGGCGGGTCCGGGTCTATCCCCGTTGCGATGGTCCCGAAAGTCGACGATGGCCCCCTCGGTGGTGTAGCGGGGGGAGAAGCCAAGTTCCGCGCGCGCCCGGCGCGGGTCAACCACACGGCCGTAGATGAGGAACTGCAACTGGTCGGAGGGAAAGTCCACGGTTCCGAGACGCCGCAGGATGACGCTCGCCGTGGTGGCTGCCGGATAGAGCATCGGTACCGCGACCTTCCCGAGCATCCGTATCGCCTTGGACAGGAACACAACGCCCTCGCCGGTGATGTTGTAGATACCGCGCACCGTCTCGTGCGTCGCAAGTGAAAAGGCCTCGACCGCGTCCTCTTCGTGTATCAGTTGAAGACGCGGGTCGAAGCCGAGCGCGGTGGGAATGAGTGGAAGCGAGAGGTAGTCGGTCATGTTCGTTCGTACGGTCGGACCGATGAGGCTCTGCGTGCGAAGGATAACGACGCCGACGTCCTTACGGCGACGAGCGAAGTCGCGGACATAAGTCTCAGCTTCGGCACAGTCCTTGCCGTACCCGTAGAGGCGCGCGTGGCGATTGTCGTGGTCCTCGCGCACAATCGAAGGCTCCTTAGGACCCATGCCGTAGACCGCGGTCGATGATTTCATGACCACACGCGTCACCGACTTGGAACGCTGAGCGGCAGCAAGTAGCTGAAGCGTCCCGATGACGTTGTTCTCCTTCATCTGGGACCGGCCTCCAAGGCGGCTCGGATGCGACGTGATGTTCGTGTGGATGATCGTGTCGATTGCGGCGGAATCAAGAACGCGAGCTATCAGGGGATTGCGGATATCGGCGCGCACGAACTCGAGCTTGTCGATGGGACCCGGCGGTTCCTCGAGGTCGACTCCGGTCATCGCCTCGACGCGCTCGTCGTGCTCGAAGCGCGCGGCCAAGCGTTGCCCGACATGGCTCGAAACCCCCGTGATCAGGACGCGCCGTCCTCGAGTCATCGGTTGCTGCTACCCGACCGAGGGCCCGACGATGATGTTCGAACCGGCCCCCGCCTGAAGGCGATTGGCGGCATCCCCCTTGTTCACCGCGAGCGACAGCTTCTCGTAGGAGTCCTCGACCAAGACGAACTCCCCCACTTCGACGTCCGCGAAGCTCTTGCCGAAGGGCACCTGCAGACGATGCCCCTCCATCCGTATCTCTACCCTCTTGCCCTCGGCCATTCCCACGTCTTGGAGCAACTCCTGGCTGAAGTTGAGCTGGAGATTTCCGAACCGGTCGAGCTGGAGCACCTCGGCGTGCAGGTGGTCGTCGTGCGTCCATGCGCGGGGAATCTCGAGCTCGGTCAGCTCATCCGCCGGAAGCTCCGGCCCGAACTCCTTGATCGCGACGCCGTTGGCGATGTGGGCGGCAGCCGGAGCGAACACGTCTCGTCCGTGAAAGGTCGCCGACATGGGACTCATCATGAGGCTGCGGTTGGTGAGCGTGTGCACGGCCTTGACTCCGCCGCACTCTCTAACGGCCGGGATCACCAGCCCGTTGTCGGGGGCCACGAAGATGGTGCCGTGACGCGTCTCGATGGCAACCGCCCGACGCTCGGTTCCCACGGCCGGATCGACCACGGCCAGGTGGACCGCATCGGGCATGAACTTGATCGACTGCTCGAGCACGACCGCGCCGTGGCGCACGTCTTGCCGCAGGATGTTGTGGTGGATGTCGATGATGCGCAGATCAGACTTGATGCCGAGCATCACGCCGTGGCATACACCCACGAACTCGTCCTGCAGCCCGTAGTCGGACAAGAAGGTCACGATCGATCGCTTGGCCATGGGGCGATGTTACCCGCAGGGACCTGAGCGACCGGTGGACCGAGCCGAAGCCTGACGCGGTCGGCCGCGGCCGCGCCGAATCCGGCTACTTGCCTTGCTGGCGTCGCTGCCAGCGGGTCTTCTTCAACATCTTGCGATGTTTCTTCTTGCGCATCTTCTTGCGGCGCTTCTTCACGAGTGACGGCATACCTGTACTTCCTTTCTCAGCCTGTCGAAGGCGCTACTCGGTCTGGAACAGCTGCTTGAGATCCACCGGGCCGCGCGAGCGACCGTCGGTGGAAATACGGATCGAACCCAGACGCAGCCCCCGAACTCCCTCGGCTATGGGGGAAACCATGCGAAGGATGTCCTCCCTGGCATCGTATTCGAGCACGCCGATGCCGACGCACGTGCCCCTGCCGTCCTCCATTCCGACCACGAGGGCGTCGAGCAGCGCTAGGTCGAACTCGGGCGGCAGGGTCGGCATGAAGACGGTCGGTTTCACTCGCCAGCGCGAGGTACCGTCCGCGAAGTAGGTGGCGAACTGCTCCTCTCGGAAGGCCATTCGTTCCTCGACGGAGCGAACCACGACCTCTCGGGGAACCTCGATCTCGATCACCTCGGCAGGAGTGAAGCGTTGGGCGATGCCGATGATGGGCTCGAGCTCGCCTCCTCGTTCGAAGCCGATTACGAAATCCGGCGCCAGCACGTCCAGCTTGTAGTACTTGAGTCCCTGTCCCGAGAGCCCGGCGACGAAGCCGGTCGTATCGACGACGATCATCCTGGCCCCCGAATCCCTGGCGCGCTGCGTGAGCTTTGCGATCCCGGTGACGAGGGGCAGCATGTGCCCGCGGGGGGCGATCGAGCCGACGAAGCTCAGCGAGTCGGCCTGGAGCAGAGCGGCTCGTGAGAAGTCCCCGAAACCGCGGCACTTGAGACCGATCGTCGTGGGAGGACCGACCATCGACTGCCCGATGTCGGCGTCGACGATGGCCGTCTCGATGCCGGCGGCGGTTGCCCGGCGCGCGAGCTCGATCCCGAAGGTCGTCTTGCCGGTGTCAAGACCCCCGAGCAAGAAGACCACGCCCGGATTGGCGAGCAGGCGTTCGTAGACCTCGTCGAGACCGGCGTGCGTCCCCATACGTCATCAACCCTTCATGTGTGTGGCCGGCTCGGGACGGCGGTCGGAGGTCGGGCGGGAGGAAAGGGGGCGGGCTAAAAGGAGCCGGCTCCTTCAGCCGGCATCCATGTAGCGCTGTTGAAGGTATCTGCGAACGTCGTCCTCTTTGAGCCTGTATCCCCGACCGACCCGAACCGCCCGCATGTCACCCGCTTTGATCAGGCGATACACCGTCATGTTCGAGACCCTGAGCTGCTTGGCCACCTCGGCGACGGTGAGAAACTGCCCCATGGATGAGGTGGCATTCGGTCCCACGGAGCCTTCAGGAGTCTCGTTCATGACGGCCTCACTATAGCAATCAGGGTGGTTTGCCCCGCTCAGCGCCCGTGCAGAACGGGGGTCTCCCTGCGTGAGTCGTGCTCGATCATCGTGGCGAAGCCCTCGACGATCGTGGCATCGAACTGCGCGCCGGCGCAGCGACGAAGCTCGGCCAGTGCCTCCTCGACGCTCAGCGCGCCTCGGTAGGGACGCTCGGAGACCATGGCGTGGAAGGCGTCGCACACGGAGACGATCCGCGATCCCAGGGGGATCTCCTCGCCGCTCAGTCCGTCGGGATAGCCGCTGCCGTCGAATCCCTCGTGGCTCGAGCGCACCAGCTGGGCCACGTAGCCGAGCGCCGGCGAGGCACCCAGTATTCGTTGACCGATGATGGTGTGCTGCCGGATGAACGCCATCTCGTCGTCGTCGAGGGGGCCGGACTTCTTCAGCACCTCGTCGGGAACCGCCACCTTGCCCACGTCGTGTAGCTCGGCGGCCAGGCGCACGAGCTGCGCCTCGACGTCGGGGAGGCCCAGGGCCTCGCACAGCTTCCCGGCGAGGGCGGCCACCCCATCGTGGTGGTGCTGGAGGGCAGGGTCGCGCTCCCGCAGCACCTGAACGAGGACGTTGCCGGCCAGCCGGCCCTCGGATACACGGCCGTTGTTCTTGTTCTCGTACATGCGACCGTCGGCGCGCCGCAGCGCCCCTGAGGGGGTCGTCTCCTCGCCCGGGATGACGCTCCATCCTGCGGCCGCGCCGACGGTGAAGCCCTCGCCTCGCTCGGACAGCGCGGGGACCAGGCGCTCCGTGAGCGCGGCCGCAGCGTCGTTGCGGCAACTGATCAGGACGCAGAATTCGTCTCCGCCGAGTCGGTACGCGCAACCTCCAACGATTGCAAGCTCGAGCGAACGACCGAGGCGAGTCAGCAGCGCGTCTCCCGCAGGGTGACCGAAGGTGTCGTTGTAGTGCTTGAAACCGTTGAGGTCGAAGATGATGAGCGCCAGCGGCTCATCCGACGTGGACTTGATGCATGCCTCTTGTAGATCGCGCATGAGCCGGCGCCGGTTTCCCAGCCCGGTAAGGGCGTCGGTCAGGGCCTCCCGCCGGCTCGAGCTGAGCATCTGGATGTTCTCTCTAAAAACGATGGTCATCCTCGTGATCGCCACGCCCAGGCCTGCCGAGGCCATCACGAGTGACACCAAGTTCACCCGGTGAAAGTGATCGAAGATCACGATGGTGAGCGAGATCGACGAGAACAGGAGCGGCATGGTGGCGATGCGAGTCCCATAACGATCCGCTTCGGCAAGGCTGCGTTTGGGCTGCCACGCGGCGACACCGAGACAGAGCATCGCCGCGGGCCAGCCCGCCTCGAAGACGTTTCCGGGAACCCAGGTTTCCTGTGCGACCTGGACCAGATAGATGCTGTCCGTCACCGCAAAGAGCACAAGCCCGCCGCCGAGCCACGACCACAGGCCGTCGCTTCGCCATCCACTCAGCCCGATTGCGCCGACCACCATGGAGATGAGCAGCAGGTCCCCGAACGGATACGAGAGATTCGTGGCAAGGGCGAGAGCGCTACCCGAGGCGACCTCGAACAGAGGGTCGAAGACGACGGCGGCGACGACCGATCCTGCTGCCAGGGCCCCCATGGTGCCGTCGAGCCAGAGATGCCAACCCGAGGTCTCCACTCGCCCGCGCACGATGGCGGCCACCGCAACCATGGAGAGGAGATAGAACACGAGCCAGAACCCGTCGCTCAGAGAGGGGACCGGGATGACGGTGAGATCCCACAGGACGATCGAGTAGTAGATGTTGCCCGTCGACCACAGAGTCATGCCGATCCCCAGCAGCAACCAGGGTTGGCGCCCCTTTACCTCCAGGAGGCCCCGTGCGATACACGACAGGGACGCGCCGATCAGCACCACGTTGTAGGACCATTTCGAGACGAACGAATCGAGGGGGCCGAAGGACACGCCGGCGAGAGCGTGCAGTATGGCGATCGCCAGCAGGCCGGTCAGTCCGGCCAGCCAGAGATGCACCGCACGCCTCATCCCAGCAGTGCCCACAAGTGTGCTCATGTGTACTTTTCGACACTCGCGCGTACGGAGTTAAACCGGCAGCCGGCGGTACGTACACGCCGATTACGCCCATTTCGAGGCTTCGCCGGCCCCTAGGATCGACTCGAAGATGCGCCACGACGGCTCATAGAGCCTGGGTGGACGATTGTCGTCCATAGGGACTATCAACACGTCCCTCCCCTCGGCCCAGGGCACCGCCAGCGCAGGGTCGTTGATGTCCATGACCGCGAGCGTGGGGATGCCCCGTTCGATGGCCGCCCCGGCGAAACCGTGGTCGCCGATGACGAAGTCGGGGTGGGGTTCCGCATCGAGGAGCGCCTCCATCGGCTCGCTCGAATGAGTGTGCATGAGCTGGCCCCAGTCGGCGAGCATGCCGACGCCGCCGACGTAACGGATCTCGGAGTGCCTGCGCCTGATCCCCAAGTCTGCGTCCTCGTGCAACACCACGACCTTGCCGCCGGCCGAGCGAAAGGCGTCGAGCACACGCATGTTGTGCTCGAGCATCCCGGTCGGGTGGCCGGTGCAACACAGCAGCGTGGCGCCTCGCTCCGCCTCTGCTTTCAGCCGCTGGGCCGCAGCCACGATTCCATCCACGGTCTTGCCCGGGTCCATGACGTCGTAGCCCGTGAAGTCGTCGATGTCGTCGCTGCAGCCGGTCAGCTCGGCCATGAAGCCGAGCACCTCGCGCGGTTCGTACGTCGTCAGTCCGGAGAGCCCGAAGCGAGCCTCTTCGTCCTCGCCGGCGACCATGGCCTTGATCTTCGATAGGGCGTTGCGCCGGGTGTGGGACTGATGGGGGCCGGTAACACCGGCCGCGACCAGTGCCTCGCGCGCGTCCGACAAAGTGTTGGGGGGCATGGCAGCATGCTAAGTGGTTCGCCCATCTAGGTGTTCACGGGAGCTCACCGATATGAAGCTGTTCTCGCTCGAGGGCAAGGTCGCGGTCGTCACGGGAGCGTCGCGGGGGATAGGCCGTGCGGTGGCGCTCGGTCTGGCCGAGGCGGGCGCAGATGTGGCGGTCGCAGCACGCACCGCCGGCGATCTCGAGACGCTCGAAAAGGAGATCGAGGGGCTCGGTAGGAGGGCCGTCGCCGAGCCGACCGACGTGCTCGACCGAGACGCCATCGCGTCTCTGTTAGACCGCACGATTGAAGAGCTGGGTGGCCTCGACGTGCTCGTCAACAACGCCGGCGGCACCCGCTTCGTGGCGCCCATCACCACGCTCCGGCCCGAGGGCTGGGACAAGGTGATCGACCTGAACCTGAACTCGGTCTTTCACGCGACGCAACTGGCGGCCCAGAGGATGGTCGCGCGTAGCGGCGGTTCGATCATTCAGATCTCGTCGGTGGCGGGCGTCCAGGGCGCCGAGGGCCTGTCGTTCTACTCCGCCGCCAAGGCCGGCGTGAGGCTCATGACTCAGGCGGTGGCGCGCGAGCTCGCCTCCTCGGGCGTGCGGCTCAACTCGATTGCGCCGGGCTGGATCGCGACTGATCTGAACGCCAATATGTGGAGCGACGAGGGCGTCCGCAAGTCCATGGAGGCCATGATCCCGATGGGCCGGTTGGGGAACCCGCAGGAGATCGTGGGCCCCGCGGTGTTCCTCGCCAGCGACGCCGCGAGCTTCGTCACGGGGGCGACGTTGCTGGTGGACGGAGGACAGCTCGCGTAGCCCGCCGGACCCGCGCCAGAGCTTGCCTAGCGGGTGCAGCGGCCCGCGGACACGGGTTCATTCGAGGAGATGCCGGCTTCGATCTCACCTTCGACCTCGGCCCCGGTGAGGGCGTAACCGGTGCCCGAGTCGGTAGTGGACGCCGCGAAAATGACCCCCGCAACGCGTCCGTCCGGGAGCACGAAGGGCCCGCCAGACTCCCCCTGCGTCACGTCGGCGCGCAGTTCGTAAACCTCGCGCGACACCTCGCTGCGTCCGTAGATGTCCTTACCCAACGCTTCGTAGCGGCCCTGAACCGCCGCAGGATCGGCGTCGAGCTGACCGTTGCCGTTCCCCGGATACCCGAGCGTCGCTCCGGGTTCACCTCGGCCGAAGCCCCTTGTCTCGAGCGGCAGTGGGGGGGCCGAGACGCTTTCGGACAACCTCAGCACCGCTACGTCTCTGCGAGGATCGAAGCGCACGACCTCGGCGGCGACCGCCTCTTCGGCCTGGGTTTGAACCGTGGCGCCGTCTCCCCCTGCGACCACGTGCGCGTTCGTCACCACCACCTGGTCGGAGACGATCCAGCCGCTGCCGAGCTGGTTCCCACCGCAGGCCGGCACCGTGATCCGCACCGTCGAGGGGGCCGCGGCGTCGATCGCACGGCGCGCGGTGCGCTGGTTGGGCAGATCAACCGGTGGACCGATGGGACGGGGGAGGCCCGCGAACACCTGGGGAAAGCCCGAGGTGTTGAGGTACTGGCTGAAGTAGGACAGCAAGTTGGGCGGTGGAGGCAACGAGTCGTCGAGCGCCTGCAAGATGACCGAGCGAGCGAGCGCCCGGTTGACCGGACGGATGGTCGAAGCAGCCACCAGCGATCCGATCAGCCAGAACGTGAGCGCGGCGAGCAGCACCCCGCCGAGCGCCCCGAGAACTTGGTTGAGGGGCCCCAGCTTCACCTTGTGGGCGAAACTGGCGAAATGCTGACCGATGATGTATCCGATGGTCTGTCCGACCGTCAGCAGAACGAAGACGGTCAGTACCGAGATCATCACTCCGGTGAGGCCCGCGCTCTCGGTGACGGCATCGGCAATACGGGGGCCGAGCGCAACCCCCGCGAGCAACCCGACGAAACCACCCCCCAGCTCGAACACGAGCCCCAGCAGACCTCGTCGGTAACCTCGGTAGGCCGTCAAACTCGCAATCAGAATGAACAATAGGTCGACGATGTTCATGGCTTCCAAGCCGCTCACATACCGAGGCCGGTCATGAGCGCACGCACGGTCAAGCCACAGCAGAGCAGCGCGGCGATCCCGAACGGAACGAAGGGCACTTCCTCGAAGCGACCCTTGGCGGCACGGTGCGCGAACACCAGCACGGCGGCCGGGAAAAACGCCCCATAGACGTAGTGGAGCCAGGTCGCGCCCTCGAAGACGGGACGCCGGCCCGCGAGGAATAGAACTCCGCCCACGATGAACTGAAGGCCCACGACGGCCTGAAGGATCCCCAGGAGGCTCCAGTACCACTCGTGCGGCACCCGGTTCCTTACGAAGATCCATCCGGACCACAGCGTCAGCACCAGGAACCCGGACGGTATCGCCCAGCCGACGTAGAGATGAATCTCGGTGAATGCGTTCACGGACGAGAAGGGTAAACGCAGCCCGGAGTAAAGGGAGGCAAGCTAACGGGACGCGAGCTTCTCGAGGTGCGGCACGCAGGCCGCCAGCACCTCTTCGACCGACGCGGCGACGGAATCACGGTAGCGCCGCGAAACCTCGTCCGGCGCCCGGTCGCGCAGCCACTCCTCCGGGATGACCTCCGGGATGCCGCAGAGCTCGGCGAAGTGGATGGTCCAGATCTTGGGCACGACCGTCTCGGCCTGGTATCCGCCACCCCCGGTAGCCACCCAACGACCCGACGCGTGACGATGAATCGCGTCGTGAAGAATGCGTGCCATCGTGGGATATGCCTCCATGGTCAGGCCCAGGTTGGCGAGCGGATCGTCGTAATGGGTGTCGGCGCCCAGCTGGGTCACTACCAGGTCGGGCTTGAAGGCCTCGGCGAGTCCGTTCACCAAGGAATCGAGGGACCATAGGTAGTCGTCGTTTCCCGTCAGGGGCATGAGCGGAAGATTCGCCGACGTGCCGACTGCATCGGCGACACCAATCTCATCCGTGAAACCCGTGCCCGGATACAGATAGCGGCCGCTCTGGTGCAGTGACAACGTCAGCACGCGCGGCTCGCCGTAGAAAATCCACTGCACTCCGTCACCGTGGTGGACGTCGACGTCGATGTACATCACACGCCAGTCCGGTCGCAATGCCAGCACGCGCGCGATGGCGACGGCCGGATCGTTGTAGATGCAGAAGCCCGAGGCCTCGGTCCGGCGAGCGTGATGCAGTCCTCCGGCGGGGTTGAAAGAGTGCTGTGCCTCGTCCTTCGCAACGACCTCCGCAGCCGTCACGCTGGCTCCGCACACCGCAGACGATGCAGTGTGCATGTCGGGGAAGATGGGATTGTCCGGGGTTCCCAAGCCGTACTGCAGGCCGAACTGAGACGTCACCGCGCCGGCATCGACGTCCCGCACGGCATGAACGAATTCCGCAGAGTGCACGGCCAGCACCTCGTCGTCACTTGCCCGGCGGGCTTCGACCTCCTGCACGCCGGCCTTGTCGACGATGTCCAGCTTCTCGACATGATGCAGCGTGCCCAGCACTCGTTCCGGGCGCAGCGGATGAGTGGGCCCGAAGTCGTACAGGCGGGCCAGATCGGGCACGCGTATCAGGGCCGTCGAGTCGCTCATCAGATCGAGATTCCCTTGAGCGGGAGGCTCTTCTTGCTCACAACTGCAGGCCCATGACGACCGAGTCCCAGATCTCGCGTTGCGCCGCTTCCATTGACGCTTCAGGTAGCCCTCTTCGACGAAGCCGAACTTCTCGTACAGCCTCCGAGCTGCTTCGTTGTGAGGCCACACCTGCAGAGTCATCTTGTAGGCGTGCCGCATCCCGGCCCAGTCCAAGGCCGCCTGCAGCAACGTGGATCCGATGCCCGCGCCGCGGTGCTCGGGGGCCACCAGCATGCCGATCTCCACGAGCCCCCTCATGTCCTTCAGTCCGATCTGCCCGACGACCCTGCCGTTGCTATCGGTCGCCAGCAGCAAGCCCCACCGGTCGGACTCGAGCCTCTCGAGGAAACGGGCTCGCTTGGCGGCTCGATCGATCGGAGCCTCGGTGCCGATGAAGCGCTTCTCCGCTGCGACGATTACGAGCAGGTCCAAGACGTCGTCGATGTCGCCGGCCGCCATGGGGCGCACCTCGATCTCGGGCCTCCGCTCAGGGGTAAGGTCGGCCCTGCGTTCAGTCACTAGACCTGGGGTTCGCCCTGTGCCAGCTCTTGCGATCGCTCCATCGCCGCCTGAATGGCGTTGAGGAAAGCAGCGCGTACCCCCGATTGCTCGAGAACGCGAATCGCGCGAATGGTGGTGCCTCCGGGGGACGTCACCATCTCGCGCAACTCGACCGGGTGCATGTGCGCATCGCGCAGTAGCTTCGCCGAGCCGAGCATGGTTTGGACGACGAGCTCGGTCGAGATCTCGCGCGATAGGCCGAGCAGGATCCCCGCTTCGATCATCGCCTCGGCCAACAGCGCGAAGTAGGCGGGACCGGATCCGGAGATGGCGGTGACGGCATCGAGGTAACTCTCGGGCACTGTCGTCACGCGACCGACGTGCTCGA
Organism: Actinomycetota bacterium; assembly: GCA_050694055.1. Lineage (GTDB taxonomy): Bacteria > Actinomycetota > CADDZG01 > CADDZG01 > WHSQ01 > WHSV01. Next base: position 60,430 of record JBOGWX010000108.1, read on the forward strand.
GCACTTCGCGGGCGAGCTTCAGGTGCGCTTCGTCTGCGTGACGGCCTCCGGCAACCCCGGCCATGCCCTCGTGCACCATAGAGGGTGTGTTGGGCATGGCTCTGACGATTGGTACCGAGGATCCCAGCCGTGCCTCGATGAAGTTAGTAGGAATCGCGGCAACGACACTCAGAACCGTTTGATCGACTGTGACGTGAGCAGAGATGTCGCTCAACAGCGCCTCGATGTCCTGAGGCTTGACCGCTAGGACGATGACCTCCGCCCCCGAGACCGCCGCCGAATTGGTCGGCGACGTCTCGACGCCGTGTCGCTCGGTGAGCTCCTCGAGCCGCTCGGGACGACGAGCCGTTACGCAAATTTCGTCGGGCGCGCGCCAGCCCGTGGCGAGCACTCCGGCCACGAGCGCCTCGCCCATCTTGCCGCATCCGAGAACAGCAAGCTTCGTCATAGAGGCTCATATGATGGCACGGCGTCAATTCGCTTACCTACGATCCAAGCACGGCGACCCACCAACGGTCGCATCGAGCCTGGAAAGGAAGAACTTGCTGGGACGTACCTGGCTGTGGGTTTCGGAAAAACCGAAGATCGAACAGCTCGTGACCTCGAGCAGGCTGACGGAGGGAATCGTCAATCGCTTCATCGCAGGCGACGACCTCGAGGATGCCATCACCGCCATCCGAGGACTCAACGCCAAGGGGATCGGAGGCATCCTCGACCTCCTGGGCGAGGGCGTGAGCGGCCCGGAGGGGGCGCAGGCGGCGGCCGATGACTATCTCAGGGCCATCAAGCGAGTCGAGGAAACAGGCGTGGACACGACCATCTCGGTCAAGCTTACGCAGCTCGGACTCTCGTTCGACAAGGGGCAGTGCATCGACTATCTGCGGCGCATCGCAGCAGAGGCCACCGCCATCGGCATGCCCGTCGAGATCGACGTCGAGCAGTCCGAGTTCGTCTTGGACACTCTGGACGTCTTCCGAATCCTGCAGACCGACTATCCCGACATGCGCCAGGCCATCCAGGCATACCTCCGGCGTACACCGGTCGACCTCGAGACCTTCTCCGGCGTCAAGCCACGCGTTCGTCTCGTCAAGGGCGCCTATGCGGAACCCGAGGACCTGGCCTTCCAGAAGAGGGCCGAGATCGATGCGCAGTTCAAGTTCCTGATCGACTGGCTGTTCGAAAAGGGCACCGATCCGGGCATCGCGACACACGACTCCAAGCTCATCGACTACGCGCGCTACGCAGCCGTGAGGACGGGGGCCGGCAAGAAAGACTTCGAGATCCAGATGCTGTACGGAGTGCGGACCAAGTTGCAGGAGGAACTCGTAGAGCAGGGCTACCGAGTGCGCACTTACGTCCCGTACGGCTCGGCCTGGTACCCCTACCTCATGCGACGGATCGCCGAGCGTCCTGCGAACCTTCTGTTCTTTATGCGAACCTTGGTCCGAGGATGAGCGGGCTGCCACAAAGACGCAATAAGGCCCCAGAAACCTCGATCGCACCGGCCTCGTGTACTTCCCCACACACGAACCCGACGCGCGCTCAGCTTCTGGGACCCTGCGGCCCGCGAGACATTCCAGAGAACGGCTCGGAGGACGCCGCAGAACATAGCGACGACCATTGCAGGTAGTCAACCGCGCGTCACTGCAGGTAGAACAACAAACGAGCAGGTCAGAGGGGTTGAGGTTTCGCTGAGGTTTATTCGCGCTTCGCGCTGTTCGTCTGAGTCAACAGGTACAGGCTTCGGGCGCGCGGTCGCGCGCCAGACACTCGTAGAGTTCGAGGAGAGTCGATGCGGTCGCGTCCCAAGAGAAGCCAGCCGCTGCTTCACTTGCCGCGCGGGAGAACTCCTGCCACATTCCGGGGTCGCCCAGAAGCGTCTTTACCTTGCTCGCGTAGACGGCGGGGTCACGTGCGCCGAGCAGGAATCCGGACTTGCCATCGCGCACGATGTACGACAAACCGCCCACCGCCGTGGCGATCACGGGAGTGCCGCAGGCCGACGCCTCCAGCGCGGCCAGCCCGAATGACTCCGAGTGAGAACAGACCGTGAGCACGTCGGCCGCTCTGTAGTACGCGGGAAGCCGGCCGTGCGGCACGGCCCCCACGAGGCGGACGTGATCTTCCAATCCCAACGACTCGATGAGCGCGACGGTGCGATCAAGCTCGCGCTGTCCGCTTGACCCGCTGGCGCCCCCGACGACCAGAAAAGTCAGATTGCGGTCGAGCGCGGACACGACCTCGTAAGCAGCTCGAACCGCCAGCTCCAACCCCTTGAGCGGCTGGATACGTCCGACAAAGAGCATGACGGCCTCGTCCGGCGCGATCCCTAGCTCGTAGCGGGCCCGCACCCGATCACCGGGGTGGAACACATCGTGGTCGACCCCCGGATGAATGGTCTTGATGCGGTCGTGCGAGGCGCCGTAGAGGCAGGAAAGCTGCTGCCACTCTTCGTCGGTCGAAGCGATCAGCACCTCCGCCTCTTCGATGAGTCGACGCTCCCCTTCAATCCGGGTAAGGGGCTCCGGCACATCTCCGGGGGCGAGGAACGAGTTCTTCACCAGGCCCAGGGTGTGCTGTGAGTGGACCAGCGGCACGCCCAGCGCCCGGGCCAGCGACACACCTGCAACCCCGGACTGCCAGTAATGAGAATGCACGATGTCATAGCTAATCCTCTGCATCGTTGCGAAGGCTCGCACGCCGATCACGAAGTCCTCGACGTAAGCGGCCAGCCGTTCCTTGGGAAGCGGCGCCACGGGACCAGCCTCGATCGAGATGACCCTCACCCGCTCGGACAACGCCACCACGCGCCGGCCATCTCCGGAGGCACGCGTGAAGATATCGGTGTGGACGCCCACCCGCTCGTGCGCCTCCGCTAGCTGGCGCACGTAGACGCTCATACCACCGGCGTCTCCGGAACCCGGAGCCGTCAACGGCGAGGAGTGATAAGCGAGAACCGCAACGCGCGTCACCATCGGTAGATCATCGTAGGTCGGCATTTGGGTTACTTACCCCGCCTGAGCAAACGTACGTTATTGAGTGGCACCGCCTGGGCCCCGAGCTGGTACTTGTATCGCTCGGGCCCTCGCATGAAGTCGAAGATCCTCAACCCCTGCTCGATCGACGAGCGCACCAGCTCGGACACGTGGACGAATCCAGGAGACAGCCGGGCCAGCTCCGGCTCATAGGCCGAGTTGTAGAGATAGAGGTTGTCGTTGTAGGTGAACGAGAAGGTTGACGCCAGCGCCCGCTCGCCGATCTCGAAGAGATCCAGCCGCAGCCACCCCAGCGGCATGAAGGAATGAGCGATACGTTCGAAGAAAGTGGCGATCTCCGGCCGCATGAAATGTCCCTTCATCCCCTCGGCGCCTCGGTGCATGTCCACGAAGATCTTCAGGTCTCGCTCGAGGGACTCCTCGTCGGCAGTTCGGACACGAGCATCGGGAAAGTCGCTCGCCAGCCGCTTGCGCTTGCGCTTGAGCTCGTGTCGCTCCTTGGCATCCAGACCTGCGAGGTATTCGTCCCAGCTCGAAGGTAGCGGCAACAGGGCCGCGGTCTCCTCCTGTTCCAACTCGAACTCGAGTCCTTGCCGGTCGGCCCGGTCCACCAGGAACTCGGCGAAGCCGAAGGGCACGGGCATGTTGTGAGCATCGAAGACGTCCCACTCGACGTCGGTTTCGATGAGCCAAGCTGCGAGGGTGTCGGCCACATCCTCGCGATCGCCGAGCGAGCAGATGGGGCCAAGGTAGTCGCTCAGATCGATGCCCCCCACGAAGCGCAGCATCTTGCGCCCATCTTCCGCCTTGCGATACAGCGGAACGATGGCGACGACCCGATCGTCGCGACGCATGGTGAGGAGAAACAGGTCTTTGTCTCCCTTGAATTCCTCCCACCACAGTCGATTCCACTCGGGGGTTGCGAAGATCTGGCGATTGGGATCGGCGTCCAAGAGCTGGCGCCACTCGGCCAGCTCGAAGCATCTCTCGGTGCAGTCCATCGCCACGTCGAGTTTCATCGTGACAGTCACCGTAGCCGCTCGTGGCGGTTTGCCGGTTACACGAGTTCCTCCGCCACAAACAGAGAAACGGGGGCCGGATCCCGGCCCCCGTCGCTCCCACCCACAACCGTCTTAGCGTCTTTGGTTCCTTACGATCTTGAATTTCCGCTTGGCGGGCGTCGGGTCGGTGTTGCCGGCCTCGTCGGTCGCCCGCACCTTGAAGATGTGCTTGCCTAGTTTGAGCTTCTTGTAGACCTTGGGCGACTCACACGGCTTCCAGGGCTTGTTGTCCATCTTGCATTCGAAGGTCGAGTTCGGCTCGGTGGAGGTGAACTTGAACTTGACCTTCCTGGCGTTCTTCTTCTTCACCTTGCCCTTGGGACCCTTGGTGATCTTGGTGTTGGGCGGCTCGGTGTCGCCTGAGGGCGTAACGGTGACGTCCACGGTCGCGCTGTCGCTGCCGCCGTTGCCGTCCTCGATGGTGTAGTCGAAGTCGTCGGCTCCGGTGAAGCCGGGGTCGGGAGTGTAGGTGCACTCCCCGCCGGCGGTGCAGTCGACCGTGCCGTCGGCGCCCTGGGTGGAGGCGGTGACGGTGAGCGGGTCACCGTCGACATCGCTGTCGTTGGCGAGCACGTCGACCGTGCCCGGAGTGTCCTCGGGCGTCGTGAGGCTGTCATCCTGGGCCACCGGGTCGTCGTTGACCGGGGTGACCGTGACCTCGACGGTCGCAGTGTCGCTGCCGCCGTTGCCGTCGCCGATGGTGTAGGTGAAGCTGTCCGGTCCGTGGTAGTCGGCATCCGGCGTGTAGGTGCAGGAGTTGCCGGCGCAGCCGACCGTGCCGTCGCCGCCCTGGGTGAAGCTTGTGATGGTGAGCGTGTCACCGTCGGGGTCGCTGTCGTTGGCCAGCACGTTGACCGTGCCGGGGGTGTCCTCGGGGGTCGTGAGGGTGTCGTCGAGCGCGAGGGGCGGACTGTTGGTCGCGGGCGTGACGGTGACGTTGACGGTCGCGCTGTCGCTCCCGCCCCTGCCGTCTTCGATGGTGTAGTCGAAGTCGTCGGCCCCGCTGAAGCCGGGGTCGGGAGTGTAGGTGCACTCCCCGCCGGCGGTGCAGTCGACCGTGCCGTCGGCACCCTGAGTGGAGGCGGTGACGGTGAGCGGGTCACCGTCGGGGTCGCTGTCGTTGGCCAGCACGTCGACCGTGCCGGGGGTGTCCTCGGGGGTCGTGAGGGTGTCGTTCACTGCGTCCGGCGGCTGGTTGGGGGCCTGGTGTCCGAAGTTCGTTTCCGTGGTGAAACTCGCCGTCGCCCCGGCGCCGACGGACGCGTTCCACTGCTGGCTCAGGGTCACGTCGAAGGGCGTGTCCACGATGCGGTCGCCGTCGGTATCGTTGAAGACGACCGCGTCGTCCGCTGCCGGGATTGCCTCTGCATCGACGATGTCATCCCGATAGTCGTAAGCCTGGATCGTCCAGCGGTCGGGAATCGCGTCCATACCCAGAGCGCCGGCGATGCCCACGAAGGTCGATGGGCTGGCGGGATCATCGGACGCATCGAACTCGTAGAGCACGGAGCCGTCGGCGCTGGCAGCACCGCCGTCCTCGATGGAGCCGTCGAAGTGGAGGTCGCCGTCGACATGACGCACGAGCACGAGGTCCTGCGCGGACCCTGCGAGGTTCTCGATCTCATAGCGCTGGGTCAGCTGCGAGGAAGCGCCGCCCTCGATAGGCGTGACCTCCTGGGTGATGTCGAATCTCAGGTCATCGAGGGCGATTCTCGTAACGAGCTGGGTGGCAGATTCGGAGATGACCTCGACCTGCGCGGCCGCGCAATCGTCCTCGAGCATGCGCCCGAGCGCGTCCACGAAGACATTGGAGCTAAAGACCGTGCCGGCAGCCTCGGCGGTTCCGGGCGGGTTGAACATCGCGTCCCCGACAACCGAGGAACCGAATGCTCCCAGCCCGTCCACGGTGACCTCCAGAGCGCCTTCCTGCGTGTCCGGGTCGCCGTTGGACAGCGTGCGCACGACCGGTTCGCAATCAGATGTAACTGTGACGTCGACGATCGCGCTGTCGCTGCCGCCGTTGCCGTCTTCGATGGTGTAGTCGAAGGAGTCGGCTCCGGTGAAGCCGGGGTCGGGAGTGTAGGTGCACTCCCCGCCGGCGGTGCAGGCGACCGTGCCGTCGGCACCCTGAGTGGAGGCGGTGACGGTGAGCGGGTCGCCGTCGGGGTCGCTGTCGTTGGCCAGCACGTCGACCGTGCCGGGAGTGTCCTCGGGGGTCGTGAGGGTGTCGTCGAGCGCGATGGGCGGACTGTTCGCCCCGGCCGAGCACGTATAGATGTGCACGTCGTCCACGAACCAGCCGTAGTCGTCGACCGCGGGGTCGGTGCCGATCCGGAACCGGAACCTGACGCTCTGGCCATCCAGCGAACTGACGTCGAACCGGCTCGAGATGTAGCCGTTGCTCTCCCTGACGAAAGCGTTCCGGCCGCCGAGAGGGTTGCCGAACGAACTCGAGATCGTTCCCGTGTAGCCGTTGTCACTCGGCAGCGCGCCGGCATCGTTCCAGCTCACCCCCGCGTTGGTGCTGTACTCGAGCACGCCGCCGTCGTAGGCGCTTGTCGCGTCGTCCTCGAAGCCGAAGGAGTGGTCGAAGCGCAGGAAGGCGGTGCTCGCCGCGGGAATCGCCACGCTGGAGGTCATCGCGATCGAGTAGTCCGCGGTCGAGGGCTGGTTGTAGCCCCAGAGGTTGGTGGTCCCGCTCGTCGCGAAGGTGGCGTCAAAACCGTACGGGTTCGAGTTCTGGGGGTAGAACCAGGTGTTCGAACCGGAGGCCGTCTGCTGCGCCCAGTTTCCGCTCGCCGGGTTCTCTAGATCGTCGAAGAACAGGTCGTTTGCGTCCTGTCCCGCCGGACAAACCGGCGCCTCGGGGTTGGGGGCGGCCGGCGGCATCACGTCCATCTCGACCGCCGCCACCGCATCGGCGACCTCGACGCAGTCCCCGGCCGTGATGCCGCCCGTGCCCACCAGGTTGTTGCAGGCCTGCGGCAACGCGTCGGCAAGGTCTGCGTAGTCGCTCGCCGAGGTCAGCAAATTGGTTTGGACCTCGTAGTAGATCATCGAGGCCTTGGGGATCCCGAGGCCGGTCACCGTCTGCCCGTTGAAGGTTCCGCCGTCGGTGATCAAGAACGTGGCCTTGTTGTTGACGCCGCTGTTGGAGTGGACGCCGCCGAGGTCCGTCTCATTGGGGTCGGCCGTGTAGTGCGGGCTGGTCATCCGGTCGGGGTCACCGAACAGGGTCGGGTCCTCCATGTCGCGGATCGCGCCGATCCCCGGGATGTCCTCGCCGATCTGCCAGCGCGTCGCCGCAGTGTCCGTCCCGGCGCCGTTGGTGAGGTCCACGAACTCCCCAAACACGTCGGAGAGGGACTCGTTGATGGCGCCCGATTGGAAGTAGTAGAAGAGGTGCGAGCCGAATTCGGTGACGCCGTGCGCGAGCTCGTGTCCCACGACGTCGTCGACGGCAAAGCCCTCGCCGTAGACCATCTGCTCCCCGTTCCAGAACGCGTTCTGGTACGGGCACGATGCGGGGTTGGGGCAGTAGCGCACGGTCGAGACCAGCGGCATGCCCGCGTCGTCGATGCTGTCGCGGCCCAGGCCCGCGTAGAAGTCGTAGGTGTCTCCGGCGAAGTCGTACGCGTCGTTGACGTCCTGGATCGCGCTCGGAGGGTCACCCTCAGAGCGGACGGGGGTCACGCAGGGTAGTTGCGTCGCCGTGCTGTTCGCGTCGCAGATGACGCGGTTCTTCGCCCACGCGATCTGGCTGAAGTGGAGCGCGACCGATCCGAGCCCGGCGTCCACCAGCACCAGCTCGTCGATCGGGCGGGTTGCCTCGCCGGTGACCTCGGTGCGCCACACCAGCGTGGGGACGCCGCGGCCGGGTCCGCCGAGAATCCTCGAGTCGTAGATCCATAGCTCCGGAGGGGTCGCCGCGAGGTCTCGGGTCGGAACGCCGTAGGTTTTGGTGACCGCCGCGCGCGCTGCGCGCCGGGCGGCGGAGGCCCGCACCTGGGGTGCCGTCGCGACGCGCGCGCTCGGGACGATCTCGCCGCTCGCCGAGAGCAGGTTCCCGCTCGGATCAAGGTTGACGGTCAGCTCCCCGCCGAGTACCGGCACACTTCGATGGAGCTGCTGGAAGCGTACGACCGAGCGCCCTCCGGCCACTCGGTCGACGGAGTCGACCAGTAGCTCCGCGGCCTGGTCGCGGAGGCCGAAGTCGTGCTCGTACCGATCGAGGAAGGCGCGCGCGATCGAGGCGGGACGATCCGAAGCGTTGACGGCGGCCGGCCGCCGGATCGGCGCACCCGCGCTCGTACCGATGAACCTGACCGTGCCGGTTCCCGAGTGGAACTCGACCTCGGCCCGAGGCCCGAACTGTGCCTTCTGCGGGTTCGCCGGAGCCGCAGACGCCCCGGCGGGCAAGAGCGTTACCAGTAACGCAATGAGCGAGAGCGCGACGGCTAGGCGGTGGTCCGGCCGACGGGTTCCCTCGCAGCCTGGTCCCGTCCAACCACGTCCGAAGTAACCGAACAATCCAGACACCCCCTGCTCAGTGGGCGGTCGATCGAGAGATCGACCGCATTTCAAAGCGATTCAATGAGACAACCAAACACCCGGCGGCCGGGCGAGGCTAGGGGGTTGGAGCTAGAAGTCGGTCCCAGCGCGGCGCCGGTTGCAGCACGAGAGCACGCAAATGCCTCTTTCCGGCACGAGACGGCCGCGGCGTCGAATTCGCACGACGAGCAAGGGACGCAACTCATCGAGCCCGCCGCCGGCGGGCTCGATGATTGAAACACAGATTGCTAACCGGTCTTGGCGGTCTTGGTTGTTGCGGACCGAGCGGCCTTGGCGTTGGCCCGCACGGCCCGGGTGGCGCTGGTCGCAGCAGCCTTGGCTTGGGTTCGGGCATTGTGAGTCTGCGCGAACGCCTGCTTCGTCGGAGCGGAGCTCTTGATCTTGGTCGAGAGCGTCCGGCCACGCTTCACGAAGTCCTTGTAGGCCCTCGTGGTCGTCTTACGGTCGGTCAGGTCCTTCGTCTTCTCCACTGCGAAGTCGCCCACTCCAACCACGGCGTACAGAAGCTCTTGTGCTCTTGCCATCTAACGGTTCACCTCCTCATCAATCTGGGTGCCGGCGAGACCGCCGGCCGTCTGGTCCTCCCGCCCACCTCGGTGTCGCTCTTCGAGGCATACATGACGTCAAGGACCCCCGTTGCTAGAAGGTGACGGGATCCGGAGGCTCGCCGGGTCCCGCCGGCCCGAAAGCCGCCGGAGCCCAACGCCGGGTGGGGGGGTGAAGAGGGTCGCTCCGCAATCCCGTCAAGCCTATTCAGTTGTCACGTCGTCTACCGATGCCGCTCGCTCGTGCGGTTCACCTGCGCCGAACTGGTTGAGCTCCACGTAGTTACGGTAGGTGTCGATCAGGTTCTGCTTCTGTCTGTCCGAGAGTTTGGTGTCCTTGAGGATCTCGGCGACCAGATCGTGGTCCCGGTTCTCCTCGAGGATTCCGGCTCTCACATAGAGGGTTTCGGAGGAAATGCTCAGCGCCTTGGCAATCGCCTGAAGGATCTCGGCCGACGGCTTCCGCAATCCTCTCTCTATCTGCGACAGATAGGGATTAGAGATACCGGCGAGATCCGAGAGCTTTCGCAACGACAAGCGCGCTCCTCGACGCTGCTCACGGATGAAGGAACCCAGCTCACCGAGCTTCATGCGCCCGGTCAGGTCGAGCTTGTCCTTCTTGTCCGCGTCACCTCCCATGTGCCCTACCCTTCTCCTAGCTACGCTAACAGATATAGCATGGTCGTATAACAGTTGCAAGCACCAGGAAGCCCCTCCGATGTGCGGTTACTACGTATTTGTCCCTCCGTCACTTGCCACGAGCACGGAAATCAGCGAACAATGCTCAAGCCACACGGCGTAAAGTCCGAAGTCTTGGGGTAAGTGCCGAGAAATCCGGCTACGCTTTGTATTGGATCGGTTACGCTGAGCACCCAAATGTGCGAGAATTACAGGGTGCCCGCCACGCCGCTCCACCTCGGGCAAGCACGTAGCCAAGGTCTCGGCAGAAAAGGGTCGAAATGCGGTTGAGAGACAATATGACGCCGGTCGTCGGAACCGCCCTCGCTGCGGTAGCAGCGGGCTGTCTCGTGTTGTTCTCCCTCGTCCTGCAGCAGTCGGCCTTCGAGTCCCCCGTTACTCGGGGTCTCCGCCCCATGGCGCCGAACGCCGACGGCCGCAGTGTCACGGTGGAGGCACCCGGCGACGAAGCCGGCACCGGCGGTGGCGAAGCGGCCGTTGCGGAAAACGGTACCGGCTCGGCCCCCACGACGCCCTCCACCGAAACGGACACCTTCAGCCCCTCCCCGGACGCGGGTAGCCCCGGCGACGGACTGGTCGCATCCGTCGACGACGATCCCAGCGGTGGTGACGGAGACTTCCCCACGCTCGGTGGAGGAACCGGCTCGACCATCGTGGACGGCAGCGATGGTCCGACCCTCAGCGCCATCGGACCGCAGGCGACGATCAACAAGGACCCGGAAAACCAGCCGGACGAGGTCGTTCTGCCCGATCGCAGAGGACCTAAGAACAGCGCCCCACCTCACGGTTCTCCGCCTCGCTCCGGTGACGATCGAGACGACGATGAGGACACCGGAGACGAGAGCGACGACGGCAAGGCCAAGTCCAAGGGCAAGGCCAAGGACGACGACGGCAAGTCCAAGGGCAAATCCGAAAAGGCCAAGGGCAAGGGCGACGGCAAATCCAAGTCCAAGGGCGACGGCAAGTCCAAGGGCAAGGACGACGGCAAGTCCAAGGGCGACGGCCGTGACGATCGCGACGGCCGCAAGGACGACCGGGACGATGATGACGATGACGACGACTCGAAGGACCGCAATCCTAAGCGGGGCGATTCCGGCGGCTCCTCGAACTCGGAGTCGAACGGCAAAGGCAGCGATGATCGCCCTTCGAAGCCCGCCGCTCCGGCGAAGACTCAACCGAAGCCGTCTGCTCCGGCAAAGCCCGCCGCGCCGGCGAAGCCGTCTAAGCCCGCTGCTCCTCCCGAGCGCGAGGCACCGGAGAGCAACGTGCCCAAGCACTCCCAGAAGCCCAAGGACAGGCCGCGTACCGGCGGCAAGAAGTAAGTCCTCCGACCGGGGGTCAGCCGAGAGCGGCCGTTGGGTCTGCCTCGCCGGAGGTGTAACGACGCACGATCTCGGCCTGGATGATGTCCATCACCTCGTGAATCTTGCGGCGGCGCGCCGAGAGGTTGCGCTCGTGCTCCGCGAGGCTCGACATGATCTCCTTGATCTCGCTGCTCTCTAGCCGATTCAGACGCGTCATCATCCGCTCGCCGGCTATCTCCTCCACCCGCCGCCTCGGGACGTCTGCGTTTCGAGGAATGGACAGATCGGGGGCCCGTGAGGGAAGCGGTGAATCGCCGCGCAGCTCCGCCGAGCCGAGAATCTCCGGCAGGCGGGACAACAGGTCTTGGTCCTGCTCTCCGGAACGGCGCTCCACCTCGGCCCTCAAGATATCGATGCGGGCGTGGCAAAGTCTGCGCTCGAACGAGATCTCGTTCTCGACCTCTCGACACTCGTCGCGCAGTGAACGCAGATCCTCGAGGCTGCGGCCGTTGAGATCCTCGACATAATCGGGAGCGGAAATCGCCTCGTAGCGTCTGCGTCGGTGTGGGTCCATATGCAACGAGGTTATACGAACCAGAGTCGGCGGTTCGTCTAGAGACCCAGAAGGGCACGGGCCGTATCCGGTTGAGCGATCTCGCGGCCCGCAGCGCGACCCAACGCCGCCACCCGTGCGATCAACTGCGCATTGCTCGTCGCCAGCCGGCCACGCTCGAAGTAGACGACGTCCTCGAAGCCCGTACGCACGTGCCCACCCAACCCGATGGCCGCCTCCGTCACTCCGAGATGCCAGCGTCCCACTCCGGTCGCACTCCAGGTCGCATCGCCCGTTATGTGCGAAACCAGGAAAGCGACCGAATCGTCCCACGCGGGCATGGCCCCGGGGACTCCCAACACGAAGTCGTAGTGGCGATGATGCCCCTCACCCAAGTCCTCATAAAGCCTCTCAGCGTTGGCGATCATTCCCGGTTCGAAGACCTCGAACTCTGGTGTGATGCTCAACTCGCTCATGCGCTTGTAGAAGCGCTCGATCAGCGACGGAGGATTCCAAAAGACGTCGGCGCCAAAGTTGACCGTTCCGGTCGTGATAGAGGCCATCTCGGGTCGAAGCTGCAGTGGGGCGATACGGGCGTCCTCAGTATCCGAAACCGCCCCACCCGAGCTGAACTGCACGATGACATCGGTGGCGGCGCGGATCGCTTCGAGCGCAGCACGATAGGTATCGACATCCATCGTCGGAGCCCCGCCGGCATCCCGCACATGGAGGTGATAGATGGACGCACCCGCAGCGCGGCACGCCGCGGCGTCCGTGGCGATCTCTTCGGCGCTCAGAGGAAGGTTCGGTTGTTGTGCGCGCGTGACCTCCGCCCCCACTCCCGCGCAGGTGATGATCAGCGGATCCATCAACGCCCTGGGAAGTTCGTCAGCAGATCGAGGCGAGCAATGGATAGGGGTTGACGGCGCTTCCCCCGCCCGGGTGGTACTCGAAGTGAAGATGCGGAATGCCCGTGGCGTTCCCGGTGTCGCCCACCGTCGCGATCTGCTGTCCCGCTTTAACGCTTCCCCCCTGTACGAGGTTCTCCTGGTTGTGCATGTACCAGTAGGCGTTGCCATCGCTTCCGCTCAGGATCTGCCAGTTGCCGGCGCTGCCCCCGTAGCCCGCGTAGGTGATCGTGCCCGAGACGATGGCCACGACCGGGGTGCCGTAGTCGGCCATCATGTCCGTTCCCTGATGTGAGCGACCGCCGGAACGCGGAAATCCCCATGAGTCGACGAAGGACACGGGCCCTGCGACGGGACACGTCTTTCCGTTGGTCGTGGTGGTCGGCACCGAAGCGATACTCGGCGCTCCGCCCCCGTTGCTCCCCGAGCCGACCGCCTCGGCCGCGGCCGCGGCGGCAGCCCTCTCCTTGGCGATTTGCGCCTTGAGGTTCTGGTAGTCCGCCGTCGTGGAGGCCAACTTGTCTCGCAGCTCTGCGTTCTCATCCTCGAGCGCCACGAGCGTCTCTTCGAGCGCCTTGGAATCGCGGGCAAGCTGCCTCTCGAGCTGCTCGAGCTCTGAGTTGTTACGCTCGAGTTGCACGAAGACGTCGGCGTCCTCCTCGGCGACATGGGAGAGCATCTCGGCTCGATCGGCGAACTCCCCGAAGTCGTCGGAGGCCAGAAGCGCTTCGACGGCCCCCGTGCCGCCCGACCTATAAAGCTCTTGGGCGCGAGCTACGACGGCCTCGGTTAGCTCGACGTTCTCCTCGTCGAGCTGTCCTCGTTCTTGCTCAACGTCATAAATGCGCTGGTGCAGTTCGAACTCTCGGGCGCGAAGTTGCTCGACGCGCGCCGAAGACGCGTCAAGATCAGCCTGTAGTTGCTGCATCTGGTTCTCGTATTCGGACAGAGACTCCTGGCCCGAGGCGCGACCGGCCAGGGCAGGCACCAGCGACATCGTCACCAAGGAACCTGCGGCCACAATGCGGGCCGCGCGCGTGGATATTGCCAACCTCACCTACGAAAACCTCCCGGCGGACGGTGTTCCCGCGATTACGAATGTCCGACCGTCATGTCCTACGCGATCATCGAGCGAAAGGGCCCTCGCCTTGAGCCTTATACCCCAGAATCGCTCGGTGCACGCTAGCACGCCTGTAGGAGCCGCTCCACCGCGAAAGTCCTGGTCACGCCTACTACAATTGTCATTGATGAGGGGCGTCGAGGACTACCTCGAGGAGATCAAGCGACTTGAGGAAGACGGTGAGCGCATCACCGCCACCGTCCTGGCGCGCATACTCGAGGTCTCGCTGCCCTCCGCCTCGGAGATGCTCAAGCGACTCGCCTCCGAGGGATACCTCACCAGGGAGAAGGGCGGGACGATCCTGCTCACGCCCGAGGGCCGGCGCCTGGCCCACACCATGCTGCGCCGTCACCGGCTGGTCGAGTGTCTCCTCGTCGAGAATCTGGGAATGTCGTGGTTCGAGGTCCATGGCGAGGCGCACAAGATCGAGCATGCGATCTCGGCGCGCGTTGAGGAAGCCCTGGCCAAGTCGCTCGATTATCCGAACTACTGCCCCCACGGCCATCCGATCTGCCCCGTGGATCTCCGGCAGCTGCGAAAGCTTAGCGAGCTCGAGCCGGGCGAAGCGGGAGTCGTAGCTCAGATCTCGGAGCTCAAGGAAGAGGTGCTTCCCTACTTCGACCAGATCGGCCTTCGACCCGGAGTCAAGCTGACGGTCAAGGACCTGGCCCCTATGGAGGGGCCGATGACGGTCGAGACGTCGGACGGTCCCGCGTCGCTGGGGCGAGAGCTGGCCGCCCTCATACGGGTCGAATCGACGCGCGACTAGGCGCCTCGCCGGACTCAGCCGAGACGCTTCTCGCTACAGACCGTAAGTCTTGCCGATCAGATCACGCATGATCTCGGACGTGCCTCCCCCGATCGGGCCCAGACGTGAGTCGCGCCAGGCACGTTCCGCTTGAAACTCCGTCGTGTAGCCGTAGCCACCATGGATCTGCAGGCACTCGTCGGCGACGTGAAAGGCCAGCTCGCTCGAGTGCAGCTTCGCCATGGCCGCCTCGCGCATCGGGTTGTCGTCGCTCTGGAATTTGCGCAGCGCAAGGTAGGTGAGCGATCGGCTCGCCTCGATGCGCGTGGCCATGTCGGCGAACCGATGCCGCCACGCCTGGAACTTACCGATGGGGCGGCCGAACGCAGTTCGATTCAGCGCATAGGAGCGAGCGACCTCGTAAGAATGTTGCGCCGCGACCACCTGCGACAACGCCATCACCAGTCGCTCCCACGCGAAGTTGCGCATGATCGCATGAAACCCGGTTCCCTCGTCGCCGAGTTTGAAGTCATCACCTACCCGCACGTCCGCGAGCGAGATCTCTCCCGTCTTGCTCGTGCGCCAGCCAAGCGTGGGGATGCGCCGAGCCTCGAAGCCTGCCGCGCCGGACTCCACCACGAAGAGAGTGATCTCCTCGTGTCCCCCCTCGGGGTCCGTTTTCGCAGCAACCACGACGAAATCGGCCCACTCGCCGTTCGTGATGAACATCTTGGCGCCGTTGATGACCCACCCATCTCCATCGCGACGCGCCGTCGTGCGGAGGTTGGCTACGTCGCTTCCCGCGTCCGGTTCGGTTACACCGAGCGCTCCGATCTTCTCGCCCGCCAGAGCGGGAACGAGCCATCGTTGGTGTTGCTCGGGCGATCCGAAGTTGTAGAGATAGAGACAGGCCAGATCCTTGTGCGCGCCGAGAGCTGCGGCTACGCCACCCGAGCCGCAGCGCGTAAGCTCCTCGGTCACGACGGCGTCCGCAATGAAATCGGGGCCCGAACCGCCGACGTCGGGGGGAAACTTCATACCGAGGAGCCCGAGCTCACCGGCGCGCGCGAAGACGTCTCGAGGAAACTCCGCGGCGCGCTCCCACTCGTCTGCATGGGGACGTAGTTCCCTGTCGACGAAAGACCGGACCGATCGTCGCAACTCGTCGTGCTCTGGGGTGAAGAGGCCGTAGTGAATCAGAATCCCTCCAGCTTGCCGATGACCTCTCGCATGATCTCGTCCGTTCCGCCTCCGATACGGATCAGGCGGGCGTCTCGCCAGGCGCGTTGAACCGGGAACTCCATCGCGTAGCCGTATCCACCGAAGATCTGCAGCGCCTTGTCTGCGACTTTCCACGCCACCTGCCCCGTTAGGAGCTTGGCCATTGAGATCTCCCGCACCGGGTACTCGCCACGGTTGACTCGATCCGCGGCGGCGTAGACGAGCTGCTGCGCGGCTGTGATCTCGGTTGCCAAGTCGGCGAGCGCGTGCCTGAGCGCCTGATGCTTGCCTATGGGCCTGCCGAACGCCTTCCGCTCTTGCGCGTACCGCAGCGCGGTTTCGAACATCCGTTGCGCACCGGCGATCGCTCCCGCCGCGCCGGCGAGCCGCTCACCCTGCAGCTCCCACGAGATGTTGTAGAAGCCTTCGCCCTCCTTGCCGAGAAGGTTCTCCTCCGAGAGAAACATGTCGGTGAAGGCGATCTCGGCGGTGTCGGATGTATGCATGCCGACTTTGTCGAGCGTGCGGGTCACTTCGAATCCGTCGCTGTCGGTGTCGACAACGAACAGTGAGAGGCCGTGGTGTTCTGCCTTCGAGTCGGACCTGGCGACCAGCGTCATCGCGTGAGCGCGCCGCCCGTTGGTGATGAAGGTCTTGCGCCCGTTCACGATATAGCCGCCGTCCACCCGCCGAGCGGTCGTCTTGATCGACGCAACATCGCTGCCGGCGTCGGGCTCGGAGATTCCAAGACAGAAGATCTTCTCACCGGCGAGCGCGGGGACCAGATACTTCTTGCGCTGCTCCTCGCTCCCAAACTTGTAGACCGGAGGTACGGCCATATCGGTCTGCACCGCGACGGCCATTGCGACGCCACCCGAATTGCAGCGGGTCATCTCCTCCGCGAGAACGATCTGGCACAGGTAATCACCACCGCCACCGCCGTACTCCTCGGGGTAGCTCAACCCGAGGAAGCCCAGCTCTCCCAGGCGTTCGAAGACCCAGTTTGGAAAATCCCTTGCCTTCTCCCACTCGTCGGCTCGAGGAGCGAGTTCCGCTTCGACGAAGGCCCGGATGGAGCTCCGGAGCTCATCGTGCTCGGGCGAGAAGGGCCAGTCACTCATATCGAGACAACCGTAAGCGAAGGCTCGCGCCGGTTCGCCGAAATTGACATGCATCCATAAGAGCCAGCATCAACGAACATAGGGGTTATGAGACGGTCATCGGCGGCCTACCTCCTTGCGGTCATAGCACTGATCGCAGTGCTCGGTGCGTGCGCGGGCGAATCCACCTCGGTCGATCCTCCCGCTAGGAGCAACGACGGGGCGGCGGGCGAGACGCCGGGCGACTCGTTGAAGACCGCACCCGACTTCTCATTCGAGACCTTCGAGGGAACCACCTTCAGCCTCGCCGAGCAGAAGGGCACTGCCGTAGTGCTGAACTTCTGGGAATCGTGGTGACCGACATGCCGGGGCGAACAGCCCGACCTCAACCAGTTGGCTGAGGAGTACGAGGGCCGAGCGGTCTTCGCGGGAGTGTCGAACAACGACACGATCGAGGACGGTATCGATTACGTCGAGGAATTCCGCGTCCCCTACGCGATGGGACATGCCCCCGAGATCTGGACCGCCTACGACGATCCCGTGCGGCCGAGCACGATCGTGATCGACGCCGACGGCAACATCGCAACCGTGGTGACGGGCCCGGTCAGCTACGAGGGCATGAAGCGGATCCTCGATCAGGTGACCTAGACCGGAGAGCACTTTTTGCGGAGGCCTTCCTCGAGCACTTAGGCCCGGGTGGCTTTCCAGGCCTCGAAGTCGTCCGGAAGCCGCGACCCGCCCCTGGGTGGATCTCTGCCGTCGAGCCACGACCTGTGCTTCTTGTCGTTCTCGAGCAGCACCCATTCGTAGCCGTAGCTACGCGGTCCCGCCCAGAACGGTTCGATCCACAGCTCGTGCTTGAGCTCGGCGATGGCCGCATAGCCGAAGCGTGGCCGCTTGGTCCAGAAGCCGGCGACGTCGTGGATGGGGGCGTTGCGCACCCGCATGCGAATCTCCTTGGGTGAGGAGAACTCTCCTCTCCAGCAGATCTCGACGCGCGCCTTCGCAACGAACAAACCACCGTGCAACTGCACCCACACGACGTCGTTCTCGAAAGCGCCGGTCTTGTGAGCGGGTCCGGGTCTCTCGCGCATCTCGATCGCATAGCCGAGCTCCGGACGGCGCGCCTTTCCGGTGAGATGCTCGAGCCTTCGAATCAACACGTGGTCCACGCCGGTCTTCCCTGTCGTGCCGCCCTTAGCTTCGCGCCCCCGCTTCGCCGGTTTTCAATGCTCTTCCAACAAACCCCTTGCGATGATCATCTTCTGGATCTCAGACGTGCCTCCACCGATCGAGATCAACTTCGCATCGCGCATCGAGCGCTCGATCGGATACTCCTTGATGTAGCCGTAACCACCGAAGATCTGCGTCCCCTCGACTGCATTGCGCATGGCGGCATCGGCCACGAACAACTTGGCGACGCTCGCCTCGGTCTGATGTGGGAGTCCCTCCTGTTTCAGCCACGCGGCTCGATAGAGGAGGAGCCGGGCCGCGTCGAGGTGCGCCTTCATGTCGGCCAGCTTGTGCTGAATGGCCTGCTGGTGCGCGATCGGCTTTCCGAAGGCCACTCGTTCCTTGGCGTAGGCAATCGAGGCTCTCAGCGAAGCCTTCATGCCGCCCACGGACGAAGCGATCATCACCGTGCGCTCCCAATCGAAGCATTCGAACGCGATGGCCCACAAGGCCGAGCCCTCGGTCCCCAGCAGGTTGGCGTGCGGCACGCGGCAATCGTCGAAGTGCAGCAAGGATAACGGCGACGAACGCGTCCCCATCTTGTCGAGGTCGCGCCCCACCGAGAAGCCGGAGGTACCCCGTTCCACGATGAAGGCGCTCACGCCGTGCCCCGGTCCCGCTTCAGGGTCGGTAACGGCCATGACGATCACAGTGTCGGCGATCGAGCCGTTGGTGATGAAGATCTTGGATCCGTTCAGGATCCAGTCGTCGCCGTCCCGAGTGGCCCTGCACTTGATGGAGGCGGCGTCGGAGCCGGCCTCGGGCTCGGTGATGGCCATCGCACCGATGTGCTCGCCGGTGGTGAGCCTGGGAAGATACTTCTTCTGCTCCTCGTTACCGTGGAGCCAGATGGGGACGGTTCCGATGGTGACGTGTGCCCCGACGCTCAGTCCGAGCCCGGCGTCGTGTCCTCCTTCGGCGAGGGCCTCGAGGGCCAGACAGGTGGTGATGATGTCGGCCCCCGAGCCCCCGTAGCGCTCGGGCACGGGAAGCCCCAGCAGACCGAAATCGCCGAGCTTGCTCCACAGGTCTCGATCGAAGCGACCCTCGACGTCGCGCTCGTGCGCACCCGGCTCGACCACGCCGGCGGCGAAGTCGTGCACGGACTTGTAAAAGGCCAGCTGCTCTTCACTGTGCCGAAAGTCCATGGCGAAAACCTTAGCGTCGCGACGCCGGGGGTGCGTCGGCGGGCGCCCTTGGCGCGCTTCAGCATCGCCATCCAGCTTTTCGTCTCAACACGCATCGCGATCCGGCCAAGGGCTCGGGGCGGACCAGACCCCGGATCGAGTTCGCTCGGCGGACCCAACGCTGGATCAGGTTTCGTCGAGAGCCTGGGCCAGCTTCAATCCGACGATGACGGCACCGACCGAGCTGGCCAGGCCGAGCATCCGGCGCAGCGGCGGAAGTCCGCCCCAGTTCGACAGCGTGCTCACCGCGTCCGATGCGTCGGCCAGCGCGCCGGCCTCGAGCCACCCCCTCACGTTGCCGTCGTTCTCCAGAGCCACCATGGTCCCCAGCGCCAGAGCCGCGTCCCGGCCCCCGAGGCTGCGCAGCGCCATCTTGGAGGTCGTCGAGTACTCCTCGTGGCCCGTCCACCAGCGGCCGAGGGTCCGAGGAAAGAACAAGAAACCGGCCCCGATGCCGAGTCTGATGAAAGACAGGATCTGGACCATCTCGCGATCGTCGACATCGGGCACGGTCACCGACTGCTTGCTGCCACCAAAGAACAACGCCATGCTGTGCTCCTCCTCTTTGTGCCGTCTATCCCGAACTGCGCTCCGTAACCCTCCTCAGTACCGCCTTTGCGAGCTCCTTGTCGTGCGGCCAGGCCCACTCGAGGTCGTCGAGCTCGCCATCGGTCGCCCAGCGGGTCTCCGCCACGTCGTCTGCAGGAGTCACCTCGCCCGCAACCAGGCGGGCCGCGAACCCAAGCGACAGCACCCAGTCCCCCTCGTCGCCGTAGGTATGCGGCACCCCCTGCACGAAGTCATCGAACGAGACGTCGATCTCGATTCCCAGCTCCTCTCTCATCTCGCGGCGCAGACCCTCGAGCGGGGGCTCGCCGGGCAGGAGAAAACCGCCGGGGGTGTCGGCCTTGCCCTTCTTGGGCTCGACCCCCCGCACCGCCACGAGCACCCTCCCGTCGGCCACGATCGCCGCCGTGACCGTCGGCGCGGAGTTCCTATACCAGGCCCGCCCGCAGTTGGGGCAGCTCGAGCCGCCCTCGGAGCTCGGGCCGTCGAGCTTGGTCGCACATGCCGGGCAGTAGACGAACGGCTTCACGTCCGCTCCCGCGAGGGCGCGGGAGTCACCCCGGCCGCCGCCTCGTGGTGCCGCGCCAGCACGAACAGCAGATCGGACACCCGATTCAGCCAGCGCAAGATCTCGGGGTCGGGCAGGATGCCCGCCTTGTCCATCGTCACGGCCCGCCGCTCGGCCCGGCGGATCGTCGAGCGAGCGAGATCCAGGCCGGCCGAGCCCGGCGTCCCGCCCGGCAGGATGAACTCCTGCGGAAGGGGGTGCTCGGCGGTGAGCTCGTCGATCTCCCGCTCGGCCCGCTCGGTCATCTCCGGCGTGACCCTCGAGACGCCGTCCTGGAGCTTGGACTGGTTGGCCTCGGCCGTGGCGAGGTGGGCGCCGCAGACGAACATCTCCCGCTGAAGGCGCACCACGATGTCCCCGACCCGCTCGACCAGGCCCCCGGCGCGGGCGAGGCCCAGGGCGGACACCGTCTCGTCGATCGTCCCGTAGACGTCGGTGCGGATGTCGTCCTTGGCGACCCGGCCCCCGTAAAGCAGGCCGGTGGATCCCTTATCGCCCTTCTTCGTATAGATCTTCATGATTTGTGCTCCTCCTGCGAGCCGAACCCGGAGCCGAAAACTACTTCGTTAGTACGAACACCCTTCTCGCGGCTGCACCTCGCTTATATGCTCAACGGCGTTGACACTTCCCTACCTCAGTCGGGAATGCCGGGGGACGGCATCTGAGCTCTTAAGGAGGAGTATTTGCGAACGCGTATGAAATGGTTCGCCGCGCTAATCATGGTACTGGCGATGTTCGTCGCCGCCTGCGCCGAGGAAGAAGAACCAACCGAAGCCGGTGGCGACGACACCGGCGAGACGGAGAGCGTCGATTTCCTGGCCTGCCAGGTAACCGACACCGGTGGCGTGGACGACAAGTCGTTCAACCAGACGGCCTACAAGGGGCTCGAGGACGCCAGGGACGAGCTCGGTATCGAGATCCAGGTGCTCGAGTCACAGAACCCGAACGACTTCGAACCCAACATCCAGTCGTTCATCCAGCAGGAATGTGACCTCATCGTCACGGTCGGATTCCTGCTCGGCGACGCCACGGCCGCGGCGGCCGAGGACAACCCCGACCAAAAATTCGCCATCGTCGACGTCGACTTCTTCGACCCAGAAGCCGGCGAGGACATCACCTACGACAACGTCCAAGAGCTGACCTTCGGCACCGACCAGGCCGCGTTCCTCGCCGGCTACCTCTCCGCGGGCGTAAGCGAATCGGGCACGCTGGGCACCTTCGGCGGCATCAACATTCCGCCGGTGACCATCTTCATGAGCGGCTTCCAGGAGGGCATGGACTACTACAACGAGCAAAACGACGCGCAGGTCGAGCTCGAGGGTTGGGACAACGCGAACCCCGAGGGGGGCCTGTTCACCGGAGACTTCGAGAACCAGGACAACGGACGCAACGTGACCGAGAACCTGCTTGGCGAGGGAGCCGACATCGTGATGCCGGTTGCCGGCCCGGTGGGACTCGGCTCCGCCGCTGCGATACAGGACGCCGGCGAAGGTGCCCTCGTGTGGGTCGACACCGACGGTTGCGTCAGCGTCGAAGAGTTCTGTGACCTCTTCTTGACCTCGGTCTTGAAGAACATGGACGTCGCCGTGTTCACCGCGATCGAGTCGGCCATCAACGACGAGTTCGAGGGCGGGCTGTATACCGGAACGCTCGAGAACGGCGGGGTCGGGATAGCTCCGTACCACGAGTTCGAGGACCAGATCGATGACGAGCTCAAGACCCAGGTCGAGGACATCCAGCAGCAGATCATCGACGGCGAGATCACCGTCGGCCAGGGCGGCTAGAAGGAGCCTGCCAATCGAAGGCTGTAGCCTTCTGAACCGATGAAGATCGAGCTGCGGGGAATCACCAAGCGGTTTCCCGGCGTCATAGCGAACCAGGACGTGGACCTCATCGTCGGCGACGGTGAGGTCCATGCCTTGCTGGGCGAGAACGGCGCAGGCAAGTCGACCCTGATGAACGTCCTCTATGGCCTCTACGAACCTACCGAGGGCGAGATCCTCGTCAACGGCGAAACCGTCACCTTCAAGAGCCCGGGCGATGCAATCGCAGCGGCCATCGGAATGGTCCACCAGCACTTCATGCTGGTCCCCGTTTTCACCGTCACCGAGAACGTGATGCTCGGCGTCGAGCCGACCAAGAACTTAGGACTCCTCGACCAGCGTGCGGCACGCGCCCGTCTGGTGGAGCTGTCGGAGAGGTTCGGGCTCAAGGTGGATCCCGACGCCACCATCGAAGATCTCCCCGTCGGCGTGCAGCAACGCGTCGAGATACTGAAGGCCCTGTACCGGCGAGCCGATTGCCTTATCTTGGACGAGCCGACCGCGGTGCTCACGCCCGACGAGATCGACGATCTCGTCGGAGTCATCGACACGCTCAAGGCGGCCGGAGTATCGATCATCTTCATTTCACACAAGCTCAAGGAAGTCATGGCGATCGCGGATCGCATAACTGTGCTGCGACGGGGCGAGGTGGTTGGATCCACTACTCCGCAGGAGACCAACGAGCACGAACTCGCCGAGATGATGGTGGGCCGGTCCGTCGAGCTGACGGTGAGCAAGACGCCCGCTCGACCGGGTGAGCCGATACTCGAGGTCGCCGATCTCGAGATCCTCGACGACCGCATGCACCGCGCCGTCAAGAGCGTGAGCTTCGAGGTCCGAAGCGGTGAGATCCTGGCGATCGCGGGAGTGCAGGGTAACGGCCAGACCGAGCTCGTCGAGGGCATCACAGGAATGCGGAGCGTCGAGCGCGGGCGCGTGACCCTGAACGGAAAGAGCGTGACCGGGACCTCTCCCAAGCGGCTGTTCGGAATGGGGATGGCCCACGTCCCCGAAGACCGGCAGGAAGACGGTCTCGTCATCTCGTTCCCCATCAAGGACAACCTGATCCTCAACTCCTACGAGAACGAGCCTTACGCCACAGGCTGGGTCATGAATCGTCAAGCCATCGACGAGGGCGCCGAGAAGCTCGTCAAGGAGTACGACGTCCGCACGCCGTCGATCGAGGTGGCCGCATCGGCACTGTCGGGCGGTAACCAGCAGAAGGTCATCGTGGCGCGCGAGTTCTCGCACTCGAACAATGTCCTGATCGCCTCGCAGCCGACCCGCGGACTCGACGTGGGCTCGATTCAATACATCCATGGCCAGATCGTCGCCAAGCGCGACGAGGGTGCCGCGGTCGTCATCGTCTCGTCCGAGCTCGACGAGGTCCTCGCGCTCGGCGATCGCGTGGCGGTGATGTACGACGGGGCGATCATCGACGTGCTCGATCGCTCCGAAGCGACGCGCGAGCGCGTCGGCCTCCTCATGGCCGGCTCGAAGAAACAGGCAGATGCCCTCGCTTCAGCTCCTCCGGCACCTCCCGGAGATAAGGCCGAGCAATCATGAAGACCGAGGCTCCCCCGGCCGAGGAAGCGCCGGTCGAGGCACCGCGGCCCAAGCGACGATCGCTTGCCGTCGAAGGCATACTCATTCCGCTGCTCGCGCTATTCAGCGCGCTGGTGGTCGGTGGGATCGTGATGATCTTCACCAACCCGGAGGTGGCGCGCGCCTGGGCGTCATTCGGGCGCAATCCCGGGAGCGCCGTAAGCCTTTCGTGGGAGCTCGTCAGCACCGCGTACGGAGCGCTGTTTCGGGGCGCCTTCGGTAGTCCCACCGCCATCAGCGAAACCCTGCTTGCGTCCACGCCGCTAATCCTGGCCGGTCTGTCCGTGGCGCTGGCTTTCCGAGCTGGGATGTTCAACATCGGAGCCGAGGGACAGATCATCGGGGGCATGCTGGTCTCCTCCTACGTTGGTTTCACCTTCGATCTGCCGTTCGTCATCCATCTCCCGCTGGCCCTCGTCGCAGGGTTTCTAGGGGGGGCCTTATGGGGTGCGATCCCAGGCTTCCTCAAGGCCAGAACCGGTGCTCACGAAGTCATCACCACGATCATGCTGAACTTCATCGCCCTCAATCTCTTGACCTTCTTTCTCAAGACGCCGCTGTATCAGCGGCCCGGGCGAGACGATCCGCTCTCCAAAGAGGTCGCGGAGCCGGCTCGCCTTCCGAGCTTCGGTGACTTCCGCGTCAACTGGGGCATCGTGCTGGCGTTGGTCGTTGCCTTTGCGGTCTGGTACCTCCTCTTCCGCACCACCATCGGATTCCGCTTCCGCGCAGTCGGTGCGAATCCCAACGCCGCGGCCTACGCGGGAATGGGCGTCGCCGGCACTTATGTGCTCGCCATGGCGGTGGCGGGCGGCCTGTCGGGGCTCGCGGGAACTGCCAACCTTCACGGCGTCGCCTACAGCATGTCACCGGGATTTCTGAATTACGGCTTCGACGCGATCGCCCTGGCGCTGCTCGGCCGCACCCATCCGTTCGGCGTCGTGCTGGCCGCGCTCCTGTTCGGCGCGCTGCGGGCGGGAGCGCTGGTGATGCAAGGAACCGCGGCAGTGGGAACCGACATCATCGTGGTCATTCAGGCACTGATCATCATGTTCGTCGCAGCGCCGGCGCTAGTTCGTGAGATTTACAGGATAAGGGCGCGCAGCGCCATCGAACAGGACACCTTCACGAAGAGCTGGGCATCATGAGCGCCGTAGCCGCAGCTCCGGCGGTGAGCAGGGTCTCGATCCGAAGGTCGCGCGTGATGGGCATCGTCTTCATGGCCCTCGGACTGGCGGCGGCATGGTGGTTCGGGTTCGGCACGGAGTCCGGACTCGACTCGAGCTTCGGCCTCAACGGTCGGAGCTCGGAAATCGAACTTCCTCCACTCGTCCTGCCGTCGCGCGAGACGGCCTTCCTACTCGCCGGGGTATGCGCTTTCCTCGGCGCGATCCAACTCACCCGCGGGTTCGGCAAGCAGACCTACTTAGTGCTCGGCATCGTGGTTGCCTGCTTCATCCTGGCGTTCCTCATATGGGCCGCGCGCGACGACTCGCTCAACATGCTGGGGATGTTGCAATCGACGCTGCTTCGTTCGGTGCCCATCACGCTGGGCGCTCTCGCCGGACTGTTGTGTGAGCGATCGGGCGTCATCAACATCGCCATCGAGGGCATGATGCTGACCGCCGCCTTCACGGGCGCAATCGTCGGCAGCGCGGCGGGGAGCACCTCGGTGGGGCTGCTCCTGGGAATCGGCTCGGGCGCTCTTCTCGGCGCGCTTCTTGCGGTGCTCTCGATTCGCTACCGAGTCGATCAGATCGTCGGTGGAACCGTCATCAACATCCTGGCGTTGGGGCTCACCAGCTATCTGTCGGCACAGATCCTGGCTCGCTATCAGAACCTCAACAGTCCGGGGCGCTTTCCCGTGATCGAGATTCCTCTGCTCAGCGACATCCCCATCATCGGCCCGTTGTTCTTCGCGAACAACCTCTTCATCTACCTGATGTTCATCTTGGTGATCGGCATCAACGTCGCTCTGTTCCGTTCGCGCTGGGGGCTCCGGGTGAGGGCCGTGGGCGAGCATCCCAAGGCCGCCGACACCGTGGGCATCAAGGTGCTCCGGGTTCGTTACTACAACGTGATCCTCGGGGGCATGGCGGCGGGTCTGGCCGGCGCCTACTTCACGCTCGGATCGGTCGGACGATTCGACGAGAACATGACCGGGGGTCGCGGCTTCATCGCGCTCGCCGCGATGATCTTCGGGCGCTGGAATCCCATCGGTGCGTTCGGGGCTGCGCTGGTGTTCGGCTTCGCCGACTCCCTGCAAAACAAGCTGGCCATTCTCCAGGTGCCGATCGCATCTGAGTTCCTCCTCATGGCTCCGTACATCGCCACGATCCTCGTCGTGGCGGGCGTAGTGGGTCGCGCCCGGCCCCCGGCGGCCGACGGCCAGCTCTACATCAAGGAGTAAACATGGCCGACAGCAACATCGACTGGGACTCCCTTCGCGCAGCCGCGCGCGAAGTCGCCGGCCACGCCTATGCGCCCTACTCGGGGCTCCGGGTCGGCACCGCCGCACTCGTCGACGACGGGCGCGTCGTAACCGGCTGCAACGTCGAGAACGCGTCCTACGGTCTGACCCTGTGCGCCGAGTGCGGACTCGTCTCCGACCTTCATTCGTCGGGCGGCGGGCGGCTCGTGGCGGTAAGCGTCGTGGCGGGTGACGGCAGGCAACTCACACCGTGCGGCCGTTGCCGCCAGCTGCTGTTGGAGCACGGAGGGCCCGGTTGCTCGCTGGACACGCCGCAGGGCATCACCACCGTCGGAGCGATCCTGCCCGCCGCCTTCGACACCGCCGAGCTCGAGGGCCGGCGGGAGGACTAAGTGGACGTCGTCGACGTCATCCGCGCAAAGCGAGACGGTCGTCGCCTGTCCGATGCGCAGATCGCGTGGTTCATAAGGTCCTACACCGACGGCTCGGTCGCCGACTATCAGGCCGCCGCGCTGTTGATGGCCATCGTGTGGCGGGGCATGGAAGCAGACGAGCTCGCCACGTGGACGGCCGAGATGCTCGCCTCGGGCGAGCGCATGGATCTCTCCTCCCTGAAGGCTCCCACCGTCGACAAGCACTCGACCGGCGGGGTCGGAGACAAGGTGAGCCTTCCGCTGGCGCCCATCATCGCGGCGTGCGGTGCGGCCGATCCCATGCTGTCGGGTCGGGGGCTCGGCCATACCGGGGGGACTCTCGACAAGCTCGAAGCGATACCCGGCTTCCGAGTCGACCTGTCGCCCGACGAGATGCTCCGCATTCTGGGCGAGGTCGGGGCGGTCATCTGCGCGGCGGGGCCCGCTCTGGCTCCGGCCGACAAGAAACTCTACGCGCTGCGCGACGTAACCGGGACGGTCGAGTCGATCCCCTTGATCGCATCGTCGATCATGTCCAAGAAGATCGCAGAGGGGACGGACGCCCTGGTGCTCGACGTAAAGGTCGGCTCGGGTGCCTTCCTCCCCGACATCAACCTCGCGCGCGAACTAGCGGAGAGGATGGTGGTGCTCGGCGAGGCACACGGTGTCCGCACCTCCGCCCTGCTCACCAATATGGACACCCCCCTGGGACGCGCCGCGGGAAACGGTCTCGAAGTCACCGAGTCGGTCCGGGCGCTCAGCGGCGGGGGGGCACAAGACCTGATGGAGGTGACCCTCGCCCTGGCGAACGAGATGCTCGAGCTGGCCGGCATCGACGCCGACCCCGGTGCCGCGCTAGACGGCGGTGCGGCGCTGGAGAAGTGGAGGGAGCTGATCCGCGCGCAGGACGGCGACCCCGATGCCGCCATCCCCGAAGCGTCGGAACGCCGAAATGTTGTCGCCACCAGTTCGGGCATGCTGAACCGGCTGGACGCGCGCGCCGTGGGAATCGCGGCATGGAGGCTGGGGGCCGGGCGGGCCCGCAAGGAGGATCCGGTGAGCCCCAGCGCCGGAGTCGTGTGCCTCAAGAAGCCCGGCGAGGAGGTCGCGCAGGGCGAACCGCTGCTCGAGCTGCATGCCGATGACGCTCGCCGCTTCGACTCGGCAATCGCCGCGCTCGAGGGCGGCATAGAGATCGGGCGGGAGGCTCGGGAACCGCGATCGATGATCTTCGAAAGAATTCGCGCATGACCGGTCCCATAAGCGAGGCGGCGGGCTTTACCCCGCGTGTTGCGATCGTGCTGGGCTCGGGGCTCAGCGCGCTAGCCCGGTCGTTGGTCGGCGGGGAACCGATCCCCTACGGACAGATCGACGGCCTGCCGTCGTCCGCCATCGAGGGCCACGAGGGCGCGCTCTACGCGGCCGAGGTATCCGGCGTGCCGGTCGCCGCCTTCGCCGGACGCGTGCACCTGTACGAAGGACATAGCCCTCAGGTCGCGACGCATGCGATACGACAGGTGGTCGAAGAGGGTTGCCGAATCGTCATCCTGACCAACGCGGCGGGGGGGATCGATCCCGAACTCGTCGTGGGGGCCCCTTGTCTCATCAGCGACCATCTGAATCTGACGGGCGCCAACCCACTAATCGGTCCTCACGACAAACGGGGGCCGCGCTTTCTCGACCTCTCCGAGGTCTACGACAGGAAACTGCGCGCGCTCGCCCACGCGGTGGACGGGGATCTGAAGGAAGGCGTCTACGCCGGTCTCGTGGGACCGACCTACGAGACCCCCGCGGAGGTGCGCATGCTGCGCACGCTCGGAGCTTCGCTGGTCGGCATGTCGACGGTGCTCGAGGCGGTCGCCGCGCGCTATCTCGGGGCGCGCGTCCTCGGCATCTCGGTGGTCACCAACCTGGCCGCAGGTCTGTCGCCAGCACCGCTGAGCCACGATGAGGTGGCTGCGGCCGGGCGCGGCGCGGCAGCGCGCCTCGAGCGGCTCCTGAAAGGCGTGATCGAAGGCCTAGCCGCGCCACGACGATCGATAGAGTGATCGGTCGCCCCCAGAGGAAAGGCCCCCGATAAATCGGGGGCCTTTGGATTCGTCCTTTCGGTAAGAAGCTACTGAGGGACGACGTTGGACGCTTGCTTGCCCTTGGGGCCCTGCGTCACCTCGAACGACACCGCCTGACCTTCCTGCAGCGACTTGTAGCCGTCGCCTTGAATTGCGGAGAAGTGCACGAACACATCCTCGCCGTCAGACTGGGAAATGAACCCATAACCCTTGTCGTTGTTGAACCATTTCACGGTGCCTTCTGCCACCACTACTTCCTTTCTCTCCACACGCAATCGCCGAGACGATCACTTTCTCGGCGGAGGCGGACAAGCACATACCTTGTCCTCCACGACCCCCGTCGGACTGCGGAGCCAACGTAGCACAGCAGGGGTCGCGTGCCACCCCCCTTGATGAGATGTCTCTCATACCTCGCTCATAGCCCTCTCACGCCCGCTGCCTAGGTTGTTGCCAACAGACAGAGCAATCGATGAAGGAGGAAGAGATGACCTTGGGAACCGCAGCAGTCGCCGCACTGGCCGTAATCCTCGGCCTCGGTGGAGTTTCGACCTTCATGCTCGGCAACGGTGAGCCGGACCGGGTGGAGGCCATCGAGATGGACGACGAGGCCGTTACTCGTCAGGACGAGGACGGTGACGAAGTCACCGCCAAGGACGATGACGAGGACGACAAGTCCAAGAGCAAGTCCAAGAGCAATGGCATGTCTACCGGGAGATCTCGGGACGCAGGCTCGAGGGGCGGCATGAGCAAGAGCAAAGACTCGCGCAGTAAGAACTCGGCCAGCCAGAAGAGCGCCTCGTCAAACGGCGGAGGCAGAAGCCCCGGAGCCGGTGGCGGCGGTGGCTACAGCGCCGACAGCTACAGCGCACCGAGTTACAGCGCCGACAGCTACAGCGCTGAGAGTTTCAGCGGCGGAAGCGACACGTAAGAGACTCCGCCCGAGACCTACGGTCAGAGTGACTCTCGGACCCTGAGAGGTGCGTGACACGACACCTCAGGGTCCGAGAGTGCTCGCGTTGGTTCCAGCCGGCGGCGGAAGCCCCGACCCCCTAACGAGTTTCAGGCGCCCCCTGCTCGGTGGGCACTTGTACGAAACGCGTACCGATCGTCAGCAGCAGGTGGACGACTCCCAGCGCAATGAATACAGCCGTCGGGGGAGTCTCACCGGCGAATCCGAAGAGGAACGGCGTGGCAATTAGAAACAGCGCGAGTACGTAGTCGAGCACGACGTGGACCGAAACTGACAACGCGTTCACGAGGCTCGTTGGCCCTTCGGTCGTGGCGGCTACCAGAAGCACGACGACGCCGACCACGATCGATACCGCCACGGCGGCACCCGAGTCGTAGTCCAGCAGCAGGGGAGCCACTATGAAAGCGATCCCGGCGAGGTACTCGATGGCACCGTGCGCGAAGAAGGGAACGGGGCCGTCGTTGATCAGCGGGTTCGCCATGGTCGTCAGTGTAGTTGGCGGTCTGCCCGGCGGGGCGCCTTTCTCTGCGCTCGTTTCTCTTCCGCCCACCCCAGGCGCTTACGCGCTCGTTTCTCTTCCGCCCACCCACCCCAGGGCGCTTACGCGCCCGTTCTTTTCCGCCCACCCACCCCAGGCGCTACGCGCCTTTTGGATGCCAGACGGTTTTCATCTCCATGAACGCAGTGGCCTGATAGGGGCTGCGTTCCCTGTTGCCCTTGACGATCCGTTTGACGTTGCCGGCCCCCGCCCGCTCGACGTCCGCCAGGGCTTCGGCGGGGACGCCGGTGACGTCGAGCGCATCGACATCGAGATGTCCCGCCAGCCACGGCGTCAACTCGGTGGTGTAGCCGGTCAAGATGTTGACGACCCCCTTGGGGACGTCCGAGGTCGCAATGCACTCGGCCAAGGCTATGGAAGGCAGCGGGTAGGGCTCGCTCGCGAGCGCGATAACGACGTTGCCTCCGCACAGTGCCGGGGCGAGACGGGCCACGAGGCCGCCCAGCGACGGAGTATGCGGGGCGACCACCCCACAGACGCCGGTGGGCTCGGGGGCGGTAAGGTTGAAGTAGGGACCCGCCACGGGATTCAGCCCGCCCATGATCTGGGTCAGCTTGTCGGACAGACCCGCGTACCACACCCAAGTGTCGATGGCCTCGTCGACCTGCTTGGTGGCACCGCGCTTGCCCTCCGCGGCGACGACCTCGGCCACGAGCTCGGACCGGCGTGTCTCCATCATCTCGGCGATGCGGTAGAGCACCTG
Organism: Actinomycetota bacterium; assembly: GCA_050694055.1. Lineage (GTDB taxonomy): Bacteria > Actinomycetota > CADDZG01 > CADDZG01 > WHSQ01 > WHSV01. The sequence continues at coordinate 91,385 of JBOGWX010000108.1, forward strand.
GCCTCGGTTGTAGGCGGTCACGCCCGACCACTTTCCCCACGCGCCGCGCGCGGCCTTGACCGCATCCCGCAGGTCCTTGCGTGAGGCGCGCGCCGCGTTGGCGAGGAACTCGCCCTTCGAGTCGGTGACCTCATAGGAACGACCCGACTCCGAGCGCGGGAACTCACCAGCCACAAAGAGCTTGTAGGTCTTGCGCACGCCCAATCTCTCGGCCACCATCACTTGACCTCCTCGAGCCGGACGTACGCCTCGAGTCCGTGCCGTCCCCCCTCGCGCCCAAAGCCCGACTCCTTGTAGCCGCCGAAGGGGCTCGCCGGATCGAAGCGGTTGAAGGTGTTGGCCCATACGACCCCCGCCTGAAGCCGATCGGCCATCCACAGGATGCGGCTGCCCTTCTCGGTCCACACTCCGGCGCTCAAACCAAAGGGCGTGTTGTTGGCCTTGGTGACCGCCTCCGACGGCGTACGGAAAGTCATGACAGAGAGCACCGGCCCAAAGATCTCCTCTTGCGCGATCCGGTGACTCTGACTCACGCCCGTGAAAACGGTCGGAGGGAAGAAGAAGCCCCGGTTGGGGATGTCGCAGGGCGCCTGGTAGAGCTCGGCCCCCTCCTCGACTCCGATGCCGACGAGCCTGCGGATCTTCTCGAGCTGGTCGCGCGAGTTGATGGCGCCGATGTCCGTGTTCTTGTCCAGCGGATCACCCAGCCTCAGAGTGCCCAGGCGGCGTTTCAGCTTGTCGATAAGCCGTTCGGCGATCGACTCTTGAACCAGCAGTCGCGAGCCCGCGCAGCACACGTGACCCTGATTGAAGAAGATGCCGTTGACGATGCCCTCGACGGCCTGGTCGAGTGGAGCATCGTCGAAGATGATGTTGGCGGCCTTGCCACCGAGCTCGAGCGTGAGCTTCTTGCTCGTCCCGGCGACCGCGCGTTGGATCTCCTTGCCGACTTCGGTAGAGCCGGTGAACGCGACCTTGTCGACGTCGTCGTGCCGCACCAGGGCCTGCCCCGTCGCGCCTGCGCCCGTGATGATGTTCACGACTCCCGCAGGAAGATCGACCTGCTGGCAGATCTCGGCGAACAACAGGGCGCTAAGCGGAGTCGTCTCCGCCGGCTTCAGGACGACGGTGTTACCACCCGCAAGTGCGGGCGCGATCTTCCATGCCAGCATCAGCAGCGGAAAGTTCCAGGGAATGATCTGCGCACACACCCCCACCGGCTCGGCCCGCCGGCCGGGGAACGCGTAACCGAGCTTGTCTGCCCACCCCGCGTAGTAAAAGAAGTGCGCGGCGGTCAGCGGCACGTCGACGTCGCGACTCTCCTTGATCGGTTTGCCACCGTTCATCGACTCGAGCACCGCGAGCTCGCGCGCTCTCTCCTGAATCACGCGCGCGATTCGAAAGATGTATTTGGCTCGCTGGGCGCCGGCGAGGGCCGACCACTTCTTGTGGGTCCTTCGGGCCGCGTTCACCGCATTGTCGATGTCGCCCTCGCCTGCGATCGGGATCGCGGCAAGCACCTCTTCGGTGGCGGGATTGATGGTCTTGAAGTACTCACCTGACACCGGCTCGACGAACTCACCGTCCACGAAGAGCCCGTAGGTATCTCTGAGGTCGACGATCTCGGTCGACTCGGGGGCCGGGTCGTATTCCCACTTAGTCATTGGCGTTCGCTTCCTCGGTCATGTGATCGTCAAGATGATTGCTAGTCCAGTGTGTAGCGGTCGGGATCCGAGTAGTTACCCGTGCGAAGGAAATCGATCTGCATCAGCAAGTCATTGACGACCGAGGACGCTCCGATGCGGAACCGATCGGGATCGAGCCAGTCGTCGCCGAGCGTCTCGTGCACGATGACGAGGTAGCGCACCGTGTCCTTGGAGGCGCGAATGCCCCCCGCCACCTTCAGGCCCACGGCTTCGCCGGTGGCCTCGCCGAAATCCCTGATTGCCTCGGCCATGACCAGCGCGCTCGGCAGCGTCGCGCTCTCGCCGATCTTGCCGGTCGAAGTCTTGATGAAGTGTGACCCCGCGGCCATCACGATCAGCGACGCGCGCCGGATGCGGTCGTAGCTGCCGAGTTCGCCCGTTTCGAGGATGGTCTTGACCTGAGCTTCGCCCGCGGCCTCAACCGATGCGGCCACCTCGTCGAAGATGGTCTGCTCGTCGCCCGCCAGAAAGGCCCCTCGGCTGATGACGATGTCGATCTCGTCGGCGCCGTCCGCGACCGCCCGGCGGATCTCCTCGAGCCGGATGTCGAGAGGAGCCTGGCCCGAGGGAAAGGCGGTCGCCACCGAAGCAAGATGGACACCGGTCCCACGCAGCGCCTCGGCGGCCACCGAGACGAGGCGCGGATAGATGCACAGGGCCGCGACCGAAGGTACCGTCGGGTCGCCGGGGGCCGGGCGGATGGCCTTCGACGCCATCTGACGGACCTTGCCCGGACTGTCCGAGCCCTCGAGAGTAGTGAGGTCGCAACACCTCAGCGCAAGGTCGAGCGCCCACAGCTTGGAGTTCTTCTTAATCGAACGCTTCGCCAGCGACGCAGCGCGTTCCGCGGCGCCGACCGCATCGACGGCTCCGCCGATGCGATCAACCAGCTCTAGCGAATGTGGTGCGACCGTCGCCACCGACGGGTTCCTCCCTTGCGGACCGGCGTCACCGGCCACCGGACAGCGGAAGCGAGATGCGCTTCTTGGCCTGGGGCTTCGGCTGAATCAGATTGGCGAGTTCCTTAGTGGTTCGATCGTACGCTTGGGCGACCTCCGAGTCAGGTGCTTGCAGCACGATGGGGGCGCCCTTGTCGGCGAACTCCATCAGCGTCGGATCAAGGGGGATCTGTCCGAGCAGAGGTACCTTCAGCCGGTCGGCGAGCTCCTGACCGCCACCCCGCCCGAACAATTCGTAGCGCGAACCGTGGTCACAGGTGAAGTAACTCATGTTCTCGATGACGCCGACCGGCTTGAGACCCGTCTTGTCGGCCATGAAGGCGGCTCGCTGAGCGACCTTCTCGGCCACGGCCTGCGGCGTCGTGACGGTGACCATTGCGGCGCCCGGCACGAACTGAGCGATGGACATCGCCACGTCACCGGTGCCGGGCGGAAGATCGAGGAGCAGGTAGTCGGGGTCCCCCCAGTGGACGTCCTCGAGGAACTGCTGGAGCGCCTTGTGCAGCATCGGTCCCCGCCACATCACCGGGTTGTCCTCGCTGGTGAAGAGCCCGATGGACACGACCTTCACCCCGAACATCTCGGGGGGCACGATGAGATCTCCCAGTACCGAGGGCTTCTGGTAGATACCGAGCATCCGGGGGATCGAGAAGCCCCACACGTCGGCGTCGAGCAGGCCCACGCTGTAGCCCGACTTTACGAGCGACGCGGCGAGGTTCACAGCCGTCGTCGACTTCCCGACGCCACCCTTGCCCGAACCGATGGCGATGACCTGAGTCTTCGAGTCGCTTCCCGCCATGGGGGCCGGGGTGTCCTTGCGCATCGATTCGCTCAGTGCCTGGCGCTCGTCCTCGCTCATGATTACGAAGCCGACCTCGACCCGGAGGTGGGGGAAGGCGTTGCGGACCTTGGCGGGGATGACCTCGAGATAGTAGGGGCGAGACGCAGAGTTCGGCACCGTCATCGCGACGGTTACGGACACACTCGTGCCTTCGATCGTCAGATCCCTGATCATCTGGAGCTCGTTGAGACCGCGATGGAGCTCGGGATCCTGGATCTCCCCGAGAAGGGAGCCGATCTGGTCGCGCGTTGGGGTCGTCATGCTGGAAATCGTCAACTCCTGAGTCTTTGAGTAGGTTGCGAATCCAGCCTAGGCGATGTCGGCTCTTGCCGAACACTTCGGTAACCCGGTCCTGTGGGAGCCTCGAACGACCTGGCTTTCTGGCCCTCGAGAAGCGCGGGTCAGACCAGGAGGCTCAGGGCGTCCGGGACCAGCCGAAGGTCTGCGGCCTCGAGCTCGCCGATGTAGTCGCCGTCTACCTGGACGGGCATCGGCCGGGTCGCCCTGAGACGGACGTCCGTCACGTCGTGGTGGTAGGCGACCGTCCGCCAGCGCGTATGGGAACGGCTCACGAACAGTGAATAGACCAGGCGTGGAATGGTGCGAGCCCCGAGTCGGGTGATCCCGAAAGAATCCAACCCCCCGTTGAGACGGGCGGTCGGGCACACGTTCACCGGCCAGCGTCCGTAGTAGGTGAAGGGAGCACCGTTGCAGGTGATGGCCGTCACGACGTCGACCGGCTCCGAATCGCCGGCCTTCAGCGAAATCATGGGTGCGACCCCCCGGTACTGAGTCAGTCCGGCGCTAAAGGCATTGCGAACGAAGAGCTTCTCGTGGTTGCGGCGCTTGCCGTCGGGATCGCTCTCCACCCGCCGCACGGTTTCGGCGTCCAGCCCCATTCCCGCATTGAACAAGAAGAAGCGGTCGCCGAGCCGGGCGGCGTTGATCCGGACGCTGGTCCCGGATTTCAAGTGTGAGGCGAGGAAGGCGGTCGCCTCGACGGGATCGCGCGGGACGCCCAGAGCCCTCGACATGACGTTGGTCGACCCACCGGGGAGCACCCCCAGTGCCACCTCGGTTCCGATTAGTCCCTGAGCCGTCTCGTTGATCGTCCCATCCCCACCGAAGGCGACCACTGCGTCGAAATCTCGGTCGACTGCGTCGCGCGACAGCTCGCCCGCATGATCTCGAGCGGTGGTCTCGGCCACCTCGAGCTTGAAGTCGGCTTCGAGGGCCTTGACGATCACCTGCCTGACGCGGTGCGAGACCGAGCCCGCGCGCGGGTTGGCGACGAGCAGCACTTTCTTCATTGGCGGGTCATGCTATCGGGGTCTCTCTCCGGCCTCGTATTCTGAGTCGATGTTTGCCGGGCGAGGCTCGAGACCTTGCAGATAGCTCTCTTGGTGGCGATCCTCGCGGTCGTCGCGGCCTTGCTCAGGGGCGGTTCGCTCGAGCGACTTGCCGCCACGCAGTTTCGCGCCACACCGTTGCTGCTGGCGGGCCTCGGGCTGCAGGTCGTATTCGGCCTGTGGACTCCTGGATGGATGGACGACGCTGCGGGACTGGGGATATTGATCCTGTCCAACATGCTCATGCTGAGTTGGTTGGTCGTGAACCGGGCACTTCCGGGACTCGTGATTGCGGCCGCGGGACTCGTGATGAATCTCGCGGTGATCAGCTCGAACGGGGCCATGCCCGTATCCGCCGACGCGGCCCGGGCCGCGGGGGCCGAGAGAATCGAGATCTCAGAGAGCGCCCTCAAGCACGAGCTGCTCGACGACGACACGCGCCTCGGCTTTCTGGCCGACATCATCCCCCTGCCCGGCCTCGGCGTCTGGTCACTAGGCGACTTCGTGCTCGCCGCGGGACTTGCGGTACTCGCCTACGCGCGGACTAGGAGGCCGGGATCGGAGCCGGCGGACGCAGCTTCCGGTTGACCGCATGCAGTAGGGCGCGCACGCCGGCGCTGGCTACCTCGTCCTCCACCAAGACCGCTCCCGTTACGGCCGTCGCCTCGCCGCCTTCGTAGACGGTGGCTTTCACGACGATGGCCTCGTCCCGCCCCATGGCCTGAAGGAAGGCGTGCTCGACTTCGACCCGCATCGACCGGACCGAGAGAGCCGGCGCCAGTGCCTCGACGGTCGCCTCCATGGCGGCACGAGCCTGAAGTTCGCGCGAGGTGCCTGCGGCGGCGCGACCCTCGGTGCGCACCCCCTGCGGCCACCCGAGGACCACCTGGATAGATCTGGTGGCACCCTCGACATTCGACCGCACCGATTCCACCACGGGGCGTCCCGGTGACGGAAGCCGAGCGCTTGCCAGGCTAACGCTGGTGTCGGCAGCGGCATCCTCATCGATCTGTACGACCGAAACGATCCGATGGTCGATGCTGACCCCAAAACCGGCCACCGCGAGGGACTGGACATCGCGCACGATCTGCTTGGGCGACCGCGCACGACCTGCGACGACGTGGATCTCGGAGGGACGCGCCCCACCGACCACCCGCACACTGCGAACGCCCGTGATTTTGGACAACTCTCGTTCGAACCCTACGAGTGCCACAGAGTCCTTCACCCCAAGGTCTTTCACCCCATTCGTCGCCTTCATACCCATTCTCTATAAATGCAGACCGAGAAAAACGTCAACGATGTCTGGGTCGAAAGCGTTGCCACGCTCATCAAGGATGATACGGACTGCGTCCTCGTCCGTCATGGCCACCCGATAGGGCCGTTCCGAGGTCATTGCGTCGTAAGCGTCCGCCACCGCGAAGGTGCGAGCCGCGAGCGGGATCTCCAGGCCTTTGAGGCCGTTCGGGTATCCCGACCCGTCCCAACGTTCATGGTGATGCAGGATGATTCCCACCGTCGCGCCCGAGAAACCAATGGGTTCGACGATCTTCACCCCCAACTCGGGATGAGTGCGCATGACGTTCCACTCTTTAACCGAGAGGGGGCCGGCTTTATTCAGGATCTCGTCGGGTACCCCTATCTTCCCGACGTCGTGCAGGGTGAACCCGTACTGAACCTCCTCGTTGCGTGACAGGCTCTCGTCGATCTCGCTCATGCAACGAAGGGCGAGGTCCGTGACCCTCCGGAGATGCTGGCCGGTGCCTGAATCGCGTGCCTCGACCGCGGCCGCGAGCGCGTGGATGATCGAGTGATCCCGACGGCGCTTCTCCGACAGCGCATCGACGTAGGAGCCCAGCAGCACGCCCGCGGCCTCATCGGCCACCACCGGGCGCTCTGAAGAGGACGAGTGCACGGCCCGAACCAGGTCCTGAAGGGACATGTCGTCCTTGTAGATAGCTCCGACCGCCCCCGAGGCCAAGGCGTCAACCAGACTCAGCGGCGTTCCCCGATCGCGATCTGCGAGGACGACGATCCGAGTCTCGGGAGACGTTTCGGACAATAGGGACACCAACGAACAATTGGGAGATAGCTCGAGATCGATGATTGCAACATCGGGAGCCAGCGTCTGACCGACGTCCAGGACCTCTGCCGCAGAGTTCACCTCGGCCACCACCTCTGCGCTTCCCAGCTCTCGGACCAACGACGCAAGTGACTGCGCGATGGTCAGGCGACGCTCGGCGATCATGACTGTCAGCGGCTGTTCCAAATCAGTGTTCATCCACCCGCGAGAGATAAGAAAGTGGGTTGCCTTAGCACTGTGCGCCAACTAGGCTTTGTCTAGAAATCCCTCGTTCGGGTTGATTCGTTCACCCGACCGGGTAGCGAAGTAGCACGGGTGGGCAGGCCTATTCGCGATCGACGCGGGCTATTCTTAGACCACCCTTCAGCGAAGCGGTGACGACTCCTCAGTATGCCTATTGGGCATTTGGTTAGTTCTTTCGTGGGAGAAGGGAGGTCACCCCTAAATGAAAACACGCTTGGTCGCTTTCGCCAGCACCATCGTCGCCGTGTTCTACACCGCCGGCGCCACCTGGAAGCTGTAGTCCCACTGCTCCACATCGTCTATCGGTTCACTTCGTCCAGCACTTGAGCGGTTAAAGGAGAAAACTCACATGAAGACCCGTCTCGTCGCTTTCGCCAGCACCATCGTCGCGGTGTTCTACACCGCCGGCGCCACCTGGAAGCTGTAGTCGTCAGCCAGGGTTCCTGAATGTCTGCATTACCCAACTGAATACTGCACCAGGCCGCAGCGTGGCCTACGATTCTTCAGATGAATCGCGTTTCTCTTCTGGCTCTCGGGACCAGCATAATCAGCATCGCGGTCCTGGTTCTAGGTTGGAGCGACGCGCAGATCCCACCGCCTTCGACTCTTGCGTTCTGGATCTGTCTGTTCGTAGCGGCGGAGCTCCTGCCTGTATCCCTCGGATTCCGAACTCAGGTCTCCATGAGCTTTCCTATCGCCCTGGCGATAGTCCTTCTGTTCGAACCGGCCATCGCAATGCTCATGTTGGGTCTGGGCAATTTCGACGCCCGAGAGCTTCGGCGCGAGATCTCATTCAGTCAGTCCATCTTCAACCGGGCACAGACGATGCTCGCCGCGGGGACCGCCTCATCTGTTGCCCGTCTGGGAGGTCCGGATGTCTTCGTGTTTCCCGAGGGCATCCTGTGGGAATCGCTGGCCGCGATTGCCTACATCGCGGTGAATCTCGGACTCGTGGCAGTTGCCCTCTCCGCAACCCGCAGTGTTCCGATGCGCACAGCCCTCGACCACCTGATTCCCAAACCGGCGGCGGGCTTCTGGATGGCCCAAGCCCTTCTGGCCGCCTTAGGGGTCGCAACGGCAGAGGCATACGAGCAGGTGGGAGCGTTCGTGGCGGCGTTCTTGATTCCCCTTCTGTTCGCTCGACTTGGGCTCTTGGGGGCTCGAGCGCAACAGGAATTGTCCGAACGGTTACGCCAGCAGCAGGCAACTTTGCTCAAGGCGACCGAGCAGATCTTCGCCGAGCGGGAGGATGAACGAAGGCGAATTGCCGCCGAGATTCACGATGGAAGCCTTCAGATGCTGGCGGCGGCTTCCTACAGTGTGGGTAACGCCGGGGCGTTCCTCGATGCCGGTAAAGCCGAGGAAGCCGCGGACCTGCTCGATACCTCGCGCAAGGCGATCGAGCAGTCCATGGCCGCGCTGCGCGATTCGCTGGTCGACCTAAGAAGGTCCTCGGTGGAGGCCGGAGGTCTGATGGAAACGATCCGCGGTTACGTCGATCAAGTTTCGAGCCTCTGGGGCACCGAGGTCCAGTTCGAGGGAGAGGTAAAGCACGAGCCTCCGGTTCCGGTGGCATTGGCTGCCTTCCAGATCCTTCAAGAGGGCTTAGTCAACGCGTTGAAACACGCGGATAGTAGTTCCATCGCCGTGCGCGTGGTCGACATAGACAATATGGTTCACATTGTTGTCGAGGATGACGGGGCGGGGTTTGATCCGGAGGCCGAGATCGCCAGTGACCACGTCGGGATGAGACTCATGAAGGAGCGAGCGGCTCTGGTAGGCGGGCGTCTCGAGTTGCGCTCGGCCGAAGGTGGCGGCACCCGGCTTGAGGCAGTTCTTCCCGGTGGGATAGCTCAATGAGCCTGCGAGTCTTGATCGCCGACGACCACACCCTTGTATCCGAGGGTTTGGCGGGAATGCTGTCGATGGCCGAGGGGGTCGAGGTGGCCGGCATCGTCTCGAACGGTGAAGCCGCGGTGGACGCGGTGCGCGTCGGCGGCGTGGACATCATTCTGATGGACGTGAGTCTCGGCGCATCCATGAGCGGGATCGAAGCCACCCAAGAGGTAAAGGAAATCGCGCCCTCCACGCGTGTGCTCATCCTTTCCATGCACACCGATCCGGGGACCGTCCAAAAGGGCATCAAGGCGGGGGCCGACGGCTACCTGTCCAAGAGTGCGTCGCGCGAAGCAGTTCTGCAGGCCATACGCGACGTCGCCGAAGGTCGATCGGTGCTCGACCCGAACGTCACAAAAGGCATATTCGGACGGATCACGAACAAGGACCCGGATGCGCTTACCGACCGGGAGGGCGCCCTCCTTCAATCGCTTGCCGACGGCAAGTCGACCAAAGAGATGGCATCCGAGCTGCACCTCGCCGAGGAAACGGCCAAGAGCCACCTCAAGTCGATCTACAAGAAGCTCGCGGTGCGGGATCGGACCGAGGCCGTGGCCGAGGCCTTCCGCCGCGGACTGGTCCACTAGGTAGCCTCAACGGCGTGGATTTCGAGATTACTCATTTCTTCGACGCCTCGCCCGCTGAGATCGCGACCACGATGCTCGACGAGGACTACCAGCGTTCGTTGAGCAACATCGGGCATCTGAGACGGGAACTGCTCGAGCAAAAGACCGCGGAAAACGGCCGGGTGTCCAGACGAGTGCGCTGTGTGCTCGACCTCAAGGTGTCTGGAGCGGCGAGGAGGTTCATCGGAGACGCCGACCCGGCGTGGATCGAGATGGCGACCTGGAACGAAGAGGCCTTGCGCTGGAGCTTCACCATCGATCCGGAGATCGCCAAGGAGCTGCTGGAGGCGAAGGGCACCATTGGGATCACGGGCGACGTCGCTGGCTCGGTGCGGACGATCCAGGGCAATGTGAAGGTCAGGGTCCCGTTCTACGGGGGCAAGGTCGAGGGCTGGATCGTAGAGGGGTTGAGCGACGCCTACGACGAGGAGGCCGATCGTCTCAGGGCGTGGATCGAGGGCTGAGCGGGCGGGGGGACCTCTCCGGCTGCTCGGCGTAACTCGCTCGTAACACGGTTGAAACTCACGAGAAACCGCTCTTTGCCATGGTGTCGTATCGGGACGTCGAGCGAGCCTCGACCATGACCACGCCACTACCAGGGGAGGAAAATAATGCCAAGCCCGTCCGACGCGATGAAGCTCGGAGAGCAGCACGGCGCCAGGTTCTTCGACATCCGCTTCTGTGACCTTCCCGGCCTCATGCAGCACTTCACCGTGCCTTTCGAGGAGTTGAGCGAGGACGTCTTCGACGAGGGGCTGGGTTTCGATGGCTCCTCGATTCGAGGGTTTCAGGAGATCCAGGAATCGGACATGATCCTGGTTCCGGACCCGGACACCGCGGTCATGGATCCCTTTGCAAAGTATCCGACGCTGGTCATGAACGCCTACGTCAAGGATCCGATCACCGCCGAGCCTTATTCGCGCGATCCGCGCAACATCGCAAGAAAGGCCCAGAACTACCTCGAGGGAACCGGCATCGCGGACACCGCCTATTTCGGTCCCGAGGCGGAGTTCTACATCTTCGACTCGATCCGCTTCGATCAGAACCAGCACTCGAGCTACCACTACATCGACGCGGTGGAAGGCGTGTGGAACTCGGGCAAGGAAGAGGAGGGCGGCAACCTCGGCTACAAGCCGCGCTACAAAGAGGGCTACTTCCCGCTGCCTCCTATGGATCACTACCAGGACCTCCGCAGCGAGATGGTGCTGACGCTTCGTGAGCTCGGAATCCCGGTCGAGGTCCATCATCACGAGGTCGGCACCGCGGGCCAGGGCGAAATCGACATGGGCTTCGCGCCGCTCCTCCAGATCGCCGACCGCTTGATGCTCTACAAGTACGTCGTCAAGCAGGTCGGACGGCGCAACGGCAAGACGATCACCTTCATGCCCAAGCCCATCTTTCAGGACAACGGCTCGGGAATGCATGTTCACCAAAGCCTCTGGAAAGACGGCGAGTCGCTGATGTGGGATGAGCTCGGCTACGCGCAACTGAGCGACACGGCTCGTTACTACATCGGGGGCCTGCTGGAACATGCTCCCTCCTTGCTGGCCCTGTGTGCCCCGACCACCAACAGCTTCAAGCGGCTGGTGCCCGGCTACGAGGCACCGGTGAACCTCGTCTACAGCCAGCGCAACCGCTCCGCGGCAGTTCGGATCCCGCTGTACTCGAAGTCGCCCAAATCCAAGCGCATCGAGTTCCGTTGCCCGGACCCGAGCTGCAACCCGTATTTGGCCTTCCCGGCTCTGCTCATGGCGGGACTCGATGGGATCCGCAACAAGATCGAGCCGCCCGACCCGGTCGACAAGGACCTCTACGAGCTTCCTCCGGAGGAGCTGGCCGAGGTTCCTCAGGTTCCCGGTTCGTTGGAGGGTGCACTCGATGCGCTCGAGGCGGACCACGACTATCTCCTCGAAGGTGGAGTGTTCACGCCGGACGTCATCGAGCACTGGATCGAGTACAAGCGGGTCCGCGAAGTCGACGAGCTGCGCCTGCGCCCGCACCCGTACGAGTTCTACCTCTACTACGACATCTAGACAGCCGGACGAAGAGACCAGAAAGGCCCGGCCCACCCCTCGCCGGGCCTTTCTGGATCTCAGGGCGCTTCCGGCCCGGTTCCGGCACTTCTCCTGCGGTTCGTGGGACAACCCGGTGGTGGCACCGGTCAGCCGAAGACGTACCGTTCGGCCACGCTGCGCGTCCTGCGGGTGACGCGCAGGTACTCCTCCTCCAGTTCTTGGCGGGGTTGATTGGTGTAGCCCATCGCTATTCCCAGTGCCTCGAGATCCTCGGGCTTGACCGGCAGCACATCGGTCGGCCTTCCGGTAAGGAAGAAGAGCCGGTTCCTCAAGCTCGAGAGCCACATGTACGCATGCCGAAGAGTGTGCGCGTCGGGTCCCGGCATGAGACCAAGACCTTCCGCGGCGGTCAACGCGTCGAGGGTCGGAGCCACGCGCAGCTCCTCGGCTTCGTGGCCGTGCCTGAGCTGCAGGCTCTGCACCGAGAACTCGATGTCTGCGGTTCCTCCCGGGCCCATCTTGAAGTGGCGGCGCGGCTCGATTCCGCGCGGGATGCGCTCGCGCTCCATGCGCGCCTTCAGATGTCTGATCTCCGCAAGAACCTCGGCCGAAAGCTGCTCCGGATAGGCAAGCTGTCTGGTCCGCTCGATGAGCGTCCGGCCCACGTCCTCGTTGCCCGCGGCCACACGCGCGCGGATGAGCGCTTGATGCTCCCAGGGACGCGCCCATCGCTCGTAGTACTCGAGAAATGAATCGATCGAACGCGCGAGGGGGCCGGACTTGCCCTCCGGTCTCAGGGCAGCATCGATACGAAAGGCCTGACCTTCCGGAGTGACCTCACCGATCGACCGGAGCAGTCCCTCGGCTATGCGTTCGGCGGTTGCCGCGTCCCCGTCGTGCACGAACATCACATCGATGTCCGATGAGTAGTTGAGTTCCCGCCCGCCTAGTTTGCCCATCCCGATTACGGCGAAAGGAATCTCGGATTCATCCAGCGCGGACTCCAGACAGGCATCCGCGAGATCGGCCAGTCCCCAACCGACTTCGACCACGTCGGCCTCACCGGCGAGATCGGACAGCGCGACGCGCAACATCTCGCGCCGCTTGAAGCGGCGCAGCCCGTCGAGCCTGCGTTCCGGCTCGCGCCATTCGAGCGAGGCCCTCGCCTCTCGGACCAGCCTGGCGCGCTGCTTCGGTTTCCCCGGCCCCCTGGGGTCGGCGATCGTGCTCAGCTCTTCGGGAACGTGGCTGAGGATCTCGCTCAGCAGGCGGCCGTTGCCGAGGACTTTGGCAAGAAACTCGAGCCCCGGCGGGTTGTCCCGCAACAAACCCAGGGCATCGAGCCGGCCGCCCAGCGATTCGCTCACCCGAAGAAATCCAAAGAGTCCTTCGTCGGGCGACGGCGACGAAGCAAGCCAGCGAAGCTGTGCGGGGGCCAGCAGTCGCAGCAGCTTGGCTCGGCGAGAGGTGCCGGCGACCAGACCGGAAAGAGTGCGAGCCGCGCGCTTGACGTCGCGATAGCCCAGCACTCGAAGGCGCTCCCCCAGAGCCTCCTCCGTGAGCTTGGCTTCACCACCCTCCGCAAGGCTCTCGATCATCGGGCGATAGAAGAGCTTTTCGAAACGACCTCGCACATCGCCGAGCACCGACTGGTGAACCGCATCGAAACGATCGAGCGCGCTTTCGAAGGCCGCATCCCTGAACCCCATCGCACGCGCGATCTCGGAGCGGTCGCCCTCGCCGGCCGGAAGCATGCGAACCCTCCGCTCCTGGCGTAACTGCAGACGGTGCTCGACATTCCGCAGCCAGCGATACGCCACCGAGAGCCCGGCTGCGTCGTCTTCAGCGATGTACCCACCCGCGACCAGTTGCAGGAGAGCCTCCATCGTCGCGGGGGCGCGCACCGATGGGTCGTTGCTCCCGTGCACGAGTTGCAGGAGTTGGACCGAGAACTCGATGTCGCGAATGCCTCCGGGGCCGAGCTTCACATCATCGGCTTCGCGACTCTTGGAACGTCGCGCGGTGCGCAGCACATGCCGCTCGACACGCTCCTTCATCTTGCGGATGTTCTCGATGTGTTCTACGCCGACCTCCTGTGGAAACACAAAGGTGCGCGTCTGGTCGACGAGCGCTTGTCCGAGCGGCAGATCACCGGCGCAGGCGCGCGCCTTGAGCAGAGCCTGGAATTCCCAGGTCTGGGCCCAACGCCGGTAGTGCTCCAGAAAGGCCTCCAGCGACCGGACCAACGCTCCGGCCCGACCCTGCGGTCGAAGGTTTGCATCGATTGCATAAGCCTGGCCCTCCGGCGAGTTTGCTCCGAGGTCGGCGAGAAGCGTGCTCGCCACTTTGGTTGCGCGTTCCACATCGCCCGAAGCAACGAACATCACATCGATGTCGGAGACGTAGTTCAGTTCACGCGCGCCGAGCTTGCCCATCCCAACGACGGCGAGCTCGTCGGTCGCGCCACCGAACTTGAGCGCGCATTGGAGACATGCGTCGGCCAGGTCGGAGAGAGCGTGTCCTACCTCCTCGAGCGAGGCCCGCCCACACGCGTCGTGCGCCGCGACCTGAAGGAGGCGGCGGCGCTTCTCCACACGAAGTCCGGACATACCCTCGCGCTCCACAGCCTCCGCAACGCTCTCTCGATAACCCGCTGCGTCCGGTAGCTCCCTCTCGTCGAGCAACTGCGCCGCGCGTTCATCCTGTTGCAAGAACTCACTCAGAGTGCGGCTGACCCGTTCTATTGCAGTAGTACTTGCAACGCGTAAGTCTGATCCCTGCATCCGCGCACCTTAAACCGCTCATCCAGAAAGACCCATCTACCTGCATCTTCGCGACCTTTAGCCCAATCTGTTGGGCGCGGCCCACAAAACTCTTGATCTCTTTTGTGGGAGGACGCGGGTTTACCTCGTCGAAACCTTCCACTAACTTGCAGCGCTCTGCCACCGTCGCCAGCGGTGCCCGATCACACTGAGCCAGCGACCGATTCTCTCGGGAACCGGTCGGACATCGAAGGGCCTCGCCCGGGTTTCGCGGGAAACATCGCCCGGGTCTTCGCGGGACAACGCGCTCACGAACCACCCTCGTGAGCGCGTGTGTTGTGGGCCCCTCAATACGGGGAGGTGAGAATGAGAGGTAGTCAACCTCGTCATTCAATCCCGAAGTACCTGGCGACGTTGATCGTCGCCGCACTTGCAGCAAGCGTCTGGGCTACTCCGGTACAGGCACACGAGTACGGCAACGCATTCAAGCAACGGAAGCACATAAAGAACCGGGGCAAGAGCGCAGTCGGCAGTCCCTACCGCTACGGTGGGACTTCTCGATCGGGCTTCGATTGCTCCGGATTCACCCTTTGGACCTTCGATGGTCACGGTCACAACCTCCCTCGCACGACTTCCGAGCAGTTCAACCTGGCCAAGAAGCACGGCTACAAGCGAGTGTGGAAGCGCAAGAACCTCAAGCGGGGCGACCTCGTCTTCCACAAGACGACAAGCGCACGCGTCGGACACGCAGGCATCTACGTAGGCAAGGGAAAGTTCGTCTCGTCGACCTCCTCCAGCGGCGTGCGAGTTCGTTCGCTCTATGACCCCTACTACTGGGGCAAGCGCTGGGTCGGGGCAGTACGCACGCCGTCGACCATCAACAAATGATGTTCCAGCGAGCGCTCGTAGCCCTGCTGGTTGCATCTGTGGCCTCCTTCGTCGTGCCTCCATCCGCTGCGGATGCCGGTGTGCGCAAGACGAAGCAGCATTTGGTGAAGCGAGCCAAGAGCCAGATGGGCACGAAGTACCGCTACGGCGGCGAGACACCTCGTCGTGGATTCGACTGCTCCGGCTTCACTCGGTGGACGTTCAAGAAGACCATCTCGCTGCCGCACAGTTCGATGCAGCAGTACAAACGCAAGAACCGAGCCAAGTACAGGTATGTCAAGAAGCGATCGAGGCTGAAACGAGGCGACCTCGTTTTCTTCAAGACCACGAAGGCCAAGGTCGGCCACGTCGGCATGTACATAGGCAAGGGCAAGTTCATCCACGCGTCTTCGGGAGCCGGAAAGGTGACCAAGTCGTCGGTCTACGACAAGTACTACTACGGACCTCGTTTCCGCGGTGGGGTTCGTGTTCCACAACTCAGGCGCTAATGGACATGCATCACCTCATAGGCTGTTCAAAAATTGGAACGAGATTGTTGTAGGTGGCAGGAAGGCCCGAACCTGAACATCCGGATGGGGAGTCTAAATACCGCCACTCATTGACCTGCAGCACCTCAGGAGTGGCCTCGATGCATGGACGAGATGCCGTCTTCTCCAGAGAGCCATCCCCGAGGTGATGCTCATGTCTCCGATCCTCAAATCGAACTCGCGATCGATGAGACCGAGCGTCACCCCCCTTGCCTCCTCACCCCCGCCGGAGCAGTATCGGGAGAACCCGACTTCCAGGGAGCGAGGGATCGCCGCTTGAAGCGGGGCACACCTTCGGGGTTGTTTACGTACTGGAGGCAAGGTAAGTGGATGTGCTCGATCAGGAGTCGCCGCTGCGGTCGCCGGCATGTCGGAGCGCAATGAGAATCGGGGATGCAAGCGTGATGGCCTCGTCATCGGAGCTGCTTCGCCTAAGCAGCGGGCCCAGGCGGTAGAGCTTGGACACAGTCCCGCTCGTCAGGAAAGTGCTCCTCGGCGCAGCCGAGGCATCAATTGACGTCGCCGGAGCGGCGCTCCTGCCCGGAGCATGGCCCATTCTCAAACGCGCTCTGGAACCGGTCCTTCAGCGACTGAAAGAGCGGTTGGGCGGGGCTGATATCACTGAGAACCGTGCTCGGGCCGAGCAGGCCGTCGCGGAATTCGAGGCTGACGGTCACCTGCAAGAAGTGTTCCGCAGCACGCTTCTAGAACAGCTGGATTCATTAGTTGCTAGCGGACAGACGATAGAAGCAGATGTCCAGAAGTTGATGCTGATCGCGGCCGGCGATCAAGAGCTGTTGGCTCAGCTCGCGGGAGGCATTGGGCGAATAGAGGAGCGGCTCGATGAGGGCGTGAAACTGAGCGATGAATCTATGGCCAGGCTCGCGGACGCCGTTTCACGGAGAGCCGAAAACAGTCGACGTGTGCGCGAACTGGCCTTGCGCGAAATGGGCCCGGTTGCAGAGCTCACCAAACGACAGGTTCACAGGCTCCAGGTAAGAGCCGTCGAGCTCGTGCAAGAGGGGGCCCTCGATCGGGCGATGGACGAGCTTGAAGAGGGACTCCTGTTGATTGCCGCATTGCTGAACGAAGCGCCCACCGACACTAGCCTTCGACTGCAGCTGGGCTTTCTCCACAAGACGATCTCGCAGGTTCTCACGTCGGCCGGCCGACTAGATGAGGCGCAAAGCTACATCGAGCGAGCGGAGGATGTGTTTCGCTTCGTGAAGGATGACGTGTCAAGCGATCAGAAGAGTGCCCTTGACGTAGCCAACACGATTCACGGTCTGGGCAATGTGGATCAGGAGAGAGGTGATTTCGCCAGTGCCATCGAAAAGTACAAGTTGGCCACCGCCCTCTATCCCGATCACATGTACGCGTGGCATGACATCTTTGCGGCCAGCTTCGAACTGGCCCGACGAGGTCAAGTAGATCTGGACACGATGCGTCACGCTCTCACACAGCTGAGGACAACGGGCGAAGGCTCCCCCGGCCTTGGCAGACAACACATCGCTCGCCTAGAGGAAGCCCTGCATTGGGTTGAAATCGAGCAGGCCAAGCGACAAGAGCTCGACGAGTCCAAACACGAGCCACTCGTTCGATTAGCTCCGGAAAGGCTGGCAGCGGTGATCGCGGAGGCTGATGTGCGAGCCACTGCATTCAACCTCAATGTTGATGTCGTTAATGAGAGATCGAAGAGCGTCTCAGTCCGCCGCTTGGAGGCAACGGTAAAGACGCCCAACCGGGACCAAGTCAGATTCACGTGGAATGTCTTTTACGATTCGCAGTCATCGTCTCAACGCGAAGTGATGCGAGGAACCGGTGACCCCCGCGAGATAGAGATCGGTCCCGGCAGCAAGGTGTCACTGGGGATTCAGTTCGCCGGGCCGGAAATGGACCCGCTGCAACTCTGGACGACGGGCGACTATGGGTTCGAACTCGGTGCATCAGTCTTCGAATCCTCTGCAGAGGCCGAGCTGAGCTTCGGGGCGAGGTTTAGAGCGACCATGGGTACCTACGAAGGCGATCAGGTTAAGCATTGGACCAGCGCGCAAGCAGGAGATTGGGACCGTCTGGATGATCCAGACCGAGCGGTCGGGATTCCCTTGTTGATCGACAAGTCCTCCGTCGGCGCAACCCTCGAGTAAGGGTTTCGCGTAATCGGCCCTGCATGCTAGGTCAAGTGGGCGGCGGTGCTCAGTTTAAGTTTAGCTTTCGCGCGGCGGCTCTGGTCAGAACTCGAGAGAGCAGTGGTTCCGTTGGCGTAGCTCACAGGATCGGCAGGTAGCGATCCACCTCGTAGGGGCTCACGTAGCTCTTGTACTGGTTCCACTCCGCCCGCTTGTTCCGTAATAGGTACTCGAAGGTTTGCTCGCCGAGCGCCTCGGCCACTAGCTCTGATCGCTCCATCTCGCGCAGTGCCTCGTAGAGATCGTCGGGAAGCTGTCTGATGCCTCGGGCGCGCCGCTCCGACTCGTGCATCTCGTAGATGTTGTCGGTCGCCTCCGGCGGGAGCTCATAGCTCTGGTCGATCCCTTTCAGTCCCGCAGCGAGGATCACCGAGAAGGCTAGATAAGGGTTGCAGGCGGGATCGGGAGAGCGAATCTCGAGGCGCGTCGACTGCTCTTTGCGCGGCTTGTACATCGGCACGCGCACGAGCGCCGAGCGGTTGTGGCGACCCCAGCAGACGTAGGTCGGAGCTTCGGCAACCGGATAGCCCTTACCGGTCACCAGACGCTTGTACGAGTTGACCCACTGGTTCGTGATCAGGGTGATCTCGCGTGCGTGGTTGAGGATTCCGGCGATGAAGGCCTTACCGACCTTGCTGAGGTGATACTCGTCGGTCGAGTCATAGAACGCATTCTGGTCGCCCTCGAACAGCGACAGATGCGTGTGCATACCCGAGCCCGGCAGGGCCGTTGACGGCTTCGGCATGAAGGTCGCGTACATGTCTCGCTTGGCGGCGAGCTCCTTGACGATGAGGCGGTAGGTCATGACCGAGTCGGCCATCGTCAGAGCGTCGGCATGACGCAGGTCGATCTCGTGCTGGCCCGGCGCCACCTCGTGGTGACTGAACTCGACCGGGATACCCATCTGCTCGAGGACGCTGATCGTGTCTCGCCGCAGATCCTGCGCCACGTCGAGGGGCGTGAGGTCGAAGTATCCTCCGGCGTCGACCGGCGTCGGGTCCTCGATGCTCTTGAAGAGAAAGAACTCCATCTCGGGATGCACGTAGAAGGTGAACCCGCGCTCAGACGCCTTCTCGAGATTGCGCCTCAGAACGAAGCGCGGGTCGCCCCAGTAGGGACGCCCGTCCGGCGAGTGCACGTCGCAGAACATGCGGGCGACGCCTCCATCCGAACGTTCGTCGTCCGCCGGCATGATCTGAAAAGTCCCGGCATCGGGACGGGCGAGCATGTCCGATTCCTGCACCCGCGCGAAGCCTTCGATCGCCGAACCGTCGAAGCCGATGCCCTCGGCGAAGGCCTGCTCGAGCTCCTCGGACGTCACGGCAAAGGATTTGAGGAATCCCAGCACATCCGTGAACCAGAGCCACACCAGACGGATGCGGCGTTCCTCGACCGTGCGCAGAACGTAATCCTGTTGTCTCTCCATGACCTGAAGCCTACGCCGGGCGGGTTTCAAGGGCGTTAACTGCGCGGCCCTCTCGTAGGATGAGGCGGTGATTCGAGTCGCTCTCGGCCAGCTGAACTTCACCGTTGGAGACATCGACGGCAAC
Source organism: Actinomycetota bacterium (assembly GCA_050694055.1). GTDB lineage: Bacteria > Actinomycetota > CADDZG01 > CADDZG01 > WHSQ01 > WHSV01. The sequence continues at coordinate 111,016 of JBOGWX010000108.1, forward strand.
GCGGCGCGCGCCGTCGATGCGATTGAACGGTCCCGCGAGCTCGGGGCTCAGGTGCTCGCCTTGCCCGAGCTGACGCTGACCGGCTACCCGCCCGAGGATCTCGTTCTGAAATCCGGCTTCGTGCCCGAGAATCGTGTGGCTCTCGAGGAAGTGGCGACGCGCACCGGTGACCTGCTTGCCGTCATCGGCTTCGTGGACGGCGATGAGGCCCACCTCTACAACGCCGCCGCAATCTGTCACTCCGGCGAGGTGAAGGCCGTCTATCGCAAGCAGCTTCTCCCAAACTACGGAGTGTTCGACGAACGTCGCTATTTCGAGCCGGGCGACAGGCACACTCTTATCGACACAGGCCACGGCGTGCTCGGTGTCTGTGTGTGTGAAGACATATGGTCGCCGTCGGGCCCGGCCATCTCTCAAGGAGACGCCGGCGCGCAGATCGTGCTCAACATCAACGCCTCACCGTTCCACAAAGGAAAACTGGACGAACGGGCCAAGATGCTCGGCGAGCGGGCGCGCCGGTCCGCTGCTTCGATCGTCTACGTCAACCTCGTCGGGGGCCAGGACGAGCTGGTATTCGACGGTGGGTCACTGGTGATCGATCCCGAGGGCAACCTGCAGGCGCGCCTCCATCAGTTCGAGGAACGTCTCGAGGTCGTCGATGTGCCTCTGGGTGACGCGCGTTCGTCACCCAGCGACGCCGTCGACCGGATCGAGTTAACGCTGCCCGAGGCCGGCGGCACGTCCTCGGCAGCTCCCGTCACGGAGGTGCTCGACGAGGCTGAAGAGGTCTACCGCGCGCTGGAACTGGCGCTGAAGGACTACCTCCACAAGAACGACTTCACCACGGTGACGCTGGGACTGTCAGGAGGTATCGATTCGACGCTGGTCGCCTCGATCTGCATGGACGCGCTCGGTCCCGAAAAGGTTCTCGGTGTCGCGATGCCGAGCGAGTTCTCGACGCCGCACTCCCTCGATGACGCTCGGGAGCTTGCCGAAAACCTCGGGATCAGACTCCTCACTATCCCGATCAAAGCCACTTACCACGCGTTTCTCGATGGTCTGCGGGACGTCTTTGGCGACGAGGAACCGGGACTGGCCGAGGAGAACCTGCAAGCCCGCATCCGAGGGACGCTGCTCATGACCATCTCCAACCGGTACGGGAACCTGGTCATCGCCACCGGTAACAAGTCCGAGAGCGCGGCCGGCTATACGACTCTCTATGGGGACATGGCGGGCGGCTTCTCGCTCATCCGCGATCTCTTTAAGCATGAGGTTTATGCGTTATGCCGCTGGCGCAACACGGTGTCGCCCGTGATCCCCGAGAGCATCCTCAGCAAACCGCCCTCGGCCGAGCTCAGGCACGACCAGAGAGACGAGGACTCCCTGCCCCCGTACGACCTGCTGGACGCCATCCTCGAGGCCTACATCGAGCGCGACGAGGGCATCGACGAGATAGTTGCGCGTGGATTCGACGAGGACGTGGTGCGCGAGGTCATCACGCTCGTGGACCGGGCCGAGTACAAACGCCGTCAGGCCGCACCCGGTCCCAAGGTGACGGTCAAGTCGTTCGGTCGAGACCGGCGACTGCCCATCACGAACCGCTGGCCCCCCCGGGCTCTCGAGAAGTGATGGCGCTCTGCCCGTTCGGTAGGTCAACATAGGTACATGGCATCGACCCTGCTGTTCCTGTCGGATCTGACCGAGGATCTTCGTGACCTCGTGCCCGAGTTCCCCCTGGCCGGATTCCGGATGGTTCGGCGACCCCTCAAGACGACGGAATCCGACGACCTCATCCCGATCCACCCAGACCTGCTGGTCATAGACGGCGTCGGTGACATCCAGGAGGGCGAACGAGCCGTCAGGCGCCTGGCGCTCGCCTGGGAGGCGGGCCTACCGCCCATGCTGGTGGTCGTGGATCAAGCCGGAATGGGCCGCTTTCGCTTCGAGTACGGCGCCGACGATTTCGTCATGGGCACGGCCACGATGGAGGAGATCGAAGCGCGCCTCGCGATGATCGATCGGCGCACGGGACGCGCCGATGATGCGACCGTGCTCAAGGTCGGCGACCTGACGGTCAACCCGGAGAACTACCAGGTCTACGTGCACGGCCGGCCGCTCGACCTCACTTACAAGGAGTTCGAGTTGCTCAAGTTCCTCGCCCAACGGCCGGGCCGTGTGTGCGACCGAGACATGCTCTTGCGCGAGGTGTGGGGCTATGACTACTACGGAGGCACGCGCACGGTAGACGTCCACATAAGGCGGCTCCGCGCAAAGTTGGGCCCCGAGCACGAGGCGCTGATAGGGACCATTCGCAACGTGGGTTACCGGCTCGTACCTCGGCCGCGAGACCGCGACCACTGAGCTCGCGGTCATGACCACCATCGGCATCATCCTCGCCGTCATCTTTCTCGACGGCTGGTGGCGGGTTGCAGTCATCGGCGCTCTGCTTATCTTCGAGGGCATCGAAATATGGATCTGGCTGAGGTGGCGCAGGCGACGCTCGATCACGGGGGCCGACACCATGGTGGGCGAGCACGGCTTGGTGACGGCCGACTGTCGTCCGAGCGGACAGGTCAAGCTCCGAGGGCAGTTGTGGAGCGCGACCTGTCCAGACGGAGCGGGTGCCGGCGAAAGCGTGGTGGTAACTGCGGTTCAGGGCGTGAGGCTGGAGGTAACGCGTACAGTGTTACCGAACAGAGAGGCGAAACCTTTACGCTGAACACAGCGCAGCCTGAGCGGCCACATACTCATCGACGCCAACATATGCAGGCGTTACGCCACTCAGCGAGAGTCCGCGCACCACGGCGTTAGTCTTTGCGCCGCAGGGCCCCTAGCTCATCAGGTAGAGCACCGGACTTTTAATCCGGCGGGCAGGGTTCGAGTCCCTGGGGGCCCAC
>JBOGWX010000109.1:0-2956 GCA_050694055.1 Actinomycetota bacterium
CTCCCCGGGCCGGAAGCCGAGCAAGCAGCCGGAGATCTCGCCGTCGAAGATGGGATCCCGCCCGGCGATGTTGCCGGGGGCCATGCGGCAGATGTTGTCGATGAACGAGTACCGAGGCTCCGGCGGCGGCTCTCCACTGGTATCCCCGGTTGGGGATGCCGCTGTCGGGACATGGACGGAGGCGGACGACGGACCCTTGGGATTGGAATAGTCACGCGCTTCTACGCCAACCTCGGTCGTATCGGTTCCAACACTAATACTGGCGTCTGCCCCAGAGACCTGCGCCGTGGCCAACTCTGGTTGGAGAAGGGGAACTACAAGAGCAATAATGACAGTCATCGCTAGTCGAGCCATCAGTCGGCCGGCCCGGCTTCAGATGCGATTGACTCTGTGAGAAGCCAACCCTCGTCGAAGTACGCGAGCGTCCATTCAACGACGAGGCGTTCCGGTTTCCCCTCAGTGGTCACATCATTCCCGGATTCATCGAAAAACCGCAGGTCGAAAATGACGGCTTGTTCGAGCGTGATGCGAGTAGATGAATTGGATGTCACGTCAAGGTACTCGGTCTCGAAGATGGGCTTCGCAGTGACTCTGTCTTTCTTCAGCTGCCTCAGTTCGTCTAGAACCTGGTCTCTGAAGGGTCCTGGTCCAGCGAAGCGATTAACGAGGGTTACATCTGTCGATTCGTATGCACGTACTCGTCGCTCGTTTAGTTCCTTGAACCTCTCGATCGCTTCTTCGTCGGTTAGGGAGAAGTCTGGCTCTGAGACTCCGACCCCCGGGTTTCCATTCGCTTCTGGATCGCTTCCGCTGCTCGCTACCGTTTGCCAGGTCGCGTAGAGGACGCCTCCGAGCATGGCCAGGGCCACCGCGATGGCTACGATTCGAATCCACGATGGGCGCGGGGCGGGAGGCTCTTCGTCGGCCGGAGCCCGGGTTTTAGTCTCCTGCATTGCCGCCCTTCCGCTGGAAATGCCTGCGCCAGCCTAACTCTCACAATTCGGGCGCATCAACCGTGCACCAGTGCGCCGACCCAGACTGTGACTCACGTCACAATCGCCCCCGAACGACTGTGGTAATTCGCGGTGATGCCCGTTGACTGCACCATTCGTATTTGTTGAGCAAGTGGGCGGAGCCGATCTGAGCGAACCGGCGGCGGCCGGATCGTCGTGTCTGTCGCTTCTGGGCGCTCGGGGGGCGCAAAACTGGGACTTCGGCCCGCCCAAACCCCTACCGCCGCGGGTGTCGCGCGGCTATGCTGCGGCGGTTCCGTTCGAACGAAGTCACAGGGGGGTTGTTCTATGACGGCGATCGATCGCCGCGATTTCATCCGGCGCGCGGGAGTGACGGCGGCAGGGCTGGCCACCATGGCCGGACCGATGCAGGCCATCTTCGCCAGGAGTGCCCTGGCCGTCGGCTCGACCGGCGTGGCACCAAACAACGGCGGCTACGGGCCGCTGGTTCCGATCCCGGACAAGGCGGACGGGGCGGTCCGCCTGCACCTGCCGAGGGGCTTCAACTATCGCAGCTTCGCCTATACGGGGACGTTGACCGATGACGGAGTTATCACGCCCGGACGTCACGACGGTATGGCCGCCTTCCAGGTCCGACCGGGGCGCTACCGCCTCGTGCGCAACCACGAGATCAACGGCCCCGGGACCGCGTTCGGCGATGTGAGCAAGGCCTACGACGGGATGGCCAAGGGCGGAACCACAACGCTCGAGGTCGCGCCCAGAGCGCAGCACTTCAGCTCGTGGGTCAGCGCCAACGGCACGCAGATGAACTGCGCCGGAGGCGGAACGCCGTGGGGAAGCTGGGTGACGGCGGAGGAGACGGTCAACGGACCCGACGTCGGTCCCGATTTCACCGGAGGCGACAACACGCTGCTCGAAGAGCAGCACGGCTACATCTTCGAGGTGCCCGCATCGTGGGGGATCGGAGAGTACGAGAGGGCCGTCCCGATCCGCTCGGCCGGTCGCTTCGCCCACGAGGCCGTCGACCTCGACCGTGCCTCCGGGGTGCTCTACGAGACCGAGGACAACTTCAACTTCCCCTCGGGCTTCTATCGTTACATCGCTCCTCAGCACCCCATGAGGGTGCGCGCGCTGCGAGACGGCGGGGAGTTGCAGATGCTCAAGGTCAAGGGTCAGGACAACGCGGTCCTCGACAAAGGCCAGACCCCGGGCGTCACCTACGACGTCGAGTGGGTCACGATCGACGAACCCGACACGACCTTCCCCGCCGGCACCACCAACGATCAGGCGATCAACTTCGTCGGCGACCAGGGCCGAGCAAAGGGAGGCGCGATCTTCAGCCGTCTCGAGGGCATCTTCGCCGACCGGGGCAAGATCTACCTCGTATCCACCCAGGGCGGCGACACGCCTCCGGGCGAGACCCGGCCCAGCGGTGGCTACGGCGAGGGCTTCGGCCAGCTCTGGGTCTACGACACCAGGGCCGAGACGCTCACTCTGCTGTTCGAGTCGCCGAGCCGCACCGTGCTCGAGCTGCCCGACAATATGTGCATCTCGCCGCAGAGGTCGTCGCTGCTGTGTGAGGACGGTCCGATCGAGAACTTCCTGCGAGGCATCACTCCCAAGGGCGGCATCTTCGATTTCGCCCTCAATGCGATCCCGCAGCGTGAGCGAGAGGAGTTTGCCGGCTCGACCTTCACTCCGGACGGCAGGGTGCTGTTCGTGAACATCCAGGCCGAGAGCGCGCTGACCTTCGCGATTTGGGGGCCGTTCGCCAAGGGCGCCCTGTAGGAGGCGACCGCCCGAAGAGGCTATTTCCGCGCTCAGGGCGCTCCACGATCCCTGAGCGCGGAGAAACCTAAGTGCTCTGGCTCATAAGTTCGGCAACGTATTCTGTCCCCCCTCACGCGGCAGCCCGTAGGAGCTCCTGTTCCGCAAGCCGCGCCATGAGCCGTGCGAGATCCTTGCGAGTGAATTTCCACTCG
>JBOGWX010000110.1:0-1990 GCA_050694055.1 Actinomycetota bacterium
ACTCTCCCTTCGAAGCCTTCTTGGCGAGTCCCATCACCGTACGCTCGACAATCGTGGCGCGCTCGAACTCCGCGAAGACCCCGAGCATCTGGACCATCATCCTGCCCGCGGCCGTGGAGGTGTCGAAAGGCTCCGTGGCGGATCGGAAGGCGACGCCAACGGCATCGAGTTCTTCAAGGATCTGTGCGAGCCCGCGAACGGAGCGAGCGAGCCTATCCACCTTGTGCACGAGGAGGAGCTCATAGGAGCCGAGCTTGGCCTCGGCAAGCGCCCGCTGGAGGTCAGGTCGGTCGAGTGTTTTGCCGCTCTGCTGGTCGGTGAACGATCTGACGAGGTGCCATCCGTCCTGGCTCGCGATATAGGCGGACAGGCGGTCCCCCTGGGCGTCCAGCGAAAAGGGCTGGCGCTCCTCGTCGGTCGAGATTCTGGTGTAGGTGGCGATCTTCATCTTGGGCTCTCCTGCTCAGGACGTGGATGGACGTCCTCGAGGCTACTGGCGAGACGTGACATTTCTGCCTTTCCGAGCGGAAGCCTTCTCCAGCCGTCGCATGCTGGCCAAGATGAGCTCGACGAGCGCGGCCACTGCTTGCTCTTTCTGGTGCTTCGACAGGGAGACGTAGGCCGGGGGCAGCACGCGGAAGTCCTGCTTGTCAACGGTCTTACCGGCAGGGGAGACGAAGCGGCTCGCAGGCGATTCTTTGCGCAGGCTCAGCGCCCGGCCCTCCACAGCCGTTGCTCAGAGTTGGCTTCCAGGCGGGCGAGCCGTTCCCCCTGTTCTCTCTGAACCTCAGAGATGCTGTCGAGCCTGACCTCGAGCCGGTCGAACCTCTCTTGAGAACGTTGTTCGACGCCGGCGATGAGCTTCGACAGAGGGATCTCCGGCGACGCGCCGACCGAGCGCCGAAGGCGCCGGTGCGCGAGGAACCACAGCACGTAGCCGATCGCGGGAGGGGTGGCGGCGATGAGCGCCACGATCACCTCGTTGCTCACCGATGCCCCCTTTGGGGACATCGCTCGCGCTCCCACTGCAGGTCTCTTTCATGGCTGAGAACCCGGTCGGAACGGATCGCGAGCTGCTGAACGAGAACGGGCTCGCAGTCCTCGTTGTAATAGATGCGCCACACGAAGAAGACCGGCGTGCGGGGTCCAAGTCCCATGAGGACGCGAATGTCTTCGTCGGGTTTCCTGAGCGCGATGCTCTCGCTTACCGAGCGGGCCCTGGCCCTCTCTCCGCCCTCGCGGGCCAGGAGGCTAACAACGGCCTCGTCGTCATACTCCTTGAGCAGCTCGGGGCCCGCGAGACCCGCCGGTGACCACGACTCGACCACGCGCACCGGTCTGTGGCGCCTTATGTCTCTGTGGAGCACGCGTGCGTACGAGATGCGGTTGGGAAACTGCAGGGGATCGTCCCAGGGGGTGTCCTCGAACCAAGTTCCGACCTCGACCTTCGCGCCCCACGGGATCTCCTCGGCGACGAGCACCTCGCGGATCGGAGGATCGCAGAGGATGCTGTGCGCGCGTCGGTCGTATTCCTCCTTCTCGGCCTCGCTCAGCTCGTCCCACTCTTTGAGGTCGCCGACGAAGTCGTCGGGGTCACGGGGTGGCCACGCCGGGTCGTCCGGGTCGTGGCGAGCGAACCTCCGCTTCTTCATTCGTGATCTCCTGGCTCGAACGGCTCACCTAGCAAGGGGCTTCGCGCGCTCATTCTGAGATCGATCAAGGAGCGGCGCCTCTCGTCGTCGATGGGAAGCCAGATGCGCCCGAGCGGATTCGCCTCGTGGAGGTCGCGGTGGCTCGTCGCCACCCGGATTCCGATGTCGATCTCGAGCTTGGCGCGGGCCGCTCTCTCGCGTCTTTCGGTGTGGAAGATGAAGACGATGGCGTCGGGCTTCTCCCTGCGGCGACCAAGCCTTCCGTAGGACAGGAGCTTTCGCCGGAGCCGGTCGCCCCGTTCGGTGCCCCGGTCGAGCTCTAAGAGGAAGGTGCAGCT
>JBOGWX010000111.1:0-2900 GCA_050694055.1 Actinomycetota bacterium
CGGCGCAGCTCGTCGAACTCCTCCTCGGTCATCGCTCAGCCGAGTCCTTGCGCGAAGCCCTGCCGCCAGCTCGGATACCGGAGCTGCCAGCCGAGCTCGCGCTTCGCCTTCTCGTTCGAGGCACCCCGCGCCTCGGTCATCATGAGCGTTGCCGCCTCACCGGCCGCTAGCCGCCCCAGCCAGCGTGGGATGCGCCTTGGTGGTCTGGCACCCAGCGCGCTCGCCAGCACTGGCAGCCACTCCCGCACCGTCGCGGGCTCGTCGTCGACGATGTAGTAGATGCCCGGCGGGCCGTGCTCGACGGCGATGGCGGTCGCCGCCGCGGCGTCTTCGATGTGGACGTGCGACCATACGCCCCCACCATCCCCGACGATCGGGAACCGACGCTTGCGGATCGGCCCCGTCATCACCCCATCCGGAGCCAGGCTGGTCGAGGTCCCCGGACCGTACAAGCCGCCGTAGCGCAACGCGAGACCTTCGCCCCAGTCGATCGTCGTCACCGCCTGCTCCAGATGGAGGATCCCCGCCAGCCCCGGCGCTGGCAGGTCGGGATCGAGGGGATCGGCCTCGCTCTGCACCGGGCCGCCCGTGCGGGCGAACCGGAAACCGCCAAAGCTCTGCGCCACGAAGCGCCGTGCCCCCACGGCGCGGCCGGCGGCCAAGAGATGGTCCGTCGCCTCCGTACGCAGCCGGTTGGTCATGGTAAACGCGAAGGAGCGCTCGGGGTGCCGCGCGTCACGGATGCTCATCTTCCCGGACAGGGCCGTGAGCTGATGCACGATCACCTCCGGCTCGGCCGAAGCCACCGCCTGGGCGACTGCGTCGGGGTCGAGAGCGTCGGCCACGACCGGGCGCGCTCCGAGGCGGCGCACTAGGTCTTGCTTCGACGCGGTCCTGGTCATCCCGACCACCTCGTGGCCTCGCGCCACGAGCTGCGGGACGAGCTCTCTGCCGAGAACGCCTGTGGCGCCGGCTACGAAAACCTTCATGACTGCTCCTCTCGTCGCATTTACCTCTAAAGACGAGATAGAGGCGCCGCCTGTGACAGTGCTCAGCGCACGGTGTTCAGCGCGCACACGTCCGATAGCCCGGTTCCGAGGTCGTCGGTTGAGCCAGTAGACGCGCACTCGTCGCTCGTGAAAAGCGAGCCGGGTCAGGCTACGAAGGCGCGTTAGCGGTTACTTGGGCTCGTCGATTGCCACCGGTTGCAACCACGGGGGGACCGTGCCTGGAGCGAGCGAGGAAGCGCGTCGCGTCAAAATCACGAACGCGAACTGGATCGCAGGCGGCGATGGCGACGACGGCAATTCTGAGCTGATGATCGTGACAAGCGACGACCGCCAACACGTCGTTGCTCCCAGCCCGGCGGCGATGACCGCGCTCGTCGCACTTGCCCAGGCCGACACGGTTCTCGTCTGGGACCCGGCGGACCGAAGGCTGATTGCCGCCAACCTGCGAGGCACGATGCCTGGACACAAGACCCAGCCCCGCCGGGTACCTGAGGCCGCTCTTCAAGGACCGAGCAGGTAGGTGAGCTTCGCGAGCCCCACGGTGGTAGCTGACAACGCCAGCGAAAGGAGAACCTGAATGGGGAAGATCGTCGTCAGCGAGAACGTCACGCTCGACGGAGTCGTCCAGGACCCGGCCGGTGCTGAAGGCTTCGGGCGCGGCGGCTGGGTCGGTCGTGTCGGTGAGCGGGGTCGCGAAGAGGCGGCCAAGGTCCTGCTCGACGAGGCGCTGGGCGCGGAGGCCCAGCTGTTCGGTCGGCGAACCTACGAGTTCCTCGCCGCGCGGTGGCCATCCCGGGGCGGCGAATTGGCGGACAGGTTGAATGACATGCCCAAGTACGTCGTGTCCTCGACTCTCAAGGATCCCGATTGGAACAACTCGACGGTGCTAGCGGGCGACGTCATGCAGGGGGTCTCGAAGCTGAAGGAGGAGCTAGACGGGGAGATCGTCGTCGCCGGCAGCATCCGGCTCGTCCGCACGCTGATGGAGAGCGACCTGGTCGACGAGCTGCGGCTGATGATCTATCCGGTCGTGCTCGGGGCCGGCGAGCGCCTCTTCGGCGAGACCAGCGACCAAAGGCCGGTGCGCCTCGTCGAGACCCGGACCGTCGACGACCTCGCGTACCTCACCTACGAGATCGTCCGAGAGGCCGCATGAACTACTACGACACGTTGATCGAGATCGCCGATGACTGTCCCGCTACTAAAGGTCAAGCACCGCAAGCAAGAGGTGGCAAGAAGACGAAGGCAGTGGTCGAGTACGAGCTGCTCGTCAAGCATCCGTACACGTACACCGAAGAAGACATTGCCTTCGAGATGTACGCCGTCCTTCATGACATCCCGAAGGCCAGCCGGCCGAAAGAACGCAAGAAGTTCCTGAGCAAGGGCCACCCGCACCTTCGCGTGTCGGCATTGGCGAAGCGCTACGGGTGGGGCTTGCATAACAACGCCGAAGGCAAGGTCGCGCTGATCGCTGTTGAATCGCGCGACTACAAGCGGCTAATGAAGGATCCACGCACCACCAAAGTGAAAGCGTTTCGCTCTACGCGCGCGTAATGGGGGCACGTTCTCCCTCGTCCGCCGTGTCATCAGCACTCACTGCAGCGGATTCTCGCCGGTTCGGCGCAGATGCTGCTGCAGGCGGGCAGCTCCGCTCCCGAGCAGCTGCGGCGAAGAGTCCTATCGGCGCCGACGAATCCGTCGCGAGCGACGACGCAGCTTTATCGCAGTTCGCTAAAGCCGGATAAAGGCGCTAAGAACTCGAACCGAAATGACGCGACCCGCGGGCTGACGACGAACGCCGTCGGCATCCGTCGTCAAGCTGAGAGGGGTGCCGATGGCCGTCGCGCCGTGGATCGTCTCGGACGAGTTGTGGGAGCGGATCGAGCCGCT
>JBOGWX010000112.1:0-68406 GCA_050694055.1 Actinomycetota bacterium
GTCCAGCACCTCGGATCCGAACCGGCGCCGGACGAAGTCGCCGATCGAGATGTCGGGGCCCACCAGGGGACCCGGGAGAACCAGGTCGGCGGCCGCGCGCGCGGCCCCCTTGGGACCGAGCAGGCCCGATCGCAGCGCGGCCAGCGGCGACGTGGGCATGCCGAAGACGAAGTCGGGCGGCACGCGCTCGAGCTTGCCGCCGGTCCAGATATGAGCCCCAAAGATCGCGGGCGAGATCAACTCGCCGGCCAGCCCTAGCTGGGCCGCGAGCGCCGGTAGGTGGGGTTCGCGCGCCACGAATGCGTCGGGGCCGCTCTCGAAGGTCACCCCCCCGATATCGACGGTGCCGAACTTTCCTCCCACCTGATCGGCCGCCTCGACGACCACGACGTCGGCGTGCTCCTTCAGGCGCTGCGCGACCGCGAGCCCGGTGATCCCTCCACCCACGACCACGACTCGCTTCCGCGTGCCGGCCGCTGGGCTCATGGTCTCCAAGCGTGGACGAAGTCGACCAGGCGCGCGAGCACTGCCGGATCGGTGGCCGGCAGCACCCCGTGTCCGAGGTTGAAGATGTGAGCTCGGCCCCCGCCCCGCTCGAGAATCGAGCGGGCCTTGGCCTCGATCACCTCCCAGGGCGCCAGCACGAGGGCGGGATCAAGGTTGCCCTGCAGGGCACGGACGCCCCCCGGCATGCGCGCCCGGGCCGCGTCGAGAGGCACGCGCCAGTCGATTCCCATTACGTCCGGCCCGGTTGCCGCCATGTCGGCCAGGATCTCGCCGGTGGTGACCCCGAAAAGCACGCGCGGCGCGCCTGCATCTGCGAGTCCATCGAAGATCTTGGCCACGGCCGGCGCCACGTGGGTGTTGTAGTCCTCGGCATCGAGCGCGCCGGCCCAGGAGTCGAAGAGCTGAACGGCCGAGGCACCCGCCGCGATCTGCGCCCGGAGGTAGCCGAGGATCGAGTCCGCGAGGACCTCCATCAGGCGGGACCACGCCTCGGGCTGGGCGTGCATGAAGGACTTGGTGCGCGCGTGGTCCTTGGTGGGCCGGCCCTCGACCAGGTAGCTCGCCAGCGTGAACGGTGCTCCTCCGAAGCCTATGAGCGGCACCTTCAGCTCGCCGGCCAGGATTTGCACCGACTCGATGACGTGGGGCACGCCCTCTTCGGGGACCAGCGGCACGAGTGCATCGACGTCGCCGGCCGAACGAATGGGGTTGGCGACGATGGGTCCGACGCCCTCCTTGATGTCGACGTCTACGCCCATGGCCAGGAGCGGCACCACGATGTCGGAGAACAGGATGGCGGCGTCGACGCCCAGACGATCGACCGGCTGAAGCGTCACCTCCGCCGCGAGATCCGGCGTCAGACACAGTTCGAGAATCGAGTGTCGCGCGCGCAGCTTGCGGTACTCGGCGAAGCTGCGCCCGGCCTGACGCATGAACCACACCGGCGTGTGGTCGGCCGGCTCGCCTCGGCAGGCTCTGATGAAGTTCGAGTCGCTGTGGATCAACGGCCTCCCGTTCGTCGGCGTGTCTTCTGCGCCGCATCTTAAGAGGACGTGCCCCCTAGGGTGCAGTGATGAGTGGTGCGGTGATGAGCTTCGATGCGATTCTGCTGGCCGGTGGAGGCGGCCGGCGGTTGGGCGGTGTGGACAAGGCGTCCCTCGAGGTGGGAGGCACCTCGCTGCTCGAGCGAGCGCTGCGAGCGGTGAGCAAGGCCGGTCGGGTCGTCGTAGTGGGGCCTCGCCGGTCGGCGAGCACGGAGGTGCTGTGGACGCGCGAGCAGCCTGCCGGAGGAGGGCCGGTCGCAGCCGTGGCGGCCGGATTACAACTCGTGGAACGGCAGGTGCTCGTGGTGCTGGCGGTCGACTACCCCTTCGTCACGCCTCGGGTGATCGAGTCGCTCCTCGCTGCCGTCGCTGACCACGACGGGGCGGTGCTCGCCGACGGCGGCCGGCGGCACTACGTCGTGGGCGCGTTTGCTACCGATGCTCTCCGGCGAGTGCTCGGGCGGGCCGAGACGCTCGCCCACGCGTCCATGAAACGCACCTTGGATCCTCTGGACCTCGCCGAGGTGCTTAACGAAGCGGCGGCGTTCGACGTCGATTCGCCCGAGGATCTCGCCCGGGCGCGACGCCTCGCGGCCGGCTAAGCCTGGCTCGCCTGCTGCATCAGCTTCGATAGCAGGTCCAGGTACTGGAGCAGGTGGCGGGGGCCGAGGAACTCGGTCCGCACCCGGTTCATCGCCTCGAGTCCCATGCGTTCCGCCTCTTCGGGATGCTCCAGCAGCCTCGTTACCGCGGCGCCGTACTCGGCGAGGTCGTGTGGATAATTCACCAGGACGCCGCTCACCCCGTCGATGATCTGGTCCTGGATCCCGCCGATGCGACTCGCCACGACCGGGCGCGCCTTCCACATCGCCTCGGCGACCGTCAGCCCGAAGCCCTCGGCGATGCTCTTTTGGATCACGACGTTCGAGCGCCTCTGTAGCGCGTTGACGATGGCGGCGTTCTCCTCGCCGTCGTCCATCGGTAGTGCGGCGAGGTGAACTCTCTGCCTCACGGGGGACGGGAGCCGTGTATGAGCGAGGCGCACCTCCTCCACGACACCGGCCCCCTCGGGATCGTCGCTGACCGCCTCGACGGCCGGACCGGCCAGAATGAGATGTGCATCCGTTACGGGCGCGATGTGATCCGAGAATCCCGCCATGACCCCGAGTGGATCCTTGAGCCGGTCCCAGCGTGACACCTGGGTGACCACGCGCGTGCCCGCGGCGAGAGGTGGACCGCCGTTCAACAGCTCGGCCGGGCGCTCAACCAGGTCGGGCTCGCCCCCGGTGCGGGCGAACAAGGCCAGACCGGGATCGCCTCCTTCGATCAGCCCCGCCGCCGCGAGGATCGCATCCACCGTGACCGAGTCGAGCTCCTGGTTCTTCGGCGAGAAGGCGTCGATCGAGGGCGGGACGATCACCGTCTTCGACGGCGCAAGGCCCTGCCAGACGAACTCCTGGCGGGAGAAGATGTGGGCGTCGGCCCGTCCCACGTGCTCATCGAGGAAGTCCCACGCATTGCGCGCGATCTCGTTCGGAACGTCGAGGCCCACGTGGCAGCGCCACAGAACGACGGCGGCAGTCTCCTTCATCGCCGCAACGAGGCCCGCCGTCTGAGGGTCGTGCAGGATGACGATGTCGTTGGGCTTCACGACCTTGGCCAGCGCCTCGGCGTTAGGCGCCAGCGCCTCGAGATAGCCGGCGTGCTGCTCGGGTCCCAGCGGTCCGCCGTCGCCGGGAGCGCCGTGAAGGTGATTGTGAATGCGCTTGGTGATCCTGAAGAAATCCGGGGTGCCCTCGATGACGAGCCAGCGGGCGTCGACCCCTGCACCCTGGGCGTAGGCGAGGAGCGATACGAGCATCTCCGCCACGCCGCCCCCCTTGCCGGTCGAGTTGACGTTCCAGACGGTTCTCCCCGCGAAGGTCGCCTCGGCTCGGTCCAGTGCCTCCGAGAACGCAGCCCACGCCTCTGCGCTGAGCACCTCCTGGAATCGTCTCGGATCGAAGACCCCGGTCTTCACCTTCGTGAGCGTTGCCACAACGGCATTCCTCCGGCTCGAGTAGCTGTCGATGTGCGGCCCCTCGCTTTGCTTCACACCCCACGCGATCGTCGATTCGATCGCTCGATCCTTTCCCACGCGATCGTCGAGACGATCGCTCGATGTCTGCGAATATTCACAGATGCCACGACTTTTCGGGACGGATGGGGTCAGAGGTGTCGCCAACAAGGAGCTGACTCCGGACCTCGCACTCGCGCTCGGTCGCGCCGCGGGGACGGTCATGGCCCCCCACGGCGAGGTCGTCGTGGGGCGGGACACGCGCGCCTCCGGACCGATGCTCGAGGGGGCCCTGGTCGCGGGCCTCTGCTCGGCGGGGGTCACGGTGCGTCTGGCCGGCATCGTGCCCACTCCGGCGGTCGCCTTCCTCACGGTGGAGGACAAGGCTTCCGCGGGCGCGGTCATCTCCGCCTCGCATAATCCGGTACCGGACAATGGGATCAAGTTCTTCTCCCGCGAGGGGCTCAAGACCTCGGCCGAGGTCGAGGATCGAATCGAGCGGCTCATGCAAGCCGGTCGATTCGAGCTTCCCATCGGCCCCGAGGTCGGTTCGGTCGAGCTCATTCCCGACGCGCTCGATCGCTACGTCGACCACGTGGTTGCCTCGCCGGCGCGCTCGCTCGACGGCCTCGAGGTCGTGCTCGACTGTGCCTACGGAGCCGCCTGGGAGGCCGGCCCGGCCGCCTTCGCACGGGCGGGTGCCGAGGTCGTCGCCATCAACGCCGAGGCCGACGGGAACCGCATCAACGTGAACTGTGGATCGACGAACCTGAGCGACCTGGCCGCGCGGGTCGTGGCCGAGGGAGCCAGGTTGGGCCTCGCTTTCGACGGCGATGCCGACCGCGTGCTGGCCGTCGACGAGCGAGGGGAGCACGTTGACGGAGACCGCATTCTTGGACTCACGGCGGTGCACCTGTCGGAGCTCGGTGAGCTCGACAACGGCATGGTGGTTGCAACCGTCATGTCGAACCTCGGTTTCAAGCGCGCGCTCGAGGAGCGGGGCATAGAGGTCGTCTTCTCTCCCGTCGGCGACAAGTACGTCGCCGAAGCGATGGCGCAGCACGGCGCCGTTCTGGGGGGAGAGCAGTCGGGCCACGTCATCATGGGCAAGCACACCACGACCGGAGACGGCATCCTTACCGGGCTTCACCTCGCCGCCATAGTGGCCGGCTCGATCGAGCCGCTGTCGAAGCTCGCCCACTTCTTCGAGCCGTTCCCTCAGGTGCTGATCAACGTCGACGTCGCGGCCAAGCACATGCTCGAATCGCACGAGCCCCTGTGGGAGGAGGTCCGCTCCGTCGAGAGGAGGCTCGGCGAGGAGGGCCGGGTACTGCTGAGGGCCTCGGGCACCGAGCCGCTCGTCCGCGTGATGGTCGAGGCGGCGGACCCCGCAACGGCGCAAGCGGTGGCCGAGGACCTCGCCGGCACCGTGCGCGACTACCTGAACTAGTGCCACCTCGCCGTAGAAGAAGTGGTCCCCGCGCCGGGTTCCGCGCGGCCCCCGAGGTCATCTAGAATGCTCGTGCGAGAGGAATAAGCACCAGTTCATACGGATCCAGCGCCAGGGCTCCCGTGGAGGCGGCGAGCCGACGAGGTAGGGGATCTCGAAAGGCCTCGCCCGGCAGGCGAGGCCGATTCGGCGGGTGACCCTCGGCCGGCCACGGTCGTGACGGTGCCGACAAAGCCCGGGAGCGATCCCGGATCACAAACCGGCATCGAGGTGGCTCCTCTCCCGCAGATCAATGCTGATTTGGCTCCGCGCGCCTTCATAGGGGAGAGCTGCCCGGAGCAACACAGAGAGGGGGTTAGTCCATGTGCGGAATCGTCGGCTACGTAGGCCGTGAGGCCGCGCTGCCCGTGCTGATCGAGGGCATGCGCCAGCTCGAGTACCGCGGTTACGACTCGGCCGGGGTCGCCATAGGTCGCCACGGCGTCATCCGGCGAGTGCGTCGCGCCGGGCCGCTCGGCAACCTCGAGGAGGCGCTGCGGGCCTCCGAGATGGACGGCACGATCGGTCTCGGGCACACGCGGTGGGCGACCCACGGAGCGCCGAACGACGCCAACGCACACCCCCACGTCGACTCGAGCGGCAAACTCGCCGTCGTGCACAACGGCATCGTCGAGAACTTCGACGTCCTCGAGCAGCAGCTGACCTCCGAAGGCCACCGGTTCGACAGCGAGACCGACACCGAGGTCGTCGCCAAGCTCGTCGGCTCGATCATGTCCGCCGGGGACCGCTGCCTACTCGAAGCGACGCTCGAGGCCGTCGCTCGACTCGAGGGAGCCTTCGGCCTGGTGCTCGTGCACGCCGACGAGCCGGACACGATCGTCGCCGTGCGCCAGGACTCGCCGATCATCGTGGGGGCGACCGAGGAGGCGGGGCTGGTCGCCTCGGGCATTCCCGCGCTGCTTCCCTACACGCGGGACATGATCCCGCTCGAGAACCGCCAGATCGCCGAGATCAAGCCGGGGTCCGTCCGGGTGCTCGACTTCGACGGAGGTGAGGTCGAGGCCGAGACCGTCCACGTCGAATGGGATCTCGACGCGGCCGAGAAGTCGGGCTACGAGGACTTCATGCTCAAGGAGATCTTCGAGCAGCCCGAGGCCGTGCGTAACACGATGCGCGGGCGCGTCGACAAGAGAGGTCACATCACCCTGGACGAAGTGGCGTGGAGCCGAGCGGACCTCGAAGCCGTCACCAAGATCGTCGTGGTCGCGTGCGGCACGTCGTATCACGCCGGGACGGCCGCCAAGCATGCGATCGAGCACTATACGCGCATCCCGGTCGAGCTCGACCTCGCGTCCGAGTTCCGCTACCGCGATGCGGTCTTGGACGAGCACTCCCTCGTCATCGGAATCGCGCAATCGGGTGAGACGGCCGACACTCTCGCCGCGGTGCGCTTCGCTCAGGAGATGGGGGCAAAGGTCGTCGCCATAACCAACGTGGTCGGATCATCGATCACGCGCGACACCGACGCGGTGCTCTTCACGCACGCGGGTCCCGAGATCGGCGTCGCGGCAACCAAGACCTTTCTCGCGCAGCTTGTCGCCCTCAACCTCCTCGCGCTGTATCTCGCGCAGGAGCGCGGGGTGATGGAGCCGGCGAAGCTCGGCGAGACCATTGATGCGATGCGCGCGCTGCCCGAGCAGATCGAAGAGGTGCTCGCCCTGCAGGGTGACGTCCAGCGCGCGGCCAAGCGCTATGCAAGTGCGCGCGACTTCATCTTCATCGGACGGGGCGTCGGGATGGCGGTGGCGCTCGAGGGCGCGCTCAAGCTCAAGGAGATCTCCTACATCCACGCCGAGGGTTACGCTGCCGGCGAGCTCAAGCACGGCGCCATCGCCTTGATCGAGGAGGGCGTGCCGGTCGTCGCCATCCTCACCGGCACGGCTCTCTACGACAAGATGCTGGGCAACGTCCAGGAGGTCAGGGCGCGCGGCGCCGAGACGATCTTGATTGCACCGCAGGGAGACGAGCGGGCCCGCTCGCTGGCGAACGAGATGTTCGAGATGCCCCTCACGAAGCCGCTGCTTACTCCCATCCTCGACACGATTCCCCTGCAGATGCTGGCGTACTTCGTAGCCAAGGAGCGAGGACTGTCGCCCGACAAGCCGCGCAACCTGGCCAAGAGCGTCACCGTCGAATAGAAGGCAGCACCAGAGCCCGTAGGCTCATTGCTCGTGAAACCACTTTTGTCCCCCAGCGAGATGGCGGCTGCCGACGAGGCCACCATCGCGTCCGGGATCTCGGGCTTCACGCTCATGGACCGGGCGGGTCGCGCCGTCGCACGCGCCGCGATCGGGCTGGCCGGACGGCGCTACGGTGCGCGCGTCGCAGTCGTGTGCGGCAAAGGGAACAACGGGGGCGATGGTTTCGCGGCGGCGCGCGTACTGCACCGCCACGGGGTAGCAGTGCGGTGTCTGTTGCTCTCGGACGCGCCGGAGTACCGGGGCGACGCCGCCGCTCACCTGCAGGCCATGGCCCATGCGGGGGTGACGCCCGAACCCTTCGACGCCGGTCGCTTGAGGGACCGCGACGTGGTCGTCGATGCGATCTTCGGCACCGGTTTCCGGGGGCCCGCCCAGGGCCGGCCCGCCGAGGCCATCGGGGCGATCAACGGAGGCGACGCCCGCGTCCTGGCGGTCGATATCCCCTCCGGGGTGGCGGGCGAGACCGGCGCGGTCGAGGGCCCTGCGGTGTCGGCCGAGGTGACGATCGCCCTGGCGGCCCAGAAACTCGGAACGGTGATGCCGCCCGGCTCCGTGCATGCGGGCAGAGTCGAGGTCGCCGACATCGGAATCGAGACCGGCGAGGCGTCGGTGCTGCTGCCGGAGGCCGCCGACATCGCGGCGCTACTTCCCGTCAGAGCGACCGACGCACACAAGCGCAGTTCCGGCTCGGTGCTGGTGCTTGCCGGATCGGACGGCATGAGCGGCGCCGCCCTGCTCACCGTCCGGGGCGCGGCGCGCATGGAGGCCGGGTACGTGACGCTCGTCTCGACCTCCTACGTCGACCACGCCAAGAGGTCCACGATCCCCGAGGCCGTGTCCCGCATCGTGGCCGGCCACTCCGAGTTGGGCCCCGAGGTGCTCGACGACTTCGCGCCGGACTTCGAGCGCGCCGATGCGGTAGCCGTCGGTCCGGGGCTCGGGAGGGGCGAGCGCCAGCGCGCACTGCTAGAGGCGGTCCTGGCGCAAGTCGATGCCCCGCTGGTGCTCGACGCCGACGCGCTGAACGTGCTGTCCGAGGACCGCGCGGCCCTCAGCAAGCGAGAGCGCCCTACGGTCATCACCCCGCACCCCGGCGAGATGGGAGCGCTGATGCGGCGCGCGGGCGGCGAAGTTCAGTCCGACAGGCTCGCGGTCGCCCGCCGGGCCGCGCGAGAGCTCGGATGCATAGTGGTCCTGAAGGGGGCCGGCAGCATCGTGACCGGCCCCGAGGGCCCTGCGGTCGTGAACCCGACGGGGGGGCCGGAGCTCGCCACCGCGGGCACCGGCGACGTGCTGACCGGAGTCGTGGCGGCGCTGCTCGCCGAGCGTCTCGACGCGAGCGACGCCGCGGTGGCGGGCGTCTTCGTGCACGGGCTGGCCGGCACGGCCGCGGGGCGCTCGAGTGGGGGCAGAGGCGTGGTGGCCTGGGACGTGGCCGAGGCGCTTCCCATCGCGGTGGGCGAGCTCTTCGAAAGCGCGACCGTCGCCACCCGTCGCATTACCCTGAGCCGATGAACGGACTCTCGAGGGACGAGGTCGAGGCACGCGGCCACGGGGTGTGGGCCGAGGTCGACCTTGCAGCAATTCGCCACAACATCATCGAGCTGCGGGCGAAGGCGCCCCGATCCGAGGTGATGGGCGTCGTCAAGGGCTATGCCTACGGTCACGGGAATCCGGCCTCTGCCGGGGCGATGGTTGCCGCCGGAGCGACCCGCCTCGGCGTGGCGCGCGTGGCCGAGGCCCTTCACCTGCGAGAGGCGGGCATCACGGTTCCCATTCACGTCTTCACCGAGCCGCCGCCGCGCTCGGCCGCGACGATGCTGGGCTACGACCTGACCCCGTCGGTCTACAGCGAGGGCTTCGCCCGGAGCCTTTCGGACGCGGCCCTCGACGCCGGGCGACGTATAGGGGTTCACGTGAAGCTGGACAGCGGGATGCACCGGGTCGGAATCATGGCCTCGGACGTACCGGATGCAATTCGGACCCTGAAGGCGCTGGACGGCATCGTCATCGAGGGGGCCTGGAGCCACTTCGCCGTCGCCGATCTCCCCGACCATCCCTTCACTCGCAGGCAGTTCGAGCTCTTCATCGAGCTCGTGGACGAGATCGAGGGGCTCATCGGCGGCTTGCGTTACAAGCACATGGCCAACTCGGCCGCCACGCTCTCGCTGCCGGAAGCACACTTCGATATCGTGCGGCCCGGAGTTGCGTCCTACGGACTGTGGCCCGGCCCCCAGCTCGCCGGCACCGCCGAGCTTCGTCCCGCACTGAGCCTACGCGCTCGGATCAACGCCTCGAAGGTTGTGGCGGCGGGGGAGCGTCTGTCCTACGGACTGCGCTACGAGCTCGAGCGTGACTCCCGGGTGGTCACCGTTCCCGCGGGCTACGCCGACGGTTACGACCGGGGATTCTCCGGTCGAGCCGACGTATTGATCGAGGGGCGGCGCCACCGCGTCTCGGGGACCGTTTGCATGGATCAGTTCCTCGTGGACGTCGGCGACCGATCCGTCGGCATCGGTGCCGTCGCCACGCTGATCGGCCCGGACGGTGGCGAGCACATCACGGCCGAGGAACTGGCGACAGAGATCGGAACCATCAACTACGAGATAACGACACGCATCGCTTCGAGAGTGCCGCGCGTCTACCTGAACGAGACGGCGAACGAGCTCGTGACCGACGCCGTTGAGGCTACGACGAAGTGAAGAGGTCCAGCGGAGTAGCCCTGGCCACCGCGGCCGCCGGGCTTGCGGTGGGAGTAGTCGCGGAGCGTATGGCTCTGAAGAAGCGACGTGCGCGCGACGTGGAAGTGGACCAGGAGTTCGGCGCGAGACGTGGCGAACGCACCCATCGAGTCGAACTGCCGGATGGGGCGCGCCTCTTCGTCGAGGAGATCGGCCCCCGCTCCAAGAGAGGCGTCGTCTTCGTCCACGGCTCCGCGCTGCGCACGGACATGTGGCACTACCAGATGGACGCGTTCGAGGGCCGGAGGCTGATCCTCTACGACCTGCGCGGCCACGGCTTGTCGCAGCCGAAGGGGGATGCCGGCTTCACGATCGAACAGCTCGCCCGAGACCTGCTCGCCGTCATCGACGATGCTCGTCTGGAAGAGGTCGTGATCGTGGGCCACTCGGTCGGAGGGATGGTCGCGCAGCAATTGTGCCTGGATCATCCCGAGCAACAGGGCGATCGCATCAAGGGCCTCGCCTTGCTCAACACGACCTACGGGCCGGCGATCGAGACCGCGCTCGGAGGGGCGGCCATCGCTCGCCTCGAGCGCGCTGCGCGCCGTCCCTTCGACTTGCTCGGAAGTCACTCGGCGCGACTCGACAAGCTGCGCGCCGTCATCAAGCCCTCGGACGCGATGTTCTGGGGCGTTTCCTTCGCGGCTTTCGGACCTCAGGCGTCCGCGCACCAGATCGACTTCGTCTACGACATGACGGCCGAGACTGCGACCGATGTGATCTTCGATCTCATCAAGTCCTACAGGGATTTCGATGCGCGCGACCGGCTCGACGAGATCACGGTGCCGTGTCTGGTCGTCGGCGGCACCGAGGATCGCCTCACACTGAGTGACGCGTCGAGCTATCTCGCCGACCATCTGCCCAAAGCGGAGTTCCACCTCTTGGAGGGCGTCGGTCACATGTCCATGATGGAGAGGCACCGTGAGGTCAATGAGATGCTCGAGCGGCTCTTCGCCGACACTCTGGGCCGCCGCCGAGCGAAGCCGAAAGGGAGCTCATGAAGGACTCGAGAGCAGAGAGACTTGCCGACATCCTGGTCGACTACTCGACCGAGGTGACCAAGGACGACCTGGTGATGATCAGCGGGTCCTACGTCGCCGAGCCCCTCATCCTCGCCATTTACGAGAGATGCCTCAAGCGCGGCGCCCACCCCACCATCAGGGCATCCATCCCCGCAGCCGAGCCACTGCTCTACCGGCACGCGCAGGACCACCAGCTCGAGTACATCTGGGCCACCGACAGATGGATCTACGACCACATCGACGTCAGCTTCTCGATCATTTCCGATACCAACACCCGTCAACTGTCGAAGACGGACCCTGCCAGGCAAGTGGTGAGGAGCAAGGCGCGCGAACCGCTTCTCGAGCGCTTCTTCGAGCGGTCGGCCAACGGCGAGGTGCGCTGGAACGTCACGCTCTTCCCGACCGAGGCGCACGCGATGGATGCCGAGATGAGCCTCGCCGAATACGAGGACTTCTTCTACGGAGCCTGCCTCATTGATACGGATGATCCGGTCGACGAGTGGAAGAAGACCGCCGCTCGCCACGCCGCGCTCATCGAATGGTTCAAGGGTCGTAACGAGGTACACATCACCGGCGAGGGCACGGACCTGACGCTCGAGGTCGCGGACCGCACCTGGCTGCCGGCGGACGGCAAGGAGAACTTCCCCGACGGCGAGATCTTCACCGGGCCCATCGAGACGGCCACGCGTGGCCACGTCATGTTCAGCTTTCCTGCCAATTACGGGGGCCAGAGCGTGGAGGGCATCCGACTCGAGTTCGCCGACGGCAGGATCGTCGACGCGCGCGCGACGAAGAACGAGGACTTTCTCATCAAGACCCTCGACACCGACGAAGGGGCGCGCGTCCTCGGCGAGATCGGGATAGGCACCAACTACGGCATCACCGACTACACCGGCGAGGTCCTGCTCGACGAGAAGATAGGCGGCACCGTTCACCTCGCGACCGGCGCCTCTTATCCCGAGTCGGGCGGCACCAACAAGTCGGCGGTGCACTGGGACATGGTCTGTGACCTGCGGCGTGGTGGGCGCGTCACGGTGGACGGAGATCCGCTGATGGAGGACGGCAAGCTGCTCGTCTAGCCGTGGGCGCCGGTTAGCCGGGCATGGCCCGGCTGCCCGCCGCCAGCAGCAGCGCTGCGGCGGCCAGCACGAGCAGTCCCACCGGCAGGGTCGCCGCTCCGGCGACTCCGCCGACCAGCGCAGGACCCACGACGAAACCGAAGTACGCAACCGTCGTTACGCGCGCGATGGCGCTTCCTTGTGCACCGGGCCCGCCGACTCGGCCGGCGACCCCGAAGATCAGCGGCGCAACGACGGAGATCGACAGTCCGGTGACCGCCACGCCGGCCAGAGCAACCGGCGCGCTCGGGGCGAGGGCGACCGCGGTCGCGCCGGCGCTGCCGAAGAGCCCGGCGGCACCGATCAGCTGCTTCTCGCCGAAGTGGCGCGACACGCTCTGAGTCAGGGCGCGGCCCGCGACCATCGACCCCGCGAGGACTCCGGGCCCGAGCCCACCGATGAACGCGCTGCCCCCCAGCGTCTCCTCGAGATGGATGGCGCTCCACGACAGAAGCCCGTCCTCGATGAGGAACGCGAGGGCGCAGAGCGCTCCCAAGAGCCCGAGCTGGGGCGTCATGCGGACGCGCTTGCGCGCGCCCTTACGAACGGCGGGAAGGTCGACCCCCGGCAGCCACAGGCCCACGACCACCACCGCCACGGCCAGGACGGGCAGCACCTCCGCCGGTCCGGCTCCGGCCTCGCGCGCCGCGCCGACCGCAGGACTCGAGACGAGCACGCCGGCGGAGAAGAGCGCGTGCATACCGCCCATGATCCTGGCGTCGTTGGCGCTCTCGTAGACCGAGGCGGAACCGTTGATGAAGACGTCGTAGGCACCCGAGGCGGCGCCCATCACGGTCAGCGCAACGAGAAAGGCCGGCATGCCGCGCGTGAACATCAGTGGAGGAATCGTCAGCGCGAAGACGAGCGCGCCGGGAAGCAGGGTCCTGCTCCCCAGCCGGTCGGACAGCCTTCCGGCGCTCAGCATGCCCCCTATGGCGCCCAGCGCGATGAACAGCAGCGCTCGGCCCAAGGTCGCGTCGGTGGCGCCAACCTGGTTCTTGATGTCGGGAAGGAGCGCTCCCCAGCCGCCCCAGAAGACTCCGAAGACGCCGAACGCGGCCCACAACCGAGCGACGGTTCGGGGGTGCGCCCGGCCGGCGGTCTCTGTGCGCATCTCAGGAGTTAAACAAATGCGCCCAGGCGGACATTTCCCACCGGACACGCTTCAGCGTCGCCATCCAGCTTTTCGTCCCGTCACCCATCGCGGTCCGGCTAATGGCTCGGTGCGGACCAAACCCCGGATCGAGTCGTCCCTGCCGACCGGACCTTAGTTCGGGGTATTATTAGCCAAGCCTAAATATGAACTTAGATAGACCTTGACGAACTAGAGCAGCACGCCTAACTTCTTGTCCCATGAAGGCGGCTGTCTCAGGAGATCGCGGAGGCGAAATGGGTCCGAAAGAGAGATCGTGGCCGAGACACGGCCGGTCGAGTCGCATCGATCGGCGTAGGTTCCTGCGCCGGCTGGGGGCGAGCTCGGCACTCGGAGGAGCGGCCGTGCTCGGAGGCCGCGAGGCGTTGTACGGCTCGGGCCCGATGGCCCCCGTAGCGGCACAGGCAAGCGGAGGGCATCAGGGCGACAACGGGCATCTGGGCGGCACCGTGGGCGAGGTGGACAACGAACGCAACGGTTTCGACCCGCACGAGATCCTGACCGACTTCGACCCCGGGGAAGTGTCCCAGGACGCCGGCGGGCGCACCGTGCGCGAGTACGAGTTCGTGACCATCGACAAGGAGATCGAGGTCGCGCCCGGCGTCTTCTTTCCCGCCTGGACCTACAACGGACGCGTGCCGGGACCGACGATCCGGGCCACCGAGGGAGATCGCATGCGCGTCACGCTGGTCAATGCCTCGGCGCACCCTCATACCATTCACTTCCACGGGTTCCACTCCGCGTCGGTGGACGGCATCCCCGGGGCCGGAGAGGCGCTGCCGGGGGAGAGCTTCACCTACGACTTCATCGCCGAGCCGTTCGGCACGCATCTCTATCACTGCCACTCGCTGCCGCTGGTGCAGCACATTCACCGGGGCCTTTACGGCGCGTTCATCGTCGACCCCAAGCAGGGCCGGCCCGACGCCCACGAGATGGTCATGGTCATGAACGGCTTCGACACCAACTTCGACGGTGGGAATGAGATCTACGCGCTCAACACCGTTGCGTTCGCCTACTCGAAGAAGCCGATTCGGATCAACGCGGGCGAGCTGCAGCGAGCTCATGTGATCAACGTCACCGAGTTCGACCCGATCAACTCGATTCACATCCATGCGAACTTCTTCAACCTCTTCCGCACCGGAACCTCGCTCGAGCCGGACGAGTTCACCGACACCATCTCGATGGGTCAGGCCGAGCGGCACATGATCGAGTTCACCTACGACCAGCCGGGCAACTTCATCTTCCACGCGCACGTCACCGAGTTCATCGATCTCGGCTGGCTGAGCGCCTTCGAGGTGGTCTGAGTGGCCACCAGCACCGCCAGGGGACCGACGCGCGTGCCGGGATGGCTCGGCTGGCTGCTTCCGATCGTGGCCATCGCCGCGCTGGTCGCCCTCTTCGTGACGTTCGATCCGATCGGCAGCCTGCGAGAGGTACCCCCCGTCGAGGTGGTGGCCGTCGAGCGCACCGTCCTCGAAGAGGACGTCATCACGCTCGAGCTTCGCAACGACGGTCCCGATCCGGTCACCATCGCCCAGGTGCTGGTCAACGAGGCCTACTCGAGCTTCGAGATCACCGATGCGACGCTCGGCCGCCTGGAGACCGCCACGCTTCAGATTCCCTATCCGTGGGAGGAAGGGCTGCCGCTCGGCATTGCGATGGTCACCTCGACGGGCGTGACCATCGAACACGAGCTCGAGGCGGCTGCGCTCACTCCCGAGGCGGACGGCTCCACGATCGTCATCTATGCCCTGCTCGGCATCTACATCGGGGTCATTCCGGTGGCCATCGGGCTGTTCTGGTACCCATCGCTGCGGCGCGCGTCGAAGCGCTGGATCGGCTTCTTTCTCGCCTTCACCGTGGGCCTGCTCGGCTTTCTGCTCATCGACACGGTCGCCCACGGCTTCGAGCTCGCGGCCGCGACGGCTGCGGCGCTGGACGGGCTGTCACTGTTCGCCCTCGGGGCAGTCGGCGCGGTTGCCGGGCTGACCGCCTTCGAGCGGTTCCTCACGCGCCGGCGCGACGCGCGCGCGGTCGGGCGGACGCAAGCGAGTCCCATCGGTGGGCTCGTCCTCGCCTATTTGATCGCCGCCGGAATCGGTTTGCACAACCTCGGCGAGGGCTTGGCGGTGGGGGCCGCGCTGGCGGGTGGAGAGATTGCCTTGGGCACCTTTCTGATCCTCGGCTTCGCCATTCACAACACCACGGAGGGACTTGCGATCGTGGCCCCCCTGGGACCGGAGTCGAAGCGTCCCTCGCTGTGGCACTTTGTTGCGCTCGGTGCCGTGGCCGGCGCCCCGACCATCATCGGGGCCTGGGGAGGGGGCTTTGCCTTCGCACCCGCCTGGGCCGCGCTCGCGTTCGGGGTCGCTGCCGGCGCCATCGCTCAGGTCGTGTGGCAGATTGCGAGAGGCATGTCGCGCGACCACGGGCTCGCCTCGGGGCTCGGCGCCCTGGGACTGATGGCCGGGCTGCTGTTCATGTACATCACCGGGCTGCTGACTGCTTGAGCGCGGCTCTCAGGAGGATCGCATCGCTGGCGGTGATCCTGGCAGCGGCGGCATGCTCCGGAGACGACGGCAAGACCGTTGCGATGTCAGACGGTCGAGTCTTCGAGCCCGAGGTGCTGACCGTCGAGGCGGGCGACACCGTGCGCTTCGTCGGCGAGTCCGAGGATGCTCACACCGTCACCGCCTATGACGAGGGTGTCCCCGAGGGCGCGTCCTACTTCGCGAGTGGAGACTTCGCCGGCGAGGACGAGGCCCGTGACGATGTCGCCGGTGGATTGCTGGCTCCGGGAGACAGCTTCGAGGTGGTCTTCGACCTCCCCGGCACCTACCGGTATTTCTGCGTTCCGCACGAGGATTCGGGCATGACCGGACGGATCGTGGTCGAGTAAACGGAAGAGCGCTCGCTCCAGGTCTCACCGGCCCCGAGGCTCAGTCCTCCAGCGCCGGCTCGTCGATGGTCAGCTTGCGAGCGTCCGCGTCCAAGGTGACCTTCACGCCGAGCGGAGTCGTCGCCAGATGTTTACCGTGGCCCATCGGCAACCCGTAGATGGCAGGGACACCGAGCGGTTCGATGAACGTCTCCAGAACGTCCTCGATGGAAAGTACCTGCGGCCAGTCGTGCCACTCTCGCCAATCGCACGCTTCCATCTCACCGACGACGACTCCCGCCACTCGGTCGAGCATTCCCGCCTGGGCCATCTGAGTGAGTTGGGCATCGATGAACCACGGCGGCGACGAAACATCCTCCATGAAGAAGATCTTGTCGGTGAGATCGACTTGCCAGGGGGTGCCCAGTGAGTGGGTCAGAAGCCACAGGCATCCTCCCACCAGTTCACCGGTAGCGCGTCCCGGGGTGATGGCGCGGACGTAGCCACCGTCGGGATCGCGCGGCACCTCGGCAAGAGGGCGGGAGCTCGTCAGCGCCTTCACCATCGAGTCCTCGGTGAACTTCTTGGTCTCCGGATGATTGAGGCTGGTGAGCAGCGGGCCGTAGAAGGTAACGAGCCCCGTCTTTTCTCTTATGGCGGTGTGCAACGCGGTGGTGTCGGAGTAACCGATGAATGGCTTTGGATTCGCTGCAATGACATCGAAGTCGAGATGTGGAAGCGTATGGGCCGAGCCGAAGCCCGCGTCCGCGCACTGCACTACATCGACCTCAGGATCACCGAACATGGCCGCGATCCCATCCGCCCGCTCCTCGGGACTTCCGGCCACATAGCCACGACGCGAGAAGATGTTGTCCGCCAGCTTGACCTTGTAACCTCGCTGCTCCCACCACTCGACCCCGCGCAGGATCTCGGAGCGGTTGTAGTAGGACCATGCAGGTGAGGGGACGCCGATGGTGCCTCCCGGCTTGAGCGTCTTGCCTTTGGTCAATGGTGATCCTTTCGAGCGGGAATGGGAAGCGACCGCAACTCGGTCACGTAGTTTGCAATCTCGTCGACGGCGGCCTCGAACAGCACCCGGCCCTTCGCCGCCGTCGCCTTCGAGGGATCACCCTGCACTCCGCTCTGGGAGAACGAGGACCACCACGGCATCAGTTTGAGGGGGCCGTCGCTCCAGTCCATCCACGCATGTTCGGTGGTGGGGTAGCCGTGCTCGTCGACGACCGCACTCATGTCGACCGCCTCGGGGTGAAGGTGAAGGTAGATGGACGTCTCGAGCTCGCAGGCATGGGCCATGCCCCCGGTCTCCGACTCGCGCACTTCATCGATGACGGCGGCGCTGCGCTCGCCGGTCAGATAAAAGCTCGACGCCACGAGTGATTCGGGTTCCTCGACCATCACGAGACGCGCCGCCATATCCACGAGGTTCTGGTTGCTTCCGTGGCCGTTCACGAGCAGTACCCGGTTGAAACCGTGCCGGACCAGCGATAGCCCGACGTCCGTGCAGTAACGGCAGAAGGTCTCCCAGCCGATGGTGATGGTTCCCGGAAAATCCATGTGGTGCGGCGAATAGCCGTGGACGATCGGGGGCAGCAGGACGGTCTCGTCGGCGAGCCTTTCCACCGCGCCGCGACAGATCGCTTCGACCAGGATGACGTCGGTGTCGATCGGCAGATGATGTCCGTGGTCCTCCAAGGTCCCGATGGGGACGACCGGCACGCGCTCCTCGGCGGCAGCCCGGGCCACCTCGCGCCAGGTCAGCTTCCCGAACTCCAATGGGGTCGACCACATCAGCAGGCTCCCTCCGGCGGCGGCGGCACGCTCGCGCATTCACCTTTCACCCACAGCAATCGGAGTCTCACCGAAAGAATCTCGCACTCGAGTCAAGCGCGAACAAGTCGATCGGCCGCGAGGGGGTGTTCAGATGGCGGTAAGCGGATTGCGCTCGAGCTCGATGTCCTGCTGCTCCGCTCTTAGCTCGGGCTGGGGGATGTGCTTCTCGGCTCTTCGCAGCTCGGTGAAGGTGAAGAAGAACACGGGGACGAGCAGCGACGCGACCCCGAGCGACATGTAGACCAGGTCGGGCCGGCCGGTGGCCTCGATCGCAAGGCCCCCGAGATAGGAACCCAGGGGGATTGCGGACCACGCCAGGACCGCGGACACGGTCATGATGCGCCCGAGCATGTGATTGGGAGTGATGAGCTGACGCAGGCTCGAAGTCTGGACGATGAACAGGATGGCGAGCCCCTGCATGAGGCCGAAGACGATCATCGCCAGCCAGGGGCTCGTCATCACCCCGAGGACAACGAAGAGTGCGCTTTCGAGAATGAGCGCCCACTTAGCGACCATGGTGAAACTCCACCGCTTCCTGATCCGGCCGGCCATCAGCCCAAAGATGGTCATTCCGAGCGCCCCCGCTGCATAGATGAAGGCGGTCTCGGAACGGGAGGCGCCGAGCTGCACGTCTGCGAACAACACGATCTGCGAGTAGATCGTCGCAGCCAGCAGGTTCGCCACTGCCAGCATCAAGGAGATGTCTCGGAGTATGGGATGGCGCATGACGTAGCGCAGCCCTTCCATCACGTCGTTGCGTAGTGTCGACGGAGTTCTTCGCTCCTCTGCTCTGAGGTTGAAACGTTTCGAGATCAGCCCGAGCGACAGCGCCGATACGAGGAAGGTCGACGCGTCGACCAACACGACTCCGGACGGCGGAAGCGTCGACACCAAGAGACCGGCCAGCAGGGGACCGGCGATCTGCGCGGCCGAGAAGCTTGCCTGAATGCGACCGTTCGCCGTAACCAGGTCCTTTGCCGCCACGAGGCTCGGAATGGCGGCGAACTGGGAGGAGTCGAAGAAGATGGTCAGCGTCGACATGACGAAGCCCGTGCCGTAGATCCACCACACTGTGAGGGCATCGAAGGCGGCCATCAAAGGGATGGTGCTTATGACCAGTGCGCGCAGCAGATCGACTCCGATCATCAGCCGCTTGCGATCGAGGCGGTCTACGTAAGCTCCGATGACCAGTCCGAAAAGCAGGTGCGGGATGAACTGCGCCGCCGTCGTCAGCGCCAGGTTGATCGCCGAGCCGGTCAGTTCGTACACCAACAAGGGCAGAGCGAACAGAGTGATCGAGCTACCGAGGTTCGAAACCGTCTGCCCGACCCAGAACCTCGTGAAATCGCGGCCCAGTCTGCCCGAAGCTTGTGCTGCTACCTTCACTGACAACCCTGTTCTCTCCGACGCCGTCGCTGCCGCCGTTCGCTCGCCCGACGAAGGCGTTTCCGAGTGTTTCGAGACCCCCTTGGCTTCCCAGGGATCATGTCACAACCCGCCATTACTGTTAAGTCCGCCCCTACCCGAAATTTCCCGCTATCCGGCGAAATTCTTCGGTTGGGGGCTACTTCGTCGCGCCCTCCCCGGGGCGTGACGATGATGAAAGACTGAAGCCAGCATGGACATCGATGTCATCAGATCCGAGGCCCTGACCTGCACCAAGTGCCGCCTGGCCCGGACCCGCACGCAGGTGGTTTGGGCCGACGGCAACCTGGATTCCGAGGTATGCGTCATCGGAGAGGCTCCGGGGGCCAACGAGGACAAGCAAGGCGTGCCCTTTGTCGGCGCCGCGGGGCAGTTGCTAGACGAACTGCTCGGGGAGATCGACCTCGACCGTTCGCAGGCCGCCGTCGTGAACGTCATCAAGTGCCGGCCTCCCGGAAACCGCGATCCACAGCCCGACGAGATCGACGCTTGCAGGCCCTACCTCAGCGCTCAGTTGAACCACATGCGTCCCCAGGTGATCGTTACGCTCGGTAACTTCGCCACCAAGTTCATCCTCGAGTCTCCGGTGGGAATCACTCGGGCGCGCGGCCGCGTGTACGAGCGCAAGGGTGCCGCGATAATCCCTACCTTCCATCCGGCTGCCGCGCTTCGAGGCGGTCGCTTCGGAGGTGTCAGCACGCTCGACGCGATGAGGCAGGACTTTCGGCTCGTGCGCTCGGTGCTGAACGAGCGGAATGCAGCGCGCCGCGCCGAGAGCGGGCGCGACCCCACCTCCTCCACCGCGGACGCCGCAACCAAGCAGCTGGATCTCTTCGAGTGAGCCCGGTTCGAGCCCGGCGCGCCGTGGTCGGCACGTGACCCTGCTCGTAGACTCTCGCTCTCCGGAGGAGACCCGGATCCTGGGCGCGTCGCTTGCGCCGGTGTTGCTTCCGGGCGACGTCTTGAGCCTCAACGGCGACTTGGGGGCCGGGAAGACGTGCTTCGTGCAGGGCCTCGCGGGCGCACTGGGGGTCGAGGGACGAGTAACGAGTCCCACGTTCACCTTGGTTCACGAGTATCACGGCCGCTTTCCGGTCGTCCATCTCGACGTCTACCGGCTGAACTATTTCCAAGAGGTGCTGGATCTCGGCTTCGAAGAGCTCCTGGATCCCGGAGCCATCCTCGTCGTGGAGTGGGGCGAGGCGGTGGCGCCGTTGCTGCCCCGGCGTTACCTCGAGATCGAGCTGCGTCGAAACGAGGCGAACCAGGCGGAGCCGAATTACCACGACAGCGGGGACGACGACTACCGAGCGGTCGTTTTCAGAGCGAGGGGACCAGGCTGGGAACGCAAGCTGGATGCGATGCGCAGGACCGCGGAAACGCTGCTCGACGCGGCTTCACCCAACGAATCGACCGGCGAGCGCTTCAGGTTGGTGTCCGATCTGGCGGCTCGCCACCGTAGGCTTTACCGACCGGGAGATTCGACCGAGCACGGCAGCTAGCACCAAGGGGAGAAGCAGAGTGCTGGTTCTTGGAATCGAGACCTCCACGCCTCAGACGAGTGTGGCGATCGGCTCCGAACAGGGAGTCGTCGCCGGCGCGCTCGTGTCACGAGTCGCGTCGGACGGACCTCAAGCCAAGAGCGGCGCGAGCTACAACGAGTTTTTGATGCCCGCCATTCGCTTCTGTCTCGAGGGCGCCGGACTGGGCTTTCGCAACATCGGCGGTGTGGCGGTGTCGCTGGGGCCCGGGCTCTACACCGGGATGCGAGTCGGGGTGGCGACGGGCAAGGCGCTGGCCCAAGCACTGTCCGTCCCGATCGTGGGGATGGCCAGCCTCGATCTGCTCGCCTACGAGGTCCGTTACTCCCCCCGGCCCATCTGTGCCGTGCTCGACGGCCGTCGCAAAGAGGTCTTCCACGCCTTCTATCGCTCGTCGCCCGGGGGCATCCAGAGGATGACGGAGTACACGGTCGAACGCGCCGAACAGCTGGCCAACGGGATTGCTTCCAAACCCGGTGAGGTTCTGCTCGTCGGGAACGGTGCGCTGCTCTATCGGGAAATCTTCGAGGATCTTGGAAGCAGCGTCGAGATAGGCACCATGGGCCACGCGTTCCCGCACGCGAACTCCCTCGTCGAACTGGCATTACCGAGACTCTTCCGAGAGGACTTCGATTCGCTCGACGAACTGAAGCCGCTGTACCTGCGCCACAGCGCCAAGCGCATCCAATGGGAGCGCATCCGGCAAAGCAGGAGTGCGTAGTGATGACTGCGCCGGCGAGCGTTCGGACCGGCTCTCTGGGCGGGGGGCCCTGACGTGGCGATCGCGCGCCGGCCCGAAGAGCGCCAACCACTGGGCGATGTGGATCTCGTTCGTATGCGACGCCGCCATCTCAAGCGCGTCATGGCAATCGAGTCCGTCGTCTACCCCCGTCCCTGGAGCCTCACGCTTTTCCTTTCCGAGATTGCCCAACGCAGTACCCGCACTTACCTCGTCGCGCGCCATGACGGCTACGTCGTCGGATATGCCGGCATGATGTTCACGGGACGCGAGGCGCACGTCACCAACATCGCCGTCGATCCCGACTATCACACCCGGCGGATCGGGACTCGTATGCTGCTCGCGCTGGTGACCGAGGCGATCGCTCGCGGAGCCGAGGCCCTGTCGCTCGAGGTGCGCGTCTCCAATATCGGAGCTCAGAACTTGTACTCGAAGTTCGGTTTCGAAACCACGAGCGTGCGCAAGGGTTACTACGTCGAGACCAAGGAAGATGCCTACGTGATGCTCGTCGACGACGCTCGTTCCACCGACTACAGGCTTCGCCTGCAGAAGCTTCGCGCCGAGTTGGACGCCGAGCTTGGAGAGGGGTTTCGACTCGAGCCGGGTGGTAGATCGGAACGCAATGGATAAGGGCGATTGGTCCTTCGGCGAAAGCTGGTCCATGGATCCGGGAGAGCCGACCTGGACGGGCACCGAAACCGCGGTAAAGGAACGGCGCGTCGAGGAGTGGGATGACGAAACCCTCGTCCTGGGCATCGAGACGTCGTGCGATGAGACCTCTGCCGCGGTGGTGCGGGGCGGGCGAGACATCCTGTCCAACGCCATCGCCTCTCAGACGGAGCTTCATGGTGAGTACGGCGGGATCGTTCCTGAGATCGCCGCGCGCGCACACGTCGAGGCCCTGACTCCCGCGATTCGCGAGGCGCTCATGCAGGCCGACGCAACCTTCTGGGATCTCGACGCGGTCGCAGTCACGCTCGGTCCCGGTCTGATCGGGTCGTTGCTGGTCGGCGTCGCCGAGGCGAAGTCCATCGCCGCGGTTCTCGACATTCCGTTCGTGGGCGTGAACCATCTCGAGGCGCACATCTACTCGAACTTCCTCGGCAACCACTCGGCGAAATGGCCGGCGCTGGTGCTGCTCATCTCGGGCGGCCACACGATGCTCGTTCACGCCCGAGGACACGGTGCCTACGAGATCCTCGGAGGGACGCTCGACGATGCGGCCGGCGAGGCGTTCGACAAGATTGCTCGTTTCCTGGGGCTCGACTACCCGGGGGGGCCCGAGATCGACAGGCTGTCCCTGCTCGGCAACCCCGAGGCGGTTCGGTTTCCACGAAGCATGGTCGGCGAGGCGGGCTTCGACGTCAGCTATTCGGGTCTCAAGACGGCCGTGATCAACTACGTGCGCAAGGCCGAGCGCGCCGGCGAAGAGATCAACGTCGCCGACGTCGCGGCCTCGTTCCAGCAAGCGGTGGTGGACATCGAGGTGGCAAAGACGATGGCGGCCGTCGACCACACGATGGTCGGCACCGTGTTTCTCTGTGGCGGAGTCGCCGCCAATTCGGCGTTGCGCACGGGGCTCGAGAAGGCCTGCCTGGACCGCTCGGTGACCTTGCACTGTCCGGCGATGGAACTGTGCACGGACAATGCGGCCATGGTTGCCTCGTGCGGTACCGCCCTGCTGCGCAGGGGCATCTACACGAGTCTCGAGGCCGCTCCGGACCCCAACTTGCCCCTTGTGTAACCGGCCTTCCGACCCCCAGTTGACCGATATCGGCGGGTCGCGCTACTCTTAGCACTCAGGTATCAGGAGTGCTAACCCACCGGTCGGACCCTTTCAGGAGGACCCTTATGGCCACTGCCGCGAAGACGCTCAAGCCGCTCGAGGACCGCATCCTCGTTCGCCCCGAGGAGGGCGAGGAGACCACGGCGTCGGGCATCGTGATCCCCGACACCGCCAAGGAGAAGCCCCAAGAGGGCACCGTGCTGGCGGTCGGCCCGGGCAAGCGCAGCGACACCGGCGACCTCATCCCCATGGACGTCAGCGAGGGGGATCGTGTCATCTACTCCAAGTACGGCGGCACCGAGATCAAGTCCGACGGCGAGGACCTGTTGATCCTCTCGGCGCGCGACGTGCTCGCCATCGTCGGCTAACCGCCCGACGGACCAACGGCACAGGGGCCCGGCGCCCCTGGTTGCCGCCCCACGTACGCTGACGTTAGGAGAGGTATATGTCCAAGCTGCTCAAATTCGAAGGCGAGGCTCGCAAGGGGCTCGAGAACGGGGTCAACCGGCTCGCCAACGCCGTCCGAGTGACCCTCGGCCCCAAGGGCCGCAACGTGGTGCTCGACAAGAAGTGGGGAGCACCCACGATTACCAACGACGGGGTGTCGATCGCCAAGGAGATCGAGCTCGAGGACCCCTGGGAGAACATGGGGGCTCAGCTCGTGAAGGAGGTCGCCTCGAAGACCGACGATCTCGCGGGCGACGGAACCACCACCGCCACGGTGCTGGCGCAGGCGATGGTCAAGTCGGGTCTCCAGCAGGTTGCCGCAGGCGCCAATCCCATGGCCTTGAAGCGCGGCATCGAGAAGGCCGTCAAGGCCGCAGTCGACTCCATCAAGTCGCAATCGCGCGACGTCGAGGGTCGTGACCAGATCGCCAACATCGGGTCGATCTCCGCCAACAACGATCCTGAGATCGGCGAGATGGTCGCCGAGGCCATGGACAAGGTCGGCAAGGACGGCGTCATCACCGTCGAGGAGTCGAACACCTTCGGCCTCGAGCTCGAGCTGGTCGAGGGAATGCAGTTCGACAAGGGCTACATCAGCCCCTACTTCGTCACCGACCAGGACCGTATGGAGGTCGTGTTCGAGGACCCCTACATCCTCATCGCTCAGCAGAAGGTCTCGGTGGTCCAGGATCTTCTGCCGGTCCTCGAGAAGGTCATGCAAACCGGCAAGTCGCTCGTGATCATCTCGGAGGACGTCGAGGGCCAGGCGCTCGCCGCGCTGGTGGTGAACAAGATCCGTGGAACCTTCCAGGCCGCAGCCGTCAAGGCCCCCGGCTTCGGTGACCGGCGCAAGGCCATTCTGCAGGACATCTCGATCCTGACCGGCGGCCAGGTCATCAGCGAAGAGATCGGTCTGAAGCTCGAGACCATCGGCCTCGAGATGCTCGGTCAGGCGCGCAAGGTCGTCATCACCAAGGACGACACCACCATCGTGGAGGGCCAGGGCAGTCCCGACGAGATCTCGGGCCGTATCGACCAGATCCGCGCCGAGATCGAGCGCACCGACTCCGACTGGGACCGTGAGAAGCTCCAGGAGCGGCTCGCCAAGCTCGCCGGCGGCGTGGCCGTGCTCAAGGTCGGCGCCGCGACCGAGGTCGAGCTCAAGGAGAAGAAGCACCGGATCGAGGACTCCGTCTCGGCGGTTCGTGCCGCGGTTGAGGAGGGCGTCGTGGCGGGCGGTGGAGTCACCCTCGTGCGTGCTCGCGAGGCCGTCGACGCTCTCGACCTCACCGACGATGAAGCCGCGGGTGCTCGAGTTGTGTACGAGGCACTGAGGGCTCCGTTGCACTGGATCGCCGCCAACGCCGGCATCGAGGGTGGCGTGGCGGTCGAGCGTGCGGCCGGCGAGAAGCCGGGCCACGGCCTCAATGCGGCGACGGGCGAGTGGGGCGACCTGTTCGCCTTCGGCATCATCGACCCCGCGCGTGTAACGCGCGGCGCACTCGAGAACGCGGGCTCGATCGCAGCGCTGCTGCTGACGACCGAGGCTACGGTGGTCGACAAGCCCGAGGAAGAGGACGCCATGGCCGGTGGCGGTCACGATCACGGCATGGGCGGCATGGGCGGCATGGGTGGCATGGGCGGGATGATGTAGCCCGCTTCACCCACAACCACTAGATCCAACGAGCAGGGCCCGGACTTCGGACCGGGCCCTTCGCCGTGGGGGGAGGAAAGACAAGAGCCAAGGCGGCCTCGAGGGGGAAACTGGGTGGGAGCGGGTTGGGGAGGGCCTGCTCGGGTTGGGGGCTGTGAAAGTCGGATCCCGCCCTCGTCGGCGGGATCGGTACCTGGTAGGCGGATTTGGGCCCTCGAACTCGGCCGATCGTCCGCTCGAAAGACCCGGCACCCCTTTCCATCTGAGTGCCGCTCGGCGAAGGTCAGATGGCAAACCCACCGCAGCGGGCTCCCGAAGCCGGCTCGGGACCAACTTTTCCCTGGGACGCTCCCGGTTTTTGGTCTCCGAACCCAGTGTCTAGACCGCCGCCACCGGCTCCGAGGTCAGGTGGGTGACCGGCAGGTTGAAGCGGCGCTCGACGCGGTGCGGCAGATCCTGCTTGAGCCACCTCGAGGCCCCCGGTGGCAAGGTCGAGAGAATGATCTCGTCGTAGCGCGCCGCCAGGAGCTCGTCGCCGATGGCCTCCATCGGCGAGGGGTCACCGACCACGCCCCGAATCTCGGCCCCCAACGCGGCGAGACCCTCCATCGCCACCCCCAGACGCTTGCCGGCGAGCTCGTAGGCCTCCTCGTCCGTCCATACCGCGTGCTCGCGCGGCGGCGTTGCGGGGACCAGGAGCGTGAAGCTGCAAGGGCCTTCCTCGAGCCTCTTGCGAACCTCGCCCTTGAGGTGCGACCCGGTAGCGGTCTGGTTCGCCACGATGAGGATGCGCTTGGTCTCCACGAAGGCACCACCTCCACCTCTCGTTCTACGCCCGCGGCGCGGAGCGATCAAGGGCCGCCAGCACGGCGCGGGGAGGTGGCCCTTACGGCAAGTACTGCATCGGGTCGGTCGGGCTCCCGTTGACGCGGACCTCGAAGTGGAGGTGATCGCCGGTGCAGGAGCCGGTGCAACCCACGTTGCCGATGTGCTGGCCTTGCCTGACGGACCCGCCCGACACGGCGAGGCTCGACATGTGCGCGTAGAGGGTCGAGATGCCTCCACCGTGGTCGATCACGACCGAGGTCCCGTAGCCGGACATCGAACCCGCGCTGATGACCTGGCCGTCTTTGGAGGCGACGATCGGCTCGCCGGTGTAGCCGTCGATGTCGATGCCGGTGTGCATGCGGCCCCAGCGCGGACCGTAGCCCGAGGTCACGGAGTTGTTCAGCGGCCAGATGTACCCGGACACCGAAGGTCCACTGAGCGTTACGCCCGGAGGCGCCTGGGCCTGCAGAATCTTCGCCTTGAGCTCAGCGTTCTCGGCCAGCAGGTCGGCCTCGTGTGACTTGTCCTGCTGGAGCTTCTCGGACACCTGGGCCAGTTTGGAGTCGAGGGTCGCCTTGGTGTCGGCGAGCTGGTTCTGGACCTTGGTCTGGCCGGCGAGGGCGGTGTCGAGCTCGTCGCGCTTGCCGAAGAGGATCCGGTTCGCGGCTTGGATCTCGGCCTTCAGCCGCGAGTAGTCGATCAGCGCGCCGGTGTTCTTCTCTGCGGCGACGCCCAACATCTCGAGGCGATCGTTCAACTCGGAGATCGACGACGCATCCAGTAGCGCCTCGACCGTTTCGACTCCGCCGTTCTTGTAGAGCTCGACCGCTTGTTCGGTCGCCTGGTCCTCGACCTCGTCGATCTCTTCCTGAGTGGCCGCAACCTCGGCCTCGGCGGTGCGGATCTCGGCCTGCACCTCGGCGATTCGAGCATCGAGTTTGTTGATCTCGATCTGGAGCCTGGTGATGTCTCGGTTGAGGAGATCGATCTCGCCCTCGAGCGATTGCTTCTCGGCGGCGTTGTGGTCGATGCGGTCCTGCAACTCGTCCAGTTCTTGGTCGTTTCTGTCGATCTGATCGTTCGGCCCGGCGAAAGAGGTAACTGCCGGAACGACCAGGGTGAGTAAGAGAGTTCCAGCAAGCGCGACGCGTCGCAGCTTAACTTGGAGCAAACCGTTCTCCTCTGCTCGGCAATCGGGTCCTGGAGTCCCGCGAAAGACCCCCGGCCGGCCTCTTTGAGTCCCCCGAGGCGGCCGCCCGGCATCCTGCCACACTCCCGGACTAGTAAGCAATTAGGAGCCCGGCGAAGGAACCGGTGAAGCTTGACGCTCGCACCCACGACCACGGCCACCAGTGCCTCGGTTCTTCTTCCCTGCTTGCTCTCCTTTATGCATCGGACACAAACCAGACCGCGAAATCTTCGACAAGTACGCGAAGAAAGGTTGATTCGAGACCTTGTCAGCGTCGCCCGGGAGCAGATAACCTCCCTGCTGCACCCGTTGAGTCGTAAACCGGTTTCGGCCGGGAAGAAGGTTCGGCGGGTGCATTTTTTCATGCCCTCACCCCGGCCTCCCGGATTTGCTATCCTCTGGAGTGCTATAGGAGTGCGCCCGGGGTGTATTCAGAGTGTTTCCTCTACGGACCGGATGCTCGTGCCCCCGCGCCTCGGCTCTCGGAACTGTTAGGAAAAACGACTGGAGGAACACCTGTGCCCACTACTCTCAAGGACCTGGCCGGCTCGACCCCCCACGGCGGCGCGCTCGAGCTGCGCATGGCCGGCCCCGACGAGCTCGAGGCCCTGCGCTCCGAGGCCGAGGGGCTGCCCAGGATCGAGGCCAAGGCCCGCCGGGTTCTTTCGGACCTCGAGCTGCTGGCGGTCGGCGCAGTCAGCCCGAACCGTGGCTTCATGACCCAGGCCGACTACGTCTCGGTGGTCGAGGACATGAGGCTCGCGAACGGCCTGCCCTGGAGCCTGCCGATCACGCTCAGTGCCACCGACGAGGAAGCCGGTGCACTGAAGCCCGGACAGAGAGCCGCCATCGTCCACGAGGGACAGCCCGTCGCGCTCATCGACGTCGAGGACGTCTACGAGTACGACGCCGAGCGCGAGGCCGAGCTCACCTACCAGACCTCCGATCAAGCTCATCCCGGCGTCGCCTACCTCTTCGGTCAGGCGCCGCACTACGTGGGGGGCGAGGTCACGGTTCTGACCAACGTCTTCGAGCACGAGTTCAGTGAGCACCGTCTTTCTCCGCAACAGCTGCGGGAGAAGATCGGCGAGCACGATTGGAAGACCGTCGTCGCCTTCCAGACGCGCAACCCTATTCACCGGGCACACGAGTACTTGACCAAGTGCGCGCTCGAGATCACCGACGGGCTCGTCATTCACCCGCTGGTCGGAGGCACCAAGGGCGACGACATTCCCGCCGATGTCCGCATGCAGTGCTACGGGGTGCTCATGAAGGATTACTACCCGCGCGACCGAGTCTTGTTGAGCGTCTTTCCCGCCGCTATGCGCTACGCCGGCCCGCGGGAGGCCATCTGGCACGCGCTGCTCCGCAAGAACTACGGCATGACACACTTCATCGTGGGACGAGACCATGCGGGTGTCGGTGACTATTACGGGACCTACGAGGCTCAGGAGATGTTCGATCGCTTCGAGCCGGGCGAACTCGGAATCGAGCCGCTGAAGTTCGAGCACTCCTTCTGGTGCAACAAGTGCGAGGGCATGGCCTCGGGCAAGACGTGCCCGCACACCAAAGAGGACCACGTCTTCCTCTCTGGAACGCAGGTGCGTCAGATGCTGGCCGATGGTGTCGAGCCTCCCCAGGAGTTCTCTCGACCCGAGGTGGCGCGCATTCTCATCGACGCCGCCCAGAAGCAAGCGTAGTTAGGAGCTCGGAACATGGGACTGTTTGACAAGCTGAGGAAGAAGAAGAAGGTCGAGGCAACCGGGCCCGCCCGTGCTGCGACCGGCGAGAAGCGCCAGAAGGTAATGGTCATAGGGCTCGACTGCGCACCCCCGGAGCATGTCTTCGACGAGTACGCCGACGACATTCCGAATTTGACCAAGCTATGGCGCAACGGGCTCTATGGTCCGCTGGAGTCCATAACTCCACCGATCACGGTGCCCGCGTGGATGTGCATGATGACGTCGAAGGATCCGGGCACCCTCGGCATCTACGGGTTCCGAAACCGCAAGGACAACACTTACGACGGACTGAGCTTCGCCACTTCGTGGGCCATCAAAGAGCCGACCGTGTGGGATATCTTGAGCGAGGCTGGCAAGGAATCGATCATCATGTCGGTGCCGCCGAGCTACCCGCCGAAGCCCCTCAAGGGAGTGCAGGTCGGATGCTTCCTCACTCCGAACGAGGACGCCGACTACACCTACCCCAAAGAGCTCAAAGACGAGCTGAAGGGTGCGGCCGGTGAATACATCTTCGACATTCGCAACTTTCGCACTGACAACACGCAGTACATCTTGGATGAGGCCTACAAGATGACCGAGTCCAAGTTCCGCAACGCAGATTGGTTGCTCGCGCACAAACCGTGGGACTTCTTCATGATGGTCGAGATGGGACCGGACCGTCTCAACCACGGCATCTGGAGTTACATCGATCCCAACCACCCGCGCTTCGAGCCCGATAATCCCTACCGAGAGTCGCTGCGCGAGTACTACCGCTTCCTCGACGGCAAGATCGGCGAGCTTCTCGAGCGCCACGCCGACGAGGACACGGCCGTGCTGGTCGTCAGCGATCACGGTGCCAAGGCAATGATCGGTGGCGTGTGTTTCAACGAGTGGCTGCACGACCAGGGTTACCTCGGTTTCACCGGCGACATACCGGGCGAGGTCACACCCCTGAACAAGATGGACATCGACTGGTCGACCACCAGAGCGTGGGGTGACGGTGGTTATTACGGGCGTCTCTTTTTGAACGTCGAAGGTCGTGAGCCGCAGGGGACCATCCCCAAGGCCGACTACCACGCGGTGCGCGACGAGCTGGTGGCCAAGATCGAGGCCATGGTGGACCACGAGGGCAATCCGCTGGGCAACAAGGCGCTCAAGCCGGAGGAGATATACGTCAGCAACAACGGCGTCGCGCCCGACCTCATCGTGATCTTCGGCGAGCTGCGCTGGAGGAGCGTGGGTTCTCTCGGGCACGGAAGCACGTACACCTTCGAAAACGACACCGGTCCCGACGAGGCCAACCACGCCGAGAAGGGCATCTTCATCATGCACAACGCGCCGGGTCAGAGCTCGGGCGCTAAGGACGGTCTGCACCTGTGGGACGTCCACTCAACGATCCTGGACATCTTCGACCTGAAGCCGGCACCCGGCGCGCTCGGAACGTCCGTCTTCCAGAAGTAATCAACACACACCAACCTTGAAAGGGGTTCATGTGAAGCAAGTCGATAGAGATCGCGGCTGTGTCATCTGGTTCACGGGGTTGTCCGGCTCGGGCAAGACCACAATCGCCCATGTCCTCGAGGACAAGCTGGCCGCAGCGGACGTGCCCGTCGAGCTCCTTGACGGCGACGTCGTACGCGAGAATCTCTCGAAGGGACTCGGCTTCAGCAAGGAGGACCGCGACACGAACATCCGCCGCATCGCCTTTGTCGCGCACCTTCTGCAGCGCAACGGCGCCTTTGTGATTACCGCCGCCATCTCCCCCTATCGAGCGATTCGTGAGGAAGCACGCGCGCTGTGCAAGGACTTTGTCGAGGTGTACGCGAATGCTCCGCTCGAGGTCTGCGAGGAGCGCGATGTCAAGGGTCTCTACGCCAAGGCGCGCGCAGGCGAGATCAAAGGCTTCACCGGAATCGACGATCCCTACGAGCCACCGTCCGGCCCCGAGGTCGAGGTGCGCACCGACCAGCTCAGGGTCGAGGAGTCAGCGCAGAAGGTCGTCGACAAGTTGATTGAGTCCGGCTACCTGAAGTAGTCGCGGTCGTGATCGACCTTCACGCACATACGACCGTTTCGGACGGCGGGGACGACCCGCGCGAGCTCGTTCGCAAGGCGGCTTCCGCCGGCCTGAACGCCATTGCGGTGACCGATCACGACAACGACGCGGGTT
The DNA here is from genome assembly GCA_050694055.1 of Actinomycetota bacterium. Taxonomy (GTDB): domain Bacteria; phylum Actinomycetota; class CADDZG01; order CADDZG01; family WHSQ01; genus WHSV01. The sequence continues at coordinate 31,581 of JBOGWX010000112.1, forward strand.
GCCCGGATGCCATCGACGAGGGAGCGAAGCTCGGGGTCGAGGTGATCGCGGGGGTCGAGATCTCCTGCGACGTCGAGGATCTCGGTGCGCGCGGCTTCACTCCCACCTCACGGCCGACCATGCATCTGCTCGGCTACTTCATCCCGCGGGACGACAACCCGTTGTCCGAAGGGCTCGCCGGCCTCCAGTACCACCGTGCCAATCGCAACCGCATGATCGTCGAGCGGCTCAACGAGCTCGGCATCGGCGTCACCTTCGAAGAGGTCGAGGCCGAGGCGGGGGGGCCCGGGAGTCAGATCGGACGGCCGCACTTCGCGGCGGTCATGGTTCGTCACGGCGCGGTGCCCGACTACCAAACCGCGTTCGACGACTACTTGGCCAAGGGCGCCAGGGCCTACATCGGCCGCAGGCTGTATGGACCGGTCGACGCCGTCGAGCTCATGGTGCGGTCGGGTGTCGTGCCCGTGCTTGCGCATCCGCTGACGATGAGCATCTCGTTGCATGAGATCGAGCGTTTTTGCGACGAGCTGATCGAGGCGGGACTGAAGGGGATCGAGGGCTACCACGGTGATTGGTCGCTCGAGGAGCAAGCTCCGCTGCGTGATCTCGCCGGGCGCAAGGGCCTGATCGCTTCGGGTGGCAGCGACTACCACGGCGACATGCGTCCCGATCGGAAGCTGCCGGGAGGAAAGTCCGGGGTTACGGTTCCGGAGGAAGTGCTGCATGAGCTGAGGGCCTCGGCAGCGGAGCTACAGAAAGGCTAGCCATGTTCGTCACGCGCGCCGGACGCCACGACAGGTCCGACCTGAAGGAGTTCATCGAGTCGCGGCGCGGCGGCGAGGTCGACCTCACCCAGGGCACCGCGATGATCGCGCGGGAGGGCTCCATCATCGGTTGTATCAGGCTCATCGAGCTCGACCCTCAAACGCTCGTGTACGACGACCTCTTCGTCGCCGAGAGCCACGACGACAATGTGGCGAAGCAATTGGTGCAGGCGGCGCTGAACAACAAAGGAGGGACGGTCTACTCCTCGGTCGGTGAGGGCCAGATCGAGCTCTTGTCCAGCCTCGGTTTCTCGATTATCGATCGCTCGGACGCGCCGGAGCCTGTCGCCGCCTACTGGAGCACGCACCCGGGCCCGGTCGAGGATGCCGTTCACCTGAAGGCTCGTTAGCCAGACCAGAACTAAACCCGGCGTCGAAGAGGGGAATCGCGTTCTCGCCAGGCTCAGGCCCACTTCAGCACTCTCGGGAGAAAAACCTTCGCTCAGCGAGGTCGAATCTCCTCAGAGTGATCTTCGGGCCCGATCCAACCAATGCTGGGAACGTCGCCCAGCTTTTCGTTCGAATCCTGAACGTTTGTCAGCGTTTCGTTCGTCACGGACCAATAGTCGGGCAACGTCGCGATCTTGAACCAATGGCTGAGCAACGTTCGGGAACTGCAGCGGGCTGACCGGCCCTACCCAATAACCATCCCCCCTTGATGCCGGGTTTGGTCGTCGCCGGCACGCTGTGCTAGTCTCTCTGCAACGCTGTAATTAAGTAATTGCGGGAAAGGAAGCGGCGATGGACGACGAAAAGCTCCGGGGATGGTTTGCAGGGCGGATCCCCGACGACTGGTTCAGCGAGGGCCCGAAGGTCACGACCGATCGCGACGAGGTCCTGGTCACCGGCACACTCGGCCCCCCCAAACTCGACGACGACCTCTCGGACGAGGCCCGGTCGGCGGCCCTGCGGTCGCGGGTCGAGGGCTGGCGCGAGGACACCAGAGGCGCTCGTATGAAGATCGCACGCGAGGCCGAGCACCGCTGGGGGCGGAAGGTCTCCTGGGGGGCCACCATCGGGGACGAGACCTACCTCTTCACGACCGCAGGAGTCCCGGTGATGACGAGGCTCCGCATGACCGAGCGCAAGGTGCTGGACACATTGATCGACTCGGGCGTCGCCCGCAGCCGCAGCGATGCCCTGGCGTGGTGCGTGCGCCTGGTCGGCTCCAAGCAGTCGGAATGGTTGGGCGAGTTGCGCGAGGCGCTCGTCGCGGTCGAGAAGGTGCGGTCGGAGGGACCCAACCCCACCTGACGAGTTTCCTGCAGCCGCGCTCGACCGGGACCTGCAACCACGCGGATGTGGGGCCTGCGCGACTAACCTCGCTCGTTTTGTTCCGCATAGTGAGACAAAACGAGCGATCTTTCCGCTAAGTCGCTTCGCTTTCAGGTCAGGTTCAGTGCCTGCCTCACGTCGTCCGACTTGAGCGAGTCCGCGACGAGGTGGGCATCGTCCAACCGAATTCCCTCGAACGAGGGAATCCCCACCACGAACATGCCGGCCGCGCGCGCTGCGGTGACACCGTTGGGTGAGTCCTCCAGCGCGACGGTTCGCTCGGGACCGACTCTCAGGAGACGCGCCGCTTCCAAGTAGATGTCCGGCGCGGGCTTGGGGTGCCGGACCTCGTCTCCGCACACCACGACCTCGAACGAGTCGGTCAACGCGGCCGCGTGCAACGCCACCGTGATCAGTCGTCGCCACGAGTTGGTCGCGAGCGCGAGCGGCACGCGACCGCGCAGCTCGGCCACGAGGTCGGCCGCCCCCGGCATCGGCTCGGAGGCGCGCATCTCGGTTTCGACGAGCTCGAGCATCTCGTGGTTGATCTCGGCGGCCCGGCCGGGCTGCTCGAGCAACTCTTCGAGGATTACGCCGGTGACCTGTAGCGACGAGCCGAGCATGCGGAGCTTGTGGTCGCGGCCGAAGGACTTGCCGTAGCGAGCGAAGAGAGTGGTCTCGGCGGTCGTCCAATGGGTTTCCGTGTCGAGAAGGAGCCCATCGCAGTCGAAGATGACCGCCTCGACGGGGCGAGGTGGTGAAGGTTGGCGCATGGGCCGCAATCCTGTCATGTCACGACGATAACGGCGGAACCTCGGACGCGGCCGTGCCGGCGAGCCCCTTCTGGCCGGCGATTCGGAGAAGTCTGGTAGGACTTGTATGAAGCGACTTGTTATGAACCGAGGCTTTTCGTACCCACCGACGAAGGGCATGGACGTTGCGCTACAGGGCTCCCGACGAGATCAGCCCCTACGACGACTCGGGTGTCCCTCGCCCCGACGAGACCGAGTTCGATTCTCTCGAAGAGGTGGACGCGGTGGTTCGCACTCTTCGTAGAACCGGCATCCAGTACTCCCTGGCGATCGTGGCCTTGCTGATCGCGATGCCGCTTCTGGCACTCCTCGCACCGTGGTGGTACGCGCGCCCCGTATGGGGCGGTCTGACCCTCAACTTCATCGCGCTGGCCCTGCTGCTCAACCTCGCCTTCGTCGCCGCCGCGGAGGCATTCAACCGAGTCGCCAATCGCTCCGAGGATGAGATGCTCGGGCGACTCGACGACACGGCGAAGCGCGACGATGTCTGATCCACGTTCGCTGCTCGCCGCACTCGGTCTGATCGCCGTGATGCTCGCAGTCTCGTGGGCCGTGCGGCGGTCGACCTTCACCACACTTGACTTTTATCTTGCGCGGCGGCAGGTGGGACCGTTCCTCAATGCTTGCGCCATCTGCGGCGACTACTTCTCCGCAGCATCCTTTCTCGGCGTAGCCGGAGTGGTGTACGCCGCGGGAGCGGACGGCATCTGGTTCGCTACAGGATTCGCCGCCGGTTTCGTCGTGCTCCTGTTCTTTCTCGCAGCACCCTTTCGCCGAGCGAGACAGTTCTCGATCCCAGACTTCCTAGCGAGTCGCTTCAACTCGGCCCCCGTACGCCTGACCGCGGTGGCCATCGTCCAGGTGATCGTCCTCCTGTACCTGATTCCGCAGCTTGCCGGTGCGGGTCTCATCTGGGAGGTGTTCATCGGACGAGGTCTCGGCTCTCTGTCGCCCTACACGACCGGAATCGCGCTGTGCACGGTGGCCATCGTCCTGCAGGCCGTCGTCGGCGGGATGAAGGGCACGACGTGGAACCAGGCTCTACAGTTCGGTCTCAAACTCTTCACCGTCATCGTGCTCGGTCTCGTCGTGATGGCGGCGGGGTTCTCGTATCCCTCTGCGGCCGACCGGGTGTCACGGGGGCCGCTGACCGTCCCAACCGAAGTCGCACGAGGGCGTCTGGTGACGCCCGCGGGCGAGGCTACGCCGTTGCTCGAGCAGGCCCGCCGGGTGATGAGCCAGCCCGGTTTCGACCGAGTCCGTAGCGACCTCGCTGCGGGATCGCCCCGAGTCGACGTCCTGCTGCCCGCCGATAACCGGCTTCACCCCGGCGATTCGTTGCGCTTCGTCGAGCCCGGTTTCCGGTTCACCGCCCCCGAGCAAATCGCGCTCATCATCACGCTTCTGCTGGGTACCGCCGGACTGCCGCACATCACTCACCGTTACTTCACCGCTTCCTCCGGGCGCGCCGCGCGCGCATCCACGGTCTGGGTTCTTGCTCTGGCGGCTGCCTTCTACTTCCTCGCGGTCCTACTGGGCGTCGCCGCCCGCTCCGAGTTGCCACGTCACATGCCGCCGGGAGTCACCAACGGTGATTTCGTCGACGGCGTGGTACGCGTACCGGAGAAGGCCCTGCTGTTGCTCGCCGACCGGACGGGTGGTGAACCGCTCCTCACCCTCGTGTCCGCAGCGGCCTTCGCAGCCGTGTTTTCCACGGTCGCAGGATTGTTGATTGCCGCTGCAACTACGTGGGGAAGGGACGTGTATGAGGAGTACATCAATCCCGAGGCGAGTGAAGCGAGGCGCGTGCGCTTCGCGCGCATTGCCGTGACGCTGACGGCCATCGTGGCCGCCGCAATCGCGCTCGGCATCTCGGTGTTCGGCGGCGCCCAGGCCCCCGGTGTGGCCCTCATGGTGACCTGGGCCTTCGCGGTGGCCGGCTCAGCCTTTACGCCGGTGTTCCTCCTTGCGGTGTGGTGGAGACGAACGACGACCGCGGGTGCCCTTGCCGGGATGATCATCGGAGCGGTGCTGTCGGTGAGCGCGATCGTGGTCGCGCTGGTGGCCGAGCGAGCGGGCTGGACCGGATGGGTGGAGCTGGGCCATTTCCCTAGTTTCCTCGCAGCGCCGTCGGCCGCTCTCGGTGTGGTCGCGGTCAGTCTGAGAAATCCCGCCCCGGAGAGTTCCGCGGCCTGGTGGGTCCGACTGCACGGGACGGCCCCCGAGCGTCGGCAGGCGTTGCTCATCCGGCTGGCGGCGCGCGAGGGAGAGGCACCATGATCCTGTCACTCGTGCTCACGGCGGGCGTATTCGCGTCGGTGGTCCTGGCCGCGGCGATGAGACTGGAGCTGTCGTCTCCCTGGGCGATTGCGCTCATCGTTGCCGGAGCGAACGGTGGGCTTCTTCTGGGACTGCGACTTCGTACCACCTCGGGGCGCACCTCCCGGGCGCTGCCACAACGACGCATGGTGTCTTTGGTCGAGCAGACGCTTCCTCACATGCGCATCGGACTCAACGAGGAAACCGCCTCGCGGACGGTGCAACTCCTGCATGACGTCATGCGCCTGGACGCGGTCGCGATCACCGACCGAGAGCGGGTGCTTGCCTTTACCGGGCCGGGCTCCGACCATCACAGAGCCGGTGACAGGGTCGGCTCGGGTCTGGCCCGGCGCGCGATGGACTCCAACCAGATACTCGTGACGACCGACTCGAGCTATCTCGGATGCTCTCCTACGACCAACGGAAGTTGTCCGCTGACCGGCGCCGTGGTGGCTCCCTTGGTCTGCGACGAGCATCCGGTCGGCTCTCTTGCCGTCTACCAGAGCCTCGATGGTTCCGTCGAGGACTCGCTCGTGGAATTGACGAAGGGCCTGGCCGGAATGCTGTCGTTGCAGCTCGAGCTTGCCCAGGCCCACCGCGAGGCGCAGGTCGCCGAGGCCGCCAAGCTCGATGCCCTCCGAGCCCAGATCAACCCCCACTTCTTGTTCAACACCCTCAACACGATCTCGATGAAGGCGCGCACGGATTCGGAGGAGGCCCGCAGGCTGCTGGTACGACTCAGCGACTTCTTGCGCTACGCAATGAAGTACTCGGGTCACGCCGCTCCGTTCGGCGAGGAGTATTTCTTCGTCCGCACCTATCTCTTCCTGGAGAAGGCGCGCTTCGGCGACAGGCTACGGGTGCGCTACGACGTTGACCCCCAATGCCTGTCGATCCCCGTGCCGGTGCTGACGATTCAACCGCTGGTCGAGAACGCGGTGAAACACGGGATCGCCCAGCAGCCCGACGGCGGTCTGGTCGAGCTGCGCGCACGGATGGAGCCCATCGGTGGGATCCTGCGGATCAAAGTCACCGACAACGGGGTCGGCATCGAAGACGAGCGGTTGTCGTCGCTGATGACCGTCGACGCCGGGGAGATCAGCGCTCTGGCCAATATCTACGAGCGACTCACGCGCCTTTACGGGGGGCGAGCGTCGTTCGAGATCTCGTCTACCCCAGGAAAGGGAACGAGTGTGTCGCTTGGTCTGCCGGTGGGAATCACTAAATAGATGAGTTTTTCTGCAGATAGGAGGAGTCCGACGCTGCGAGCGCTGATCGTCGACGACGAGTATCCGGCCCGCGAGGAACTTCGCTTCTTGCTGCGACACTTTCCCGAGGTCGAGGTCGTGGGCGAGGCCGCTCAGGCTTCTGAGGCGATGCACCTGATTCGCGAGATCGAGTACGACCTCTGTTTTCTCGATATCAAGATGCCGGGCGGCTCGGGCCTGGAACTCGTGAAGGAGCTCTCGCGCGTTCCCCATCGTCCTGCCGTCATCTTCGTCACCGCCTATCCGGATCATGCGGTCGAGGCCTTTGATCTCGACGCCGTGGACTACCTCCTCAAGCCCTTCGACGAGGCGCGCCTGGCTCGTGCATTGCAGCGATTCATCGAGCGAGACGCGGACTCCACCGAGGAGTCGAGTGACGCCGAAAGCGCGCGTTTCGACAAGATTCCGGTGCCGGCGCAGGATCGGACCATCCTGCTCGAACCCGAAGATGTCTTGTACGCGGTCGCAGCACACGGGGGCTCATACGTCGTTACCGGAAGCCATCGTCATCTGGTGCCCTACTCGCTGGCAGAACTGGAGCGTCGGCTCGAGGGACGCGATTTCTTCAGGACGCATCGCGCTTATCTCCTGAACCTCCGTTACGCGCGTGCCATCGAACCCGACTTCGCCGGGGCGTTGCAGGTGGTCCTGTCCGAAACTCAGCAACGAGTGCCGGTCTCGCGCCGTCAGGCGCGGGTCTTCAAGCGACTGGTCGGCCTCTGAACAACCGCACAGCCTGGGCGACGGCGAGCACTCCGGCGGCGAACAACACGACCAAGCCGGGGCCCGGAAGACACTGCGCCGACACGCAGACGGTGAAGAGTTTAGTCGTCTGCCACGCCGCGAGATAGATGGCGCCGCCACCGCCCAGCGCAGCCGACACCGTCGCAATGCCGCGCCAACGCACCGACGCGCTTGCGATCGTCATGAGTCCGGCCCACAGCGCCCACGACACCGCGAGCGGCGCGGCGCGCAGCGACTGCCCCAGGATCAGAAGCCAGGGCAGAAACGCTCCGACCCACATGGCGACGCCGGCCCCCAGCAGGATCTTCTGCGCCGTCCCCAGGTAGGGCCAGCGCACGCGGTCGCCTGTGCCCGAAAGCGAAGTACTGGGTTCCCGGCGAGTCACCATGCTTCGACCGTAGCCCCAGGGGTCGCTCCGACCAAGAGTTGGCCCGCTAAGGGTTGGATTCAGCCCCCGAGCGGACTCCAGAGCGTGGTGAGCGGCCGCCGATCGATCCCCGATCGACGGGCCGACCTCTGAAAAGGCGTCGTCACCTTTCGGGGGGCCGATTTCGCCGTCTGAACAACAGGCATTTCCTACCGAAGCATGCGCATTCATTATGAACGTAAGTAAACAGAGACCTATTGGCTCGACCGGGGGGTGTGCCGATGGCGAATGCAGCGCAAGGGTCTGATCGTCCGCCAGCAGGAGCGAGCGGAAGCAAGATGAGCGACCGGTCCCAAGGATACTGGAGGGCGAACGTCAGGGTGAAAGTTCCCCTGCTAATCGTGTGGGGGATCTTCGGTTACGTGCTCGCCATTCTATTGGCGGAGCCGCTGAACACGATCTCGTTCATCGGGTTCCCGCTCGGTTTCTGGTTCGCGCAGCAGGGCGCCATCGTCGTGTTCGTTGCGTTGATCTTCATCTATGCCAAGCGGATGGACCGTGTGGATGAAGAGTTCGACGTTCACGAGGAGGAGCTGGGCTCGGCTCGCAAGAAGGTACAACGCGGTCGAGGGGGTGAGGCCGCATGACTCGAATCGAGCTGTGGGCGCTCATCTTCACCGTCCTTACGTTTTCGCTGTACATCGGGATCGCCGTTCGCACTCGCGTCAGGGACACCGAGGGCTTCTACGTCGCAGGCCACGGTGTGCCCGCGATAGCGAACGGTGCCGCGATCGCGGCCGATTGGATGTCGGCGGCATCGTTCATCTCGATGGCGGGCCTCATCTCTTTCCTCGGCTTCGACGGCGCCATCTACCTTCTCGGATGGACGGGTGGTTACGTGCTGCTGGCGCTGCTCCTCGCGCCCTATCTCCGGAAGTTCGGGAAGTACACCGTTCCCGATTTCGTCGGAGACCGCTACTCGGAGACGGCGCGTGCCGTCGCAGTGGTCGCCGCGGTGTTCGTGTCGTTCACCTACGTGGCGGGACAGATGGCCGGCGTGGGGATCGTCTTCGCCCGCTTCATAGGAGTGACGATCACCACCGGGGTAATCATCGGAATGTGCGTGGTGCTTATCTACGCGGTGCTGGGCGGAATGAAGGGCATCACCTGGACCCAGGTGGCTCAATACAGCGTGTTGATCCTCGCCTATCTGATCCCGGCTTGGGCCATCGCGGGGCGGATCTCAGGTATGCCCGTGCCGCAGATCTCGTTCGGCGAAATCGCTACGACGTTGGATCAACTCCAGATGGACTTCGGGCTGACCGAGTACACCGCGCCGTTCACCAACCGTCCGATGCAGGACGTGTTCTTCGTCGCTCTGGCACTGATGATCGGAACGGCGGGCCTGCCGCACATCATCGTGCGCTTCTATACGACGCCGTCGGTGCGTGCGGCGCGTTACTCGGCGGGTTGGGCGTTGCTGTTCATCGCCATTCTCTACACGACCGCTCCCGCCGTGGCAGTGTTCGCCAAGACGAACCTGCTCGAAGACGTTGCCAACCAGCCGTGGTCGGAGCGACCCGACTGGGTGCGCAACTGGGAGGCAACGGGGTTGTTGTCGTTCGAAGACGCCAACGGCAACGGGGTCGTCGACTCGATCACGTCGAATCCCGAGACGACTCCCGGCGAACTGACGGTCAGCCCGGACATCATGGTGCTCGCCAACCCCGAGATCGCAGGGCTTCCCGCTCCGGTCGTCGGTCTGGTGGCCGCGGGGGGTCTGGCTGCGGCGTTGTCGACGGCCTCGGGCCTGTTACTCGTCATCGGGTCGTCCATCGGACACGACCTCTATTACAAACGCTTCAGACCGAACGCGACCGAGAAGCAACGGCTCGCCGCCGGCCGAATCGCCATCGCCGGAGCGGTGTTGGTGGCCGGCTACTTCGGAGTGAACCCACCGGGGTTCGTGGCGCAGGTGGTGGCCTTTGCCTTCGGCCTTGCGGCCGCCTCGTTCTTCCCGATCATCGTGCTGGGGATCTTCTGGAAGCGTGCGAACGCCACAGGCGCGGTGGCCGGGTTGTTGACCGGCCTGACGATCACCTCTCTGTACATGTACATGACCCTGTACGGGGGCATGGAGCCATGGCTGGGGATCTCTCCCGAGGGCTTCGGTGCGATTGGTGCGGCGATCAACTTCGCCGTGACCATCGTCGTCTCGAGGATGACCACGCCGCCGTCCGAGGACATCCAGCTGCTGATCGAGGAGGTGCGCCACCCGCGTCTGGGCGGCGAGGCGATTCGTCTGCCGGAATCGGAGCGGGTCGGTAGCGCCCGGACGAGCTAGACCGTTGCCGTGTCAACACGGCTCGCAACCCGAGAGGCCCCCGCAGCGGGGGCCTCTCTTCTCGGTGGTGAAGTTCTGTCTCAGGCGCAGTTGGGCCAGCGACTTCCCTCACCCGCCGCGATGAGGCGCGCCGCGGTGCGGGACTGGGCGCTCGGATCCCAGATCGAGCCGTAGCCGTAAGCCGCCCACGTCTGATCGTCGAACTGAAAGAGGCCGTGGTAGCCGGCCTCGTTGTAGGCGTTGGGGTCGAGCCCCGACTCGCACGAGGCCACGCCGACCAGGTAACCGGGATCGAGCCCGAACTCCGCAGCGGCCGAGCCGATGATCTCCTCGATCGAGCCCGCCGGGGCCACGGGGGCGACCTCCTCTACGGGTTCCGCGGCCGGCTCACTGGCCTCGGGCGTGGCCGGCTTCTCCCGCACCTCGAAGACCTCGCGGCGGAATTTCACGATCGCGGCGTGGCTCTCGCTCGCCTCGATTCCCCCGGCGGGTTTCGAAGCTTCGCCGCCGCCGGCCGGCGCGTCGTCGCCGACGAGCCCGAGCGCCTGCAGCGGTCCGACGCCCGCGGGGATACCGACGAGCAGCGATGCGGCGGTCGCCAGAACGGTGACGCCCAGGCGCCGTTTGATGCGTTCGCGCCTCGTGGGGCGGCGGCCGAACATAGGTTGCATGTCGTTGCCTCCTTGTGGCTCGTTGTCGACGCGGGCGCGATCAAGTTCTTTGCCGGGCCGCCGGGGCTGCCCGAATACAGCGGTGATCGCTTCCCTGAGCTCGACCGGGACGGGTCGTGCCCGCGAGTCCCGGAGTTACGTCCGCGTGAGCTGTCCGGCTAGAATTACCCAATTCCTGGGCTTTAAACACTTGCAAGCGGATGTGAAAGGGTTCACAAGCTCACGAAATCCGGGGTCAGGCCCTCTGAGTGGGGCGGGACGATGGTGGACCGCCCGGTCTTGGTAGTTGAGTGGGGGCAGCCGGTCGGCTATATCCTGCCGGGATGAAGAAGGCGCTGATCACGGGGGTGACGGGACAGGACGGCTCCTACCTCGCCGAGTTCCTGCTCACCAAGGGTTACGAGGTGCACGGGCTCATCAGGCGAGCCTCGTCGTTCAACACGCACCGTCTGGATCCCATCTACCGAGACCCTCACGAGACCGGCGTCCGCTTCTTCATGCACTACGGAGACCTGTCCGACTCCGGCTCCCTGGTGAACCTCATCCGCAACTTCGAGCCAGACGAGATCTACCACCTGGGGGCTCAGAGTCACGTGAAGGTCAGCTTCGAGATCCCCGAGTACACGGCCGACGCCACGGCCATGGGCACGGTCCGCATCCTGGAGGCCATACGGACATCGGGAGTCGACACCCGCTTTTATCAGGCGGGGTCGTCGGAAATGTTCGGGAGCAGTCCGCCTCCTCAGTCCGAGGAGACGCCGTTCCATCCCCGCAGCCCGTACGCGGTTGCGAAGGTCATGGCTCACTGGATGGCGGTGAACTACCGCGAGGCTTACGGGATGTACGCGTGTAACGGCATCCTCTTCAACCACGAGTCGGCCAGGCGCGGCGAGACCTTCGTGACCCGGAAAGTCACTCGAGCCGTGGCGAGGATCAAGGCCGGAATCCAGGACAAGCTCTATCTCGGAAACCTCGATTCCAAGCGTGACTGGGGTTATGCCCCCGAGTACGTCGAGGCGATGTGGCTCATGCTGCAGCGGGACGAGCCCGAGGACTTCGTCATTGCGACGGGGAAAGCTCACAGCGTGCGGGAGTTCTGCGAGGTTGCTTTCGGACACGTGGATCTAGATTGGGAGGCTCACGTCGAGATCGATCCCCGCTACTACCGACCCTCCGAGGTGGACTACCTCATGGGCGACCCGGCAAGGGCAAGAGAGAGATTGGGATGGAAGGCCCGCACCAGCTTCACCGAGCTGGCCCGGCTCATGGTCGATGCCGACGTGCAACTGCTCGACGACGAGATGACGGGTCGGTTGGTGCGCCAGGACAGAGATCACTGATTGAGAACATCAATGGCGGCGACGGCGATAGGTTGATCGCAAGGCACCGTCGAGAGGAACCAGCGATCGTCTCGACGATCGCGAGAGGAGAGTGTAGGTCCCGTGGAGATCGAGATTGGCATCGGAAAGTCCGGTCGCCGGGCCTACGGGTTCGACGACATCGCCATCGTGCCGTCGCGCCGGACTCGAGATCCCGACGACGTGGACATCTCCTGGGAGATCGACGCCTTCAAGCTCGAGCTGCCGCTCATGGCGTCGGCGATGGACGGCGTCGTGTCGGTGCGGACCGCGATCGAGGTGGGGCGGCTCGGGGGCATGGGCGTGCTCAACCTCGAGGGGCTGCAGACGCGCTACGACGACGCCGATGCGGTGCTGGCCGAGATCGCAGAGCTATCTCCCGACGAAGCAACCGCCCGGCTGCAGCAGCTCTACGCCGAGCCCGTCAAGGAAGAGCTCATCTACAAGCGCATCCGGGAGATCAAGGACGCGGGTGTCGAGGCCTGCGCGTCGTTGACTCCTCAGAAAGTCGAGCACTTCCACAAGGTCGCGCTGGAAGCCGAGCTCGACATCCTGGTCATCCAGGGAACCGTGGTGTCCGCCGAGCATGTCTCGACGCGGACCGAACCACTGAACCTCAAGCGCTTCATCTCGACCTACGACATCCCGGTGATCGTCGGAGGGTGCGCGTCGTACTCGACCGCCCTTCACCTCATGCGCACCGGCGCCGTGGGTGTGCTTGTCGGAGTCGGGCCGGGGGCCGCGTGCACGACGCGCGGCGTGCTCGGTGTGGGAGTTCCACAGGCGACGGCGATCGCCGACGCCGCAGGGGCACGCATCCGGCACCTCGACGAGACCGGCCGTTACTGTCACGTCATCGCGGATGGCGGGATGCGGACGGGTGGTGACATCGCCAAGGCGATTGCGTGCGGAGCCGACGCGGTGATGATCGGGTCGCCGCTGGCGGCCGCCGCGGAGGCGCCGGGGCACGGCTACCACTGGGGGATGGCGACCTTTCATCCCACGCTGCCGCGCGGCGCTCGCGTTCAGACCCGCACCACCGGCACGCTCGAGGAGATCCTGGTGGGCCCCGCACACGAGAACGACGGGAGGCTCAACCTCTTCGGCGGCCTGCGCACGAGCCTCGCCACCTGCGGCTACGCCAACATCAAGGAGTTCCAGAAGGCCGAGGTCATGGTCGCCCCGTCGCTGCAAACGGAGGGAAAGGCACTGCAGCGCTCCCAGCGCCTCGGCATGGGAGCGTGACCTCGAGCGCGGTTCGCGCTTTTTTTTTGCCGCCCGCGTGAAGTGGCTAAGACCTGCAACCCCGCCGGAGTTCCTCGGGGCTGGGCGTGAGCCGGTGGCCCATCTATTCTTAGGCCGATCCCCTCTAGTACCGAAGTTCATTAAGGAAACCCCTCCCATAGCGGGGCTTCTTTCTGCGAGAAAAGCTGATTTCCTTGGAATAGCTTTGCTCAGGCGGCGGTTGTGCCCTATAGTTCCTTCAATCAGAGAAGGGATCGGCCTAGAAAGTTGGTGGTGAGAATGTTCCTCGGCTTGATATTCGTAGCCCTGGCGATCGTGATCTTCGACCTCCTGGCCTCCCGCTTCGGTACCGAGTCACGCGACGGGTCCGACTGGACGCCGCACGCCGACGAGATCGAGCTGGCGGCCTCCCAGGGACGGGTGCACCTGTAAATGCTCCCCGTATCGCTGTTGATCCGTTACCCCCTGGCGCCGGTCAGTACGTTCCCCCCGGCTGAGCGGCGCCAATTCCCCCATCGCACCCGGAGAGGTCGGTAGCCGTGGCTGCCGGCCTCGACCGGATCGACCACCGCATCCTGACGCTGCTGCGACAGGATGGTCGGATGAGTCACGCCGCCATCGCCAAGCAGGTCGGACTCTCCGGACCTGCGGTGCACGAGCGGGTGCGCAAGCTGGAGCAGTGTGGAATCATCGCCGGCTACACCGCGGTTATCGATCCGGACAAGATCGGGCTCCCGCACGTCGCGTTCTGTCAAGTCACTCTGTCCGAGGGCAGTGAGTTCGCCATGGACGAGCCGATCGTCGCCCGCATCTGCGAGGAGCAAGGCGTCCTCGAATTCCATCGCATCGCCGGACAGGACTGCTATCTGGTGAAAATCCGCACCTCGACCAACAAAGAGCTCGAGCAGCTTCTGCGTCGTATCCGCTCGATCCCGGGAGTCGCGCGCACGCGCACGACCATGGTGCTCTCGACCGAGCACGAACAGCCGAGCGTGGACCTTCCAGAACTGACCGAGTCACGCCAGGAGTTCACCGGACGCCCGTAGGCTGTCCTGCTCGAGCCGCGTCAGTCGTCGCCCAGATCTGCCCGAGCAGCCCCCAGGAAGCGATAGGTGTACTCCTCGGCGAACTTCCTCGATCCCGCGAAGACGAGCGGGACGTTCGAGAACCGGACCTGCAGGCGAGCAAGAAGATCGAGGACGAAGCCGGGCTGCACATGCTTCAGGTCGAGCAGGTCGGCGTAACCCGACTCGATAACCACCGCAGCTTTGGGCAGCTCCGCGAGATCCGCAAGCACGAACTGAATCGAACCGTCTACGAGCGAGGCGGACAGGTTCGCAAGGCTCTTTCGTTCGACGGCCGCAAGGATGACCCCATCGTCACCCAGCACGGCGTAGTCTCCGCAGCGCAGGAGGTCTTTCTCGATGACCGCCTGCTTTCCCGCGAAGCGATAGCCGTACTTCTCGCGTGAATCGACGGTTATGACGAGATCACGCTGACCCGAGGCTCGGCGCTTCGGTACGCGTGCCCCCGGCTTGGTGTTGCGAGTGGTCTTGGGGGTTTGCCAGAAGATCGCCGGTCGTCCGCCCTTGAGATTGGTGAAGACGAACTGACTGCGATTGAGCCGGCTTCGCTCGAGGACCAAATCGATTGCGACGCCTCGCCGGCGACAGGAGCGGACCGGCAGTGTCTCTATGACCTCGGCCTCCTGCGGCCACTCTCCCGCTTCCGCACAAAAGACGCGGGAGGTCGTCGGCCATGGCTCGCGCGCCTTGAGCGTTAGTCCGTCGTCGATCGGCAGCCGGAGCAGATAGCCGAGTCGGCTGTGGGGATCTGGATTCTTGGCTACGACGAAGACGCCGCTCATCACAAGAAACTACCGTTGACTCGGCGCGCGTATGATGCGCCGTCATGGAACCAAAGAAAGTCGGCGCACTCCTCGATCTCGCCGAACGCGTACTCAACGATTCGACTCAACTCTTCGACGACCATGATCACCGGCGCGAGTCCGAGGAGCTCATGGCGGCCGTGCTGGAAGTCGATGAGGACGATCTCGACCCCGACGAGCAGGTGCCTCGCCGGCAGCGCGAACGGTTTCTCTCTCTGGTTGCCCGGCGGGCCGGGGGAGAGCCCTTTCCACTGCTGATCGGTTTCATCAACTTCTTCGGCTACGACCTGAAGGTCAAAGCCGGCACCTTCATGCCGCGACCGTCCTCGGAGCTGGTCGTCGATCGCGCGCTCAGGAAGCTGAAGGGACAAAAGAACCCGGTCGTCGTGGACATCGCCACCGGGACGGGTCCCATAGCCCTGGCGATCGCCGCGGAGCTCCCCAGCTCGGAGGTCTGGGGCACGGACATCGCCAAGGACATGATCAAGCTCGGGCGCAGCAACGCGCGCGCTCTCGAACTCGACAACGTCCGCTTCAAGGTGGGCGACATGTACGGAGCCCTGCCCCCGGCTCTCGAGGGCCGAGTCGATATCATCACCGGCCACGTGCCGTACGTTCCGAAGGAGGAGCTCGAGGATCTCCCCACGGAAGTGCGTGAGTACGAGCCCGTCTACACGCTGTCGGACGAGACCGACGACGGGCTCTTCTTGATGCGCATGGCCATCGGAGGCGCGGCTCACTGGTTGAAGCCGGGCGGGTGGTTGCTGCTCGAGCTCAGCCACGATCTCGAGAAGAAGGTGCGCCGTATGAACATGAGGGCCGGCCTCGAGGACCACGGAGCGGCGACCGACGAGGACGACCTCAGCATCGTCGTGGAGGCGCGCAAGCCCAAGTAGGACCTCGGACCCCTATAGTGGATTGTTCTGGCAGCGTGCGACAATGCAGCGGGGGACTCTGCCGAGCGCCCAACTTGCAGGAGAGTCGCGATGCAGAAGCAGAACACGGCGGAGGTGCGCCCCGTCCACGACGAGAGTGACCTTGGTTCGCTCGTGATCGCCCAGGCGCTGACCAAGCGGTTCGGAGACTTCGTCGCCGTAGACGGTGTCGATTTCTCGATCGCGCGGGGTGAGGCCTTCGGGTTCTTGGGACCGAACGGTGCGGGCAAGACCTCGACCATGCGCATGATTGCCGCGGTTTCACCCGTCACCGAGGGTCATCTGAGCGTGCTCGGGAAAGACCCGGCGACCGAGGGTCCGAACATTCGAGCCCGCCTGGGCGTGGTGCCTCAGGAAGACACTCTCGATACCGAGCTCACGGTCTACGAGAACCTCCACATCTACGGGCGGTACTTCGGGATCGGTGGTGCGGTGCTAAGGGAACGCATCGCCGAGCTCCTCGATTTCGTGCAATTGACCGAACGCCGAGACAGCAGGGTCGAACCGTTGTCGGGAGGGATGAAGCGGCGGCTCACGATCGCTCGGGCGCTCATCAACGAGCCGGACGTCCTCATACTCGATGAACCGACCACAGGA
This sequence comes from Actinomycetota bacterium, assembly GCA_050694055.1. Classification (GTDB taxonomy): domain Bacteria; phylum Actinomycetota; class CADDZG01; order CADDZG01; family WHSQ01; genus WHSV01. Next base: position 48,228 of record JBOGWX010000112.1, read on the forward strand.
CTAGACCCTCAGGCCCGTCACGTGCTGTGGGACAGGCTCTACCGTCTCAAGCAGCGCGGCGTCACCCTCATCATCACGACGCACTATATGGATGAGGCCGAGCAGCTCTGCGACCGCCTGGTCGTCATGGACCAAGCGCGTATCGTCGCGGAGGGTTCCCCGGGGGCGCTCATCAACCAGTACTCCACGCGCGAGGTTGTCGAGCTTCGTTTCGCGGTGGGACAACAGGAGCATGTCGGCGACCGCCTCGACGACCTTGCCCAAAGGATCGAGGAGCTTCCCGACCGCATCCTCCTCTACACCAACAACGGAGACGACGCGGTGGGGACGATCCACGACCGTGGCCTCACACCGGAGAGCATCGTCGTGCGGCGCAGCACGCTCGAGGACGTCTTTTTGCGCCTCACCGGACGAAGGCTGATCGACTGATGTTGATCCCACTCCGGGTGGTCGAGGCGAACGCCCGCGTCTACAGGCGCACGTGGATGGGGAGCGCCATGACGACGTTTCTCAGCCCGGTGCTGTTTCTTGCGGCCATGGGCCTGGGCCTGGGTTCGATCATCGATCGCAATCCGGCGGCGGAGGGGCTGGGAGATGCCGGCTACCTCGCTTTCATCGCCTCTGGCCTCCTCGCCGCTACTGCGATGCAAACCGGTGCGACCGAAGGGTCGTGGCCGGTCATGGCCGGCATCAAGTGGATCAAGACCTACCACGCCGCGCTCGCCACGCCCGTGGGCGTGGGCGACCTGGTCGCGGGCAACCTGTTGTGGATGGGCGTGCGGGTGACGCTGTCGGCGGGAGCCTTCGCCATCGTGTCTGCGGTGCTCGGTGCGCTGTCTCCCGTCGAGGTGCTCGCCAGCCTCCCGGCCGCGATCCTGACCGGTATGGCCTTTGCGGCTCCCGTCACCGCCTATACGGCCATCGCCAAGGACGAGACGCGCCTGTCCTCGTTGTTCCGTTTCGCGATCGTGCCGATGTTCCTGTTCTCCGGAACCTTCTTTCCGATCGAACAGCTGCCCGGATGGCTGCAACCGGTTGCCCTCGTCACGCCGCTGTGGCACGGGGTCGAGCTGTGCCGTTCGAGCGCGATCGGTTTCGAGACGGCGCTGAACCCGCTCGTTCATCTCGGGTATCTCGGGCTCTGGACGGCCGGCGGCTGGTGGTTCGCACGGCGGAACCTGCACAAGAGGTTGCAGCCGTGAGTGCGCGCACCTTCCCTCTGCGCATCACGCCCCCGGCACTGCTGGGCCGCTCGGGCGTTCGGTATGTGCTCGAGCGCAACATTCTCGTCTACCGGCACATATGGATCATCATCTTCTCCGGGTTCATCGAGACGCTGGTCTACCTGTTCGCGGTGCGCATCGGTCTCGGGGGCCTCGTGGGCGACATTAGCCTCGCCTCGGGCGAGACCGTCGACTATGCGACCTTCGTCGCACCGGCGCTGCTTGCCTCCGCCGCGATGAACGGCGCGGTCTTCGAGTCGACGATGAACATCTTCCACAAGCTCAGGTTCGCCAAGACCTACGACGCGATGCTGTCCACGCCCTTGCGACCGTTTGACATCGCGGTGGGCGAGATCGGGTGGTCTCAGATTCGGGGATCGATCTATGCGGTGGGCTACATCGTGGTCCTGCTGGCCATGGGACTCATCGCATCGCCGTGGGCCGTCCTGGCGCTGCCCGCCGCGCTGATTGTGGGTTTCTCTTTTGGAGCGGTCGGCATGATGGCGACCACCTACATGCGCAGCTGGCAGGACTTCGACCTCGTCAACCTCGCGGTGCTCGTGCTGTTTCTGTTCTCGGCGACGTTCTACCCGTTGAGCGTCTATCCCGGGTGGCTCCAGGCGGTCGCCCACCTCTCGCCGCTGTATCACGGCGTGGCGTTGATCCGGGGAGTGATGCTGGGGGACATCGGCGTCTATCTGCTCGGTCACGCCGCCTTTCTGGCGGCCATGGGAGCGGCGGGTCTCGCGGTGACCAACCGGCGCCTGATCGCGCTGCTGACGCCTTAGCCGGTCCGAAATAGCCGGTTCTGATGGGGGCGCGCGGTACGGTGGGTCATGGACAAGGTCCTGGTCGTCGACTTCGGCGCTCAATACGCCCAGCTCATCGCCCGGCGGGTGCGGGAGTGCCACGTGTACTCCGAGATAGTCCCCCACGACACGCCCGTGGCCGCCATCGCGGCGCTGCGGCCGAGCGGCATCATCCTGTCGGGGGGGCCGAAGTCCGTCTATGAACCCGGGGCACCGAGCGTCGACCCGAAACTGTTCGGTCTCGGCGTTCCGGTACTCGGTATCTGCTATGGGCAACAGGCCATGGCGCAGGCCCTGGGAGGAGAGGTCGGCCACACCGGTATCGCCGAGTTCGGCAAGACCGATCTCGAGGTAGCCGAGCCGAATGCCGTACTGTTCGATCAGCTCCCCACCGAGCAAACCGTGTGGATGAGCCACAACGACGCGGTCGTGCGGCCACCGGATGGCTTCATCGCCACGGCATCGACGACCGCCTGCCCCGTGGCCGCGTTCGAGGATCGCGAGCGAGGCCTCTACGGGGTGCAGTTCCACGTCGAGGTCAGCCACACGCCCAAGGGTCAGGATCTGCTGAAGAATTTCCTCTACCAGGCGTGCGACCTTCTCCCGAGTTGGACGATGACCTCGATCATCGAGTCGGCGACCGAGCAGGTTCGGGCAACTGTCGGCGACGAGAAGGTCGTCTGTGCCCTGTCGGGTGGCGTCGATTCGTCGGTGGCGGCCGCGCTCATCCACAGAGCGATCGGCGATCGGCTCACGTGTGTCTTCGTGGACCACGGGCTGCTGCGCGCCGGAGAGGGCGAGCAGGTCGAGGAGACCTTTCGTCGCCACCTCCACATGAACCTCATTCACGTCAAGGCGTCCGACCGCTTCCTCGAGAATCTCTCGGGAGTCACCGACCCCGAGCGCAAGCGCAAGATCATCGGCGAGACCTTCATTCGCGTCTTCGAGGAGGTCGCCCAGGACGAGGTCGGGGACCGGTCCACTCCTACCCGCTTCCTGGTACAGGGCACGCTCTATCCCGACGTGATCGAGTCCGGCACCAAGGACGCGGCCAGAATCAAGAGTCACCACAACGTCGGGGGCCTTCCCGAGGACATGCGCTTCGAGCTCGTCGAGCCTCTGCGCAACCTCTTCAAGGACGAGGTGCGGCGCGTCGGCGAGGAGCTCGGACTGCCCGAAGAGATCGTGTGGCGTCAGCCCTTCCCCGGTCCGGGACTCGCGGTTCGAATCATCGGCGAGGTCACGCGTGAGCGTCTCGAGATGCTGCGTGCTGCCGATGCGATCGTCCTCGACGAGATGAAGCGGGCCGACCTGCTGAGAGAGATCTGGCAGAGCTTCGCCGTGCTACCCGCGGTTCGCTCCGTCGGCGTGATGGGGGACGAGCGCACCTACGGGCATCCGATCGTGCTGCGCGCGGTCACGAGCGAGGATGCGATGACGGCCGACTGGGCCCGACTTCCCTACGACCTGCTCGAGCGGATCAGCAACCGGATCGTGAACGAGGTGCCCGGTGTGAACCGGGTCGTGTACGACATCACGAGCAAGCCTCCCGGCACCATCGAGTGGGAGTAAGCGCGTTGCGTTAGGGGCAGCCGTCGCCTTTGCAAACGCGCAGTTCTCGCAAGCGCCGGCTGAGCTTGCGGAGGGTGTCGTCGTTGGGCCGGCGCGTGTTGGCGGCTCCTGCCAGCAGGTTCTTCAGCTGCCAGGGATCGTCCACCAGGTCGAAGTACTCGCGGTAGATCACCTTGTTCATGTTCCGCGCGTAGTATTCGACGTACTGGTAGTCCTTGCTCCAGAGCGAGCCGTATCCGGGAACCGTCTTCGAGGGCCAGTGCTCGAGCAGCATCTCTGTGCGCTCCCATTTGCGGTCGAGTAGCGACCGGCCGTCCATCTCGACCTCGGCGGCGGGGCGCGCCCCGGCGGCGTCCACCGCGGTGGGAGCGATGTCGACCATTGCGACCAGACGGTGGTCGACGCCGGGCTCGATCTTCGCCGGCCACCTCACGCCGAAGGGCACGTTCACGGATTGCCGGTAGGGCCAGCGCTTGTTCCCGACGCCGTGCTCGCCCCACATGATTCCGTTGTCCGAGACGAAGAACGCGAGCGTGTTGTCGGCTTGGTCAAGCTCCTCGAGCTTGGTCATGATCGCGTCGACCATCACGTCGACCGACATCAAGGTCCTGTGTTGCTGTTCCCGCACATCTTGACCGCACCGGAAGTCGCAATTGCCCTTGTAGGGATCCCGAACGTGTGCGGGCTTGTCGCTGAGGTCCTCTTCGAAGACGGCCTCGTTTCCCTCCCAGTCCGGCACCGGCGCGTTTTCGAACTCGGTCTCGGCGATGTAGGGAGTGTGGGCTGCGGGGGTCGAGACGTACATCAGCCAGGGACGTGAATCGCCGTCGGCCTCACCCCCCTCGAGGAAATCGATCGCTCGGTCGCCCAGGAAGTGGGTGGAGTATTCATCGACCTCCGTGACCTCACCGGCGACGTTGTATTCCCCGCCGGCGTAGGTGCGCGTGTTCGCCTGGTGGAAGAAGGCCCAGTCGTCGAAGTGCGGTGGATCGTCTTCGTGCTCCCACCGGTTGAGGTACTTGCCGAAGAAGCCCGTGCGGTATCCGTTTGCCTGCAACACCGCCTGCAGGGTCGTCGTCTGCTGGAGCTCGTAGGGCGTGAAGTTCTTCACCCCGTGGTTGTGCACGAACTGACCCGAAAAGATGGACGCGCGCGAGGGGCAGCAGATCGGGGTCGTGGCGAACCCGTTCGGATACCACCTGCCCTCGTCCCTGAAGTACCTCGACGTCTGCGGCATGGCCTCCATCGACTCGGGACGCTGATCGTCGGTCACGAAGACCAGGACGTTGGGGGCTCCCTCGGGTGCGGTCGGCGGGCCGGTATCGGTCGTGTCCCGGCCCCCGAAAGGCGGAAGGAGCAAGGCCGTGAGGACCACCGTGACGGCTATCAAAAGGGCGAACAGCAGCACGGAGCGGGATCTCCGCAGGGGTGGGAATTGCACACGGGGAGGCTAGAGGGGTCGCTCCGCTAAGGCAAATCAGACGGTTCGCAGAAAATGGGTTTGCTTGTGCTGCTCGTAGGGCAGATTTGGTGCAGGAGTCGTGGTTGACCCGTCGAACTCTCAGATCAACGCCCGAACTCCAGCTTTTGGACTTCGAATCAAGGGGGATTCATGCTGTCAGCTTTGAAGAGGGCCTTGCTACTTGCCTGCATCCTGGCGCTCGTACCGCTTCCCACCACGACTGCGGGAGCCCAGGTCGCCGAGGAGGGCGAGGGCAGCCCCAACATGAGGCACGTCGCCAATCTCGGCTACGAGGCCCGCAACGGCACGACGCCGAACTCCGGCACCGACATCGAGTTCACCACGATCGGGGGCCGGGACTATGCGCTGGGCGGCTCGTACCGCAACGGCATGCAGATCGTGGACATCACGAACCCCGAGCAGGCGCAGATCGTGGCCGTCTACGACTGCGGAGTCACCCAGGGCGACATCCAGGTCTTCCGGCGCGGCGACATGCCCGGCAGGACCTTTGTGACCTATACCTCCGACACCTTCGGTGACGGGACCTCGACTTGCTACCAGGAGGCCGCCGCCCTTGGCTTCGAGGTGAAGAAGGCCAACGGTTCGGGCAAGAACGGCACCTTCATCGCCGATATCACCAACCCCCTCGACCCGCAGACGGTCTCGTTCGTCGAGGTCCCCAAGGGCTCGCACAACCAGACGGTTCACCCGGGTGGCCGTTTTCTCTACAACTCGAACTCCGACCTCATCACGTCGGTCGTCGGCGGACCTTCGATCGAGGTCTTCAACATCAAGGACTTCAGCAACCCGAAGCTGGCGGCCGACCTCGATCTGCCGATCAGGCCCGGGCTCGGCACCGAGTCGCACGACATCACCTTCAACGAGAGCGGCACGCGGGCTTACTCGGCTGCGTTGTCGCAGCAGGTGATCATCAACACCAGGAAGCCCAACAGCCCGAGCATCGTGACGAGCTTCGTGGACCCGGCGATCAACGTCTTCCACCAGTCCGACCCGGTGACGCTCAACATCGATGGATACAAGCGTGAGTTCCTCATCATCGAAGACGAGTTCGTCGGTGCTCTCCCCACCGGACAGTGTCCCAACGGTGGAGTGCACGTCTACGACATCACCGGACACAACGAGCTTGACCCGGAGAAGGTCGGTTACTGGAACATCGACGAGGCGCGGCCCGCGACCGACAACGGAATGCGTTGCACGGCTCACGTCTTCGACATCCACCAGGATGAGGGCATCATGACGATCGCCTTCTACAACGGTGGCGTGCGCGTGGTCGACATCTCTGGGCTCGTCGGGGTTGCGATCGGTGAGACCGAGATCACAGGCGGCATGAAGCAGATCGGCTACTACCAGTTCCCGGACTCGGACTCCTGGTCGGCCAAGACGCCGGAGATCGATCCCGCGACCGGCGACTTCTACCTCTACGGCAACGACCTCACGCGTGGTATGGACATCTACCACTTCGACGCCGGCAAGGAGGAGTCGGAGGCGACCGGTACCTTCATGAGCCCGGCCGACGCCGAGCTCTACCTGGCGGACGTGGGACCGCTGCCGACCGACTACGAGATGTTCTGCCTGATCCCAGAGTAGCGAGCGCAAACAGCAGTTCTCGGAGGGGCGTGCCCAGAGGCACGCCCCTCTTTGTTTGGGTTCCAACCTCGCTCCATCGAGCGAGGTTAGGCTCCCTCATCCATGAGCACTTCAGATCCCGCGGCGCGCGCCGGCGCGGAGCGCAAGGACCTCGGCGACTACCGCAACATCCTGTCGGGCACGAGCCAGAACATCATCGGACTGGTCATCGCCGGTGTCGCGCAGTTCGTCGCCAACGTGTTGATCTCTCGAACCCTCGGCGAGTCGCCGTTCGGCGTGGTCACGGTGCTGACTCAGGCGATGTTCGTGTTGAGCTTCGCAACTCGTTTCGGGATGGACATGGCGGTGTTGCGCGACGTCGCGATCGACGTCGGCGCGGGGAGGTTCGACCGGATTCGAACGCATGTGAGCCGAGCGACGTGGATTGCTCTGGGCGTGTCCTCGTTCATCGCGCTGTTGCTGGTTGTCTTCTCCAACGCGTTCCTGGACCTCTTCTCGGTCAGCTTTGAGTTTCGCCCAGGTCTAGCGGTAGCTGCTGCAGTCGCGTTACCCGGACTCGCGCTGACCAACGTGTGGCTCAGCGCCACGCGTGGGCTCAAGATCATGCGCTACACGCTCTATCTCTTCTGGGCGGGACAGCCGGTCTTGTGGATCGTGTTCATGCTCGGGCTGTGGCGCGTGGAGCAGAGCGCGCGCATGGCGGTACTCGCCTACTCGCTGTCGTGGCTGGTCGTTGCGCTGCCGTCGTGGTGGTTCTGGCGCAAGGAGAGCCGGGGTTGGGAACGAGCTCCCCTCGAGCGCGGCGCGATGGCGGCGCTGCTGCGCTATGCCGGGCCGCGCGCGCCGGCCGCACTGTTCACCCAGCTTCTGTTCTGGACGGATCTGTTCGTGCTGACCCGCTATGCGGTCGATTCAGAGGTGGGTGTGTATTCGGCCGCGCTCCGCTCGGGACAGGTGTTGCTGCTGCTGCTGACCTCGGTGGCCTTGATGTTCAGTCCCTTCGTCGCGGATCTGCACAACCGAGGTGAGACTCAACGTCTCGACGGGCTCTACAAGACGCTCACCCGGTGGACGCTCGTGGCGACGATGCCGGTGTTCCTGCTACTCGCGGTGGCGCCGGGCGAAGTTCTCGAGATCTTCGGTGCCGACTTCGCGGGGGGAGAGACGGCTTTGCTTCTCTTGATCCTCGGACAGTTCATCAACGTCGCAACCGGAAGCGTGGGTTTCGTACTGATCATGGTGGGGCGCACCGGCTGGGATCTCGTCGTTCAGGCCGGATCTTTGGCGCTCAACCTGGGACTCGCCTTCTGGCTGGCGCCCCGTTACGGCATGGAGGGCGCCGCGATCGCCAACGCCGCCACCTTCGCAGCCAGCAAGTGGTGGCGGCTGGCCCTGGTCAGGAAGTTCGTCGGCATCTGGCCCTACGACCGCCAGTACCTCAGGCTCATCGTGCCTACTCTGCTCGGGGGGGCGGTGATGTGGCTCGTGCACTCGGTGATCACCGCCGGTTACCTGATCGATCTGGTGCTTAGCGGGCTGCTGGGCACCGGGGCGTTCGCGCTCGCCTACCTGGTCTTCGGTCTGGCGCCGGCGGAGAAGCGGGAGCTCGGGCGGCTCGTGGCCAAGCTACGTAAGGGGCAAGCCCGCTCCGCATAGGCCCTGGGGCGGGCGTCGTGAAACCTCGGACGATTGGCGAAGTGGGTCAGTTTGCGCAGCTTGCCCCCGTCGCCATCAAACGCTTGCCTCAGTAGCGTGAGGCTCGGAGAGTCTGGGGCTGGGCGGGGAAGGACGCGCCATGAGTCAAACCGTCAGGGAGCCGTCGGTGCCGGCCGAGGTGCTCAAGGAAGTAGCCGAGTTTCCGTTCCTCGCGGCCCTTTACGGTCGTCGCTCGCGCCGCTTTGCGCTGGGGAACGAGATTCCGGACGGTCCTCTCGCCTACAAGTCGAAGCACGAGCCCGTGCCACTGACCGAGCTCGAGCGCATGATGGTCCTCAGCTCCATGGGCGGCACCACGGGGTGGCACTACGCCATCACGCGCAACGCGACCTATGCGCCACATCTGGCGAACTACGCGGGGGCCGCGGCGGGACGCACCTTCCCATCGGCAGCCGGCTTCCACGTCGCCGAGCTGTTCTGCACCGACGACTCGGGCACCTACTTCTTCCCCACGCGCGACGCGGGGGCGCTGGTGGATCCGGCCGCCGAGGAGATCACCATCGAGCTCATGATCGAGCGTCATCGCGGCCGGTTGCGCAAGCTCTCCGACGAACGCATCTATCTTCCGCGCGAGGAGCCCTACCTCGAGGGGCACAACACCTGGTGCGTGAACGTGCCGGGCTCGCTTCTGGTGATCCCCGTCGCCGACCTCGCGCAGCAGGCGATCGCCGGGCTCTGCTTCCTGGCGCAGAACGGCTACTGCATCTACGACGACGTCAACGATCGCAAGATTCCCGGCATGGAAGCCTTCGGTGGTCTGGTCGACATCGAGGAGCCGTTCCCACTCACGTTCATCGACCAGTACATGCTGTCCGAGGCGGTCGCCGAGCTGGCGACGAGCTGCTACGCCGGCGTCCTGACCTTGCAGGCGATAGGACTTGGGGGATGGATGTTCGACGGCGTCGATCGCTTCACCATGCTGGGTGCGTCCGGCAATCCCGAGGTGCCGGGACTGGGCTTCCGTTTCGACGAGGACCAGCGCTGGCCGATCCCGAACCCGACCGGGCTCGAGGGTGTTTATGAGGGTATGTGCCCGCCGCACTATCCGGACATGGCGGCCGCAGTCGAAGCCTTCGCCGAGCGCAAGTTCGGAGCCGGGGGTCCCTTCAACCCCGATACGCCGGGGGCCTGGAGCGACAGCCCGGGAGTTCGTGGCAGCGCGCAGGTGCACTCCGAAGAGTTCAAGGGCTGCGTGTCGACGCAGGCACAATACGTCTTCGACACCTTCGGGAAGTGGCCCGGAACGGTGCCGACGCTGATGATCCTCAACTATGTTCAGGCCCACCACCTCGACCTCGATTTCTACGACCACTTCTTCAAGGAAGGTTCCTACCTGGGCACGCACGCCCAGCACATGGCGCGCTGGCACGGCGAGTGACGCAACGAGAATGGACGACGATGCTCCCTCGCGACTGACGAGCGAGATCGGGCGCAGGGGTCCTCGTCACTCCTGTTCGGCGAGCACCCACGACAGCCACCTCCACGCCCTCGGTCCATCGTTGAGCCAGCCCACCGGCCCGGGAGGATCGACGTGCGAGAAGTGGTCGAGCATCATCAGACGCGATCCCTCGGCCGAGCGGTGCAGCAGCTCGGCCTCGGTCCAGGGGGTGGCCACGTCTTTCTTCGACTGCAGGACGAGCACCGGCGCCTCGAGCTCGTGGATCGCAGTCGACGGCGAGAAGCGCTCGAGCAGGGTTCGAAAGGCCGGCGGCAGTTGAGCCACGAGCTCATCGATGCGCTGGGGGTCTCGGTTGGACAACAGCTCGACCAGGGACTGCGGTCCCTCGGGTAGCTCGTTCGGATCGTCACCGTCGAGGGCGCGCACGATCTCGTCTGCGTAGCGTCCCGATGCCAGTTCCACGGTCGCGTCGATGAGGATGTCGCGCGCCTCGGGCACGGTCTCGAAGGCGACCTCGTCGCCATCGAGGACGGTCGACCCGGTCGTGACCCCCTGGAGCACGTGCACCAGATCGAAGTAGGCGCCGAAGGTGGCGACGTAGGCGACGCGGCTGCGCGTGCGAGAGTCCTGGGCGGCGATCAGCGCGAGCGAACCACCGTAGGAGAAGCCCAGCACACCTACTCGGGAATCGCCCGACAGCCCTACCATCGCCGAGACGAGCCGCTCGATGTCGTCCGTGCTGAAGGTACGGTCGTAGAGGTCGAGCTCCGGGACGAACACCCGCCGGCCCGCGCGCGCGATCGCCGTCGCGGCCTCGATCACGCGCGCGTCCTGACTTCCCTTCGGAGTGGCCCCGGGGACGAACAGCATCACCGGCGCATCGCGCTCTCCGGAGTAGAGGTCGCCCACCACTCCGGGAGCCACCTCGGTGGTCTCGACTTCGACGTCGCGTGCGAACGGGCGCGGGAAGGGCAGAGCCGAGGCGTCGGCGAGGACGGCAACAGCTTTGGCGCGTGCCCGCAAGCCCGGCACCACCCACACCATCACGGGCAGCGCCAGGACCAGCACCAAGAGGACCCGCTTGCGCCGCGTTACGGTCATGCCCTCAAGCTACGACGGAGCGGTCTCGAGCGGGGAAGGGGTCGTCCGTTCTCTACCGGTCGATCGGGAAGATGTCCAGGTCGAGCCGCTGGGCCGCCCTTAGGAGGCGGCGGTCTAACGTGACGAGCGAACCCTTGACCGACGCTGCGAGGGCCAAGTACTCCGCATCGTAGGTCTTCGACCACTGCAACTCGTCGGCGATCCTCCACGCCGTCGATCCGAGTGCCTGGGGTCTTCTCTCCTTCACCGGTCCGGAGCGCAGGAGAGAAAGAGCGTGCGCGGCGGTCTCCTCGGAGATCAGCCCTCGCCAACGCGCCACATGGAGCGCCGACCGAGTCTCGGTCCACAGCAACGAGGGACCGATCAGGACCTGCTCCCCGAGCGGCTCGAAGCCGTCCGCGGCGGTTACCGCCGCGAACATGACGCTCGCCTCGACGACGACGGGCATCAGCGCGCGTCGCGGACCTCACGCACCAGTGCCACCACGTCCGGCATGGGCTCTCCGGTCACCGTCGCCCTCCATCGGTTCGGAAGTGGAAGTGAATCAGAGCCCCCGAGCACGTCGGCTATTCGGCGGACCGCCCCCGGCCAAGCGCCGCTCGCGCGCAGACGAGCGCGGGGCCGATCACCGGCAGCGCACCGTTGCGGCCGTTCCCGCCACGGTCCCGGCCCCCGCCACCGCCGATCCTGAGGTTGAAGTCGACTCCGAGCAGCAGCAGCGGCCACAGCAGAATCGCCAGCAGGAGATTGACGATGTCGCCGAGGTTGCCGACCGCACCGAGATAGTCGCGCGCCGCGGCTACGAGCACACCGATTACCAGATAGGCGATGATGATGATGGTCCTCATTCGGATTTTCCCCCGAGGTCAATGCGGTTGTCTGCTCTGCCTTTCCCCAACTCAACGTTCCGTAACCCGACTGGGTGCTCGACGCGGTTACGCCTTGTCGCGGGCTATCGCTCGAGTACATACTGTCGGCGTGAACGAGCGCGCTATAGCCGAGTGCTTCGATCATGAAGTCGGATGTTGCACTCCGAAGGTCCTGCGCAGGAGACGCACTCGGAGCCGAGCCCTCGCCGACGCCGTCGAGGCAACGGGCATCGACGGAATGGGCGTGTTGGAGATCGGGAGTGGGGTCGGCGAGCTGACACGCGAGCTCGTTCGGCGAGGTGCCATGGCGGCCACCGGAATCGACCTGTCCCCCCAGAGCGTGGCGGCGGCGCGCGGCGCGGCCCGTGACGAGGGACTCGCCGGCTCGGTCACGTTCGAGGTCGGGAACGGGGCTACCGACCGGCTCGAACCTCACGATGTGGTCGTGCTTGATCGGGTGCTCTGCTGTTATCCGGCAGCGCGCGAACTCGTCTCCCACACGAGCTCCGCCGCGCGCCGGGTCTACGCGTTCACGGTGCCACGGCACGAAGGAGCCCTGCGCCTGTTCTGGACCGTCGCCTTCTGGATCGAGAACACTTATCACGCCCTACGGGGCAGAGAGTTCCGCGCCTACCTGCACGACATCGATCGCATAGATGAGTGGCTGCGGGCCTACGGGTTCTCCTCCAGCCTCAGGTTCTCTCGAAAAGGCTGGCTGCACGCCGTCTACGTGCGATCCACGGGCGGCTCGCAGGTCACCCTTCGAGGGGAAGACCAGCCGCCCGCCAGTCGGGCAAGCCCTCCTCGAGAGCCTTGACCCGGTAGCCCTTCTTCTTCAGATAACGAGCGGCCTCAGGCGCGAAGGCGCAGAAAGGTCCACGGCAATATGCGACGATCTCCACGCTCTTGGGGAGCTCACTCAGGCGCTTCTCGAGCTCATCGACCGGGATCGACACCGCTCCCGGCAGGTGACCCGCCGCGTACTCTTCCTCGGGGCGGACGTCGAGAACGAGGGGCTGGTTCTTGCGCCGGAGACGGATCGCCAGTTCCTCTTTGGTCAAGAGCTCGATCCCATCGAGCTCGCCGGTGTAAGCGAGCGCGAGGCGCTCGACCTCTGCGATCTGCTTGCGCGCGATGCTCTGCAGCGCGCGCCACAGCACGATCACCTCGGTCGTGGCGACGCGGTAGATGATCGAGGTTCGCTCCCGGCGAGCCGTGAGGAGACCCGCCCTGCGGAGGATCTGGAGGTGCTGGCTCGCGTTCGCCACCGACAGGTCGAGCTCGGATGCGATGCTCTCTACGCTCCGCTCCCCGTTGGCGAGAAGGTCCACTATCTCCGCCCGGCGACCGCTCCCCAGCGCCTTGGCGATCCGCGCGAGCTCGTCGAACAGGGCTTCCTTTGCGGCTCTATCTGCCATGGAGAGATTCTAGATCATTCAAGTCAACACTTGAGTACGAGAGGTGCGCCCAGGAATCAACTCCCGACAGCGCGGTTGCGACCGCGCCGACCAAGAGAGCTGCCCCGGGACCGAGCAGATCGGCCAGCGCCCCCGCCGCGATTGCCCCGACCACGTAGCCGCCGTCCCTCCAGGTGCGATACACGCCGACCGCGGTCGCCCGCCATGACGGCGCGGCGAGGTCGCCCACCGCTGCGAGAAGCGTTGGATAGGTCAAGGCGGTCCCGAGCCCGAGCAGAACTGCGGCACCGACTCGGTGCGGGAATCCTCGCTCGGCCCAGAACCACAGCAGCGCCAGTGCCTGAGCCCACATGCCCAGCGCAATCGGCAGCCGGCGCCCGAAGCGATCGGAGAGCGCGCCGGTGCCGAGTTGCGAGAGCCCCCAAACGGCGGGATAGAGACCGGCCACTACTCCTATCTGAAAGGTGCTGAGCCCTTCGCTCGCCATCACTACGGGAAGCAGACCCCAGGCCAGCGCGTCGTTGGCGTTGGTGACGAGACCCGTGCGCGACACGGCCGACAGGGCGGAGCTTCGGTAGCTCACGAGCGCGGCGACCTCTGCGAAGCCCTTACGCGCCGCCTCGCCGTTCTCGAGCTCGGCGTGGCCCGAGGTCTCCCGCACGAGCAGTGCGGACGCTCCGAAGCCCAGGGCCGCGATGGCGATTCCCAGGAACAGCGGCTCCGGCCGCAGCCCGTAGCGAGAGGCGAGCCACCCCGACGCGCTCGCCGACAGCGCCACCGCCAGGTATCCCGCGAACTCGTTGAGCCCCATGGCCATACCGCGTTGCTTCGGTCCCGCGAGATCGATCTTCATCACCACCGTGGCCGACCAGGCAAGGCCCTGGTTGACTCCGAGCAGCAGGTTGGCCGCGAGCACCCAGCTCCAGGAGGGGGCGAACATCAAGATGAACGGCACCGGAAGCCCCGCCGCCCAGCCCCACAGCAACACCCGCCGGCGGCCGAACCCGTCGGCGAGATAACCGGCGGCGAGGTTGGCCGCGGCCTTGGCCGCGCCGAAGGTGACGATGAACATCATCAGGGCCGTGGTCGAGCCGACCAAAAAGACGCGCTGTCCCAGAAGGGGAACGAGCGTGCGTTCCTGACCGACGAGCGCTCCCACCAGCCCGTTGACCGCCACAAGAAGCGCGAACTGGGGGAGGTTGGCCCGCACACCCAGCCGGAGGTCGGATTCCCGGCCCCTGGTCGTTTGGTCGATTTCCACGCTTCTACAATATTCAATAAAAGACTTGACAACAAGCCCCAGTGGGGAGCAGAATCTCGTAAGACCAGAGAGGGAGGGCCGCATGAGTACGACGAAAATCGGCCACCGGGTGGTTGATGCTCGAGGCCTCGTCTGCCCGATGCCGACGATCCGCTTGGGTCAGGCGATTCGGACGGTCGAAGTCGGAGACCTGGTGGAGATGTGGACGGATGATGCCGGCTCCAAGGAGAACATGGCGGCGTGGTGCAAGAACACCGGACACGAGCTGCTGGCACATAGCTTCGTGGACGAGATCTACAGGTACGTGGTGAGGCGGAGCCGATGACCGCCGATGCCGCCCCCGTGCCCGGACCGGACGTGGTGGCGGAGGACGCGCCCAGCCCCAAGCGCCTCGCCTTGATCGTCTCGAAGGGGACTCTCGACCAGGCCTATCCTCCTCTCGTCATGGCCACGACCGCCGCGAGCATGGGTTGGGAGGTGGGAATCTTCTTCACCTTCTACGGGCTCGACATCGTGCACAAGGACCGCATGCTCAAGCTCTCCGTGAGTCCCGTCGGCAATCCCGCCATGCCCCCTCCGCTCAAGTCGGTGCCGGTTCACGTGCCGACTCTCGTCGGTGCCTTGCCGGGCATGAAGTCTGCCGCGACCAAGATGATGAGGGGGTGGCTCTCCAAGGCCAATCTCGCTTCGATCCCGGAGCTTCTCGACATAGCTCGCGAGCTCGGTGTCCGGATGTTCGCGTGCAACACGACGCTGGGGGTAATGGAGGTAAGCAAGGCCGACCTCATCGAAGGCGTCGAGCTCGCCGGCGCTCCCGCCTTCCTCGACTTCGCGGGCGAATCAGAGGTTCAACTCTTCATCTAGGGGGTTGTCGTGTACTTCAGACAGTTGCTTCACGAGGATCGCTCCTGCGCCTCCTATCTCGTCGGTTGCCCGACATTGGGAGTGTGCGCGGCCATAGATCCCCAGGGCGATCCGCTCGCTTACGTCACCGCCGCTGAGGACAATGCCATGACCATCAGCCACGTGATCGAGACGCACGTGCATGCGGATCACCGGTCGGGCGCTCGTCGACTGGCCGACATCACGGGAGCCACTCTCTATTTGGGTGCCGGCGCAGATGTAACGTTCGATTTCGTTCCGCTGCACGCGGGCGACACTCTCGAGATCGGAAACCGCCGGGCCGCGGTGATCCCCCTTCCCGGTCACACCCCCGAGCACCTCGGCCTGCTGGTCGATGACTGGTTCGTCCTTACCGGCGACACCCTCTTCGTCGGCGATGTGGGGAGAGTGGATCTCGCCATGACCGAGGTTGATGACTCCGACTTGCGTGCGCGCGCAAAGCAGCTCCACCAGTCACTGCAGAGGTTGCTCTCCCTAAGGGACGATATCGAGGTCTACCCGGGCCACTACGCGGGCTCGACTTGTGGACGAGGGATGGATGGAAAGACGATCTCGACGATCGGTCGGGAGCGCAGATCGAACCCCGCGCTGAAGCTCGGCTTGGATGAGTTCATAGACTTCCAGCTCTCGAGCCTCCCACCGCCACCCCAGAATTTCCACGAGATCAAGCGCGCGAACGTCGGGGCCGGTCGCTAGGGCCCTCGACACACCGAGCGCCGAAGCGAGGCAGCTCACGAAGCGGTAGCGCTCCGGTTAACTTGTTTCCGCCCCATTCCCGATAAGAGTCTGGGCAGCGCGTCACTCGATCACGAGGCAAGCATGGCGGAAACGAAGCGAGCGAAGCTTCACGAGCAGGACCAGAGCCGTCCGGCTCTGCTTGGTCGCGCAGTGCGCATCGTCTGGTTCATCGCTCGACTCATCGCTGCGCTTTATCTCTTCATTGGTGCTCTTCAGATCCTGAAGATCGGGGCGGGAGGTCTGGCCGCCGTCGATCAAAGCGGATTCCTCGTCCGAAACGCAGCGTCGACCTTTGGGCTGGGATGGATCGGCGCGATGCTGACCCTGTCGGGGTCGACGATGGCAACCACCGGTCTCACGCTTCGAGCAACGGGCGCCATCAGCGAGATCCAAGGTTTCACCATGGTTACCGGAGCCCGTCTGGGGGCGGCCTTCGTGGTGCTCTTGGTGGCGGTCATATATGCGCTGCGCAACCCGCTGCCCGGCCGTAAGAAGACGGTCTCGGTTGCCGTGCTGGCGCTGGCCATCACCGCCGTGATCTACGTGCCCGGTGCAGTCATTGGATTCTTTCTCTTGGAGCGCGAGTCCTTTGGCCGCGTCCATCTCGTTGCGCCGCCTGAATTCGGAGGGTTCATAGACGCGCTCTACCATTG
This sequence comes from Actinomycetota bacterium, assembly GCA_050694055.1. GTDB lineage: Bacteria > Actinomycetota > CADDZG01 > CADDZG01 > WHSQ01 > WHSV01. The sequence continues at coordinate 64,960 of JBOGWX010000112.1, forward strand.
GGTTCTAACCCGCATCGAGTCGGGGCCTCCGCTGCTGTTGTTCTTGGGTGGAGTCCTGCTGCTGGTCTTCGCTTTCAGATCAGTCGACGCCCTCGTCCCGGAGATAGATGAGACCCGCTTCGAGGGATCGTCGGTTAGCCGGAGGCCATCGTCTTCTCGAAGAGACGATCGGCAAGCTGCGTCAAGCCGTTGCCATCGGAGATGTTGTCGAGCCAGCGCTCGGGGATATTCGAGGCGCCGTTGAGCGCGCCCATGACGGCGCCCGCCACGGCACCGTTCGTGTCGGTGTCCCCTCCTTCGTTGATAACGTCGACGACGATCTGCTCGAAGCCACCAACCTGCGTCGTGCACCACAACCCCACCTGCATCGCCTTGAGCGTGTAACCCATGTCCACCGGGTTGTCCAGTTCGAGCGCCTTCAGCGAGGCTCCCTCCACGGTGCGAATCGCCTCGCCGACCTGTTCGGTCGAGTCGGCCAGCCATCCCTCACCACCGAGGCCGTCCACGGCGTCCGCAAGTTGGTCCACCGGCACCGGTCGGCCGCTCAGACAGGTCGCAAGGGCCACCGCGGTTGCCGCCGTGCTCCACTCGCAGCGAGCGTCGTAGTGCGTGACCAGCGCGCTGGTCCTGGCCGTCCGGACCAAATCGACTCCCGACCTCGGGTAGCGGAGGGCCACGGGGGGACATCGCATCACCGCGCCGTTGCCCGCGTTGCTCATCGGGTTTCGCTCCCAGGCCAGACGGGCCGCTTCGTGCGACTCCCGTCCCCGATCGAGCTCGTCCATCACGGATTGAGTGAGGACGCCGATGCCGCGCCCGCTGTCGCGCGCCCACGTCGCAAGGCGTGCGGCGAACACCTCCGGATCCAACTCATCAGACTCGACCAGAACCTGCGCCAGGATCGCAGCCTGAGCGACGTCGTCGTCCCAGGGCCGGTCGCGCTCGCCCGCGTCGATCTCGGTTACTCCCCCTCGGAAGCGACGGCGGATCGCATGCGCGGACTGTCCCTCGACCGGCACTCCGAGTGCGTTCCCCACGGCCAGTCCGAGGAGTACCCCTCGGAACCTGTCCGGCAGGGTTTCTCGGTCGTCGTCGGGACGAGCCGCGCGGACGATGTCCTCGAGTGCTTTCGTCTCCATCACAATGGTCGGGTCGAGCGTCCTGCGAGCATGGGGAGAACATACCCTCACTCGTTCTAGAACAGGATCTGGATCGCTCCCCGCGAGAACATGACCAGGCCGAACAAGCCGAGGATGGTCAGCAGCACGCGCCCCAGTGTGTCGACCGGCGGTGCGTTCCACGCATCCCGTAAACCCTCGGAGCGAGCCATGATCAAACCGAGCGCAACGAGCACCGCCAGCACCAGCGCGACCGGTCCCCCCAGCGCCAGCGGCAGGAGCCCCGCACCCACAACCACCACGGTCCAGAGCCTGGAGCGTTCCGCGGTGAATAAGGGCTCGAGGCGTGCCTGAAGAGGCACGACGAGCAATCCAAAGAGGATCGGCAGCGACGCGAACAGCGCGATGCCCAGCCACGCCGGCTCCAGGATGATGAAGTCGACGTTGTCGGGATGGACGAGAGGCCGGCCCGACAAAGCCAGGAGCAACAGTCCGAAGACGACCCCGGTGGCGCGCCGGGGGAGCCAGCGCCTCACGGCGATGTACGCGAGGCCCCCTCCCAGGCCGAGCGCGGTGCCGGCCAGCAGCAGAAACAGCGTGCCGCCCGCGCTGATGTCCCCCACGGTGGCGCCGGCTTCCGTGGTCGCTCCCCCGGCGTCCGGGCTGGTCAGAGCCAGGATGCGCATCGCGGCCCGGGAGCCGATGCCGCCGGCGATGAAGCCGGCGATCGCCCCCGCCACGATGCCCGAGGCCAGCACCCCGAGCGGGCGCGCTATGGGGATTGAGGTGCTGCCGGGCGGGGCCTGGGCGACGGTAGACATGCTCGGTAATGATGCGCTCCCGCCCCAAGCAGGGCAAGGTATGTGGATGGCCGGTGAGCGCATTTATCTCGACCGCTCGATCTCGGCGGGCGCCCGCGGCGGAATCCGCCCCGACCCTCCTCCTCGGGGGGATAATGCCGCCATGAACCCTACACAAGGTGTCATCTCAGAGGCTTTTGATCTCTACAAGAAGCACTTCGCGCATCTGTTCGTCACGGCCTTGGTCGTTTACCTGGCGATCGCGATCCTGAGTGTGCTCCTGGTCGCGATCGGCGGTCTCGTGGGCGCGCTGCTGTCGGCCATCCTCTCGGTCGCGGCCGTGTTCATCGTTCAGGCCGCACTGGTCGAGGCGGTGGCGGACATCCGTGACGGACGCGCCGACCTTTCGGTCGGAGACACGCTCAAACGCGGCGCTTCCCGCATCGGGTCGGTTGCCGGAGCGTCGATCCTCGCCGGCATCGCCATCGCCATCGGCCTCCTGCTGCTGATCGTGCCCGGACTTGTGCTCATTACGTGGTGGGCCGTGATCGTCCCCGCAATCGTGCTCGAACGTGTGGGCGCGATGGACTCGTTCGGTCGCAGCCGGAACCTCGTGCGGGGACACGACTTCCAGGTATTCGGCGTGATCGTGCTGCAGTTCCTGATCTTCCTCGCCTTCAGCATCGTGTTGGGGGCCATCCTGATCGCGCTGCCCGAGGAGATACGTTCCTTCGTTTCGAACGTCGTGAGTGGGTCGCTGACGGGTCCCTTCGCCGCACTGGTGACCACGCTTCTGTTCTTCAGGCTGAAGGCGGCGAAGGAGGGGGCCGGACCCGATACGGCCACGCCTCCGCCCGCCGTTCCGTAGCCGGTGTAGGCGAGCGTCGGATGCCCGAGTTCAGCGTCAATCCGCACAGGTTCGATCCCTACAAACGGTTCAAGTTTCGGGTGAAGTGGGACGGCCGATACGTTGCCGGCATTAGTCGGATAAGCGGCCTGCGGCGCACGACGGACGTCGTCGAGGAGCGTGACGGCGCGGATCCCAACTACGCGCGCCGGTCGCCCGGTCTCACGCGCTTCGATCCCCTGGTGCTGGAGCGCGGCGTCACCCATGAAACCGAATTCGAACAGTGGGCGAAGCAGGTCCTAACCCACGGAGCGGGGCTGGGGAACGAGGTGTCGCTCAAGAACTTCCGCAAGGACGTCGGGATCGAGCTCCTCAACGAAGCGGGCCAGGTCGTGCTCGCCTACAGGGTCTACCGATGCTGGGTGTCGGAGTACCAAGCGCTGTCGAATCTAGACGCCAACGGAAGCGCGCTCGCGATCGAATCGATCAAGCTCGAGAACGAGGGCTGGGAACGCGACTTGGAGGTCAACGAACCGGTAGAGCCCTCCTTCTAGCCCGAAGTTCCCCCCACCAGGGAACGTGAATCCGGGGCTTGACCAGGGATAACGCTTCAACGAGGGCGTCCGCTCACTGTCAACTCCGGCGGGGCCGTCAGGCCTTCTCAAACCCCAAACGGTGCGAG
>JBOGWX010000113.1:0-25507 GCA_050694055.1 Actinomycetota bacterium
ACGCCGTCCGGGCGCGCGCCGATTCCTGGTGGCGCCGGCCAGCGCGCGCAGCGGCGCCAGAGTGTCGTTGGTGACGAGACCCGCCCACACCAGGTCCCACACCCCCGCCAGCAGCTCGGTGTCGTCGGTCGAGCCGGTGGCCTCCGCGAGCTGGCGGAAGAACGACGCCCCGCGCGCCGCCAGCGCCTCGTGGAGCGCCCGTGCGACGTCCGACAGCTCGGTCTCGACCGGCGGGGGAAGCAGCAAATCCGCCCGGCTCGAGAGGGCGAGCACGATCCAGCCGTCGTCGCTCCCCAGCGCGCCCGCGCCGCACCACACGAGCTCGCCCGACGCTCCCAGCTCGTCGAGCAGGGCCGGCCGGTAGCCCTGCAGCCGGGCGGGAAGAATCGTGCGCTCGAGCGCCGAGGCGACCAGCGGCACCCCTTGAAGCTGCTCTACGACCCGAAGGAGGTCGTCGAGGGTCGCAGCTCCTCGGAAGCCTCCCGCCCCCTGTCCCGGCACCATGCCGTGCCACGCCTGCACGAAGCGAGCGAGCGCCTCCGGCGGTGCGGGCTCGACCTCCTTGCGAAACGCCGCCAGCGACATGCGCCGCAGTCTCCGGAGCACCTCGACGTCGATCCATTCCCGGCCCGAGCCACCGGGGCGGAACTCGCCCTCGAGGACGCGCCCGTCCATCTCGAGGCGCTCGAGGGCGGCGCGCACCACTCCGACGCCGAGTCCGTAGCGCGGGGCTGCGTCGTCGGGGACGAAGGGTCCGCGCCGTGCCGCGAAACGACCGATGAGATCGCCGAGCGGATCGGCGACCGGCTCGAGGAACGCGCCCGGCACGCCCGGCGGCAACGCCGCTCCGAGGGCGTCGCGATAGCGAGCCGCGTCCTCGATGGCGATGCAGCGCGGCTCGCCCCCAACCCGCAACTCGAGCGCGCGCCGGGACGACCGGAGCTCGTGAAGCCACGACTCGACCTCGCCGGGATGCTGCGAGCGCGCCGCTACTTCGGCAACGCTGAGGTCGCCGAGCAGACGCAGCGCGTCGTGCAAGCCGTCGGCGTTGCGGATTTTGCGTTCGTCGGTCAGAAGCTGGAGCTCGAGCTCGAGCTGAGCAAGCGACGCGTCGTCGAGCAACTCACGCAGCTCCTCGCGTCCCATGATCTCGGCCAGCAGCGAGCGGTCGAGCGAGAGCGCCTGGGCTCGCCGCTCCGCGAGCGGGACGTCGCCCTCGTACATGAACGACGCGACGAAGCCGAACTGCAGCGAGGATGCGAACGGTGAGGGGGCCGGGGTCTCGACCTCGACGATGCGCACCTCGCGGCGGGCGATCGCAGCCATGAGCTCGCTGAGCGCGGGCAGATCGAAGACGTCCTGCAGGCACTCGCGGTAGGCCTCGAGGATCACGGGGAACGACTCGTGTTTGCTCGCCACCTGAAGAAGCTGGGCGCTCCGCTGGCGTTGTTGCCACAGAGGCGTCCTGGTGCCCGGGCGCCGGCGCGGCAACAGCAGCGCGCGCGCCGCGCACTCCCGGAAGCGGCTCGCGAACAAGGCCGAGTTGCCGACCTGCGACGTCACGATCTCGGTGATCTCCTCGGAATCGAAGGTCACGAAGCGCCCCGGCGGCGGCTCGTCGGCCTCGGGCAGGCGAACGATGATGCCGTCGTCGGTGTAGATGCACTGCACCTCGAGCCCGAGCTCGTCGCGCACCCGCGCCTCGATGGCCTGGGCCCAGGGTGCGTGCACGCGCGCTCCGAAGAGCGAGTGCACGCACACGCGCCAGTCCCCTATCTCGTCGCGAAATCGTTCGACCACTATGGTCCGGTCGTCCGGCACAGCGCCGGTCGCGTCCTTCTGCTCGCCGAGGTACTGGATTAGGTTCGCCGCGGCCCATGGGTCGAGCCCCGCGGACTTCAGGCGCGCCGACCTCTCGGAGTCGCCGCGGTTGGTGACCTCGCGCACGAACGCACCGAGGGCGCGCCCGAGCTCGGCCGGCCGGCCGGGAGCGTCCCCGTGCCAGAAGGGCATCACGCCGCCGGCTCCGGGCGCCGGGGTAACGAGCATGCGATCGTGACTGATGTCCTCGATGAGCCAGCTCGACGCGCCGAGGACGAAGGTGTCGCCGGGACGGGACTCGTAGACCATCTCCTCGTCGAGCTCGCCCACGCGCGCGCCGCCTTCGGTCGCTAGAAAGACGCCGAACAGGCCACGATCCGGGATGGTTCCGCCCGAGGTCACCGCGAGCCTCTGTGCCCCCTGCCTGGGGGTCAGCGTGCCGGCGCCGCGGTCCCAGTTCAGGCGCGGCCGGAGCTCGGCGAACTCGTGGCTCGGGTAGCGTCCCGAGAGCATGTCGAGCGTGGCCTCGAGCGCGGCCCGCGGTAGCTCCGCGAAGGGGGCCGCGCGCCGCACCACGGCCTCGAGCTTGTCGACCGCCCATTCGTCCATGGCCACCATCGCGACGATCTGCTGGGCAAGAACGTCGAGCGGGTTGCGCGCGTAGTGCATCTCTTCGATCGCGCCCTGCTGCATGCGCTCGACCACGACGGAGGTCTCGAGCAGGTCACCCCGAAACTTCGGGAAGAACACGCCGCGGCTGACCTCGCCGACCTGGTGCCCGGCACGTCCGACGCGCTGGAGACCCGAGGCCACCGAGGACGGAGATTCCACCTGGACCACGAGGTCTACCGACGCCATGTCGATCCCGAGCTCGAGGGAGCTGGTCGCAACCACGGCGGGGAGCCGACCCGCCTTGAGGTCCTCCTCGATGAGCACGCGCTGCTCGCGCGCCACGGAACCGTGATGCGCGCGCGCCACGACCGTCGCGCCCACATCGCCGGAGCCCCTGCGCTCGGTGGCGAGCTCGTTGAGGCGCGCGCACAGCCGTTCGGCCAGCCGCCGCGAGTTCACGAACACGATCGTCGATTGATGCGCCTCGACGAGGTCGAGCAGGCGCTCCTCGACGCGCGGCCACACGCTTTGAGCCGCTCCCCCGCCGCCCTCAAACCCGGCGTCGCCCCCGGGGGCCGAGCCGGTCGCGGCGGGGGGCGGCGACAGCGCGGGGTCGGCCAGGTCCTCGAGCGGAACGACCACCGAGAGATCGAAGCGCTTGTCGCTGCCGGGATCCACGATTCGCACCGGCCGTTTACCGCCGAGGAAGTCGGCCACCTCCTGAGGCGGCCTGACGGTCGCCGAGAGCCCGAGTCGCTGGGCGGGCCGCGCGAGCAGCTCGTCGAGCCGCTCGAGGCTGAGGGCGAGATGCGTGCCGCGCTTGTTGTGGATCAGCGCGTGCACCTCGTCGATGATCACCGTCTCGACGTAGCGCAGCTGCTCGCGCGCCCGTGAGGTCAACAGCAGAAAGAGTGACTCCGGCGTCGTGATCAGGATGTCGGGCGGGGCGCTGCTGAAACGGCGGCGCTCCTCGGGAGGAGTGTCGCCGGTGCGGACCCCGACCGACACCTCGGGCACCGGGAGGTCCAGTCGCCGAGCGGCCGCCGTGATACCCGCCAGCGGAGCCCTCAGGTTGCGCTCGACGTCCACCGCGAGGGCCTTGAGCGGCGAGACGTAGAGCACCCTCAGTCGCTTCCCGGGAGCGACCGGAGCGCCGGTCAGCAGCCGGTCGATCGACCACAAAAAGCCGGCGAGCGTCTTACCCGAGCCGGTGGGTGCGATCACCAGGGCGTGCTCGCCCGCCGTGATCGCGTCCCAGGCCCCCGTCTGTGCTGCGGTGGCCGCTTCGAACGCGCTCTCGAACCACCGCTGGGTGGGCTCGGAGAAGCGCTCGGTGGAGCCGGCGGGGACCTCGGTCGTCACTCACTCATTGTCTCGCGCGCCTGCGACAACTTCGCCCTCGGAACCCTCGCCGAGCGGCTCGCCGGAGCGCAGGATGACCGCCCCTATGCCTGCGGCCAGCGCCGACGCCGCCAGGATCCCGACCTTGGCCTCGTCTATTATGGCGGCGTCGTCGAAGGCCAGCTCGGTGATGAACAGCGAGACCGTGAAGCCGATGCCGGCGATGGCTGCGGCGCCCATGATCTGCCGTCCCGAGACCCCTCTGGGAACCTCGGCGAAGCCCAGCCTCTGAGCGGCGAACGCGAACAGGGAGATCCCCACGAGCTTGCCCGCGACCAGCCCTGCCAGAATCCCGAGCGTCACCGGCGAGGAGGCCGCGCCGGCCAGGTCCTCGGCGCTCAACGACACGCCGGCGTTGACGAGGGCAAAGATCGGAACGATCACGAAGCTGGTCCAGGGGTGCAGGAGGTGCTCGAGATGCTCGCCCACCGCAACGCGTTCCTGGGCGCGCAGCCGCCAGGCGCGCACACGGCCGGGGGACAAACCCTCGTTATCGGCGTCGTCGAGGCGTTCCGGATCGGGATCGACCGGCGCACGACTTCCCTCGGAGGGGCTCTGCGTCGGGCGCACCGGCGTCATGAGCCCCAGCGCGACCCCCGCGATGGTGGCATGGACCCCCGATTCGAAGGTCGCCAGCCACGCGCCGGCCCCCACCACCACATAGAGCGGGATCCAGATGACCCGCGAGGCTTGGAGCAAGGCCACGACACCGAGGAGGCCGGCCGCCACGAGCAGGGCGACGACGTTGAGGTCGGAGGTATAGAACAGCGCGATGACGAGGATCGCCCCGATGTCGTCGGCGACCGCAAGGCTCAACAGGAACACCTTGAGAGAGGGGTGGATACGGTTGCCGAAAAGCGCCAGGATGCCGACCGCGAAGGCGATGTCGGTCGCCATCGGGATCCCCCAGCCCGACGAACCGTCACCGCCGAAGTTGAACGCGGTATAGACGAGCGCCGGCACGATCATCCCTCCGAGCGCGGCGACCGAGGGAAAGGCGGCCTTCTTGGGGTCGCTCAGTTCGCCCAGCGCCAACTCGCGTTTGACCTCGAGTCCCACCACGAAGAAGAACAGCGTCATGAGCGCGTCGTTCACCCAGTGCTGCACGTCCTCGGAGATCGAGTAGCCACCGAGCTCAATCGAGAGCTCGGTCGTCAGAAACGACCTGTAGGAGTCCTGCAGGGGAGAGTTCGCCCAGACGAGGGCCACCGCGGTCGCGATCAGAAGAACTACGCCGCCGGCGACCTCGGTGTCGAGGAACTCGCGTACCGGCCGGGCGATGAGACGAGGGACCGCGCGGTCGCTGGCGATCCACGAGCTGTCGGTAGGAGTCTTCTTGTCTGGCATCAGCGCGCGAAGCCGAACTCTTCGTAGTGGATGCGCGCACGCGGCACGCCGAGAGCGTGAAACTGCGCCTCGAGCGCTTGCGTCATGACCTTCGGTCCGCACATGAGGATCTCCTTGTCGCCGAGGTCACCGCTGCGCTGTTCGATCTCTTCGGCCGTGAGGAAACCCACCTCGTCTTCCGGAAAGGTGATGAGCCGCAGGTTCGGATGCGAGCGCGTGAGGTCCTCGAAGTCATCGATGAAGTATCCCTGAGTGCGCGACTTGACCGCGTAGAAGAAGTCGACGTCGTAGTCGTCCGGGAGGCTGCGGGCCATGCTCAGAAACGGCGTCACGCCGATTCCGCCTGCGATCCAGACCTGCTTGCGCCGAGGGACGTGACGATACGAGAACGAGCCGTAAGGACCCTCGATCACGGCCTGGTCTCCGACCTGTAGATGCTCGAGCGCGGTCGTGTAGTCCCCCGACGCCTTGATCGCGACCTGCAACTCACGTTGGCCGGGCGCCGACGTTATGGAGAAGGGGTGAAACTGCTTGCGCACCGCCCCCGTTCGTAGTGACACGAGCTCGGTCTGACCCGCGGGCTCTCGTGAGAAAGGCCGGAACCACGCTCTCATCGAGCTCGACTCGAAGGTGAGAAACACGAACTGACCCGGGGTGAAGGGCAGCGCCCCGTTGCTCGGCGAGAGTGTTATCTCCGCGACCTCTCCTCCGCGCCGGTTGATGTGAGCGACGCGGTACCGGCGCCGGCGCACCAACAGGTCACCCAGAAGCGAGCGGTAGGTGTACGCCACCAGGCCGGCGAGCACGAACGCCGCCAGATAGATCGTGAGCGCGGGCGACAGTGCCTTGGTCCCCGGCGTGCGAAACGCGTGTACGGCACCGAGCAGGAACACCAGCCCGAAGAAACGGTGCACCCACAAGAAGACCTCGTGATTGACGCGGGCGTAGAGGGTCAAGCCCATCACGACGATCATCCCCACCAGCGCGAGCGCGCCGAGGGTCACCGTCCAGTTGGGCACAGGAAGCACGAGGCGCACCGCCGCACCGAGCGAGTTGGTGGCCGCCGAGGCGAGCATGAGACCGCCGTGCGCCAGCAGCAGGTTGAAGGAGACCAGTCCAACGGTGTGGTGGATGCGGTACATCCGGTCGAGCCCGCCGAACAGCGGCTCCAGCACCGCCACGCGGCTTCCGAGCACGAGATTGCAGGCGAATGCCACGATGCCGGACAAACCACAGAGGACCGCGATCGAGCGCAGCGTCGCGGTCGCGTCGCCGAAGCGAAGGCCGAAGGGCGCGGCTTGGGCCCACAACCAGAGAGGGATCAGGCAGGCCACCACGACGAGGCTCGAGCCGACGTAGGAGGTCGCCCGAAGTTGTCTTACTCTCACGACTCCGAGCCTATGGCTTCCACCGCCGCGACACTGGCTCGCCGCCGTCGAGGAACACGTAGGTCAGACGAACCGGCACCCCGTCGGCGATCACTCCGTTCGCCTTCAGCGCGCGCGCGTAGAGGTCGAGTTGGTCGGCCTCGTCCGGCTCGAAGCGCGTGCCCGTCTTGAAGTCGACGATCTCTAGTCCTCCGTCGTCCGTCGGGTAGACGGCGTCGATGCGGCCGCGCACGATGCGGCCGTCGAGCCGCAGCGTGAAGGGGAGCTCGACCATGGGCTCGCCAGAGCGCAGACGCGCAGGCTCGCGCTCGGCGTAGCTCGACGCCGCCCAGTGACCGAGGGCCGTCGCCATGGCCCCCGCCTTGGTGACCGCGCCGGGCTCGTCGAGTTCGCTCTCCTCGGGATAGGCAGAGATGCCGCGGGTGCGCTCCTCGATGAGCCGGTGCACCTCGGTCCCGAGCCTGCGGGCAGAGGTGGGTCGCTCCGGCAGCGGCCGGAGGAGCTGCCACGGGTCCAGCCGGCCGGACTCGAGCGCGACGTGGGCCGTAGCAGAGATGATGTCGGACAGCTTCGCCTGCGCCGGCGGCTCGGGGACCGCGGCGCGCGCGATCAGATCCAGGTCGTCGGAATGCGACGCAACGAGCCACTCGATCTCGGCGCGCTCATCCGGCTCGAGCGCGGCCGCGAGGTCGTCGATGAAGCCGGGCTCGGCGAGGGCGCGGTCCGCCGCCGCCCCCCAGCCGTCGGTGAACAGCGAGTCGTCCAGACCGGTGCGCGCCGGCGGCGGCCACGCGCGCCGCGCCGCGAGGGCGTCTACGACCGGGTTGTCCTGGGGCATCTCGACCTCGTGCACGACCTCGATTCCCTGGGCTTGAGCCATCTCGCGGAGCTCCGCATAGAACTCGGACGGGCCCTTCTCGGTGGTCGTGCGTCCGTACCACCACGCGGTCGTGACGTAGAGCCGCTGCTTGGCGCGCGTGAGCGCGACGTAGAACAACCTGCGTTCGTCCTCGAGCGTGCGCTGTTTGACCTGATCCTCGAAGTCCTTCGCCTTGCCGCGCCACTGCGGCAGCTGCTCGCGGTCCTCGCGCACCTCGTACGGCAGCGCGTCGTAGCTCTGCAGCGGATTCGAGCTGCGCGTGTTCGGAAACACTGACCACACGAAGTCGCCCTTGTGGTTGGTCTTGGCCGCCACCGAGGGCACGAAGACGCACTCGAACTCGAGGCCCTTGGCCGAGTGCACGGTCATTAGCTTCACGGAGTTCTGCTCGGCGGGTTGCGCCGACTCGAGCGTCTCCTCGGCCGCCTCGGCCGCGTCGAGGTAGCTGAGGAAACTGCGCAGCGTCGCCTCGCCTTCGATGGGAGCAAAGGCCGCAACGTGGTCGACGAAGTTGGCCAGGTTTTGCAGCGCGGCGCCCGCCGCGCGCGCCGGGCTCGACTCGAGCGCGTCCCGAACGCCCGAGGTGCAGATGACCTCTTCGACGAGCTCGAGCAGTGGGAGATGGCTCTGGTGTCGCAGCGCGGTGAGACGCTCGTTGAACGACTTCAAGCGGGCGCGCGCCTCGCCCCCCAGGTTCTCGATCCGGTCGACGTCGTCCAATGCCTCGGACAGCGAGAAGCCGACGTCTCCCGGCGCGAGGTCGCGCGCGATCTCGCGGTCACCGCCGGCCAGCCTCAGCCTCAGGTCGGAGTCCTGCTCGGCCGCCCAGCGGGCGCACAGGGCGAGGTCGTGATAGTCGATGCGCCAGCGGGGGCCGAGCAACAGCCGTGCCAGCCAGCGGTTGGCCGCCGGCTTCGACTCCAGCGCCCGCAGCCACGCCACGACCTCGACCACCTCGGGCGTGTTGAGCAGCCCACTGAGCCCGACCACCTCGACGGGGATGTCGTGGGCCTTGAAGACCTCGATGATCGGATCCATCGTCGAGCGCCGGCGCACGAGGATCGCGATGTCCTTCCACCGCACCGGCACGCGCCCGTCGGCCAGCGGCCGGTCGAACAGTCGCTGGCACTCCTCGGCGATGAAGGTGGCTTCGGCCCGCTCGTCGTCGAACAAGCCCAGCGACACCGCGCCCTCGCCGTTGGCGTCATGAGGACGAAGGGGCAGACCCGGGCGGCGCGACTGGTCGATGCCTTCGGCCACCTGGTTCGCGACCGCGAGGATGCGTGCCCCCGAGCGGAAGTTCTCGGACAGCGAGATCGAGTCGTACAGCGTGCGTTCGGCATCGGGGAAGTGCTGGGGGAAACCGATGAGGTTGTACATCGTGGCCCCACGCCAGGCAAAGATCGCCTGGCGCGCGTCTCCGACCGCCGTCACTAGGTCTCCGCCGCGGGTCAGAGCCTGGAGCATCCGTCGCTGTGCGACGTTGGTGTCCTGGTACTCGTCGAGCAGCACCACGGGGAACCGCTGGACGTAGGATTCCCTGATGTGGTCGAAGTCCTCGAGGACCTCGACCGCCTTGATCACTTGGTCGCCGTAGTCGATGCGTCCGTAGGTGCGTTTCGCGGCGACGTAGGCGTCGACGGCCGCGCACAACTCCTTGCGCTTAGCCGCGGTCTCGCGCATCTTCGCGGTCGCGTCCTGGGACGACAGCGTGCGCTCGTCGACCGCGCGCACATCGGCCGTGGTCACGATGTGATCCGAGATCGACCCGGCGAGCGCGAGCGCCGCCCTCACGATGGTCGCGGGCGTGCGCATCTCGATCGCCTCGAAGGGGGGCAGCTCGTCGATGCAGTTGAGCAGGAGTTGCCACTGCTGTGCGTCGGACAGCAGGCCGGACTGAGGCTCGACGTCGACGTGAAGGCCGTGATCCCGGACGACTCCGGCCGCGAAGGCATGATAGGTCTGCACCGTGATGTCCTCGACGCGATGCTCTCCGTCGGTGGCGAGCGCGCCGTGCACTCGCTCCTGCAGTTCGTCTGCCGCCTTGTTGGTAAAGGTCAGTCCGAGGATGGTCGAGGGCGCGTAGCCGTGGTTCTCGATGAGCCACACGATGCGCGCGGCCATCACGGCGGTCTTTCCCGAGCCGGCCCCCGCAATCAGATACGACGGTCCCTTGCCGTACGCGATCGCGTCCCACTGCTCCTCGGTGGGCTCGTAGCCTTTGAGCGCGGCCCGAATGCGGTCGGAGGAGCGACTCATGCCGGCAGCTCCTCGCCCTGGGTCCACAGTGGGCACAGCGGCTTGAACTTGCACCACATGCAGTCCGCCGTGGGGCTGGGGCGGAAGTCCTCTTTGAGCACGCCCTCGATGAGCGCGGGCAGACGCTCGAGCACGACCTCGGCGTCCTCGGGCTTCTGGCACCTGACCGCGACGTCGCTGCGCTCGAGCTTGCCGGGGTAGACGAGCTGCATCCCCACCGGCTCGCCAAAGCGCGCGATCTCCTCGTTGCTCTTGGCCGCGAGGTAGTAGATGGCAAGCTGCAGAGACTCGGCGATCTCGTTCCAGCCGATGGGATAGCGCGAGGTCTTGTAGTCGCTGACGAGCACTCCGCGACCCGCCTTGGTCACGCGGTCGATGCGGCCTCTGATGCGATGTCCGTCGAAGTCGACGCTGAAGGCCTCTTCGACCAACAACGCGGAGCCCGGCTCGAGCAGCGTGATGAAGCGATCGAGCATCACCTCGCCGTCGCGCCTGAACTGTCGCGCAATCGCCTTGTTGGGAAACACCGACTCGTCGAACAACTCGCGGTAGCGCTCGAAGGCTGCCTCTCGCTTGCGCAGCCGGCGTCGTCCCGACTTCTTCTGCTCGTCGGTCGGTTCCTTCTCGCAGTCCTCGAAGATCTGGTGCATCCAGGTCCCGAAGGCCATGTTGTGCGAGGTCTCTGAGTCGAGCCCGAGCACCACGCCGAGGAGGTACTGCAGCCCGCAGTTGTCGTAGTTCGAGATGCGCGAGTAGCTCGTGCGCAGTTTGTCCGGCGCAAGATCGTCGTCGCCCTCGGGCCTCTGGGCGTTGATCGGGATCCGGCCCTCGGTCCAGTCCCAGCGCCACCACCACTCACTCGGGCGTGCAGTGACGCAGCCGGGTTCGACTTCGCAGATACGCGCGATCGTCGCAAGCGCCGCCACGCGTTCGGCCGCAGCGGCCCGGGTGTCGGCCAAGATGCGGCGACAGCGTGCGGCGGCCTCGCTGAAGGTCAGCGGCAGGGTCTCGACGGGCGGCTCGATGTCGGGCATGCCGCCGGCGATCTCGGCGATGAAGCGGCTGGGCGATCCCTTGCGGGTCGGGCCTGGCGAGGTCGACACGATGCAACGATGCGCCGCGCGCGTCAGGGCGACGTAGAACACCCGCCGGTCCTCCGCGTGGTTGCGGCGCAACCGGTCGGTCTCGTCGAGGCCGTCGAGGAAGTAGGGATCGAACAATCCCTGGGCCCGCCGGCCCTTGGGTATCGCGCCCTCGACACAGCCGGCGACGCACACGACATCCCACTGCCGGCCCTTGGCAGCGTGGAACGACAGGATCTCGACTCCGCCGCTGCGGCGTTCGGGCGGCAGCCACGGATCCGAGCCGAAGTCCGCACGTCCCATCGACTTGATGAACTCGTCCAGTGTCCCGCTGCCCCTGCGTCGTTCGACGAAGCGGCTGAGCGATCGGGAGAACGCGACCAGTGCGTCGAGATCGCGGTTGGCGGGGTGCTCGAGGTCCTCTTTGGACGCCTCGACCAGGGACTCCAGATAGGTGGAACGCTCCCACACGAGCCAGAACGCCCGGTCGGCAGGTTGCTCGGCCGAGGCGCGCAGCAGGTCGCACAGCTCGAGCATCTCGAGCACCGGGTGGCTCGAGGCCCGCCCCGAGTCGAGCGTGGCGATGTGGTCGGTCAAGGTGCGGTTGCCGGCGCGCGCGTCGCGCTCGAGCTCGAGCGCGTCACCCGCGCTCAGCCCCACCAGCGGAGAGCGCAGCAGGTCGCGCAACGCATCGTCCGTAGGCTCCTTCGTCGTGGCGAAGCGCGCCAGTTCGACGAACGAGCGCACCACCGGTTCGCGCTCGAGCGGCCGGTCGGGAGCCGAGATCGAGTAAGGCACCTCGAGCGCGCCGAGCGCGCGCTCGAGCGGAGGCAGCATCTGCCGGGGCGAGGTCAGCAACACGGCCATGTCCTCGTAGTCGATTCCATCGCGCAGATGAGCCAGCCTGAGCGTGCGCGCCACCGCCTCGACCTCGGCGGCCAGGCTCTGGTAGCGACGCACCTCCAGAGCGGTCCGTCCCGCGAACTCCTGAGGACGGTGGGACGGGTCCCCCTCGAACGAGATGAACTCACGGGCGGGCTCGCCGACCTCGGGACCGAGCCGGTAGGAGGTGGTCAGCAGCACCCGCTCGGCCGCCCCGAACTCCTTGTCGAAGGAACGCATCCACTCGGGCTCGGCTCCACGGAAGGTCTCGATGGCCGAGTCCGGATCGGCTGCGACGGTCAGCGAGCGATCGCCCGCGCCGTTGTCACCCTCGAGGAAGCCGGTGAGGAACACCAATAGTCGCTGCTGGACCCGAGCGAGCTCTTGGCCGTCGTCGACGATGACGTGTGTGAACCGCCGGTGCAATCCGCCGCGCACGTCCTCGTAGTTGGCGATGAGCTCGGTGGCATCGTGGAGCAGCGTCGGGTAGTCGATGCGAGAGCGACGGCGCAGCCGCTGCCGGTGCGCCTTGAAGAAGCGGACGAGGTCGGCCCACGCCGGGCGCAGCTCGACGAGATGGTCGAGCTCGGGGGGCTCGAGCAGGCGCTGCTCGGCTCGAATGCAGAAGTCGACGACCTCGTCGACGAAGCCCCGGTTCTTGAGCAGCGGGCGGTATTGCTTGGCCCAGTTGGCCTCGTTCTCGTTGACCAGGGCGTCGCGCACGTCGCCCCACTGCTCGGGGCTGGTGAGCAGCACCGGCGGCTCGGTGTAGCCGAGGAGGTCGTAGTGGCGGCTGACGAGGTGGTTGGCGAGCCCGTGCCAGGTGTAGACGGGCACCTCGACCAGAGCCTCGAGGCCCTCCTCGAACAGCAGACGGCGGGTGATGCGGTCCTGGAGGGCGATCTTCTGGGCCCGGTTCGGGACGAGGAACAAGATGCGGTCGGGCGAGCAGCCCTCGGACGTGGCCAGGCGAACGAAGCGCTCCTCGAGCACGGTCGTCTTGCCGGACCCGGGGCCCCCGAGCACGCACAGCGGGCCGGCGCCGTGCTCCACCGCACGGCGCTGACGGTCGTCGAGATCAAGGGTCCGGGTCTTCGTCTCTGCCATGGCCTCAACCTAACGCGGGCCTGTGACAGCTAATTTGCACCGGGTCGCCGCCCACTGCGAGAGGGTCCGCCGCAACATCTGAAGGGGCCGCGAATTACACCGATGAAATCCGGCGCCCGGGGGCGCGCGTGACGCATACTCCACTTCCCCAGCGACCGGATTACGGAAGGGAGGCCGGATGCAGTCGCCACTGCCGGAGTGGGACTCGCAGCTCATCGACGAGGCGATCACCGCCGCCGAGCTCAGGCGTGAGACGGAAAAGACCCGAGCGCGCCACCGGGCGCTGCAGCTCGCTCGGGAGCAGGCCTATCACCGCCTGGCGGTTGCCATCGACCGGCCCTCTCGAGACACGGTTTCGAGCGACCAGCTCACGCTCTTCGGTGCCGCTCCGACCCTCTTCGATGTAGACGAATAGGCCGAATCCGTTCACAATGCCCCGGTGCGTCGATCGCTCGTCTGTTTCTGGCTGCTGGCCCTCATACTCTCCACCCTCGCCCCGGCCGCCTCGGCGCGCCCGGGATGGAAGCGTGACCTCGACCGGATCGCCCGCGGCAGGAACATAGGCATCCACGTCCGAGACGAAGGGCAGCCGCTCTACGGGTGGGGGGCCGGGCGGCGGCGCGTGCCCGCCTCGAACGAGAAGGTGTTGCTGTCGATGGCCGTCCTCGACCGCTTCGACCCCACAACGCGCCTGAGAACCTCGGCGCTGGGACGGCGCGTCACCGACGGAGTGCTCGAGGGCCATCTCTACGTCGTCGGACGAGGCGATCCGTCACTCACCAGCGGAGGCAGCTTCGGCCCCTCGCTCCCCTTCAAGCCGGCCCGTCTGTCGAGCCTCGCCAGGAAGATCAAGGAGGCCGGGGTCACGCGGATCGAGGGCCGGGTCGTGGGCGTGCGGAGCTACTTCTCGCACGACTGGTGGGCCCCCGGCTGGAAGTCTTCCTTCCCCGTCATGTACGTGGCGCTTCCCGCCGCACTCAACCTCAACGGCAACCTCCACAAGGGCCGCCGCATCGATAATCCCGAGTGGAGGGTTGCCGCCACGCTGTCGAAGCGCCTGAAGTCGCTCGGAGTGCGCGTCGGCGGCCGGCCCAAGACGAAAGGGATGCCACCACCGTCGGCCCGCGGTCTCATCGCCAAGGTCGACTCACCCTCACTCAACACACTGCTGCGCTATACCAATCGTAGATCCTCGAACTTCTTCGCCGAGGTGCTCGGCAAACAGCTGGCCGTCGGTCGGTCGGGCCCTCCGAGCACGATCCACAAAGCCGCCAAGGCAATCGAGGCGTGGTCCGCGCGTCACGGCGCGCGCGTCACGGCGCGCGACTCATCGGGGCTGTCGTATGCAAACCGCGTCTCGCCCAAGGCGTTCACCCGGCTGCTCGCGGCGGCCGAAGAGCAACCCTGGGGCGAGAGGTTGCGCCTCATGTTGCCGGCCGGTGGTGAGGGGACGCTCGAGGATCGTCTGCGCGGGGCTCACGTGCGAGCCAAGACCGGCACCCTCGATGGCATCTCGACCTTGTCGGGTTGGGTCAGGCTGAGTCAGACCAAGTCGTGGGCGGAGTTCTCGCTGATGTCGCGCGGCATGCCGAAGCACCGCGCGGTGAAACTCGAGGACAAGATCGTCAGGCTTCTGCGCAAGCGCGCTCGCCCCTAGAACGAGCGGAGGGCGAACCACCGAGGCCCGCCCTCTAACTTCAAATCGGATCTCTAGAGAACATCGCGGCGCTCCTCGCGCACGACCCGAGAATCGCGCGGCTCCTCCTCGCGCACCACGGTGCGCGTGCCGGCCGTGCGACTGCGGTTCATCCAGACCAGCGACAGCAACAAACCGACGCCTCCGACGACCATCAAGATGATCCCGATGGTGTTGATGTTGAAGCCCGTCGCCTCGACCTCGACCGCGAAGGTCAAGATCGCGCCGACGGCCAGTAGAAACAGGCTTGCTCCAAGACTCATATCGTCACCTCCACGGGGGCCTGGCCCCCTCGGGCACCACACGCGGCGCGTTTGGTCGCGCCCGTGAGTTACCCCCCTGAGTTACCCCAGGGGGGCACGAAGAAAACTCGGCTCGGTCAGCCGGGTTCACCCGCGCGGTTGAAGAAGGTGATCGACACGTCCACCGCGTTGGCCGGCGGACCCGCCCAGTTGTGGACCTCGACGCGGTACTTGCCCGGCGCCAGGCGGTCGGTGCTCATGGTCTCTCCGGTCAGGCTCCCCGAGGTGCCGCTGGCCATGTCGCCGCTCCAGGTCCCGTCCGGTTGCCGGCCCTGGAGGTAGAGGTCGATGTCGGCGCTCTGCTCGGGCATCGCCTCGACCACCGTCCGGGCATTATCGAAGCCCTCGGTCACCTCGAACTCGACGAAGGTGCTCGTGACGCCGGGCTCGCGCACGCCCGCGCCCGGTGCACCGGTCGAGACCTGCTCGTTCACTCCCGGCTGCGCAGGACCGGAGGGAACCTCGTCGCCCTCGTCGAGCGTCAGAGGAACGGTGTCCGGATAGAGCGTCGGGTCGGCGACCACCGGCACATCTACCGAGGTCGCGCCGGAACCGGTGAACACGGTCACTTGAGGATCCTCGGCGAAGGTCGGGACCTTGTCGGGGTCGCTGGTGGTGACCCGCAGCACGAGCTTGTGCCCCGCCTCGAGGTGATGGCCCATGGCGAAGCCCTCGAGCGACATGTCGTAACGCTGCCCCGGGACGACCAGCTTGGGCGTCGCCAACCCGGTGCGCAGCTCGGGGTTCAGAGCGAACTGCGAGATGCGTCGCCACTCACCGTCGGGGCTCTCGTCGAAGAGGTTCGCTATGAGATGCACCCGCGGAGCCGTGACCGAGGCGCTCAGTTGCATGTCCGGCTCCCCGGCGAACACCAGATCCTCCTCCAGCGGAGCGGTCGAGAAGGTCGCGCCGTCGGTGCTCTTGGGGCTGTTGAAGCCGAGCGCATCACCCGTAAAGGAAACCCGGCCCCCGGGTCCGGCGGCACTGTCGTTGAGACCACCGTCCGAGTTGGGGAACAGGCGCAGCATGTTCGGCTCACCCGGCCATGCGTTCGCGGTGAGTACCTCGGTGCGCGCGCCCGCCCTGGCCTCTTCGAAGGTTCCGTCACCCATGAAGACCTCGACCGGTGGCCCCGTGTCGACGTCGCTCTGCATGAGATGGCGGTCGAACCACGCGTGCAGCGCGTAGGTCCACTGGATGCCGCGGCGCGTCGGGCAGCATCCGGAGCCGTGGTCCCACTGGCCGAGCCACAGCTTGTCGGTGATCGCCGGCTCGGTGACGACCTCCTTGCACTTGGTGCCCCGCTTGTTGCAGACGGTCTCGGTCTCGGCGGGGAAGCCACCTTTGCGATCGGTGAACCAGTCCATCGCGGCAACGCGTGCGGCGTTGTCGTTCACTCCATGTACCAGAAACACCGGGATGCGCGCGTTGGTCGCGCCCTCACCGTGGTCGCGCTCCGCGTGCCACCAGGTGTACTGCCCGCTGGCTTGCGGCTCACCCGAGACCAGCGACGAGGTCTCCCACCCGCAGCCGAAGTACTCCATGTCCTCGCCGAAGTTGTCGCCGTACTCGCCCAGCGCCAGCGCGGGGATCTGCGGCGGCAGGTGCCGGTTGGTGGACAGCATCGAGTACGACCACATGGTGCCCATCCACTGCAGGAAGTAAGGAACGCCACCCTGGAACTGGTGGTGGTACATGCTCGCCAGCCCGGCGCTCGGGACGATCGTTTCGAGGCCCTCGGGGTTCTGTGCGGCGGCGACCGACGGAGTGGAGCCCACGTAAGAGTGACCCGTCATGCCGACGCGGCCGTTGGACCACGACTGGTTGGCGGCCCACTCGACGATGCGCTCGAGGTCCTTGGCGTCGTTCGGGCCGAGGTGATCGAGACAACCCTGCGAGCGGCCGGTGCCGCGCAGGTCGACCATCGCCACGGCGTAGCCGCGCGGCGCGAAGTAACCGGTGAGCCCCAGCGAGGTGCCTTCGGAGTCGCGCGGCTCGGGCAGAATGCGCCGGCCCTCGCGATCCGCGAGCGTCCCGTGGTAGGGGCTCGCTTCCATGATGACCGGGAACGGACCCTCTGCGGCGGGCCTGACGACCTCGACGTAGAGCTCGACGTCGTCGTGCATGGGGACCCTGATCACCTCGCGCACGAGCTCGTCGTAGGTGGGCTGTGACAGCCCCTCGATCGCGGTGTAGTCGGTCGGGGGGCCGGCATCGGTGGACTCCTGGGCCCCCGAGGGAGCCAGCGGAAGGAGAACGGCGACGAGTGCCAGGAAAAGAAGGCCCGCCAGGGCCCGGGAGCTGCGCGGCATACAACACCTCACTGTGCTGGGGGCGCGCCCGCGACCGGATCACGCCGAATTCTGCTGTCCTTATGGTGGGGTTCGTCGCGCAACGCTCGGTTCCTCCCCGGGAACGCCGGGAAGCAAACCTGAGCAAGCTCAAGGGATGAGCTGGAAGCCTTCGATGAGGGCCGCCCTCCTGAGCTCCTGGTCGAAACAGACCAGGGTGCCGCACTCGGGATCCGAGAGGCGCGCGCTACGGGCGCTGGCCAGTTGCACGGCAGCGTAGGCACGCAGACCATGGAGCACCGTGTTGCGGGCGGCGTCGTCGAGCACGAAGGCCGGAAGTCCGATGACCGCTAGGCGCGGAGGTCGGCTCTCCCCACCGTAATAGTCACTTTCGAACGCATCGATGAGCACACGGGCGTCGGAGGCCGACAGCTCCCCACTGCGATGCTTGCGCCAGAGCGCAGCCGGCACTTCGACGCGCGCAAGGCAGGAGATGATCAAGACATCGAACGCCCTGACTTGCTCGTAACCGCTCTCGTCCGAGTAGAGCTTCACCACCGCAGAGGAGTCGGCGAAGACGCTCAGCGGCGACCCTCACGAACGAATTCGGAAAGCGGACGGCCGCGACCCGCCGCGGCTCTCGCGCGAGAGAGCCGCTCGTCATCCGGCCCCTTGGCATGTCGGCCGGAATGCTCGACGAGCAGTCCCGCCCGGCGAAGCTTCGCGCGCACGCGCGCGGCCTCGTCGTGTTCGAGGTTGGGATCCACTGCCGCCCCAAGCACGGCGGCCACCCAGCGGTTGAGGCTTTCGTCGCGGGCCGCCGCAGCGGCCTTCAGCTGCTCGACGAGGTCCTCGGGCAAGCGGAGGGTTACCTGCCTCATGAGGTCATGGTAGCAATCATGCTGTCAGGAGGCAAGGGGATAACCCAGGCGGCACTAGAGGGCCTGGCCCGCCGCCACGAGGTCCTCGAGCACGCAGCGGGCCGCGTTGCGGCCGGGCGCGCCGCAGACGCCGCCGCCGGGATGCGCCGCCGAGCCGCACAGATAAAGGCCCGGCAGCGGCCAGCGGTGGCGGTGCCAGCCGCGCGCGGGCCGCCGGTCGAACAGCCAGTCCGGAAGCAGCTCGCCGTGAAAGATGTTGCCGCCGGTGAGACCGAAGCGGGCCTCGAGGTCGGGGGGGCCGAGCACGAGCCGGTCCTCGACGAGCTCGCTGAGCCCGGGCGCGTATCGCTCGAGCGTCGCGACGACCGAGTCGCCGATGGCGTCGCGGTGCTCGTCCCAGGTGCCGTCGGCCAGGTGGTAGGGCGCGTACTGGGCAAAGATCGACAGCGTGTGCTTGCCCTCCGGCGCGAGCTCGGGCTCGGTCGCGGTCTGGATCCAGGCCTCGCAGAAGAAGTGCTCGGCGGGGCGGCCCTCGGCCGCCTGGCGGCACGCCTTCTCGAGGTAGTCGATGGACGGGCCGACGGTGATGGTTCCGGTATGTTCCGGCCCGACGACGCCCTCGGCACCCATCCCCTTGAACTTGGGCAGACCCGACAGCGCGCAGTTGACCTTGACCACGGTCCCCTCGGTCGGGAAGAGCTCGATGTCGTCCACGAAGTCCGGGGGCAGCCGGTCCGCGCCGGCGAACGCGACCGTGCGCTGGGCCGTGGCGTTCGAGCACACGACCGACGCATCGACCTCCTCGCCGGAGGCGAGGATCACGCCCGCGGCGCGCCGGCGATTGTCGAGCTTGAGCTCGGCTACCTCGGCCCCCGTACGGAGGTCGCCGCCGTGCGCCCGGAGGATATCGGCGAGAGCCGAGGTGATCGCCCCCATGCCGCCGCGCACGAAGCCCCAGGCTCCGTCGCTCCCCGTCGCCTGGCCGAAGGCGTGGTGCAGGGCGATGTAGGCGGTGCCGGGGGTGCGGGGGCCGGCGAGGGTCGAGACGATGCCCTCGCTTGCAAGCATCCCCTGCAGCAACTCGGTCTCGTAGTACTCCTCGGCGAGCGCCGCGATGCTGCCGTCGACCGTCTTGGCGAACAGACGCTCGACCTCACTCTGTCGGAAGGCGCGTCGCACCTGCTTGCGCGTCGCGGGATAGCTGAGAAAGGGACGGAGCCTGAGCGCGGCCTCGTCGAACAGCTCGTGGACCTTCTCGTAGGCATCCGCGTCCTTTGACGACAGCTCGGAGATGGCGGCGTGACGCTTGGCCGCGTCGCGCCAGAGCACGAGCCCGCCTCCGTCCTCGTAGGGGTGGAAGCGGCTGGGGTCCTTCATCCTGATGTCGAGCCGGAGGCCCAGCTCGGTGAAGATCTCGGGGAGCATCAGCGAGAGGGAGTACGCCGCGGTCGAGATCCGGAAGCCGGGGAACAGCTCCTCGGTGACGCACGCGCCCCCGACGCGATCGGTGGCCTCGAGCACCACGACGCTGAGGCCCTGCTTGGCGAGATAGCAGGCGCAGATCAGCCCGTTGTGCCCGGCCCCCACGACCGCGACGTCGTAGCGCTTGCTCGACATCGGAGCTCTAGATCTCCTCGAATTGAGCGACCTCGTAGAGCCACACCTGACTGCCCGTCGCCACCGGCTTCTGCCCCTGGTTGGAGCGCGCGTGTCCCTGCTGGAAGGCACTCGACCCCATCCACCTCTCGAACGAGGCTTTGTCGGCCCAGCGCGTGTACACGAGATAGCGGTTGCCCGCGCCCTCGTTGTCGGGGCGCAAGAGCTGGAAGGACTGGAAGCCCTCGGACTTCGAGACCTCGCCCGCCCGCTTGGAGAAGCGCTCCTCGAGCTCGCCGCCGGAGCCCTCGGGCACCTCGATGGCATTGATGACAACGTAGGACATTTGCGACCTCCCGGGTGCGTAGTGAAGAAAAGCAGGCTACCTTGAAGGCATGGCCCGCTCCGCTTTCTGCCCCACCTGCTCGCGCACCGTCTACGTCGACCTCGACGATTCGCTCGTCTGCCCGGTGTGCTCGTCGCCGATCCTCGAAGCGATCGCCGCGGAACACGCTCTTCAGCCCAACCCGAACGGCAACCCCGAGACCGAGCCCGAGGCTCAGCCCTCGGAGCGGAAGTAGTTCGCCGACAGCACCTTGCCCTCCTCGAGGACCAGCGTGGTTACCGAGCCCGTTTCGCACGGCAGCCGGTCGAGCCACGGGGGGCGCCGACGCCGGGCGAGGGCGAGGCGGGCCACCATCACGGGCGTCTGGTGTGACACCACCACCAGCTCACCGTCTTCCGCCGACGCCAGCGCCTCTCCGATCGTGACGACCATCCGTTGTCTGATGTCGGTGAACGATTCACCCCAGGAGGGAGCCAGCGGGTTGCGGAGGTGCCACCAGCGCAGAGGGTTTCTGAAGATCCCCCACAGGGTGAGACTGACACCCTCGAGCGTCGAGTCGCTCTCGATCAAGCGGTCGTCGGTCGTGACGGTGACCGGGTGATGCTCCGCGATCGCCTGTGCGGTCTCCTGAGCGCGCTCCAGGGGGCTCGACCACAGGGCGCGCACGTGCGCGTCTTTCAGATGCGCGGCGGCCGCCCGAGCCTGGCGCTCGCCGCGCTCGGACAAGTTGTAGCCCGGCAACCGGCCGTAGATGACGCCTTTGGGATTCTCGACCTCGCCATGACGCACGAGATGAACCGTTCCCGTCAGCGTGTCGATCAACGCGCTACCTTCCCTGTCGTCATTCGCCCGCGAGCGTAAATGAAGATGCACACGGGGCGAGGTTGAACGACCGCACCCGGCATATCTGGGTAGGCTCGGTTCATGCCCGACATCTTGGTGTTCGGCGCCACCGGCTACACGGGGAAACTCGTGGCCCGCGAGCTGGCCCAGCGTGGTGCAAGCATCGTCCTCGCGGGCAGAGACCGGGCCAAGCTGGAGACACTCGCCGCGACTACCGGCGACCCCGAGGTGCGTCTGGCATCGGTTGGTGATGTCGACGGGCTCGTCAGTGCCCTCGAGGACTGTCGCGTTCTACTCACTTGCGTGGGGCCCTTCTCGGAACTGGGTTGGACCGCGGTCGAGGCCGCGCTGCGCGCGCGCGTCAACTACCTCGACTCCACCGGCGAAAGCTCCTTCGTCGCGCGCCTGATTGGAGACTACGACGAGCACGCACGTGACGCGGGCATTGCGATGGCGCCCGCGATGGGTTTCGACGAGGTTCCCGGTGACGTCGCGGCCACGCTCGCAGCCGAGCGCCTGGAGCGTCCCGAGATGATCCTCACCTATGCGTTGCCCTCGAGCGGGTCGCTGGGGACCGTTAAGAGCGCGCTCGGCATCCTCACGACGAGCGGACCGTGGATTCGTGACGGCGAGCGGGTGATGATCGCGCCCGGTCAACGCACGCGCTGGTCGCCCATGCCCCCGCCACTCGGGCCCAAGCCGGCCGTGTCGTTTCCACTTGCGAACGGTGAGCTCATCCCCTTGCATTTGGACCTGCGCACGCTCGAGCTGTATGTAACCATCGGCACGCCCCAGAAACTCGGACTGAAGTTCGCCCTCCCGATCTTCAAGTCGTTGCACGCTCTACCGGGGGCCCGTAAAGCGATCGAGCGCACGGTTGAGGTCCTGAAGCGCGCCGAAGGTCCCGACGACAAACAACGACGAGCGTGGTGGACGATCCTCGCAGAAGCCCGCTCGGGCGATAGGTGGCGCAACGTCGCGCTCACAGGCCGCGATGTGTACGGTTTGACCGCGCGTCTGCTCGCGGCTGCAGCTATGAAGATGTCACAGCCGAGCTACGACCGGACCGGAGTCATGGCGCCGGTACAAGCGATGGACCTTGACTGGCTCGAGAAGGAACTACTCGACGGCAACTGCAAGATAGCAAGCTACGGCCCCAGCGACAGCGGAAGTTAGCGACCGCCTCGGTTATCACGACGAGGCCTAGGACGTAGAGAAGGGAGTTCGATGGGAGCGAGACTTCGCTACGCGAAGGTCATCGACCGCAAGCTGTTCTTCGATCAGGGAGGAAGACTTCATCCGGGCCTCGACAACGTGATCGTCGTGAACGACGAACCTGGTGTTGCCGGTGCATTCATGGTCTTTCGAGGGTGGGCCGACGATCACGGCAGCGTCACCGAGCAGTGGCGCATCGAGGGACCCGGTGGACTCACCATCTACGAAAGCGTTGCGCGCGAGCTCCATCTCGCAACCAAGACTCACATCGAACGTCTCGAGGACGAGATCACGGACCTGAAGGTCGAACAGGTCGAGGGCAACTACTCCGTCGTCTTCCTCCTCGACGAGGAAGAGGTCGGTCGCACCGGCTTCACGGTAAGGCTGGTGCAGATCGAACGCTAACTACGTACCGCCAATGCGCCGGTCCCGAAGGACCGGCGCATGATTTGCAACGGGGCGGGAGTCTCCGACGCTCGGGCAGGGCGTCGGATGGCTGCGGCGGCGAATGCGACTAGGACCCCCGCCCTCAAGTGAGTTTGTGTGGGAGTCACGCGAGAGCCAATAGGTAGATGGAATCATTTGGCTGTGCTTACCTAACTAGTTCTGCACCGATCGTCCGAAATAGCCGGTGTTGCGCTCGTGTAACCCCGTCGGGCGCGCAGGCGTCCAAGTCGGTGAGCGGGCGAAAAACAGCCCCCATAGACGGAGGGAAACACGTGTACGAGTTCGCAATCGTTGTGCTGCTCGGCATCGGTTCGTTCAAGTTGGTCGACATGGTTGGCGAGTACCTCAACCTGTCGAAGATCACGACGCTGTTCACGATCGTCGTTGGTGTGTTCGTTGCATGGGCACTCGACTTCTCACTCTTTGCGCAGTGGGACGTCGCGGTTCGCTCGGACCTCGTCGCTTACATCGGCACGGGTCTGATGATCGCCGCTGCAGGCTA
The DNA here is from genome assembly GCA_050694055.1 of Actinomycetota bacterium. Classification (GTDB taxonomy): domain Bacteria; phylum Actinomycetota; class CADDZG01; order CADDZG01; family WHSQ01; genus WHSV01. The sequence goes on from JBOGWX010000113.1 coordinate 22,899, forward strand.
CGCCGCACCGAAGGTCTTCGAGCACGTCGCCGATATCTTCGGCCGCCCTCGTTCGACCGATAACCGCATCAAAGCCGCGTAGCACCTCCCCGCTACGGGTTAAGAGGGGGCCCCTGGAGGGGGCCCCCTCGTTTTAGTTCTGGGCGGCTCAATGGAACGCGGCCTGCGGCCGATAGGACAAGGGCATGACGACCATCAGCGAGGCCGAGCGCCTCGAACAGGGGCTTACCTACGTCCGGATCTTCGGCGTGGTCTTCTCGGTGGCGGCAATAGCGACCACGTCGGGATGGCCCGACCAAACGACGGAACAGCTCGCCTGGATAACGGTCGTGTTCCTGGCGTTGGGGAGCATGACCATTTGGGGCGCCTCGGCGCGCCTGGAGACATCACAGGACCACTTTCGGCTCGGGCTCATCGGGTTCACGTTCGATGCTCTGATTATCTGCTCGATGGTGTGGGTCTTCGCGTGGGAGACCCCGTACGTGACCTGGGCGCTGCTCATGCTGGTCCCCCTCGAGGGAGCGATTCGCTACCGGCTACCCGGCGCACTGGCAGCGGGAATAATCGGGGCCGCCTTCTTCGTTCCACAGAGCCTGCACCGCACCGAGCTCACCGGTGAGAGTTTCGAGATCACGACCTACGTCTTTGCCTTCGGCCTAATGGGACTGATGGCAGGAACGACCGGTGCCATGGCCGAGAGCTGGAGCGTGCAGAAGAAGGCGTTCGAGCGGCAGGCGCTCAAGCTCGCGGAGGCCGATCGCATCAAGGACCGCTTCCTCGCCATCACGTCGCACGAGTTCCGCGGGCCCCTCGCGGCCATCATCATGGGCGTGGACACCGTCAGCAGGAGGCGCGACCGACTGACTCCCGAGCAGCTCGACAAGTTGCTCGGAATGGTCTCCAGTCAGGGGCACCACCTTGCGCTGCTGGTCGACGATCTGCTCATCACGTCCCAGCTTCAGGCGCACAAGCTCAACCTGCAGCCTGAGTGGTGCGATCTTCAGACTGTGATCGACCGAGCCCTGGATGCGGCGGCGACCAAGCGGCGAGCTCATCAGCTCGAGGTCTTCGTCGAACCACTGTCGTGCGTGCTCGACGAGGTGCGCGTCGGCCAGGTGGTGCGCAATCTGATCGAGAACGCTTACAAGTACTCCCCGGATCACTCGCGCGTGGCGGTCACGGCCAAAGGCGAGAACGGTGGCATCGTAATTCGGCTCGCCGACGAGGGCCCGGGGCTTCCCGATGACCGGCGCGAACAACTGTTCGAGGCCTTCAGTCGCATCCACGAGACTTCGGCCGGCACCGACGGCGTCGGACTAGGGCTCTACGTCGTGAGCCAGCTCGTCAACGCAATGAACGGTCGCATCGACCTCAAGTCGTCGCGCAATGGGGCCGTTTTCTCGATCCACCTGCCGTGCGAGACGCGCCCGGCGGAACCCCCGGTGTTCGGGCTCGTGACCAGCGAGGCGGCAGCGGGCCAGTAGCCCCCCGGTCGCACCTTTCCCGTAGCCCTAAGGCAAGAAAATCCACGGACGCACCGCACCTCGCCCGTATGGTCGAAGCATGGAACAGGCACTGCTCGAGCTGTCGCCGTCGAGCGCCAGTGACTTCAAGAGTTGCCCCCTCAAGTTCAAATTCCGCTCGATCGACCGCCTCGTCGAGCCGACCTCGTCCGCCGCGGCGCGTGGATCGCTGGTCCACGCCGTCCTGGAACGACTGTTCGCCGAGGCGCCCGAGTGCCGCACTCCACAACGCGCCGAGGACCTCCTGGTGGCGCTGTGGACCGAGGTGCGCCACCAACCCGAGGTGCGGCCCTCTGATTTGATCGAGGCCGAGGAGCAGAACTGGCTCGCGGTGAGCAAGACGCTGCTGGGCAACTACTTCAAACTCGAGGATCCCAGCCTGTTGCACGCGAGCCGGCTCGAGTGGTGGGTCGAGTACGAACTCGCCGACCTTCACCTCCGAGGCGTTATCGACAGAGTCGAGGAGACCCCCGATGGGGCTTGGATCCTGACCGACTACAAGACCGGCCGAATCCCCGGCGAGATGCGTGAGGCGACGGCGTTTTTCGGGCTTCGTTTCTACGCTCTGGTGTGCTGGCGCGCCTTCGGGGTCATACCCAAGGAGATTCGCCTCGTCTATCTCGCCAATCCTTCGGTGCTGACGCTCACGCCGCACGAGCGGATGCTCAGCGCCTTCGAGAAGCAGATGCTGGCGCTCGGCAAGGCCATTCGCAGGGCCAACGACACCGACGACTGGCGCCCCAGCCCCTCGCCGCTCTGCATGTCGTGTTCCTTTCAGAGCCTGTGCCCCGCCTGGGCCGGCGCAGCCGCGGGTCCGCAGGCGGACGCCTCCTAGCCGTCCCTGTCGGGGGGCCGTGCGGCCTCCCTGTCCCCTTAGAACCGGAGGTGCGGCGCATCAAGTCAAGCGAACCATCGGCTCATCGTGTCCGAGGTGCAGGGGTCGTTCCCGTAGAACGACGAAACATGCGGTCCATGCGGTCCATGCGGTCCATGCGGTCCATGCGGTCCATGCGGTCCATGCGGTCCATGCGGTCCATGCGGTCCATGCGGTCCATGCGGTCCATGCGGTCCATGCGGTCCATGCGG
>JBOGWX010000114.1:0-11363 GCA_050694055.1 Actinomycetota bacterium
CGTGGGCCAGGACCACCCAGCGCACCCAGCCGGACCCGACCCCGAAGGCCGTGCCGCCGGTTATCAGCGCCAGGGACAGCGCCACCAGCAGTCCGAGATTGGTGCGGCGAGCGGCCATCTCTCTAGAATCGCGCCGAAGTCAGCTCAAGGGAGTGAGGGGATATCGGGTGGGAGCGTCAGCCGCCGCGACGGCAGCCGAGCGGCGCCTTGGCCCGCGTCATCAGGTCGGTGCGACCCAGGGAGCCGTCGAGCCACGCCGCGCGTTCGCCGTCACCGATCGAAGGATACGCCTGGTCGCCCCGGTTGCAGGTGACGAGCCGCGGGATGCCGCCGGTAACGGGGACGATCCACACGTCCCGCCCGACCTGCTCACGGTCGTAGCCGGGGTCGGAGGCCCGAGCGTAACCGTACTCATCCGGGTACACGACGAAGTCCTCGTTGGCCGAGAGACGCGGGGCCTCCGGCGTGATGCCCTGGTAGACGGGGGCGACCTCGGTGTCCGACGCCTTGACCAGCGCTTTCTTGCGCTTGCCGTTGTGCTTCGCTCGCATGATGGAACCGATGCCGTCGTCGTTGACATCTTGGAACCAGAAGACGTGCGTGTCGTTCAACGCGGGGGGGCCGAGGTAGGCGTCGGGGTTCTTGTGCTTGATGGTCACCTTCTTGAGCGACTTGAAGTCCTTGATTCGGAGGCGAGGCGCCCGGCCGCCGCCGCCGAGGTCCCACCACGCGATCTTTGTGCCGAACACCTGCGGGAACAGCTCGTCCCCACCGGAACGGGTCATTCTCTTCGGCAGCCTCCCGATACGGCGCGCCCAGATATCGGTTTGACTGCCGTTGAACGACTCCCATGCCACCAGGTTGCCGTCGATCGAGGGGAACCACTCGATGTTGGAGGTGGACGCTATCGTTCTCATGCCCTTGCCCAACTTCCGGTTGAGCACGTCGAAGGCAACCCCACCGCCACCGATGCTCCCGTGTGCCCACACAACCTGCTTGCCGCTGATGTCGGGTTGCTCGTCGTAGAGAGCGTTGCCACCGGATGCGTTCATGACGGTCTGTGCGCCGTTGCCGGAAACGTTCCCGACCACGATGTCCTGAGGTTCGTCGAACATCGTCTCCTTGTCGGAGTAGTTGCCGACGACGAAGCGAGCACCCGAGACTTGAGGAGCGGCGAAATAGAAGCCGAGCGGAACGACGTCTTCGATGAGAGACTTGGCATCGCTGTGCCCCGCCCCGTCGTCCCAACTCGGAACGATGCCCCTCGACTCGAACGCCCGGACGATGATCTGACGTTGCTCCGGTGTGAGCACGATGTCGCCGTTGGCGTGGAGTTCGTCCGCGGCCCCCAGAACTGCGTTGCGTCCATCGATGAAGTCGTCCAGCGGCGTGTTCCACATCGTCAGCGCCCGGTACATGATCTGGTCCGCTACGGCGGGGTCGAGTCCCTCACGCACGTCCCACAGAGCGCCCGAGAAGACCGTCGAGTTGAGGTGCACTCCCCCGTTGTCGAAATCAACGAGGTAGAAGACGTAGTCGTCCGTGGTGGTGCCGTCGTTCATGTCACGTAGCGGACAGTCCCAGTTGTCCGGCTCGGCCACGCGACAGAGGTCTTCTGCGATGTACCCGGCTTGGGGATCGTCCATCGGCGTGCCCGTTACCGACACGTCGGCCGCGTTGCCGAAGTAGTCGGCGTAGGCCTCGTTCATCGCACCCGACTGATTCAGGTAGACCAGGTCTGCCGTGAAGTCGATGACTCCGTGAGTGAGCTCGTGCGCCACGATGTCGAGGTCGGCAGAGAACGGATAGACCTCGGAGCCAGGGCCCGGTTCGGGGTTGCCGTACACCATCTTGGTTCCGTCCCAGAAGGCGTTGTACATCGGAGCGCCGCCTGCCCCGCCGGCGTTCACGACCGAAACGATGTCCCCTCCCTCGTCGTCGATCGAGTTGCGCCCCAGGCCCTTGTAGAACTCGAACACGCGCTCGGCCCCCCAGTGCGCATCGACGGCCCCGCTGTTGGAGTGGATCCCCTCGAACATCGGCGTCGACGAGTTCACGACGGTCGCGTCGGTTGGTTGGAACGTGTTCCCATCGTTGCCGCCGGCATCGTGGGTCAGGATCTGTACGGGCTCGATTGAGGGAGGTGGTGGCTCGCCGACGGGCGGTTCCAGCAGCGCACGCAACTCGTAGGTGAGATCGTCCTTGTGGAAGACGTTGAGATCGACCGTGTCGCCGTGCGCCGTTACGCCCCTCCCGAGCACCGGATCGGCGAGGTGAAGGTCGTTGTAGCTGAGAACAGGGGCCCCCGTTCGTGCGCTGATGAACGTCTCCTGCTTCACCGGCCCTTTCGGCCCGCGCCCCCAGATGCTGAAGTGAAACGCCGTGACTCCGTCGCCGTTCGGAAGCACGACCAGGCCGTGGCGCTCGACTCGATCGACGTCGATGCTTCTGAGACGAGCGACGGCGAGCATCTCGGCCTCGTGCTCGGAGATTCGTGGCTCGACGCTCGTGTTCAGCTCGGTGAAGTAGTGGCCGTTCACCGCGGTGACCTCGCGCCCGGCCCCCCTCTCGTCGAAGTGGACCAAGTATTGAGCGCCGAAGACCTCGACCCCTCGATAGAGCTGTCCCAACCGCACGGTCGATCGTCCCCCCTCACGCTGGACGTCGATGACGTCGAGGTTGGCCGCGGGGGCATCGATCTCGTAGAGCGACCGGTTGGCGCTCAGGTGCGCCACGGCCAGCTCGGCCGGCTTACCGCGGCGCGCGCCCTCATCGAGGCGGGTCACGAGGCCGGGCGCGTCGGTCCCGTCGCCGGCCACCACCCGGGGTCCGCGCTGAGGCTGCGCCGTAGCGGGCGCGGCGACGAGCACGGTCGTAGACAGCAAGAGCCCGCCGAGAGCGGCAAGCGCGCGGCGCATCAATCTCCTTTGGGGGCGTGAATGAGTGCCCAGATTGCCCGAGGTGACAAGTTGCTACCTAAACAGTTTCGCGCGTCGCGCGGAAGGGTCGCGGTCGTAAATGCCCTATTTGAAGGAGCTTGTACCACCCGTTCGGGTGGTGCGCGCCTTAGTCCTCCAAGGCTGGGAGTTCAGCCACGCCTGATGAACCTCGCTCGGTTTGTCTCGTTATGTGGAACAAAACGAGAGAGGTTGAGCTTGATCGCTTTTCGCTTAGCCGACCGAGCCCTCCATCTGGAGCTCGACCAGCCTCTGGAGCTCGACCGCGTATTCCATCGGCAGCTCCTTGGTGATGGGCTCGATGAAGCCCCGCACGATCATCTGCATCGCCTCGGTCTCGTCGAGTCCCCTGCTCATCAGATAGAAGAGCTGGTCGTCGGAGACCTTGGAGACCGTCGCCTCATGGCTGACCGCGGAGTTCTCCTCCTCGATCTCGATGTACGGATAAGTGTCCGACCGTGACTTCTCGTCGAGGATCAGCGCGTCGCAGATGACGTGGCTCTTGGCGTGCTCGGCCCCCTTGTCGATGCGCACGAGTCCGCGATAGCCGCCTCGGCCCCCGTCCTTGCTGATCGACTTCGAGGTGATCGCCGAGGACGTGTTCGGAGCGTTGTGGATGACCTTGCCGCCCGCGTCCTGATGCTGGCCCTCGCCCGCATAGGCGATCGAGAGCACCTCGCCCCTGGCGTGCTCGCCGAGCAGGTAGATGCTCGGGTACTTCATCGTGACCTTGGACCCGAGATTGCCGTCGACCCACTCCATGATGGCGCCCTTGCCCGCGGTCGCCCGCTTGGTGACGAGGTTGTAGACGTTGTTCGACCAGTTCTGGATCGTCGTGTAGCGCGCCCGGCCGTGGTCCTTGACGATGATCTCGACCACCGCGGAGTGCAGCGAGTCGCTCGAGTAGACCGGAGCGGAGCAGCCCTCGACGTAGTGCACGTAGGAGTTCTCGTCGACGATGATCATGGTCCGCTCGAACTGGCCCATGTTCTCCTGGTTGATCCGGAAGTAAGCCTGCAGCGGAATCTCGACCTCGATGCCCGGGGGCACGTAGATGAACGAGCCGCCCGACCACACCGCCGTGTTCAGAGCCGAGAACTTGTTGTCCGCTGCCGGGATAACCGTGGCGAAGTACTGCTTGACGATGTCGGGGTGCTCGCGCAGCGCCGTGTCCATGTCGCAGAAGATGATGCCGCGCTTCTCGAGCTCCTCCTGGGTCTTGTGGTAAACGACTTCGGATTCATATTGTGCTGTGACGCCACCCAGGTAGTTCTTCTCGGCCTCGGGAATTCCGAGCTTGTCCCAGGTCGCCTTGATGTCCTCGGGCATGTCGTCCCAGGACTTCACCTGGTTCATGGGCTTGAGGTAGTAGTAGATGTCGTCGAAGTCGATGCCACTGAGATCGGCGCCCCAGGTCGGCATGGGCTTGCGGTAGAAGATGTCGAGCGCCTTGTGGCGCAGCTTGCGCATCCAGTCGGGCTCGCCCTTGCGGTCCGACATCATGTCGATGACCTCGTGCGACAGGCCCTTTTGCGGCGCCTCGTCGTAGCTAGTCGCGTCGTGCCAGCCGTACTTGTAGTCGCCCTTGATCTGGCGGACTTGTTCGTTTTCCTGCTGAACCTTCAGTTCTTCGGTCTCGGTTGCCACTTCGGGAGACCCCCTCTGCCGCTCGGTCGGGTCGTCGGGGCGCCCACACTGACGCCATCCGCTGCGAGAGTTTCGCTCTGCCTGCGCAGTCTAGCAGTTAGGTCATCCTAACCCAACCCCTCGAGGCGCATTTTCCCTGCTCACATAGGTTGAAACACAAGAATCGAAGCGCGTGTTCCCGCCAGGTGGCAGGCGGACTCGGGCCACGTTCTAGTCCTGCGGGCGGACCGGGGCCGACGCCGGGTCGAGGGGGGGCGCCGCTAGGTCCACGTCCTCCTCGACCTCCTCGGCGTGGAAGCCGGGGCCCTGCGCGATGACATAGAAGGGCTCGGCGTGCGTGAAACCGGCCGGTTCGCCGATCTCGGCCCACCGCCGGCGCATCCATGTCGCGATGCGGTCTGCATCGTCACCGACCTGGCTCTGGTGGCACAGCAGCGCCTCGATCTTGCGATCGATGGTGGACGAGATGTCCTCGAGGTGCGGACGTTCGCCGGGCCCCATGATCCAGAGCTCGCGTAACCCGCGCCACGGCTCGAGCCCTTCGTCGAGCAGTTCGGGAAAATGCCCCGGCGTGGTCCCGGCCGTCAGCGTCACGTCGAGCGAGGCTTGACCGATGGCCCTGTGGTCGGGGTGATTGACGAAGTCCCCGATTACGGGGGCCGGGTCCATGACGATGTAACGGTGCGGGCGGAACCTGCGAAACGTGCGGGCGATGTCCTTGCGCAACTCCAGCGTCTGCTCGACGTAACCGTCCTGGTAGTCGAGCCACACCACCTCCTTGGCCCCGATGATGTCGGCGGCGCGCTGGCTCTCTTGTTTGCGCAGCTCCGAGAGATTCGCGCCCATCAGCTCACGGTCCTGCGTGCCCGTCGAGCCGTCGGTCACGATGCACATGGTGACCTCGGCGCCCTGGTCCGCCCACTTCGCGAGCGTGCCCGCGCAACCAAACTCGACATCGTCGGGATGCGCCGTGACGCTGAGAACCCTCATTCCGCGCTCCCGAGCGCGATCGTCGAGACGATCGCTTGATCATCCGGATGAGCCGTGACGCTGAGAACCCTCATCGAGTCCCTTTCTCATCGCGTGCGATTCTCGATCGACCATCGCCGGTCAGTTGGTCCGCAGGATCAGCAGGTCCGTTGGCGCATGGTGGCTGACGCGGTGCGGGACGTTGCCGAGCTTGAAGCGCTCCGCCCCGGTCATGCCAACGCTTCCAACCACGATGAGCTCGAAATCTTCCTCCTCGGCGGTCGAGATCAGGACTTCGGGGGCCGCGCCCTTGATGGTACGGACCTCGGCATCCACTCCACGTTTGGCCGCGTGCTCCTCGGACCGCTCCAAGACATCCTGGGCCTGAGCGGCCCCGGCGATGCGCCAGCGGAACTCGTCGGGGACATCACGCAGCGCCCGGTCGGCATCCCACTGGGCGCTGATGCTCCCGGAGCCGGCCGCCATGCGCTCGAGCTCGGCCTCACTGGGCGGATCGTAGGCGCATACGATCAAGAGGTGGGCGCCGAGCGTCCCGGCCAGGTCCGCCGCCCGATCGACGGCCGACATCGCGGTCGAGGAACCGTCGGTGCCGACCAGGATCTTGGTGTAAGCCTCCACCTCTTTCGGGGGTGGATCGGTCTTCACGATGAGCAGGTCCGTGGTCGCACTGTGACTGATCTTGTTGGGAACGTTTCCGAGCATGAAGCGACGAGCTCCGCTCATCCCGACGCTGCCGACGACCAGCAACGTCGACACGCCCGATTCCGCAGCGTCGAGCAGCACATCGATCGGATTGCCCTTGCGCGCCACGACCTCCGCTCCGTAGGTCTCGCCGAGCGTCCTGAGCGGTTCCCCGGGGTCCGAACCCGCGTGCACGAGCACCAGTTGTGCCGACAGACCCTTCGCCAGCGTGGCGGCCCTGTCGGTGGCGATCCGTGCCGTCTTGCTGAGGTCCGTGCCCGCAACTATCCGCTCGTACATCTAAGTTCCTTTCGATCCGGCCGTCGGACTACGCCCTCTGGTCCGCGATCTTGCGGACGGCGAGAGTGCATCGAGCCACGGCGACCTGCTTGCCGTCCTCCCCCACGATGTCGATATTCCACACGTGCACCGTTCGCCCCTTGCGAACCGGCAATGCGGTGGCAGTGACCCTGCCCGAACGCTTCGCCCTCAAATGAGTGATGTTCAGATCCACACCGACTGCGAATTCGACTCCTGGGTCGCAGTTCATGAACGCCCCCGTAGATGCCGCGCTTTCCGCGAGCACCGCCGACGCGCCGCCATGCAGCAAGCCCATCGGTTGATGCACGGCGGTCGTCACGTCCATTTCGAGCACCACCCGGTCGGTAGTGACCTCGAGCGCGCGAATGCCGAGGGATTCGTGAATGGTGTTCTCGTAGACGAGCTCAGAGCTCGGGTCCTTCGATGCCTGCTTTTCCATGAACCGGGATGCTACTTCGTGCGCGAGCGGTCGAGCCCGCGGTGCCCGGTCAGTGCCGCGAGGAGCGCTTCTTCCTGTACATCGCCGCGTCTGCGGCATTGAGCAGGTCCTCCGGCGTGAACCCGTCTCTCCCGTACAACGCCACTCCGGCGCTGACGCTCAGGTTGGGCTCGAGGTCTCGGGACTCGTTAACCAGGGCCTCGCCAAACCTCTCGATCATCTTGAAGGCCCCCGCCTTGTCGGCATCGCGGAGCACGACCGCGAACTCGTCACCGCCGTAACGAGCCACGCAGTCGGTGGCGCGCACCGCCGAGCGCAGGGAGCGGGCCACGGCCACGATCGCAGCCGACCCGGTGGTATGCCCGTAGGTGTCGTTGATCGTCTTGAGATCGTCCATGTCGAAGATGAGGAGCGCGAACGGAGTCTTCTGCGACTCGAGCAGGAAGAGCTCGTCGTAGAGACGACCGACGTTGGCCACCTGGGTCAGCGGGTCGATACCGGCCATCTCCTTGAGATGCGCGTGGGCCGTGAAGTGCGTCTCGATGAGGATGCCCGCCAGCACCGCGAGGGGGCCGAACAACGCGAAACGGCTGGCGACGTCGTTGAGGGGAACCAGCGCAACCCCGAAGGCCGCAGCCACCAATGCCAGGCTCGCGAACCGTCGAGCAAGTGTCCGCTCCAACAACTTGCTGAGACGCTCCGCAAGCGATCGCTCGCCGAGCCCGGCCACCGATATCCCCGCCATCGCCCCCACCGAGTGCTCCACTTTCGCCTCCGCCCCTTCTGCTCCCAGGGACTTTGCGAGCTTTCGCTCAGAGCCCCTACTAGCCCCAAATGACTAGTTACTTTCTTGTCGGCAGCCGGCCGGGCGAGCTTGAGGCTTTTTGGAGGAGCGATCAGCGCGCGTCGTCCAGTGGGCAGACCGCTCTGATATCGGCCTTGCGCACCTGCATGAAATCGGCCCTGTCCCCGACGGGCTCTCCCACGAGCGTTGTCACCGTGGCGTCCGTGACGGGGATGAAGAGCCGATGATCGCGCATTACCGACTCCCACGCCTCGGAGAAACGACCCAGCTCGGGAGCGAGGTAGATGGTGGCGCTGATGCGACATGCGTCCAGCAGCAGCACAACGGGAGTCGAATCGAGGTCGACGCGCTCGTCGCCCTCGCCGTCAGGGGTTGCAGTAGGGACCATCACGATAATGTCTTCGGCACGATTCAGGCCCCGATTAATCGCGGCGGAGGTATGGAACATGAAGAACATGCTCGAGGAGTTCAAAGCGTTTGCTCTCGAGGGAAGCCTGATTGACCTGGCGGTCGCGGTCATCCTCGGCCTCGCCTTCAGCACGGTCGTCAACTCGCTGGTGGCAGATGTGGTCCTGCAGTTGGTCGCCGCCATCGTGGGACAGCCGAGCTTCAATCAGTTGTCATTTGGGCTCGGCGACGCGACCATCTTCTACGGCTCATTCTTGACCGCCCTCGTCAACTTTCTGCTCGTCGCGTTCGTGCTGTTCCTGGTCATCAAGGCCGTCAATCGATTGCAGCGGCCGGCGGCGGAGCCACCGGCCCCCGCAACCCGCAACTGCCCCTTCTGCTTCACGCTGATTCAGGCGGCGGCGACGCGCTGCAGCGCGTGCACAAGCGAGGTCACTCCGATCGAGCCGGTGAGGTAGTGAAGCTCTCAAGGAAGTAGCGTCACCGGCACTTCGACTGGGAACCGTTCGCTGCCATCCTCGGCCGACTGCTCGAAGACGAGAATCGTCGCCTCGGTCGGTTCCTCGACGTCCAAGTCGACCGGCTCGGAGTAGCCCCCTCGACAACCCGATCCGCAGGTGGCGGTGGTGAACGTCTCGGCGAGCACCTCGCCAGTCGCGGAGACGATCCGGATCGAGACGGTGGCCTCGAAGACGTTGGCGGTACCCGAGATCGTCACCGGGCTTTGCACCTCGGAGTTCGCACGCGGGCGACTCAGGATGATCGGTGGAGAGATGTCCTCGAAGTCGGCGCGCGTGAGCGGCTTCTCGATCACGAGACCTTCACCCGAGAAGATCTCGACCGGTTCGCCGTCGAGCTCGAAAGCGACGCGCTTCACGGTAGGGAACTGCGTCAGCGTGAAGGTCACCTGCCCCAGGCGCATGCCCATCGACGCGGTTCCACCGCCGGATTCGTAGGCAGACGAGAGGTCGACGGTGGCCGTTCCTCCCTTGATGGCGAGACCGTTGAGTCTCGTGTCCCTGGGGATGGCCGAGTAGACCTTGGCCTCGCCGCTCGGGGGGCCGGCGAAGAGCGCCTCGAGAGCGGCTGAGCCCACCCGTGGAGTCGCTTCCTCTGTCACGAACGCAGGGGCCAGCCTTCGGCCCTTTGCAAACCACACCTCGAAGGTGAGGTTCCCGGTGGCCTCTTCTTCCGATTCTTCCTCGGGCGAGGGTGACGGCGCGTCGTCGGTCTCTTCGACGGGTGACGGCGTCGGATCGTTATCGGCCGAGGCTCCGTTCGAGGCGTCGTCGGCCACCGAAGCCGGATCGCCGCTGCAGGCGCCGAGCACCGTCAGCGCGGCAACGCACAGGAGGGCGACCATCCGGAGCCGTGCGTCCCTGAGCATCTAACCACTCCATTCATGTCCATTCATGGGGGGGCCCATGGTGATTCCCTTGCCCATCTGACGAGCCACCCCCTCGATCGGTTGCCGGGGCCGGTCGCTCGTTGTTCTCGGTTGCCTTGCCGCGTGGCAGAGTAAGCCAGGTGTCGGATGAAACGCGAGTGGTGCGAACGGACTCGGAACTCTCGCCCCCGCCGGTCAGCCCGGTCTGGACGCTTCCGCTGCGCGTGAGCCTGTACAGCCGCGTGATTGCTTTCTTCCGGGCACTCTGGCCCCTCCTCGGGGTCTGGATCGCGGTGAGTATCGTCATCCAGGAAATCGATCCCGACGAAAGCCTAGGGGCAAGCTTTGCGTTGCTGGCGGTGATGTGGCATGCCGGCGCAGCCGGTGCCTTCCTCGGGTTGCTCATGCTGCATGCCGCCTTCACGCGCAAGGCACATCTCCAGGTTGATCCTGAGGGCGTGACGATCCACCATCCCGGGGTCCTGCGGCGTCCGCTGCGCATACCGAAGTCGGACCTCGCGCTTGCCGCCGTGGACCCGTCGATTCCCCCTCGCCGGTGGCATATCGGACCGCGCGATCATCGCCGCTTCCCCATCACCGCGCCGGGCGGCTATCTGGGCCCACGGCTACCCGGGTGGCTCTACTCGCGCACCGGGGGCTCGCCCTTTCCGCTCGTCAGCCATGTGGGCGACCCCCCCAACGTCCTTCTGCTCCTGAACCGTCCCGAGGCGCTGCACGGCGCTCGGCGGACCAACAAGGTGATGGCCGCCAAGGGACCCATCCACCTGGTGCGCCCGCATCAACAGACCCACGGACTGCTCCTGCGAGTAGCGGATCCCGAGCAGGCCGAACGAGCCTTGCACCAGCACGAGCTGCTGGCCGAGGTCACCGGACGGGATGTGCTCACGGTCGGTCCCGGACCGGCGCAACACGAGCGAGCCCGCACCTACAACACGCGCGCCAACCTGCTCGTGGGCGCGATCGTCCTGCTCAACTTCGGACCCCTGATGCTCATCGAGGGCGTCGGTCCCGCCCAGAACTCTTTGATTCCCGCACTCGGAGCGCCGGCGCCGGCGGAAGTTCCTTAGCCATGGTTGATTCCCCCGACGACCTCTTCGGATTGCCGCTGAAGGAGTTCACCGCGGCTCGCAACGCACTGGCGGCGGACCTCAAGAAGAAAGGCGAGGACGAGCCGGCCGCAGCGGTGAAGGCGTTGAGGAAGCCGCCGATCACGGTGTGGGCGGTCAATCAGCTGGCTCGTTCGCAACCCGACGACGTCGGCGCGCTGCTCGAAGCGGGCGAGCGCCTGCGCAGAGCGCAAGACGCGCTCATGGAGGGCTCCGATCCTGCGACTCTGCGCACCGCGATGACCGACCGCCGAGAGCTCGTCACCCGGCTCACTAAACGGGCAGCCGAATCACTCGAGAGCGAGGGATCCAGCTCGAGCCGCAGCCACCTCGATCGCATCTCGTCCACGCTGCTCAATGCGGCGGTCGACGACGAGGCGAGAGAGAAGCTGCGCGCGGGGACACTCACGGCCGAGGTCGATGCGCCGGCGGATCTCGAGGGCGCCTGGACGATGGCGGCGGCGCCGGACCTGGACGAGCGGCCGGCCACCGAGATCCGAGCCGCGCGTAAGGACGCGGAGCGCCTTGCGCGGGAGGCGGACGACGCCGACGCCCTCGCGACGGAGATGGCGCAGGAGGCCGACCGGGCCCGGCGCGTCGC
>JBOGWX010000115.1:0-2722 GCA_050694055.1 Actinomycetota bacterium
TCGCCCGGCTCGCGCTCCTCGCGGGCGCAGACGACCTCGAAAGTCCCGGTCTCGAGCGCCGGGTTCCCCCGGATCGGAAGGCCGCGGATCGAGTCCCAGCCGAGCCGCTCGACCTCGAAGGGATTCAGCTCGATGGCAACGGCTGGCCACTCGCAGTTCGCGGCATGCTCATCGATGGCGCGAGAGATAGCTTCGAGGTTCTTGGGTTCGGAACCGCTCATGCGTCCTTCCAGTGCGTCCCCTCTGCAATACCGCAAATCGTCCGGATACTCACACCGTACCGATTGGCAAGCGCTCTGACGTTGCGGCGAATCGTCCGCGCATCCTCCTTGGTGAGCTTGGTACCGAACCCAAGTCGATTGTTCCCCACGTGTAACGCACTCAAGGTGTCGCGGATTCACGCACGCGGGGTTGCGGCAGAGATGATCAAGAACAAGACCTTCGAGGATCGGGCCCTTGAATGCGACGTAGAAGAGGCGGTGGGCAAGGATGCCCTGGTACTTGAACCGAATCCGGCCGTATCCGCCTGGGCCGATGTTCCCCTTCCATAACCAGCACCTCGTCCGCTCATCGACATCGAACTCGATGATGGCCCGACGCCGAGCGTGACCTCGAACGTAGCGGTAGGACTTGCCCTTCACGTGACCCTTGGCGCGGCTGGTCATGGGCGCCACGCTTGTCAGTTCTCCGCACCCGCACTGGCACAGCCCTTCCGGGATGTCATCCCGCTCCATCAGCGGAATCCTGACTAACACGACAACGATGCTACGGGGGTGTCAGGCGGTAAAGGGTGCGTCCAGGAACGTGCTGCTCATCGCTGGGCGGGGGTGCCGAGGACCTGCGTGTAATGCTCGATGGTACGCCGCAGGCCCTCGCGGACGTCGATCTCGGGTTCCCAGCCAAGCAGCTGCTTCGCTCGGGTGATGTCCGGCTGGCGCACCTGCGGGTCGTCGATCGGCAGCGCCTCGAACACGATCTCGGAACGGGACTCGGTCAGCTCGACGATCAGCTTGGCGAGCTCGAGCAGGCTCAGCTCGTCCGGGTTGCCCAGGTTGACCGGCTCGTGCACGTCCGACTCGGCCAGAAGGACGAGCCCGCGAATCATGTCGTCGACGTAGCAGAAGCTGCGCGTCTGGGAGCCGTCGCCGAACACCGTCAGCGGCTTGTCGGTCATCGCCTGGCGCAGGAACGTCGGGATGGCGCGGCCGTCGTGCGGGCGCATCCGCGGCCCTGACGTGTTGTGGGCGAGCACCCCAGTGCCGGCCCAGAAGTTCTCGAGCCCCGGGACCGAGAAGTCGTAGACGAGCGGTGTCGCGGCGATCTTCTCGACCCGCACGACCGGTGCCCACACCAGATCGTTCGTCGCGCGCGTGTTCAGGCGCTGGGTCACGCCGTGATCCCACTCGAGGGGACTCCAGGGAGAAACATTTGCAAGCGTGAGACGCCAGAACGGGTAACGCCTTGGTCCGGTCCGCCGCTTCAGCGTCGTGTCGTACGCCCCCACGGACGGCACAAGACCGAACCTCGCGAATGCCACGACGAGGTCGTCCTTCAGCTCGTCGTAGACGGTGCTGAACTCGTGGCGAACACCCTCCTCGAACCTCGCGCCCGAGTGAACCCCGTCGCCTTCCCGATAACCCTCGATGAACCACTTGAGCCGGCTCAGCGGCAGCCCCAGAATCCAACCCGGGATCCGCTTGCGGTTGTCGTCGAAACCCAAGTAATCCAGGAGTCGAAGCAGCAGGTTCGAGTTGACGTCGATCGAGGCCGCTCGTTTTCCCCGAGCCTCTGGGACGCGGACTACGTGAAGCCCCAGCTGACGTTCGACGATGGAGGCCGCGCGCGCGAGGAGCGCCGGATCGCCGCTGATCGAGACTCCAGCGTTCTTTCCGCTCTCGTGCATGCAGCCCTCGGCTACGTAGAGGCCCAGAAGCCACAGCAGCTCGTCCGTCACCTTGATCCGCGCCGCCAGCGGCACACTGCGACCGGCATGCCGCAGACGGACGCGGGCATCCTCGGGGAGGCCCGTACAGATCCGGTGCAGCACGGGTAGCGGCACACGGTCGGTTTGACGCATCCTGATCAGCTTCGTCCAGGCTCCGTTTCGCCAGTTCGGGCCCGCGTTGCGACGCTCCGAGACGAGCAGCCCGAAGAGGTCGCGCCGCTGCTCCCAGGCCAGCGCCCCGAGACCGGGCCGCTCGACCAGGAGATCCCACGGATTGTTCTCGGTCCAGCGCCAGACATCGAGCATGCTGACCTCGGTTCGGTCGCGCTCGGGTACATCGATCCGCCGGGCCACGGCGATGCGCTGCCCAGGCTCGAGCTGCTCCACGGGCCTCGCGGTGGGTCGTCCGTCCGCACCTTCGACATAGACCGAGTGGTCGCCGGTGACCTTGATGGAGCGCCCGTAGCGGGTGCTCACCTCGTAGCAGTCCTGCTCGGTGGGGTGCGCGATCAGCGCCGTTGCGCGGGCGCTCACCATCCGGGATCCGTCCGCGAACGCGGGTACCTGGAAGGAGTCAAGCGGATACTCCAGACCCGGCGCCAGAGTGGTGGCGAGGGGTCCCGGCGCCCGGGCGGACACGTAGCCGGGCGTCACACTGGCCCGAGCCAGCCTCCCGGCGAGCTCCTCCACCGACTCCCTGCGCAGCTCGCGGCCATCGTCATAGAGCACCTGCTCGTCAGCGGTGATGGAGTTGAAGATGCGAGCGATGCACGTGTC
>JBOGWX010000116.1:0-2995 GCA_050694055.1 Actinomycetota bacterium
TCCTGGCTTACTTCGATTGCCGCATCGACAATGGAGCCGTTGAGGCGATGAACAACAACGCAAAAGCGATCGCCCACAGAGCGCGCGGCTTCCGGAAAGAATGGACCTTCACACTGGCGATGTATCACTGCATGGGCGGGCTCGAACTACCGAAAAGCTGGCACAAATTCGCGTGAGGAGCCTAATTTTCTTTCTCCCCGTACGACCTGCCACTTCGGCGCTCGTCAGTCGTGATCTCCGGCATCTCTCCGGAATCTCTCCGGGTCGGACGCTTGGCTGGGCGCATGGGTTCAAAACTTTGCTTCCGAATTTTGGAATCTTCGTCGCAGCCACCGAGGTGTCTGACCGGGTGGGGCGATTTCGCGATAGCCGCGCTTTCCTCGGCGCCTAGGGACGCCTTCCTCGGCATCGCCCGCTATCGCAAGGAGAACGCCGCGCTCCTACCCGGTAACATCCTTTCGCCTCATGGGCGCGCGTCCAACTGGGGATCCAACGCACGGTCCAATCGCTGGGCCATCCAGGGTTCCGTTCGGGCCCGGCCCCGTCAGCCGTTGAAGTTCCAGGTCATCGCATGTACCCGGGGGTCCGATGGGCGGTGAGGCTCGTCGCGCCCGCAAGCGGGCACTCCTCTCCCGTGTCTCTCCCGAAGATGTCTTTGCTTCCGCTAACTGGATCACTGAAAGGGACCTTCAGATTTGTCTCGACCTCTACAAGCACCGCGTCCTCACGATCCACCAGCTCTGCGATCTTCACTTCACCCAACCTCGCAAAGCCCGAGAACGCATGCTCGAGCTTTACGAACGCGGCGTAGTGAGACGATTCCAACCGCAGCGCTCGAAGGGCTCCGCTCCGTTCCACTACGTCCTGGGGGAGCTCGGTGCCTACATCGTCGCCGGCTACTACGACCTCGACCTCAAGCGCATCAAGCAGCGGATCACTGCCGATCAGAAACTCGTTCACAACTCCAAGCTCCCCCATCTCCTCGAGGTCCACGACTTCTTCATTTCCCTGATCCTTGGCTGCCGGGAGGCCCCAGGACATCGTCTGCCTCGGTGGTGGTCCGAGAGTCGCTGCGCGAAAGAGTGGTCG
Organism: Actinomycetota bacterium; assembly: GCA_050694055.1. Lineage (GTDB taxonomy): Bacteria > Actinomycetota > CADDZG01 > CADDZG01 > WHSQ01 > WHSV01. The sequence continues at coordinate 1,090 of JBOGWX010000116.1, forward strand.
GACGGGTTCGCCATCCGACCTGACGGTCAGGGCATCCTCTATGGCCCGCAGGGTCGCTGCTCGTTCCTTCTGGAGCTTGACCGCGGCACCGAGCGCGGGCGGAAGTTCGCCGAGAAGATGAACGGGTTCTCTTGGCTGGCGGAAAGGAAACAACTCCTCTCACCCGTCGACCCGGACCGGTGGCCCGACGTCCTCCTGTTCCTGTTCCCGAGCGAGAACAGAGAACGGCACGCACGTCGTCATCTGTTCTCGTACCAAAACCTCTGTGTGGCCACTTCCCACCGGGACCTATTTCGGAGCGACCCGCTCGCAGGCAACTGGCTTCCCGCCCAATGGACCGAGCCCTATGGGGACGGCGACCGTATTCGCCTCATCGATCTTCCTTTGCTGAACCGACAGGACAACGAAGAGTGAGCCCCGTGGATGAATGGCCGCCACCCGAAGGCGAGGATCCCGAAGAGGAACCGGTCCACCCCAATCCCGACGACGAGTTGGTAGACGAGCTGCTGTGGTCGGTCACGGAGAATCGTCCCCAGCGCGAGGTGCTCATTGCGAGATTGGAAGCGCGCGACTACGAGGGCTTCATCGACCATGAGTTCGAGCAGAACGTTCGGTTCGTCGCCGACTGGCTTTGTCATACACGGGTGCTCTACAGAGACGAGTGCCACGAACCAGCGCAAATCGTAGAAACGTGGGCACCGGTAGGCGTCATCCCGCTGGAGGTCTTGGTCACTCCCGAGGGTGACAACACGGCTGGTTGGCTACTCAAGAACCGACCCGACGCGCAGCTTGCTCGCGTCTACGAAGTTGTCGTTGTGCGCAAGCCATCCAGGGAAGTCCGAATCCAGATGGAGATCCTGGACACCGACGCGCTGATCATTGGGCGAGGACAGACCTACCTCGGAGGAGACGGCGAGGTCCTCCTCGTCCAGCACTCGTGGCTGACGACGGATCACTTCCTGCCCTACGAGCGAAACCTCCTCTGGGAACAGGAACTCGAGGAGGGGCCCCATGCCTGACGCTGGGCGTCCGCCCCTGCTTAAGGTCTCCGATGTCGCAGAGCTGCTTCAGGTGACCCCCGCGTTCGTGTACCGGCACGCACGCGAGCTGGGGGCCTTCAAGGTCGGGCGGCACCTGCGCTTTGCCGTTAACGGGGTCGAGGCGTGGCTCGAGTCCCGCCGCCTCGACGAGCCCTCGTGGGACCCCGATTCCTTTCCCTCTCGGCCTCAGACAGTCCCTTCGGGCTGGATGTCACAGGCGCGCGGTATCAGGGGGAGAAAGCGCCCATCCGGGCGATCCGACAACTGCGGAGATCGGTAGGGATGGCGATACGCAGACGAGAAAGTGGCAGCTACGAAGCGATGTACCGGGATCCGATGGGCCGGCAACGCTCCAAGTGTTTTCGGACCAAGGCCGAGGCGAGAGCCTTCCTCTCGCGGGTCGAGGCCGCAAAGCACTCCGGTGAGTGGACCGATCCGGCGCGGGCCAAGGTTCGTTTCGGTGACTTCGCCGCGAAGTGGCTGGCCTCGACCGTGCATCTCAAACCGTCGACCCAGGTGTCCTACGAGGGTCTGCTGCGGCTCCACATCCTGCCCTGGTTCAAGAAGGCGCCGCTGGGCCGGATCGAGCGCACCCACATCCAGCAGTGGATCTCCGAACTGATCTCCCGGGGGGTCGGGCCCGGGACCGTCAGGAACGCCTACCGAGTCGTGGCGCGCATCCTCCAGGAGGCCGAGAACGCGCGCGGGATTGCGCGCATGATCGCGCGCAATCCCGCGCGTGTAGGGGTCGGACCGAGGCGCGGTGTCGAGATTTCTCTCGGTCCGTCTCCTCGGCCCGCCCTCCGAACCGGACGTGCGCGTCTCCACGCATCCGGCTCTCCACGAGTTCATGCCGTTGGTGCAAG